>QKGS01000088.1 GCA_003250355.1 Bacteroidota bacterium
AGCTTCTCTCTTTATTTATAATTGCTGATGAATAAAATGTGTTTCTTGCATCGACATTTATTACTGCATTAAATAAGTGGTTTTTATATGTACCTGCAAAAGTTTTTAAAACAAAATTTTCAGTATATAATGAGCCATAAATAATTCCTTTGTGTGATGTATATCCTTCAATATGTGCTATTCCATTAAGTATACTGTTTTTTGCAAGTTGAAATGTGTTTTCATTTTTGTTAAATGGGTGAGTTTTTGCAATCCATATGTTACCATTAATCAAAGTGTTTTCTCCTATGTCAATTAAACTATTATTAGTGGCGCTTATAATTCCAAGTACAGAAGGAAAACTAAATGTAGTATTATTCTCTGCCGATATAGTATCGCTTGCATATGCTTGTATGCAAACACTACTATTTTGTTTAATGTAAATATTTGGAGCAAATATCATAATATTGTTAAGCTTAGCGGTTGGAAAAATAGTAATTCCTTTGTTGCTGTATATTTTAATATTTCCTGTAAAACTACAGTTGTTAAGATATAAATGCTCATTAGCAATAAGGCAAAGGGTCTTTTTATAGAAAGAGTTTTCAAATTCATGATTAGTTAATGTACTGAATGAAATGATGCTATCATTATTTACAGATTTGCCCTGAAGCATATCTCGAACAAATTCAATGTAGTTTTCATTTATTTTAGGAAGTGATTTTTGGCTGCTTGTATTTATATTTCCATAAATATTTTTGTCGCCTGTATAGTGCTTTCCCTCTATATATGTTCGTTTTATTCCGGTTTTGGGCAATATACAGTCGCCGGTTATTCTAGTATCACCGGCTATATGTAATGTATTATTGTTATCAGCAAAATACAAAGCAATGTTATCGTTTAATACACCTTTGGCTCCGCATAGATATTTTCTTTCTATTAATTGCTCCCTATGCCATACTCTAGTGGTAAAAATATAGTAACCTCCCCATGAATTTCGATTAACTTCAAAATTGTAATTTAGAGCATTCTCTGTGTTAAGATTACACTCTTTGCAATCCCATGGAAAAGAAACAGTGCTGTCAGAAACTGCAGCATCAATTATTGATTCCGAATACGAAAGAAGATTATTTTTTGCAATTTCATTATCAATATAAGTGCGGTTGTAATATGAAATTGATATTATTGAACCTGTAATTAATAATGAAATAAGCATTATAAATATTGCATAGGTTAGTGCTCCTGCCTGAATTTTTCTCATTTAGTTCAATAAATATATTATACTGAGCAATAATATTTTAAAGTGTATTGTACATTATAGTGAACACTCCCCAAAATACAACAAAGGCTACCCTAAGGCAGCCTTTGTTTTTAATATTATTTATCCGTTTACGGTCATTGGCATTAGAAGCATTAGTATATCTTCGTCGTCCGACTCTTTTTCGTGAGGAACCAATATTCCGGCGCGGGTAGGATCCGACATATTTACTACCACATCGGCCGACGATAGGTTTGCAAGTATTTCAATAAGGAATAATGACTTAAAGCCTATCTCCATATCATTGCCATTGTATTCGCACTTAACACGTTCGTGTGCCGATATTGAAAAGTCAATATCCTGAGCCGATACGGTTACTTCATTTGCGCCAAGCGATAGCTTTATTAGGTTGCTTGCCTGGTTTGAGAATACCGAAACCCTTCTTAGTGAGTTGTAAAAATCTAACCTGTCGATAATTAGCTTGTTCGGATTGTCGGTAGGTATTACAGCTTCGTAGTTAGGGTAATTTCCTTCTATCAGGCGACAAACCATTTTGTAGTTATCGTATTCTATTACTGCATTTTTGTCGTCGAACTTAATTATTACTGCCTTGTCGGTTTTCGACAGTGTGTTTTTTAATAAGCCGGCAGGTTTTTGAGGTAAAATAAACGATGAATTAGTGTCAGATTTTATGTCGTTTCTACGGTAGCGAACAAGTTTATGTGCATCGGAAGCAACAAACGACATATTATCGGGTGTCATTTCAATGAAAATACCTGTCATAACAGGGCGAAGTTCATCGTCTGATGCTGCAAATATTGATTTTGCAATACCCTGAAGCATAATTTCAGAAGTAAGGCTCACGCTATTGGCATTACCTTTAATTTCGGGAACTAACGGAAAATCGTCGGCACTTTGACCCGGAATACTAAACTTACCGTTTTCTGATACTATGTCAATAAGATTCGATTCTTTATTGATATTGAATGTAAGCGGCTGTTCCGGAAACTCGCGAAGTATAGTGGTAAGTCGCTTAGCTTCAATAGTAATTTCTCCATCTTCGCTGGCACTGTCGAGCTTAACTTTTGTTATTAATGTTGTTTCCAAATCGGAAGCAGTAACGGTTAGCTCCGTTCCGGCCAGCTGGAATAGAAAATTGTCAAGAATAGGTAAAGTATTTTTTGAACTTATCACCTTGCTTATTGCTTGCAGATGATTTAATAGTGCTGAGCTTGATACTATGAAATTCATTATTCTGTTTTTTTTATTTTTTAGAAACCAAAAGTATTAAAAAAAGTAATACAATAAATAATTGTTGAAAAGTTTAATAAATGCTATTTAAAATCATTTAACTCTCTGAAAATAGGGTCGAAAGAAAAATATTTTACAAGCATTATATCGCCCAATTCATTTTTAATAAAGAAGTAATCGGGGTCGAAATTATGTTGTTCGTTTGCCGGTTTTAGAAATGCCTCAATTCTGTTTTTATCACCACTTTTATTTATTACCGATAGTTCGGCAAATTTCAAATTAGAAATAACTGAGTCGATAGAATTATGCTGATTGCTGTTTATGAAATTACTACATGAAATGTTAGTAAAATTCATAAGATATTGCTGAATTGCTTGAACTTGCTTTTGATTCTGTATTTGTTGGTTGTTTAATGCAAAGGAATTATTATCAATTTCAATAGTAAATGAGCTTTCAGGCTTGCTTATATAGTTCAATTTTACTTCAGCTATTTCGTAAGGGTTGTAATGAAAAATTAATTTTGAACGCCATACATTTATGTCGGTAGTAAACATATGAGTAAGGGGTTTGGAAAAACCCGGAACTTCAGTAATGTATGGTTTGTTTGAGCCGTCAAGCATCATGTATGTGCCTTGCTTGTTGTTGGTTGCCCCTCCAATGTATATTGTTTTTAGCAGTTTGTTGTAGCTGTATATTTCAACCAAAGTTGAGTATTCGTCGAGTTTTTCAATTATTATGTCGGACTGATTTTCGGGAATAAGTTCTTTAACTTTAATGTCGTGCAAAGTTTTAAGAATAAAATCCACCATTTTTTGGTTTGCAAAATAAGTATCATTCAGTGTCCAGGAATTGTTTTTTTTCTCCAGCAGAATTTTTCCGTTTTTATTTTCCAAATATATTTTTGTAATGCTTGTTGTGTCATTTATACAGAATTCCGCTTCACTTTTTTTTATGGTTGAGCCGGAATTAGTGAAATAAAAATACCCTGCAATAATTATAACAACGGCAAGAACTGCTAACTGTGATTTTTTCATCTGTTTATATATTTGTTTTCAATGGTACAGATGGAACATTCATATTTATAATCATGATATTGTATGTTACTTTAATAATTATGAATGTTTCATCTGGTATACTTGTTTTTTCTATAACGAGAGTAAGCCAAACCGGCTATTATGGTTATTATTATTGGTAGAGCAACATTTATAAATTGCCATTTGGTTTTGTACTCTGTTATTTCTGCTTTATTGAGCATTCTGAGTTTGTACTCTTTTGAGCGGGTTTCTATAATATCTTCGTTGTTACACAAATAATTAATGCAATTCAGTAAAAACTCCTTGTTTCCAAAAGTTTGTTTGGTAAATCTGTCGTAGCCTAAAGCCAAAGGCTGAATGTTTTCGCCAACCCCCCGAACTTCATTTTTAATGATATCGCCATCGGATATTACTATCATTTTAGCCTCATTGCTTTGTTCAATAAATACAGGTTTAAATTTTCCTTTTGTTGATGGTGTAATTCTATTGGTGTAAACCGATTTGAAATTACCTTCAAGTAATATTCCGGCAATCATTTCAGGTTTTGAAAATATTGAAGGCTCTATTTTTTCACTAACCATCGACAAATCTATTAAAGCCGGCGTTACTGCTGTGCGACTATAGTTCGATGTTTTAAGAATAACACTTTTTTTAATTTTAGGGTCTAATCCTACGGTGTCTATCTGACTAATAAACTGTGTTTTAACAAGGTCAACGTTTTTAGAAACAGGGTGGTCAGTTGATGGAATTAACAATGGATAATAAACCCACGGAGCCGGCACGAATTTTGGTTTTTGTCCATTTATAGCAGTATTAACAGGTATTACGGCACATTGCATATCCTGCATAAGGTTAGGGTTTATTCTTACACCGTATGTAAATAATTGGTCGTCGAGGTTCAGGTTGTGAGGCAATGCAATGGTAGTGCTTGTTCTGGTAAGGCTGTCTATGTCAATTTTCACATTGTCAATAAGCCAAAGGGTATTGCCTCCTCGCATTATGTGTTGGTCAATAATGTATTTATCTTGTTCGCTGAATTCGTTTTCAGGTTTTGCAATAACCAGCAAATCGAAAATATTATTGCCCAGCGAATCGGTAAGGCTGGTAGCATCGCCATTAATTTTTACCCTTACAAGCCCGTAAAACTGCGATAGAGTCGATGCCATATCGTTAAGATGTATAGGGTCTAATTCGCCATGTCCTTCTACAAATCCAATAAGGGGAAGCCTGTCTGTGGTTAGTTGCTTTACAGCAAATGAGAGTTCGTACTCTAAGGCTTGAATAGAGCTGTGTAAGTTAGCATCTGGCGAAAAGGCTACATTATTTTTCAGAATATTAACCGGAAATTCATTACCGTTGTAACTAACCAGTATTCCGGGGAATATTATTTTTTGCGAAGTGCTTCCGTCATTATCTTTAATATTAAGGTTTGTAGGGTTTAAACCTTTGTTGTATAGTTGTTGGTAAATTTTATTCCTTGTGTTTTTGCTTTCGCTTTCCGACGGGTTTATTATTTCATATTGTATATTGTCGCCGGCATAAGCTCTGAATTCATTGAGTAATTCTACTGTTGCGCTTTGGAGCCTTTTAAAGCCGGCCGGCAAATCGCCGTCGAGGTAAATTCTAAAAAACAGCACCTCATCTATACTGTTTAATAGTTCCTTGGTATTTTCAGAAATGGTGTACCGTTTGTCGGTAGTAAGGTCAATTCGGGTAAATACATTTGCTGAAATAAAATTGAGTAACAGAATTATTGCAATAGCAATAACAGCTTGTATTATATTTTCGTTTTTTGTTTTAGCTCTGTTCATATTCTTTTGGGTTACCACTTGCGTGATTGTAGTTTTAAGCGGGTTAATGATAAAAATATCAGAATAGCACTTATAAAATAAACAAGGTCGCGGGTATCGAGTACGCCCCGGCTTATTGATTGATAATGACTGCTAATGCTTAGTTGCTGAATGAATAATTCATTGCTGCCGGTTGTCGACATACTGCTTATTTTGTCTAAACCATAATAAATGGTGAATGTTAAAACCAGTGCAATAATAAAGGAAACTACCTGATTGTCGGTGAGCGACGAAGAAAATATACCTATGGAGGCATATGTGGCAGCCAGTAAAAATAATCCGATATACGACCCCCATGTTCCGCCCATATCCATGTTTCCTACAGGATTGCCAAGCTTGTATGTTGATATAAAATAAATAAAAGTAGGGAGTATTGCTATTACTACTATGCTGAAAGTAGAAAGAAACTTAGCCCATACTATTGAAGTGTCGGAAATGGGGCGTGTTAGTAACAGTTCAATTGTGCCCAACCGTTTTTCGTCGGCAAACTGGCGCATACTCACTGCCGGAATAAGAAACATAAATACCCACGGAGCTATTGTAAAAAATGAATCTAAAGTAGCATAGCCCGATTCCAGTATATTGGAGTCGCCCGGAACAATCCACATAAACAACCCTGTTAGGGCAAGGAATACTATTATTACAAGGTATGCAGTTATGGAACTGAAAAAGCCTGCTAAATCCTTTTTAAAAAGTGCAAACATATTTTATTTGTTTTGTTTGTGGCAAAAATAGTAAAGTGATAGTTAGTTTCAAGTATTTACACAATTAGTATAATACAATAAATATTTACTGAGGAATACCTTTCATTGATAGAGCAATTCGTTTACGGTCAACTTCTACACTTACTACTTTAACCCTTACTTGTTGATTGAGTGTAACAACCTCCGAAGGGTCTGAAATAAATTTATCGGCAAGTTGCGAAACGTGTACAAGTCCGTCTTGGTGAACACCTATGTCGACAAATGCGCCAAAATTTGTAATATTAGTAACCAAGCCGGGTAATTCCATACCGGGTATAAGATCTTTAACCTCATGAACATTTGGGTCAAACTCAAATACTTTTATTATCTGGCGCGGGTCTCTGCCCGGTTTTTCAAGTTCTTTTAAAATATCGGTCAGAGTTTCTATACCGGTTGTTGCAGAAGTGTATTTCGATATATCAATACTACTGCGTTTGTCGCTACCGGCAATGAGTTCGGCTACTGTACAATTGCTGTCTTTAGCCATTTTTTCAACCACTTTGTAGCTTTCGGGGTGAACTGCGCTATTGTCGAGCGGGTTTTTTGCTCCCGGAATACGTAAGAACCCGGCACATTGTTCAAAAGCTTTAGCTCCCATTCGGGGAACGTTTTTTAGCTCACTTCTTGTTTTAAATGCTCCGTTTTCTTTACGATAATCGGTAATGTTTTCGGCAAGTTTAGGTCCAAGTCCGCTTATATAGCTAAGTAAATGCTTACTGGCTATATTTAGGTCAACTCCGACAGTATTAACACAGCTTTCCACTACAAAGTCGAGGTTTTCTTTAAGTTTGACTTGGTCTACATCGTGCTGATACTGACCTACGCCAATCGATTTCGGGTCAATTTTAACCAATTCGGCAAGCGGATCCATTAGTCGTCGGCCAATAGAAACTGCTCCCCTAACAGTAACATCGTACTGCGGAAATTCTTCGCGGGCAACAGGCGAGGCAGAGTAAATAGAGGCTCCACTTTCATTTACCATAAATACTTTAACATCGTCTCTGAATTTTAGTTTTCGTATAAAGTCTTCAGTCTCACGGCTTGCTGTTCCATTTCCAATAGCAATAGCTTCTATTTTATAGGCATCAATAAGTGTGTGGATTTTTTTTGCAGCTTCTTTGGTTTCCCTTTGCGGCGGATGTGGATATATAGTTTCGTTGTGAAGCAAATCGCCCGAACTACTCAGGCAAACTATTTTACAGCCGGTTCTGAATCCGGGGTCTATGGCCAAAGTTCGTTGTTGTCCGAGCGGAGGAGCCATTAGTAATTGTTTTGCATTGCGGGCAAATACATCTATTGCTTCTTTGTCGGCTTTCTCTTTCGAAAGCTTTTTAAACTCCGTTTCGAGCGATGGTTGTATTAAACGTTTGTAACTATCGGCTACCACTATTCGCATTTGTTTGGTTGCTTCAGAGAATCCCCTTACATATTGCTTGTCAAGTACGTCAATAGCTTTATCGGTGTCGGGGAAAATAGATATTTTAAGAAAACCTTCAGCTTCGCCGCGCCTCATGGCAAGCATACGATGTCCGGGGCATTTTTTTAAAGGTTCTTCAAAGTCGAAATAATCTTTGTATTTAGCTCCCTCTTCTTCTTTTCCTTTTACGAGTTTAGAATATATTACAGCTTCACGATTAAATAAATTTCGCAGTTTATTTCTTGCAAAAGAATCTTCACTTATTCTTTCGGCAACTATATCGCGGGCACCTTGAAGCGCATCGTCGACCGATTCTACTTCGGGGCTTAAATATTTTGAAGCTTCCTGCAATAAATCGGAGTTGAATTGTTTTATTAAAATATCGGCTAGCGGCTCAAGTCCTTTCTCTTTGGCTATTGTTGCTTTGGTTCTTTTCTTTGGTTTATATGGCAGATATATATCTTCAAGCTCATTAGGCTCAAATGTGTTTTCAATTTTTTTATGGAGTTCAGGCGTTAGTTTTCCTTGCTCTTTAATGGTTTCAATAATGGTTTCTTTGCGTTTTTGAAGCTCGGAGTATCGCTTGTTTTGAATATTTATTTCGTGTACAGCAACTTCATCGAGGTTCCCGGTTGCCTCTTTCCGGTATCGGCTTATGAATGGAACGGTAGCTCCATCGGTTAAAAGATTAATAACAGAATCGGCTTGTTTATAGCTTATGTTTAAATTGGCTGCTATAAGTTCAATATATTTATTCATTGCATGAAAATTTGTATCATTAATACATATAAAACAAGAGGTTTTAAATATTTATTGTTATAAATTTTAAAACAGATTATTTATAAAAATGGATAGTTTTTATAAGTGGTGAATAAAATAAAAATAAAGGGAAAAATAAAATAATTGGAGTATTACTAAATTGTAAAATTAGCGCCATTAGTTTTGTATATCGTAAATTGTTTATTAGTTTAGCATAACCATAATTATATGTAGCGTGTTAATGACCCAAGTACAGCATAAAAATATTCTTAGCTATTCAGGAAATTTGAGTTTTGAAAAAATAAACGAATTACTAGAACTATATAATGTAGAAGCTATTGAGTTGGGTATTAATCCTGTAACGCAAAAGCGTTTGTTTTCAATTTTGGTTGAAACTCTTGAAAATGCCTACCGTCATAAAGTGCTTTCCATCGACAAAGAAAAATATAATAAAGTTGATTTTAGTCTTACTTATACAGATACCGATATTGAAGTTAATATAGGGAATTATACAGTACCTGAAAATGCAGAGCAGGTAAGTGTAAAGCTTGATATGCTCAATAAGTTAAGTGTAAAAGGTATAAGTTCGTTGTATAAGGAGTCAATTGCAAAAGCTAAAATATCGGCTAAGGGTGGTGCCGGTTTGGGATTGATAGAAATAGCAAGGAATTCGCGTCAAATAATGAAATATAATATTACTAGCGTACAAAGTAGTATAGTGTATTTTGAATTTAATATTATAATTTCGCAGAATCCGAAGAAAGAAAAGTAAATATGATACCATTAATAATAGATTCTACAGTGTCTACTCCGAAAATAATATTTGACTTAAAGAATAATATTTTCGAAATGAGTGGTTGTTCACGTCCCGAAGATGTAAGGGATTTTTATAATCCTGTGTTGAAGTGGATAACCGATTTAAACAGTGGAATTACTGAGGGGGTTAAAAAGAAATTTGCACAAGACCCTTTGGTTTTTTTATTCAGATTCGATTATTTTAATTCGTCGTCGGCCAAATTTATTCTCGATATTTTAATGATTCTTAATGAAATACATAAGAAAGATTTGAATATGATTGTAAAATGGCAATATGCCGAGAGCGATGAAGATATGAGAGAAGTAGGCGAAGAACTTGAAGATGTTATTGACTTTATGTTTACTTTTGAGGAAATATAAAATTACACCTTTCATTTGTAACCATTCGGTAAAGCCCCCGACATATTATTTGTAATAATTTAAGTTAATTGTGAATCGGGAAGAGGCTATCAAGCTTATAGAAAATCACCAAGCACTCATACGTAAGGTTTGTTCAATGTATGCGCAAAGTACTGAAGAAGCCGACGATATGTTTCAGGAAGTGTGTATACAGGCATGGCGTTCGTGCGAACAGTTTAAGGGCGATTCTAAGTTTTCTACATGGCTATACCGAATTGCTATTAACACTTCTATTTCGTGGATTAGAAAAGAGAAAAAACATCAAGTTGTTGGAGTCGATAATGAGTGTTTTTATGGTATATGCGATGAAAACTCTTTCTATGAAAATGAAGAGAAACAAGAGCAGATATCTTTATTACATAAGGCGATTAATAAGTTGAATGGAATTGACAGGTCGCTTATATTGTTGTATCTGGAAGATGTTGCGTATGTTGAGATATCGGAAATACTGGGACTTTCGGTTAGCAATGTTAAGGTAAAAATGAATCGGCTTAAAAAGAAGTTGAAACAATTGATGGAAGAAAATGGATGAACTTGATAAATTGAAAAATATTTGGGATAGTATTTCAAATTCAGTTATTGATAAAAATTTATCGACCAATGAGTTGAGAAGAATTGTAGAGAGAAAATCGAAAAGTGAAATACTGAAAGTTAAAAGAAAATTTATCGCAGAGTGGGTTCTGTCTATAATATTGTCATTATTGTTGGTAGGTTATGTTTATGTTTTTGAATCGTCAATGACATTGTATTCTATTGGTTTGGTTTTTATACTATTTGCAGTAAGTTTAATTCCGTTTATTAAAATAATAGAACAAAAATCAATTTCTCACATTGAAATAAAGGAGTATCTGAAATTATTTATCGAAAGGTATGAGCAGTTGGTTGAAAATATTGTAAGGTTGCATACTTTTCTAATTCCTTTTGGGATATTAGGTGGTTATATGTTAGGTTATGCAACCGTAGTAAGTAATATTTCCGGTTTTGAACTTACGGTGAAAGATTGCGGTTTATGCTTGATAATAATCGTACCAATTACAGTAATAGCCTATTTATTATCGAAGCGTTACTCTTACTGGGTTTATGGTAAAAATATAAAACGTTTAAAAGAGTGTTTGGCGGAGCTTGAAAAAGAGGAATAATAGCTAGAACTCATCGGCCAGTTTAATTATTTTTGAAATAGATATTAGCTGAGTACTTACCTGTAAGCCGGTTTTTTCAACATTCTCAGGACATAATTCTATTCGGTATTTATCGCTTTTGCTTGTAAAGTTTATTAAGCCTCCCACTTCACAAAATCCGTTTATTTCATCGCCAATAGTTATTATAGCCTTATTGTTGAGTTGTTTAATAAATTGTTGAGCATCGAATTTTGTAATTCCGAGAATGTAAATTATATCGCACTTTTTACCCTGTTCAACGGTTTTAACATCAGATAGAATACATTCTTTGCCGTTGAATTTTCGGTTCGAATACATTTTTACGGGCAGGTCGCCAAGGTCGTAGTCGCCGTAAAAGCCAACCACAAATTTTTCATTATTAGGGGTTTGGTTTTCGGGCCAGTTAAAGTGTCGAACTATTGAATATATATATGCAAGTTTAACCTCATACTCACTAAAGTTCTGACAGTTAAGGCTGCCCGAAAATAAAAGTGAAAATGATGCTATTGTTAGTATTATTCTATTCAACATAAGTATTATCGGTTTTGAGCTTAAATATTTCTATGTCAATTCTACGATCAGTGCTTGAGGCAACTTCTTCGGTCGATTTTGCTTCGCCATGGTTGTATTTTATACCTCTGTTAGTATCTACGGAATATACTTCAAGTTGTTCCAAAAACCAAATAATTCTTTTTTTCGACAGGTCGTAGTTGTAGTCGGCATTTCCGGTTACATCAGAGTATCCCGATACTATAAAGCCAAGTGTTTCATTGTTTACAAGCAATCGGGCAATATCGGTTATGTGGTTTTGAATAGAGTCGTGTCCGGTGTGTGAATTTACATTAAAGTATACGGTGTAGCTTAATACAGTAACTCTATCTTCGGGCTTCGATTTGCGAATATCTTCTTTGGTAATCTTAACTTTTTCTTTCACTTCAGTTTTTTGTACAACCTTTTTATTTATACCCATCAGGTCGTTTTTAATTATTTTTTCGTCAGTCGATTCGGCAAATGTAAATATTTCAGGAGCGGTATAAATAGTATCGTTGCCAACAATTACTTGTTTTTTGTTGTTGTTATCTTCTTTCTCGGAATAAATAAATACTTGTTCAAATTTATCGGGAACAATCGTGTTTTCCTGTATTTTATTAAGTTTGGTAGTGTCGCCAAGGTCAAAAGCTTCTTCAACTAAAGACATAAGGTTGTTGTATTTCGAAGCTTCTTCTTCTTGTGTTAATGTTTCGTCGGTCGATTTTATTACGTTGTCATCTATTCCCCGTTTTTCAAGAACTTCGGAGTCAACAGAGTCGGTGTGGCTTATTATTAAGTCAATAAGTTCGAATAATTCGTCGTAGTTTTTTTCATTAACAGCTCCTGCTTCTTCTGCTATTTCCTCTTTTTTTATAGGTTCAGTATCGTCGAAGGAGTTACTTATAAGCAGTTGTTCGCCTACTTGCTTACCCATACTTACTACTGGTTTTAATCTGATTGACTGAAATAGCTCATAGAAATCTTGTTGATTTGGTATTTGTAATTGTATGTTTTGAGGCATGAAGTTTTCCGATTCTATAATCATAGTATAATCGGTTCCCGGAGGTAATATGAGTAAGTATCGCCCTGTTTTAGGGTTTGGATTATAAACATATTTCATTTTATTGTTGGTGCGTCCATGTATAATGCGAATTTTGGCAGCAACAGGTACAGGAGGATCGCCTGCTTTAATAGTCCCTTTTATTATAGTAAGCGGAATGTTCAGATTCATTTCTACCCGATATATATCGTGGTTTCCATAGCGGTTGCCAAATGCCGATGAGAAATAAGCATATTTTCCGCTACCCGATAGTGTAAAAAACATATCATCGCTAGGTGTGTTAATTGGAAATCCCATATTCTCGGCCGGGAAAATTCTTTCAGGAGTAAGTAGTGAATTAAAAATATCGTATCCGCCAATTGCATTGTGTCCTTTTGAGCTAAAATAAAATATTCTGCCGCCCGGATGTATAAACGGTGCATCTTCATCGGATGGGGTGTTTATTTCTGCTCCCATATTTTGAGGCTCACCCCAAGTGTTTTCATCGATACGTTCACTTTTGTAAATATCTTTGCCTCCCAAGCCCCCTGAACGGTCGCTTGAAAAATATATGGTATTTCCATCGGGCGAAAGTGTTACTTTACCTTCGTAGTAAGGCGAATTTATTGGTTTGGGCAGAGGTTCGAAGTTTAGTGTTCCATCATTTAAATAGCGTGCAACGTAAATATCCTGATTGCCATAGTTGTCGGCATTAATGTACACATATTCACCATCGGGCGATAAGCCGGCAATAGATACCCCCTTACTTATGTCAACTCCTGTTATTTCAAGTTTTCGTGGTGTACTCCATTCGCCTTGAACTTTATGCGATGTGTATAAATGACTTACAGTGTCGGGCAATTTGGTTGACTGCAATTCCTCGTCGGTGTAGAATTTTTTTGCGGCAAAGAACAATATACTGTCATCGGCCGAGATGAAAGGGGCAAATTCTGAATTTTCAGAATTTATAATATTTCCTCCATTTTCAATTGATACATCTAAGGTGTCGGCAATAAGTATTTTGGCATTGATACAGGTTTGAATCATGCGCTTTGCATGGTCAAGGTACATACCGAATTTTTCTTCTGTTACTGTGTATTTTTCATAATGCGATATTGCTTTATCGAATTGATATGTAAGGTGATATATGTCGCCTAAATCCTTATGGACTATTGCAGGTATATAATTCTCCCCTTTTTCTACTGCTTTAACAAGGTATGGAATGGCCTTATCTTTCTGGTAGCGAGTATTTAGGTAGCAGGCTCCTAAATAATAGTTTATTTCAAAGTGGTCGGGATACCGTTTTACCAAATCTTCAAGTATAACCCTTGAGTTAAAAAAATCTTCACTATTGAAGAAATCTGTTGCTTTGTTGTAGGCACTTTTGTCGTTTTTAGCAAGTTTCTGTGAAAATGCCAGTGTTGAAAACATAAAAAGTGCAATGAATATAATATGCCTCATTGATAATATTTTACACAAAAATAATTAAAAACACCCGATATTTCACTGTTACGAACTATATAAAAATGAGTTAATGTGATTTGACGAATGGATATTATTTGTATGTAAACTATCGAATTGTATGTATGAATTTTTTAATTGCTTAGTGAGCTTTACATAAAACTATTGTTATTTCAAACTTATTAACATTGGTTTTAGGGCTAATTTAAACGGCTATCTTTGTGTTTGTTTTGTAATATAATAGCAGTTGCAAGTGTTTGACAATAAGCTTGTAGTGTTTTTTAAAAGTTGATAATATGTTTTTAGTTTTCGATACAGAAACAACCGGATTACCAAAAAGCTGGAAAGCCCCCATTACCGATACCGATAACTGGCCACGCATGGTTCAGCTTGCATGGCAATGTCACGACATTGACGGTAAGTTTTTATATGCTAAGAACCATGTTATTTACCCGGAAGGGTACGAAATACCCGACGAAGTGGTGTCTGTTCATGGTATTTCTACCGAAATAGCAAGGGAGCTGGGAGTGCCATTGAAGGAGGCCTTAACCGATTTTGTTGCCGATGTAAATAAAGCAAAACATATTATAGGGCATAATGTCGAATTTGATATAAATATAGTTGGGTGCGAGCTGGTAAGATGTGAAATGCCGGAGATAATGTCGGGTTCGCCCCAGTTATGTACAAAAATAGAGAGCACAGAGTTTTGCGCCATTATGAAGAAGGGGAAGGCAAAGTGGCCAACCCTGACAGAGCTGCACATGAAGTTGTTTGGAGTGCCATTTGCAGAAGCACACAATGCTGCTGCCGATGTTGAGGCTACAACACGTTGCTTTTTGGAATTGGTTCGTGTAGGTGGTATTAGTAGTGCCCGATTGAAAATGACCGACAGTGAGTTGACTGAATTTCGCAGAGTGAATCCAAGTGCAATTGAGCCGGTAGGAGTTGAATATGAATCATTTAAGAAAGATGTATTTGCAGAATTAAATTTCGATGAAGAACCTGCTGATACTACTGCTTATGTTATAAAACCCGGAGAAAAGGTTCCGTTTGTTCATTTGCACGTACATACTCAATATTCAATTCTCGATGGTGCAGCTAAAACTGCCGAGCTTGCTAAAAAAGCCAAGGAAGATGGTATGCCGGCAATTGCTATAACCGATCATGGAGGTATGTTTGGTGTAAAGGAGTTTCATGTGGCGTGTTCAAAAAACGGAATAAAACCAATTATTGGAGTTGAAGCTTATGTTGCAAGGCGTGGCCATATGAGTAAGGAAGACCAAAAACTCGATGGTTCGGGCGAACATCTTATAATACTTGCCAAAAACAAAGCCGGCTACAAGAACTTACTTAAACTTACTTCAATAGCACACACCGATGGTATGTACTATAAGCCGAGGATAGATAAAGAGTTGCTTGAAAAATACAGCAATGGTTTAATTATTAGTTCAGCTTGTTTGGGAGGCGAGGTTTCGCAGCACATAATGAACGGAAACCTCAATAAAGCTGAGGAAACAATACTTTGGTATAAAAAAGTTTTTGGCGACGATTATTATCTGGAATTAACCCGACACCCCAATGAAGACCCGCTTTTAAGAGTTGAGACATGGGAAAATCAGCAACTTGTTAATAAGGTTATGATTCAGCTTGGAAAAAAGCTCGGAGTTAAAGTAATAGCAACTAACGATGTTCACTTTATAGAGCCCGAAGATGCTGAGGCTCACGACTTGCTTGTATGTTTAAGTACCGGACGCGATTTTGATGACCCTACACGAATGCGCTATTCCAAGCAGGAATGGATGAAAACAACTGCCGAAATGAATGCATTGTTTGCTGATATTCCTGAGGCTCTGGTAAATACTATTGAAATAGCCGATAAGGTTGAGTATTTTGAACTCAATTCGGCTCCTATTATGCCACCGTTTGCTATTCCTCCCGACTTTGGAACGTTCGATTTATATAAAGATAAATATTCGGAAACAGATATTATTGAAGAGTTTACTGAAAAGGTAGTTGAGCGTTTGGGAGGATATGAAAAAGCACTGCAAATAAAACTCGAAGCCGATTATTTGAAACATTTAACATATATAGGTGCTCATAAACATTATGGTGAAGAGCTGGAAGAAAAAGTTACAGAGCGGTTGGAATTTGAGCTTAATACCATAAAAACCATGGGATTTCCCGGATACTTCCTTATTACTCAGGATTTTATAAATGCCGGTAAAAAAATGGGAGTGTTGGTAGGGCCGGGGCGTGGTTCGGCCGCAGGTTCGGCCGTAGCATACTGTGTTGGAATAACCAATATTGACCCTATTAAATACGATCTGCTGTTTGAACGTTTTCTTAACCCCGACCGTATATCAATGCCCGATGTTGATATTGACTTCGACGATGATGGTCGTCAGCTTGTTCTCGATTGGGTAACAGCAAAGTACGGGAAAGATAAGGTTGCCCATATTTGTACCTTTGGCAGTATGGCTACTAAATCGAGTATAAAAGATGTAGCAAGGGTTTTGAACCTGCCGCTCGATGAAGCAAACCGATTGGCAAAAATGGTTCCCGAAGCTCCTAAAATGAATTTTAAAAAGGCATACAAGGAAAATCCCGAATTGCTGAGGGAGAAAGAGGAATCGAACGACCCTTTATTAATACGAACACTTACCAATGCCGAAAAACTTGAGGGTTCGGTTCGTCAAACAGGAGTTCATGCCTGTGGTATTCTTATAAGTCGCGACCCGCTCGATGAACATATTCCGGTTATGCCTACCAAAGGCGAAGACCTATTAACAACCCAGTACGATGGTCGATTTGTTGAGGATATAGGTCTGTTAAAAATGGACTTTCTGGGTTTAAAAACCCTTTCTATTATTAAAGAGTGTATGGAAAATATTAAACTGTCGAAAGGCGATGTGTTTGATATTAATGCCATATCGCTCGAAGATGAACAGGCTTATCAGCTTTTTAGTAATGGTGAAACTACTGCAATATTCCAGTTTGAAAGTCCGGGTATGAAAAAGCACCTTCAAAACCTAAAGCCCGACCGTTTTGAAGACCTTGTTGCAATGAATGCCCTTTATCGTCCGGGGCCAATGGAGTACATACCTTCATTTATCCGCCGTAAGCATGGAATAGAAAAGGTAGAGTACGACCATCCTATGATGGAGCCCTTTTTGAAAGATACATATGGTATTACTGTGTATCAAGAGCAGGTTATGCTCCAGTCGCGAGCGTTGGGCGGCTTTACCCGTGGCGACTCCGACACATTGCGTAAAGCAATGGGTAAGAAAGTAATAGAAATGATGGACAAGCTTAAACTTAAGTTTGTTGATGGCTGTAATGCCAGCGAAGAATTTCAAGAGGGAGCTAAGGAAAAAGGGAAATCGGTAAATGAGATTGTAGAAAAGATATGGAAAGACTGGGAGGCATTTGCTGCATATGCATTTAATAAATCGCACTCGGTATGTTATGCATATATTGCTTATCAAACAGGATATTTAAAGGCACACTATCCGGCTGAGTTTATGGCAGCCAACCTTAGCCGTAACCTCTCAAATATTACCGAGGTTACTAAGCTTATGGAGGAGTGCAAGCGTATGAAGCTTCAGGTGTTTGGCCCCGATGTGAACATGAGTTACAAGAAATTTACAGTCGATAAAAACGGCGATATCCGTTTTGGAATGGCTGCAATAAAAAATGTGGGTGAGGGAGCTGTTGAAAATATTATTGAAGAGCGAACTAAAAATGGTGATTATAAAGGGATATACGATTTTGTTGAAAGGGTAGATTTACGTTCTGTAAACAAAAAAACATTAGAAGCATTGGCTCAAGCCGGAGGTTTCGACTTGTTTAGTGAAGTGCAGCATCGTAGTCAGTTTTTTGAAGTAAATGGAGTCGGTGAAACCTTTATTGATACATTAATTAAGTATGGCAACCAAATAAAAGCTGATAAACAGAATAGTTCAGTGTCGTTGTTTGCTGATATTGAGGGTGATATTGAAGTTGCAACGCCACCGGTTCCGCGAGCCGAGCCTTGGTCAAATATTGAGCAGTTGAATCGTGAAAAAGAGCTTGTTGGTATTTACTTATCGGCTCACCCGCTCGATGATTATAGAATAGAAATAGACAAATTTTGTAAAACAACTACAAACGATTTGCAAGACCTTGAACCACTCAGAGAAAAAGAGATTGCCATGGCAGGTATTGTTACGGCAACCCGCGATGGTATGACAAAAACCGGTAACCCAATGGGTGGTTTTACCATTGAAGACTATTCGGGTTCGCAGGAATTTATGTTTTTTGGCAAAGATTACATGAAATTCAAAAACTACTGTACGCAGGGGTATTCTTTGTTTGTTCGAGGCAGAGTAGAAGAGAAAAAGTGGGGTAAGGAAGAGCCAAAGCCGCTTGTAATTAATGTTACCTCGGTAGAAATGCTTGGCGACCTGCGTGAAAAAATAAAAGGTATTACTCTTAGGGTAGCTGTTAATGATATATCGGAAGAACTGGTAGACGAGTTGTTTGAAAAAATTGAAGAAAATGCAGGAGAGTCGTATTTAAAGTTCTTTATATTCGACCCCGATGATACCAAAAGCAGTCTGAGTTTTCTTTCGCAATTAAAACGTGTTAATATTAATAACAGTTTTATGAAATATTTGTCAGACCATCCGGTAGTGGAGTATAAGCTTGAATAG
The DNA here is from genome assembly GCA_003250355.1 of Bacteroidota bacterium. Lineage (GTDB taxonomy): Bacteria > Bacteroidota > Bacteroidia > Bacteroidales > SZUA-534 > SZUA-534. The sequence goes on from QKGS01000088.1 coordinate 18,383, forward strand.
ATACGCAGTTAAATAGGCTGTTGGATATTTCTTATTTACTTTTTCCAAAATGTAGGTGCAAAAATTATAAGCACGGTAAATAATTCGAGCCTCCCAAGCAACATAAGAAACGACAGGAGCCATTTGCCGGCCGGAACTATTGGGGCAAAGTTTTCGGACGGACCAACAGAGCCTATTCCGGGACCTATATTGCCCAAGGTAGCTATAACCGCACCCATTGCCGATTCTACATCGAGCCCAAGACCTGCCATAATTATAGTTCCGATAAAGAATATAAGCATATAGAATACTATAAATGCCAACACATTGTTAACCAAAGCCTGCGGAACTACCTTGTTGTTGATTCGCATAGGTATTACTGCGCGCGGGTGAATTAACCGTTTTAGTTCAAAGTAGCAGTTTTTTACAGTAAGCAGTACGCGAATAACCTTTGTTCCACCACCTGTTGAACCCGATGAACCTCCTATGAACATTAATGTAAATATCAATGCAGTAAGCATTGGGGGCCAAAGTAGATAGTCGGCAGTTGCAAATCCGGTTGTAGTAAGTATTGATGTTACCTGGAATAGTGAATCGCGGAAAGCTTGTTCTGCGTCAAGTCCCGTAAAATATAATCGCACTGCAATAATGGCGGTGTATATTAGTGTTAAGCCAAGGTATGTTTTGAACTCTTCATTTTTCCATATTTTTGTAAATTGTGTTTTTAAGGCAAAGTACGAAAGGGTAAAATTAACTCCTGCAATAAACATGAAAGCAGAAATGGTATATTGTATAAAAGGGCTGTTGTAGTAAGCTATTGATGCCTGTTTGGTAGAGTATCCTCCGGTTGCCATAGTTGCAAATGCGTGGTTTACGGCATCGAAAAATGTCATGCCTCCAAGCCATAAAATAACGGTTTCTAATATGGTGAATCCAACATAAAGCATCCATAAGCGCTGTGCAGTTTCTTTAACACGCGGGTGCATTTTGTCGGGAGTAAGGCCCGGAACTTCGGCCGAGAATAGCTGAATACCGCCAACACCAAGAAAGGGTAGTATTGCCAACGACAATACTATAATACCCATACCACCCATCCATTGCGACATACTGCGCCACAGTAATATGCCGTGTGGCATTTCTTCAATATTGTTCAAAACACTGGCTCCGGTAGTGGTGAATCCGCTCATGGTTTCGAAGAATGCACCGGCAAAATCGGGAATAGAGTTGCTTAGCACATATGGAAGTGAACCAAATAGAGAGAATACTATCCATACAGAGCTTACAATAAGATACCCTTCGCGTTTGCCAAAAGTTTTGTCTGCCTTTCGGGTAAATAGTAGAGCCAGACCACCTGATGCCGATGTTATCAAGAACGTATATATAAAACTCAAAGTATCACTTTCGCCATATATAAGCGAAGTAGTAAGGGGTATTAACAAAAAGAGGCTCATGAGCAATAGTAGCTGTCCTAACAGGCGGATAACTATTTTGCGGTTTAGTAGTTTAATGCCTTGCATAGTGTTAATTGAAAATACGTTCTACAGCATGAAGAGCCGAAGGAAGCGAAAATACTACCACTCTGTCGTTTGGCAGCACTATGGTATTGCCGTCGGGTACAAAGCTTGAATTGTCTCTAATTATGCCGCCTATGGTAGCGTCTTTGGGGAATTCAATTTCCCGGAGTTGACCTTGTGTGATTTTTGAATTGTGTTTCACAATAAATTCCAATACTTCACCCTCGCCACCGGTTAAACAAAGGAACGATGGCACATCGGCAGTAAGTGTAAAGCGGAGAATGTAACTTGCTGCTATAAGTTTTTTATTTATTACAGCATCTATCCCCATATTTTCGGCTAAATGCAGGTAATCGATATTTTCAACTGATGCAATAGCTTTTTTAACACCCATATTTTTGGCTTGAATGCAGCTTAGTATATTTAATTCGTCGTTGCCTGTTACTCCAATAAAAACATCCATCATACCAAGACCTTCTTCTTTGAGCATTTCAATGTCTCTACCATCGGCATTTATTATAAGGGTGTTCGATAGTGATTCGGCTAAATAGTCGGCACGGTTTTTATCTATTTCAATAATTTTGATGTTTGCACTTCGCTGCATAGCCTGAGCAGTTCTGAATCCCATACGGCTACCACCAAGTATCATTATGTTATTGCTTTTCAGCTTTTTGTTGCCCGCATATTCCATCATCTCTTTCGACCCTTTTTGGTTGGTAATAACATATACTATGTCGCCTTCCTTAAAAGTTTCATCAGCATTTGGAATTATTGTTTTGTCATTTCTCGATATTGCTACAGCTTTGAATATCTGGTCTTTGTTATTTACAGCAACCTCATCGAGCCGTTTGTTTATAATTGGGGCATCTTCTTCGAGCCTTATTACAAACAGAGAGAGTTTATCGCCATAAAAGTTAAATACTTCCGATGTGCCTGTTTCGCTCAATAGGTTTACAATTTCTCTGGCTCCAAGTTTTTGTGGGTATATCAGCGAATCAATACCCATACTTATAATGTGCGATTTATTTAACGGAAGTAAATATTCCTGATTGTCGATACGTGCAATGGTTTTTTTTGCGCCAAGCTTTTTGGCAAGCATACATGCTGTTATGTTGGTCTCTATTGAATGAGTGAGCGCAACAAACAGGTCGGTTTTTTTTATTCCGGCTTCTTTAAGGTCGGTAAACGATGTTGCAGAACCGTGTACGGTCATTACATCGTAGTGAGAACTAACGTCTTGAAGTTGTTCTTCCAGCTTATCCATTACCACTATTTCGTGGCTGCCATCCGATAGCATTTTTGTCATATGCATACCTATGGCTCCCATTCCCGCAATTATAATTCTCATGTCTGTAAGTTAGACTGCAAATTAAATTATAAATGATTCAAATAACTAGAAACAAAACACTTTTTTTATGCTTTATCAACATTAAACCAAAATTTACTTCCTCTATTAATTTGGCTTTTTATATGTAGTTCGTGATTGTGTTTTTTTAAAAAATCGACGCAAAGTATTAGTCCCAACCCATTGGATACTGAGCCTATATTTTCTGCGTTATTGAAATCTTTGTTTAGTATTGATTCAATTTTTTCTTCCGACATTCCTACGCCGCTATCTTCTATTTCAATAGTTACCGATGTTTCGTTGTTTTTTGTTCGTATAGTAACACTGCCTTCGTTGTGAGTGAATTTGACGGCATTACCCAAAATATTGCGTATTATAGTATTGAGCATATTTTTATCGGCCTTAATATAATGTATGCCGTCAAGATCTTCTGTCAGGTTTATTCTTTTCTGACGTAGTTGCTCTTTTATTAGCATGATATTGCCGTTAATTATATCATTTATATTGAATGATTCCGGTTTTATTTTAAAATTATCACTTTGGCTAAGGCCCCATTCGAGCATATTGTCAAGCAGGTGAGTTGCATTGGTGCTAGCATCTTTTATTATTTGTATGTACTCTTTTACTTCATCGTCGTCGAGTGTACCGGAATCGGTATTAAGTAAGGTGGCAAAATTTGAAATGGCGTTGAACGGATTTCGCAGGTCATGACCAATTATTGAAAGGAATTTATCTTTAGTTTTATTTGCATTGGTGAGTTCTTCTTTCTGTTTTGCAAGAAGTTTAAGGTTTTGTTTGTTTCTCTCTTTTTCTTTCGATAAAAGCTTGTTTTTATTCACCTGAACACGATGTTCTCTAATTGTAATTATTACAAGAATAGAAACTATTACTGAAAATACGATTAGAATATTTCTAACACGGTTAAGGTATGATACTCTTTCTTGTTGTTGTAGTTTTAATTTGTTTTCTTCGTACTTATGTGTTTGTATAAGTTTTTCAAATTCGTGTTGCATTTGTATTTGCGAAACTTCATTTATCAATTTGCGGTTCAATAGTGTGTCGGAAATAATTTTTGCTTCATAAAAGAGGTTTGCAGCTTTTTTGTGGTTTCCAAGTTTTAAAGCAGCTAAAGCCATAAAGTTTAGGGCTTCGTATTCTTCTTCGGTCATTTTGTTTTGGGCTGATATTTTTGAAACCGATTCCGATAATTTATATGCTTTAGAATAATTATTACTATTTAATGCGTGTTGGGCTAATTCCAGTTTTGTGTTTATTATACCTCTAGTGTTCTCTATTTTTTCATAGAGTTCCAAACTTTTTGCAAAATCGTTTTCTGCAAGGTGCTGTTTGCCTAAATAGTAATAAATATTACCAAGTTGCAGATGCGCATCAGCCATTCCTTTTATGTCTCCTCGTTCTTTATATATATTGAGGCATTTATTGAATGCATCAATTGCATCCGGATAATTTTTGAAGTCAATATTTATTTCGCCTAATAGTAAAAGTGATTGTGCTATGCCCGATTGGTGGTTGAGTTGAGTGAATAATTCAAGGCTTTGTTTTAGGTTTTGTTTGGCTTGTTCGTTGTTTTTTATTTGTTTGTATAGTTGTCCTATGTTTTGATATGAATTGGCAATTCCTTTCTTGTTGTTTAGCGATTCATTTATGCGTAAGCTGTTGTAAAAATGTAATAAGGCTTTGTCAAATTTGGCTTGTTCATAATATATTAATCCCAGATTGTTACTTGTTATTGCCATATCAAGGCTGTCGTTTATTTCTTTAAGATACTTAAGGCTTCGGTTGTGAAATAAAAGGGCTTCGTTGAATTTGCGTTGCTTGCGGTATATGCTGCCAATATTATTGAGCGATATGGCAAGTTCTTTGGCATTGCCCGAATTTTCGGATATTCGCATACTTTTTGTGTAGTATTGAAGAGCCAGTTCGTGGTTGCTCTTGTCTTCGTATATGGCTCCAATGTTAAGGTAAGCATTAATGAGACCGTGTATGTTTTTATTGGTTTCAGAAAGTTTTTCAGCTTTAACTGCATAATCGAGAGCCTGAATATTGTCCTTATATATGAGCGACGAAGAAATTTCATTGAGTAGGGTTATGTATTCTTTATCGTCTTGAGTTTTACTCAACAGAAGTTTGAGGCTGTCGGTTTTTGAAAATGCACAAATAGTTTCAGGCAGTAGTAATATAATTACTGTATATAAAAACAACCTGTTCATAAGTGAGCCTTTTAAGTGTTGTGTCTTTTAAAGATAGTTATTTTCATTTCAACAATGAGTAAAGGTAAATAACAATTTTACTCCTCATTGTTGTTTAGTAAACTTATAATCCAATGTGCATCTTCTTTAATGCGGGTGTATACCGATGAAGCGTACCGTTTTGAAAACTTAGCATCCCAAAACCATTTTTCTATTTGTTTTATGTGTTCTTCTTCAATCTCTTTCAGTCCGCTTTTGAAAAAATAATATTGAATAATAGGAATCATATTATGGTAGGCGGTAATGTCGCCGGTTATTCTCATATGTTTTAAAAAGTCGATGCTTGAAAGTATTGCTTGTTTGGTTTTGGGCCATATGTTGTTTGTAAGTTCGGGTGTTAGTTTTAACTGGTACATATTTCGTGCATCGTCGAAAGCATTTAACGTAAGTGAGTTGGTAAATACTTTATTGGTTATAGCACCATGTTTTTTTACCCTTTCAGGCGAATTAAAGTCAGCAATGTTTGTTTTTAAATCAAATTCTTCAGACCATGTGGTGGCATGTATAAGATCAAATATTGTCAGGTGTTTTCCTCCCTGATTTATACGTTCAAATATTTCAACTATATCTTCTATGTCGAGAATGCCTGTTTTTATTATGCTTATGGGGTATTCAGTAAGTATTTCGCGGCACTCTTTCCAATTGTCCGACATTCGGTTGTTTTTTTTGTGAAAAGTGTTGTCGTTGGTTAGTAATTCATTGTAAACTTCTTTATACGATTTTTCGTTAAATAACTTCCACGCCGGTATATTGTTTTTCTCACGCATATTGCGCGGTATGCGAAACTCTTTTCTGAGAGGATTGAAACAGATGGTTGAATAGTCTACATTGTTGAGTATTTTGCCTCGGAGCGAAACAAACAGTGATATAAGTCGTTGTTGTCCGTCGAGTATAAATTGAAAGTGTTCATCGTTGCCCATTGAGGGGATTCCCAGCTCTTCGTCTTCGCGGATAAAGCCTGCAAATTCGAGGGGTGCTATCCAAAAAAACAGCGAACCAATAGGATACTGGTTATATATGGAATTGAGCAACATTACAACTTTGTTTTTCTCCCAAATATAGTCGCGTTGGAATTTAGGTATTTTTATGTGTCCTGCTTCCAGCTCGGTTATTAGTTTTTGTAATGTCCAGTTGTTTACTATTTCCAGTTTTTTGTTCATGTTCAATACTTTATGGTGTAGTATCTAATTGGTTCGCTTTAGGGTAATATAGTGTTATTCTTGTAGGAAGCTGCTTAGCAAGCCGCCTGTTTCTTTACTGTTATTTTTGCCCGACGGAGCTATTGCTCTTATTAGTTTGCTTATAGGCATACTTTGCAGCCATACTTTTCCGGTACCACTAAGTGTAGCCAGAAATATCCCTTCACCTCCAAATACCATGCTTTTAAGGTTTCCGGCTTGTTGTATGTCGTAGTCAATAGTATCTTCAAAACCTACAATACATCCGGTGTCAACTTTTATTGTTTCGCCGTTTAATTGGCGTTCAATAATTGTGCCGCCGGCATGAACAAATGCCATACCATCACCTTCGAGTTTTTGCAAAATAAATCCTTCGCCGCCAAATAGTCCTGAACCTATTCGCTTGTTAAGTGTAATGCTTACTTTAGTGCCTAATGCGGCACATAAAAAAGCGTCGCGTTGAACTATTACACGGTTGCCTAGTTTGGCCAGATTGAGCGGAACAATAGTGCCCGGGTATGGAGCAGCAAAAGCTACGTGTTTTTTACCAAAGCCTTTGTTTGTAAAATGTGTAAGAAAGAGTGATTCGCCTGTCAGCATTCTTGAGCCGGCTTGTAGCAGTTTGCCAAAAATGCCTTCGTTTGGATTTGAACCATCGCCCATTTTAGTTTCAAAACTAATTCCTTCGTCCATGTACATCATGGTGCCGGCTTCGGCTATAACTGTTTCGTTCGGGTCAAGTTCTATTTCTACCAGTTGAATGTCGTGCCCTTTAATTAGGTAGTCTACTTCGTGTGATTGCATAAATTATTGTTTTATTAATGGTTTAATTAATGATTCCAAACCGTTTACCTTTATTTCAAACATAGCCTGAAGTTGTTCGCCAAACTTGCCTTGAGGAAACCCCTTTTGTCGAAACCACACATAATATGGTTCAGGTATTTCAACAAGTAATCGGCCTTTGTATTTTCCGAAAGGCATTCTGGTATTTGCCAGTGCTATAAGCGATTCTTTATCGGGTGTTATATCTTGCATATTTGCAAATTAGTAAAATTGCTATTACGATACGAAGTTAGCCAAATAAATATTATGACAGATAAAAAGTTTGTATCTTTCGGCTGTTTCAAATTACTTATAACTAAATGTGCGGAATTACAGGTGTATTTTCCTTCAAAAACGAAGGTGAAGATTATTACGGCAAAGTACAACAATCGGTTACAACACTTAAGCAACGAGGCCCCGATAGTGACGGAATTTTTAAAGATAAAAATGTCTGTTTGGGTCATACCCGGCTTTCAATTATTGACCTTAGTGTTGAGGCATCGCAACCTATGACTGATGAAACAGGTAGGTATACCATAATATTTAATGGTGAAATATATAACTACAAGGAGCTTCGGGCTAAACTTATTGCAAAGGGGTTGCCTCTGAAACGAAATTCCGATACTGAGGTTATACTCTATTCTTATATACTTGAAGGGGCTAAGTGTGTCGATAAATTTGATGGTTTTTTTGCATTTGCTATTTACGACAGCAGGGAAGAAACATTTTTTGTTGCCCGCGACCGAATGGGTATAAAGCCGTTGTTGTATTATTACGATAAAAATAAGTTCTTATTTGCATCGGAAATGAAAGCATTAATAGAGCTTGGAATACCCAAAGAGATTGATAATACTTCACTGAGTCAATATTTTCAATTTACATATATACCTACTCCCCATACTATATTTAAAGGTGTAAAAAAGCTGGTTCCGGGTAATTGTGTTTTAATAAAGGAGAATAGGGTAGAGATAAAGAGCTATTTTAAAATACCTTATAATCGGAGTGTAAGAAATGGTATTAGTTATGATAATGCAAAGGTTGAACTACAGCGTTTAATTGAAAAATCGGTAAAAAACCGATTGCTATCCGATGTTCCGCTAGGTTCATTTTTGAGCGGAGGTGTCGACTCTTCGGTTATAGTAGCCGAAGCTTCGAAGTATGTCGATAAGCTTAATACTTTTTCGATAGGTTATGCCGATGAACCATATTTCGACGAAACCCGATACGCCGAATTGGTAGCAGCTAAGTTTAATACCAATCATCAAACGTTTAAGTTAACTAATGACGACTTATATGAAAGTTTGCACAATGTTCTCGATTATATTGATGAACCATTTGCCGATTCATCGGCTTTGCCGGTGCATATATTAAGTATGTATACCCGTAGGTATGTTACTGTTTCACTTTCGGGCGATGGTGCCGATGAATTATTTTCGGGTTACAATAAGCATCATGCCCACTATTATGCAATGAAAGGTGGTGTTAAGTCGGCACTATTAAAGGTCGGGAGTCCGTTGTGGAATGCTTTGCCTAAGTCTAGAAATTCAAAGTTTTCAAACACAGTACGCCAGCTTCAGCGATATGCCGATGGTTTAAAACTCGACGAAAAAGATCGTTACTGGCATTGGGCTTCGTTTTTTAATCAGAATTATGTCAATGATATTTTGAAAGATGAAGTATCGTTGAATGAGTTACAGATTAGAAAAAATGAAATATTGAAAGAGATAAAGCCGTCGCAATCTATTAGCGATATTTTATATGCCGATTTGAATCTTGTATTGGTATCTGATATGTTGCATAAAGTAGATTCTATGAGTATGGCCAATGCTTTGGAGGTAAGAACCCCGTTTTTGAATCATGAACTGGTTGCATTTGTAATGTCGCTACCCGACGAATACAAAATAAACAGCAATATGAGAAAGCGAATACTGCAGGATACCTATCGTAACATATTGCCTAATGAAATATATCAACGGCCAAAGCATGGTTTTGAAGTACCTTTGTTGAAATGGTTTCGGACAGAGCTGAAACAAGAGTTGTATGATAATGTTTTGAATCCCGATATGATAAGGGAACAGGGGGTATTTAATGTAAAAGAAATTAGTCTGTTGAGAGATAAGCTTAACTCCAATAATCCGGGCGATGTTCAGGCTCAGTTATGGGCTATGCTCGTATTTCAGAATTGGTGGGAAAAATATATGGGTTAATCAACTAATAATTAATCAAAATGCGATAACATTTATATTTAGCGATAGAAATTATTAATTTAGCCCAAAATACTGATAGCGTATGCCTCGCATTTTAAGAATAATAAACAGATTTAATTTAGGTGGACCAACTTTGAATGTTGCATACTTAACAAAATATATGTCCGGTAAATATGAAACACTTTTGGTGGGTGGAGTAAAGGAAGATTCAGAAGGGAGTTCGGAATATATAGTTCGTAATTTAGGAATAGAACCGGTAATAATACCCGAATTGCAGCGAAGCTTAAACCCGGCAAACGACCTTATAGCATATCGTAAAATATCGAAGCTTATAAAGCAGTATAAGCCCGATATAGTTCATACTCATGCTTCAAAAGCAGGAACTATTGGTCGGTTGGCAGCCTTTAGGCAAAATGTGCCGGTGGTGGTTCATACCTTTCATGGTCATGTTTTTCACTCATATTTTAGCAAAAGTAAAACCAATTTTTTTATAAATATTGAAAAAGGATTAGCAAACAAATCGACTAAAATTATAGCAATAAGCGATAAACAAAAAGATGAACTTGCTAATGACTTTAATATAGCAGAACCTTCGAAATTTGAAGTTATACCATTGGGGTTTGACCTTAGTAAGTTCAGAGGCGATAATGCTTCATTCAGATCTAAATTTCGAGTCGAATATAATCTTAATGATAGTGATGTAGCCATAGGAATAATAGGAAGGTTGGCACCTGTAAAAAACCATAAGTTATTTCTTGATGCAATAAAGGTTCTGAAGTTTGGTACTTTAAAAACAGTAAAAGCATTTATAATAGGCGACGGTGAATTACGCGATGAGTTGCAGACATACTGTACTGAGAACGATTTGAAGTATGATACCGATAACAGTTCGCCCGATACCGATGTTATATTTACGTCGTGGAAGCGAGAAGTGGAAAAGGTATATCCGGGTCTCGATATAGTTGCAATGACATCGCTTAATGAAGGAACCCCGGTTAGTCTTATAGAGGCACAGGCAGCCAATCGTCCTATTATTACTACTAATGTTGGAGGTATTGAAAATATCGTTATTCCGGGTAAGACAGCAATATTAGCCGAGAATGATGATTTGAAAGATTTTGCAACTAAACTAAAAGCACTTGTAGAGAGTGGGCAACAACAAAAAGAGCTTTCGCAAAAAGGGTGGGAGTTTGTAAATGAGAAATTTCATTATTCTCGTTTGGTTAGCGATATGGAAGCATTGTACGATAAATTGTTGAGCCAATAGTAGGTGAAATGAAGAATCTTCCTATTTTTGAGCATTCAATATGAAATATGTTATATAAAAGAATTATAAAAAATATAGCTCTCATAATTGTTTTGGCCTTTTTGTTGCATGGTTGTAAGGTGCTTAACCCCAGCAAAATGTTTGAAACGCCGAAGAATTATGAATACGAAGGATTCAATCAAGAGGTTAAAGAATATTTGATACGTCCATACGACAAATTAAGTGTTCGTATGTATACTAATGATGGTATATCGTTAATTGATGTTCAAAAAGGTGGAGCGGCTGCGGCAAATATGAGTAATGTTATTCCTTACCCTGTCGATGCAGAGGGTTTTGTGAAATTACCGACCCTGGGGAAAATAAAAGTTGAGGGGATGTCCATTCCTGAAACAGAGTTAATGCTTGAAGAGAGATACAGTAAATATTATCAGAAGCCATATGTTTTAGTGTCGGTTACCAACAAGCGTGTTGTTATGTTTACATCGGGTAGTACCGGCGGTACTGTACTTGAAATGGAAAATGAGAAATTTACCCTTGTTGAAGCACTTGCCCAAGCGGGCGGTATCGATGATTTTAGTAAGGCTTATCAAATAAAACTTTTGCGCGGCGATTTGTCAGACCCCAAAGTGTATATGTATAATATTTCGTCGGTTGAAGATATGAAAAAGGCAAACCTTGTTCTTCAGGCAAACGATGTAATATACGTAGAGAAGAGACCCAAATACGTAGCACGAACACTAACAGAAATGTTGCCATACGTAACAATTTTGAATACCCTTATTTTAGTTTTTGTAACAGTAACCTCATTTCAGTAAATGGCAGAAATAAAGAAAATACCTGTAATAAACGATTATTTCGATGCTGATATATTTGTCAGAGTGGTGAAAAAATCGCTATGGTTTGTTGTGCTGTTGTTTTTTATATCGGTTGTTTCTGCTTTTTTGTTTTTTAGATATACACCACCAAGTTATAATGCAAGAAGTATATTACAGATAAATGAACAAGACCAAACCTCAATGCTGTTAAAAATTGAGGCCGCTGATAAAAATTCAGGATTATTAAAATCAATAGAACTATTACGTTCAAAAGAGTTTTTAAAGAGAACTTTTTCACAATTACCTTTGATTGTTGAATATTATGTTGAAGGTACTTTTTTGTCGCATGAGTTATATCGAGCGTCACCGTTTATAATTGAATATAAGTCAGACGGAGCTTCGCTTTACGGCAGGAAATTTTATTTAGATTTTGATGATGATTCGAAGGGCGAATTTAGGATATTGTCGGGTGATAGTGAGGTTGCATTCAAAGCAGACGAGAATAAATGGGTGAAAGTACCGGGAGGCTATTTAAAATATGAGGTTACAAACCTCGGGGCAATTCATTCACAAAAGAAGAATTTTAAAGGGTATCGATACTTTTTTGTAGTTAATAATCCTGAAGGTGTAGTTGAAAAATATATAGGAAACCTTTCGGTATCGCTGTTAAATCGTTCGGCGCAAACAGTTGAGATATCATATACTTGTAACAATGCTCTTAAGGCTGCAGATATTGTTAATGCAGTAGCCGAAAATTTTATTGACTACGAAGTTGAGGTAAAAAAGGAGAGTGCTGAGAGTATACTCCGCTTCATTGAAATGCAATTAAAAGTAGTTTACAATAAGCTTGATGAAACAGAACGGAGCTTGCAAACATTTAGAAGACAAAATCGCATTAGCGATAATAAAGTAAACGGTTTGCGGGGTTTGCCAATATTTACAACTAAAATAAGTGAATTTGAAGATCAAATACTTGAAATAGAGTTTGAATTAATGACACTAAAGCGTGTTCAGAATCAGATTGACGATGCCGCTAATATAAATATGTATGAGCTGATAGCTTCGTTGGCAGGAACCAATTCGGAACAGGTAGTGTCTAGTGCACTTGCTAATTTACAAAAGCTTATAGTAGAGCGTAATATTTTGCTGAACGATGTTACAAAAGATAACTTTAAAGTTCAGATACTAGATAATCAGATAGAGAAACAGCAAGAGTTAATATCGGAATTTATTAACAATGCCGTAACGCGGTTAAGCGAAAAGAAAACCGATTATGAAAATAAGTTGCGTGAATATGAAAATAAGGTGTTTAACGATAAAGGTTACGATGAAATAGAGTATACACGTTTAGAGCGTTTGTATTCAATAAATGAAAGCTTTTATACGCAACTAATTGAGAAAAAAGCAGAATATCTTATTTCGCAAGCAGGGTATGTTTCGCAAAGTACAATATTGGAGAAAGCGCAAACTTCAAAATATCAGGTTGCACCTATTAAAAAGCAGATTTATCCTGTTTTTTTAATCACAGGATTACTTTTAGGGAGTATGGTTATTATAATTCGGTATCTGTTTTTTAGTAAAATAACATCGGTATCTTCTATTCAAAACCTTACCACAGCTTCGGTAATAGGTACAATTCCTACATATAAACACGAAATACCTGTTTCGCAGTTATTGGTCGACAAAAATTTAAATTCGATGTTTACCGAGTCGTTCCGGACTGTACGAACCAATATGCAGTTTATTTCGCATGGAGCTGAGACAAAAATAATAACAGTAACTTCGACAATAGCGGCAGAGGGTAAAACCTTTGTTTCAATAAATCTTGCCGGTATTATTGCTCTATCCAAGAAGAGAGTAATAGTTCTTGACCTTGACTTACGTAAACCCCGAATACATTTAGGGTTTAATGTGCCTAACGATAAGGGGGTGAGTACTATTTTAATAGGGAAGCATACATATAAAGAGTGCTTGCGAACTACCGATATTGATGGGTTCGACTATATTACAGCAGGCCCTATACCTCCAAATCCTGCAGAGTTGGCAAACAGTATTTCAATGGAAAATCTAATACATGAGCTTGAGAATTTCTACGATGTTATAATTATAGATACACCACCTGTTGGTATTGTAGCCGATGCTGTTGCTAACTTACAAAGAGCTAATTATCCGATTTATGTAATGAAGGCTAATGTATCGAACAGACGTTTTATTGAGAATATCAATTATTTGGTTAATACCAAGAATTTGGAGAATCTATCGGTTTTGCTCAATGGCGTTGAACATAGAAAACGTTCGTATGGTTATGGTTCAAATTATGGTTACGGTTATGGATATGGCTACTATCAGGAAGAGAAAGAAGAGTCGGTTAGTATAATGGAACGTATTTTTAAAAGAAAGAAAAAATGACACTAAACAATATTATATTTTTTATAGGTTCAACAATATTTGCAGCTTTTTTGCACACTTATTTATTTAATCGTGCAGCAAAGTATAAAATAAAAAAGGCAAACCAAACCGGTGACCGCTGGGGTAGCCAGTCGAAACCTATTTTGGGAGGCATTACTTTTTATGTAATGTTTTTGTTGTCGTTGGTTTATTATGCTGCTTTTTTCGACTATAGTCAAATGGTAGATAAACAGGCATTGGGTGCTGTTATTGTTCTGAATTTGGCATTTCTAATGGGGCTTGCCGACGATATGATTAATACCCCGCCGGGGTTTAAATTTCTTATACAAATACTATGTGTTGTAATACTTATACTTTTCGATGTATATATAAAAGTGTACGATTATAGTATAGTGAACTATGCAATTACAACATTATGGTTTGTGGGAATAATGAATTCCATAAATATGCTCGATAATATGGATGCCATTACTACTTCGGTCGGAATTACAGTACTTATTGGAGTATTGGTAGCACTATTGGTTTTAACCGGAGGGCATACAGTGTTGTTTATTGTTTGTTTGGGGGTACTTGCAGCATTAATAGGTTTTATGAAAGTAAACTGGAATCCTGCAAAAATGTATATGGGTGATAATGGTTCTCAATTTTTAGGTGCACTACTTGCAATAGTTGGGATAATAGTATTTTGGAACGGTTCAACAATAGGTACAGAGCATAAGAAACTGTTTCCTTTTTTTCTTGTATTTCTTGCATTCATAATACCAATAACCGATACCACTACGGTAACTATTAACAGGTTAATGCGTGGTCAGTCGCCATTTGTGGGCGGTAGAGATCATACTACTCACCATTTGTCGTATTTAGGGTTAAAGGAGCGACCAATTGCTGCTTTGCTTATGTTTATTAATGGGTTGGGAGTTTTAACCGCAGTATTTCTTTTGCTGTATCCCGAAAGAGTATTATTGCCGCTTTGGCTTATAGGAGCATTATTTGTAATTGTCTCATTATTATTGTATTTGAATACTAAGTATTCGAAGCCGGTTAAATAAATAATCGCATTTAATTCTATTTTTAAAAACAAAAGTCTTGCATTTACCGTAGTATAATTTGTTGGTATATGTTTTAAAATATTATAATGATGAAGAAGAAAACTATATATATAACAATAATGTCATTAGTACTTGTGGTTTTGCTTTCAGCCTTTTCATTGTTGCGAACCGATGTGTCGGCTACGTCAGAAATGGGAAAGAGAAATTTTAACAATTCATATTATATACATTCTGTCGATTTTCCTGATAATTTGACATTTTGTGGTGAGAAAGTGCCATTGCAAAATTTCGATGTGTACGAAAGTCTTGATCGTGAAGTTACTGTTAATACATACTGGCAATCGCAAACGTTAATATTTATAAAAAAGGCAAACAGATATTTTTCTATAATAGAACCAATTCTGGAGCAGTATGGAGTGCCCGACGATTTGAAGTATTTGGCAGTAGCTGAGAGTGGATTGTCAAATACGGTATCGCAGGCAGGAGCAAAAGGTTTTTGGCAGTTTCTTAAGGAAACGGCCACAGAGTATGGTTTGGAGGTTAGCGACGAGATAGATGAACGCTATCATTTAGAAAAGTCGACAGCAGCAGCGGCTCAATATTTGAAGAGTGCGTACGAAAAATTTGGTTCGTGGGCATTGGCTGCGGCAGCCTATAATATGGGTAGAACTAATATTGTAAAGCAAATAGAGAGACAGAAAACTGATAACTATTTCGATTTGATTTTAGGCGATGAAACCGGAAGATATGTGTATCGTATTTTGGCATTGAAGCTTGTTTTGGAATCGCCTGAAGAGTATGGTTTTTATGTTGATAGCGACGATATGTACCCTGTAATAAAATACAAAACTGTTAAGGTTGATTCTGCAATAAACAGCTTGTCTGATTTTGCTGCTTCACAAGGCATTAATTATAAGATACTTAAAGAGCTTAATCCATGGTTGCGCGACAATCAGCTAATGAACAAATATGGCAAAAGCTATGAGATAAAAATAGCTGATACAAAGTACCGCACGTATTAAAATGTTTAATTTTAGCATCTCAATTTTATAAAATTAAATATGTATTCCGAAAATTTTCTTTTTGCAATTGCACTTACTGTTTTTGCAGGTCTTTCAACCGGATTTGGTAGTTTATTAACTCTAATGTCGAAAAAGGTAAGCCCTAAAATGCTTGCAGGTTCGTTGGGTTTTTCTGCCGGGGTTATGATTTACGTAAGTATGGTTGAAATATTTGTGAAAGCCAAAGATTCTCTTGTTATTCCCTTTGGCGATAAGATGGGATATATTGTTACCGTATTGGCTTTTTTTGGAGGTATAGCATTTATAGCTCTTATCGACTTTTTTATACCTGATGTTGAAAATCCACATGAAATAAGAAATACCAACGAAGTAAAAATGGTAAATAAGAATAACCGAAAGCTAATGCGTATGGGATTGTTTTCTGCACTGGCAATAGGTATTCATAATTTTCCGGAAGGGTTGGCAACATTTATGGGAGCAATGACTGAGCCTGCTTTAGGTATAAGTATTGCTGTGGCCATAGCTATTCATAATATACCCGAGGGTATTGCTGTATCGGTTCCTGTATATTGTGCTACCGGTAGCAGGCGTAAAGCATTTTGGTTGTCGTTTATGTCGGGATTGTCAGAGCCAATAGGGGCGTTGTTAGGTTACTTTGTTTTGCGAAGTGTAATGAATGAAGCAACATTTGGTATTGTGTTTGCCTCTGTTGCAGGTATTATGGTATATATTTCTCTCGATGAGCTTTTACCAACTGCCGAAGAATACGGCGAACACCATATTGCAATAAGGTCGTTAATAGCAGGAATGGCTGTTATGGCTTTGAGTTTGATGCTATTTGTGTAGTGATTTAAATAAATCAATCAGTTTATTTTCTGATTTTCATGTTGTAATTTCCAAATGCACATATGGGTTTTGTTTTTTTGCAATTAGAATGATGGTGCTTTAAAACATTATGTTTTTAAATAATCTACTCCGGCGCACAATTTTTTATAAGAATCAGTATTTGATATTCAGATGTTTACTTCTTTGTAAAGCTTTGTTTTACAGGCTTTCTATAATTTATTGTTTGTAAAGATTTTTATTTGCTAAGCGGAGTATAATAAAAGGAGTATAGCTTTCTGAATATGGTATATTATCATAATCAATTTTGCACACATTATTTTTTAGTAAATTAAAGTATAATATTTCAGGGTGAGTATATGTATTTTATCTGAATAGAGAGCGAGAGGATGGGTTTGGCAATTTATTCAGGGGTGTTATAAACTAAAAAATGTGCTTATGGGTGTTAAAACTACTTTACAGATTATGTTTGCAGTTTTAATAATAAACAATGCAAACTCGCAAACGTTTGAATGGACATTTCAAACGGTGTCGGAAGGCAATAATATACAAATGGTAAAGAAAACCGAAGATGGTACTGCTATAATTGCCGGATTTGGCAATACTTTGGTGAAAAGTATTGACGGAGGTACTACATGGACTGATTTGGGGGTTTTAACCAATGCCGATTATTTCGACTATCAGGATATTAGCATTAAAAATAGTGTTGGGTATGCCGTAGCTATGTCGTCGTTTAAAGTTGTTGACAGGGTCGAGAACGATATAGTTGCCGATTGTTCTGTGCTTAAAACAACCGATTGGGGACAAACATGGTCGTTGGTACCCTTGAATATGATGGGAACAGGTAATTTTGATTCTTTGAATATTTCGCTGCCGGGTAACAATAACCGAAAATTTACGGCAGTGGAATGTATTAACGATGATGTTGCCTATGTTGCAGCAAGCTGGAATAATGTAGCAGGGAATAAGCATAGTAATGTTTTTAAAACTATTGATGGAGGCGTTACTTGGATGCAGATACTTACAGATAAAGAGGGAGATGTTATAAATTCAATAGAACAGTTTAATGGACATATTTATATTGCAGGTAACAAAATGCTTTATAAAGTTAGTATTCTTTCTAATACTGTTTTCGATTTATATCCAATAGTTGATAATGGCTCAGACGATGCGATGTATTTTTGGAATATATCAACATATAATAATTCGGAGCTAATATTTCCTACAACAACCGACAGTATTCGAATAACAGCCAACGAAGGAGCTTCGTTTTATACTGTTCCCGGAATATCGGGTGCTAATGTAGTGTATAAGCACGATGATACAACTTATGTAGTAGGAGGAACTACAACAAAAACCAAAGGTACATTCAATAATGGAACAACGTGGATTGATTGTTCTGTTGGCGAGTCAATTTGGAACGGAGGAGTGTATGGCGACAGCTTAATAGCACTTGCCAAAAACGATATATATAAAATGGCATTAGTCGATATTGAAGCCGGTAATTTTGCATGGGCAAAAACAGATATTTCTTTGTCGGAGAATATGATAAAAGGGATGGATATATCGGGAGGTGATTTGTTTTTGGTAGGTTTCTCCGATTTTTTTGCATCGTCGGAAAATGGGGGAATAACATTTCAGAGTGTTATATTGCCGCCAAAGAGCGATATGGTAAATGCAGGTGTTGATATTGACTTTAGAGGTTTGGGTGTAGGTGCCGATAGTGCTTCAATTATTACTTCGCGGAAGTATAAATTGCAGGATAATGCAACTGCCGATGATGTGTTTTTGCCAGGTGTGATATTTACCACAACCAATAATTGGGAAACATATACCGTTGTAGATGATACAAAAATAGGGGCAAAGTATGGTAGTAAAACCGATGTTAACCCATATGCAGAACATTGTTCGGGGCAGGATTATTTTGCGGCAGAGTGTATAAATGATACAGTGTTTTATGTTTATGTGCAGTGGAGCGACACTTCGGCAGCTGTAGAAGAGATACATGGGCGTGTATTTAAAACAACCGATAATGGTATGAGCTGGGATACTATCACAAGTAACCTTAAAAACTTATATGTTACTACTGTTACTTTTATTGGCGATAATGGTTTTATTGCAGGTAATAATGTGTTGCTAAAAACTATCAATGGAGGTGAGAGTGTTACCGACTTGTTGCCTTTACTTGCCAATATTGCCGACAATAATATTTATATAAACGATGTAAATATGGTAAGCAGCGATACTGTATTTGTATCAACAACTTCCGACGGAGTGTTTGTTACATACAATGGCGGGGCAACATTTCAGTTAATACCGGGTACAACCGGAGCAAATGGAACTTATGTGTTCGATAAAAACTCGTGGCTTACTATGGGTACCTCAGCACGTACATATTATACCAACAATTACGGGGTAGATTGGGATTATTGTTATCCGGGAACAACTATCTATGGCAATGGTATAGTTATTGGTGATACTTTAATTGCTCCCGCAAAATCGGGAGTTTGGAAACTCTATGTGCCAAGTCTTGATATCGGAGTATATACCAATGACTTGGCAGCTAACAAACAATCCAATATTATTGTTTACCAGAACGAAACTGTTGTTAGCGTTGTTTCCACTAGTGAAATATACAAATGTGAGTTAATAAGTATTACCGGAGTATTAGTTAACTCAACCGGTGTAAATGCATTGGAACACAATATTGAAACTGCGTATAATATACCCGGAGTTTATATAGTACGAGTATTTACCGCAAAAGGGATAGAGTCGCAAAAGATAGTTATACGATAAAGAACATATTTTTTTGTAGTTACAGATTAAGGGGAATTATTGCAATTTCCCTTATTTTTGCGACTTACCTCACAAAAGTGTTAATGACGAAGAAACCATTACTAATATTTGCAATATTACTACTTCCATTATTTTTTTATTCGCAGAATATCAATGGCAGGTTAATCAATAAGTTTGATAAGCAGCCTGTTGCATTTGCAGTTCTTTTTGTTGAGGAAACCGGAGAGTGGACAACTAGCAATACCGATGGTAGCTTTGAGTTTAAAAATATTCAGATACAATCATTTACTATTATAGTAAAGCACCTGGGGTTTCAGGATATGTATTATAATATTGAACTTGGCGATACTGATAATAAGTATGTTGAAATATATGCAGAGCCTAATAGTTACAATGTAGGGGAGGTTATGGTTATTTCCCAAAAAGGGTTACAAATGTCAACATCGGAGGTGATAGGGCAATCGGCGATAGAATATGTTCAGCCAAACACTATTGGCGATGTAATGCAACTATTGCCCGGGAATATTATTGATAACCCCAACTTAATTAGAAAGCAACCGGTAAGTATTCGTGAATCGGGTACTGATATTAATTCATGGGCAGGAACTGCTGTTATTATTGATGGAGCTCCGGTTAGTAATGATGCCAATATGCAGGTATTTTCAACCATAGGTATTTCAACCGATTTTAATAGTATAAATAAAAAAATAGCAGGAACTGCCGGCGAAGGGGTCGATATGAGGCAAATATCAGCCAATAATATAGAATCGGTTGAGGTAATAAAAGGTATACCATCGGTTGAATATGGGAACTTAACATCGGGTGCAGTGGTTATAAAAACTAAAACAGGATATACCCCTTTTGAAATAAAACTCAAAACCGACCCAAATATTAAAAATATATATGCAGGCAAAGGTCATCTGTTTAACAATGGAAGTTCAATTAATGTTGGGGCAGATTATACCCGTTCATTCGAAGATATCAGGAGTAAATATAAAGGATTCGACCGCATAACAGCCATGTTGTCGTATGCTCATGTATTTTTTAAAAATACTACACCCCTTTCGGTAAATACCGGTGTAAGTTTGTATAGTGTGCTGGATAGTAAAAATACCGACCCCGATGAACATATTGCCAATGAGTATATTTACAATAAAGAATTGGGGTTAAGTTATAATATTCAATCTAAGCTATTGCTAAATAAGCCAATGATAACAGGCATAAGGTCAAATGCTTCATTGTCATTAAATAAGCAAGAGTATTTTGCAAAGGAATACCGTTCGTCGGGTGTTGAAAAAATATCGCTTTCATTCACAGAAGGTGAAAATGAGGGGATATATTTACCGGCAGAGAGTATTACGGAATTGAAAGTAAAAGGATTGCCGGTAAATGTATTTGCAAATATTATTGCCAACAAGCATATTGATATTAATACTAAAATTTTTAACAATATATTGTTTGGCGCAGAGTATAAGCTTTCGGGCAACTATGGCGAGGGTCAACTATTCGATGTTGCAAATCCACCATATATTAGTTTAACATCGTCGCGGCCTCGTTCATTTAAAGAAATACCACCTGTTAGTTACTTGTCGTTATTATTTGAAGATAAGTATGTTCAAACGATAGGGCAAACAAAGCTTATGTTGCAGGCAGGGGTAAGGTTCAATAATTTTCAGCCCATAGGGTTGTTGAAAACTGAATTGGGCTTTTATACCGAGCCGCGTTTCAATGCTCAGTATATAATACTTAATTCCGATAATTTATTTATAAACAATATTGCCCTTAGGGTTGGTTTGGGATTAACTTACAAATCGCCTGCAGCAATGTATTTATATCCCAATGTAGCGTATACCGACCTTGTAAGTCTCGATTATTATACCGGGTATCAGAATACTTCGCTGGCATATTTTACAACCGTAACACACGAAACAAAGAACAATGCTTTGAAACCTGCCAAGAATTTAAAGCGCGAAGCAGGGGTCGATTTTAATATAGGCAGTATGTCGGCAAGTGTTACAGGCTTTTACGAGAGTTTGACCGATGGTTTTGGAATGTTGAATGAATATAGGTTCGAGCATTTTAAAGTATATAATGCAACCGGAGTGCCTCAGGGTGAGAAGCCAAATGTTAGCAACTTATTGTATACCGACTCTGTATATATTATTGATTATTCATATCCGGTAAATAATAAGCAAACGGAGAAATACGGAGTGGAATATTCGTTCGATTTTGGACGGATAAACAAACTTCAAACACGAGTTATAATGAGTGGAGCCTGGCTTCGTTCAGAAAGGGTTAATTCAACCATGAATTATAATTATTTGCCTGTTAAGAGTGGCGGAGGTAGCTTTACCGAAGTGGGAGTATATCCGGCAGGGGAAAAAAAAGTTGAAGAACGGCTCAATACTACTTTTCGGTTTGTTACACATTCTACCCGTTTGCGGCTGATACTAACTACCACAATGCAGGTAATATGGTACGATAAGTTTTGCTTTGAGTATTATAATGAATCTCCGCTTTATTTGTATTCAAACACCAGTAACTATATGCCTTTTACTACCGAAATGCAGAACGATTCGTATTACAAAGATTACATTGTAAAGCGGGGGAGCAGGTATTACGATATTGAGATTAAGCCACCTCTGTTTTTATTCAATATAAAATTATCGAAAGAGATATACGACCGGTTAAAATTGAGTTTTTATGCCAATAATTTTATTAATTACCGACCTGTGTACAGAAGCGAAAGGGCTTTGACCTATGAACGGAGAAATCCGGAGGTATATTTTGGAGCTGAGTTGCTTATAAAACTATAATTGAATGAAAATTAGAATACTATATATATTATTTGTTTTGCTTGTATCGTGCAGTAAGGAGCGGGTAATACCGGATGTAAGGCAATGTAATTTAGAATTATCACTTACTGTGCCGTATCAATATACCAATGATATACAGTCGTTTGAGGGGGTAGTGGTATATGTAAAAAACAGTAGAAAAGATTACGTTTTTACAGCTATGTCAAATGCTGAGGGTAAAGTGGTTTTTTCAAATATTGAGCCCGGATTTTATGTTGTAAATATTGGTTCGGAGATAGTAGGTGTAAACGATATTTTTGTTTTGAACGGTAATAAAAGCATAGAACTGTTTAGTAGCCTTACGGTAAATGTTGATTTAGAGGTAAATGTGATTCAGGTAGAAGGGGCAGGTTTTGTTATAAAAGAGTTTTATTATAGCGGGTGTCTTACGCCGGCAGGCAATAACTATACCGACGACCAGTTTATAGAAATATATAATAATAGTGCCGATACACTTTACGCCGACAGTTTGCTTATAGTAGAGCATGAGTCGTACGGATATGAGCCTAATTATTGGAGTTATATGGCATCTGACTCTATAGTAGTGAAAATGATATGGGCATTTCCGCAAAGTGTAGGGTTATTGCCTGTGGCTCCCGGTGCAGGTATTATTATTGCCCGCGATGCTTTTGACCATAAGTCCGATCCCAATGGAAACCCCCTTAGTTCGGTTGACTTGGCAAATGCCGGGTTTGAATTCTGGAGCGATAAAAACGTAGACTCCGATATAGATTATCGGTCGCCAAATATGGTTGCTAAACTGTGGACGTTCAAAGGTAACGATGTGTCGTTTCATACACGTGGCGGTAGTGCAATGGCTATTGTTAAAATACCCGGCAATGTCGATGAGTTTGTATCGCAAAACCTAGTGGTGAAAGAGGGAGCAATTTCTGCAAATCAGTATTTCTGCAAAATTCCCAATAAATGGGTTATTGACGCCGTAGAGGTTACATGGAACGATAAATTATACAAACGCTTTCACAATAGTCTCGATGCAGGGAGTGTATTTGTAGAAGCCGGGTCATTATCGGGGTTTTCAATACGTCGTAAAGTAAGGCGAATTATTAACGGCCGGGTTGTTTATGAAGATACCAATAACTCGAATTACGATTTTGAGCACGATGTAGTACCAACCCCCGGAATTTATTTGCAGTGAGAGTACAAAACTATATATTGAATATAAAAGCTTTTGCAATAATAGGGTGCATTGTTTTGCTTGCTATGGTTAGCCCCTTGCGTGCACAGCGGTTGTACGATAGTTTGCCTTATGTAAATTATGAGTTGGTTGAGGCTATAAAGTATCCAATGCTAACTTTCAATAATCCTGCTTCAATTCATTCAATATCGGTTGGAAATATTACCGAAATATCTACTATTTATAAAAATGTACAAGGAGAGTATAAACCTCTGTTTGAGCCGGCAAATAGTAACGATATTGCATTCTCAACCAAGAGTATAAATAAGTTTAAGCATATTACTTTGAGCGGTGAATTTGCATTTAACCGGAGTTTGAAAAAACAAATTAATTTCACCAATATATCCAATTCTTATAGCGGCACACCCTATTTGTTTATTGATACCGTTGGGGGCGATAATTTCGATACAGAACAGTATCATTTAAAAGCAATTGCAGCCTATGAAATGTCTGAAAAAATATATATTGGTTGCGGAGTAATTTATAATGCAGCATTGGGCGCTCAAACCAGAGACCCCCGTTCGCAGACTAACATGGTGAACCTTACGGTAAATGCAGGAGTAATTTATAAGCCGGTGCAAAAGCTTAAAATAGGAGCGGGATTGAACTTTTTTTATAAAAATGAGGATATTGACATAAAAACAATTGAGCAGAATACGTCATATTTTTTATTCGGATATACCGGGCTTGGGACATATACCAAACACTCTGCCGAGACATTTTACAGACTTTACGAACAAAAAAAGCCGGGGGGTAATTTTCAAATTGAATATGGAAATCATTTGTTTAATATAGATTATTCGCAGTTTGTAGAAAATGTATTCGATGGTCGCAAAGAAGGGGAGGCTGTATGGTCGGCTATGAAGCACGATTCGGAGTTTAGAAACAGAACCATTGGTTGCGATTATGTATTTACCTTACAGGCCAATGAGAGTATACATAGTTTGAAAGCAAGTGCTGTTATTTCAGAAAGTGTAGGAGCTGAAGTTCTGCAGAATCTAAACAAACTGAATGAAGGATATAATATTTATCAGTGGCAAACAATAAGTATTGAAGATAAATATTTTAGAAAATGCAAATCGGCTTTAGTAAGCTATGAAATAGTAAAGCTCAATAATACTTTGCATAAATATATGTGTAAATCATTTGTGAGGTATGAGCAAAGTGAGGAGAATTATTATTTGCCAAACCAAAAGCTAATGCATGAGAACATATATACAGATATTGAAGCTAGCCGGTATTTTGTATTTGAACATTCGGGTGTTAATGTTCAGCTTAATATAGGATATATGTATAATATATCGAATGAGATAAATTTATCATACAATACTTTTTTGATTCAAAAAATAGTAGAACCCGATTTTGAATACTTTTCATCAAATTATTATCGGTTTGGAGCCGATATTACTTTCGATTTTTCAATAAATGAGCGAGGCAGGTATTATTGGGGTGTACAATCGAGAGGGGTGTTTTCTTCTGTTAATTACAATAGCAATAGATTGCTGTTAACATTCCTGTTAGGAGTTTTGTTTTAATTGTAATGTTAGTTAGTGTTATATTTTATATTGTAATATCAAGATGTGTTTATTATATGCTCGATGTAATGCATATATGCTCCAAATGGAGTTAAAATGCAATCTTTATATTACAAAAATCATATTAATGCACTTGTTTGTAAAATATATCTTAGTAACTTTGTATCGGATTTTAGAACAAGACCTAAGTTGTTTTGTTTATTGAAATTCGATGTTTGGTTATTTAGTTTGGTAAAGAAAAACCGCCTGCAGGAGTGTAGGCGGATTTTTCGAATACAACCACATCGGTATAGAAGAATAGGTGAATAGAGTGAAGAATATATAATACAAATTTAGTAATGGAGACAATGCAAGGGTTTATTAAAGGGGATTGGAACGAAAAAATTGATGTTAAAGATTTTGTTTCAAAAAATATAACACCTTATCATGGAAACCATAGCTTTTTATGTGGACCTACAAAAAATACACAAGAGCTTTGGAATATCTGTTTACGCGAGATGAAAACCGAGCGCGAACGCAATGGCTTACATTCGGCCGATACTGATACAATTTCAGCATCAAACGCATTTAAAGCCGGATTCATAGATAAAAACAAAGAGACCATAATTGGTCTGCAAACCGATGCATTACTAAAAAGGGCAATGAAACCTTTTGGCGGATACAAAGTGGTTGAGAAAGCACTGAGTGAGCATGGTTTAAAACCATCGGCCAATGTTACCAACGTATTCAAATATGCAAAAACACACAACGATGGTGTGTTCGATGCCTATACCGACGAGATTCGTAAGTTTCGTTCGTTAGGTTTTCTTACCGGATTACCCGACAATTATGCCCGCGGACGTATTATTGGCGACTATCGCCGTTTGGCTCTTTACGGTATCGACCGTTTAATTGAGGCAAAGAAACAAGATTTGGCCAATATTGGCGGTCCTATGACCGAATCAACCATCCGTTTGCGTGAGGAGGTATCGGAGCAAATAAAGGCTCTTACCGATATGATTGAGATGGGCGATATTTACGGACTAGACCTTCGCCGCCCGGCACAAAACGGACAGGAGGCTGTACAGTGGGTTTATATGGCATATCTGGCAGCAGTTAAGGAGCAAGATGGTGCAGCTATGTCGCTTGGCAGCGTTTCATCATTCTTCGATATTTACCTTGAGAAAGATATAGCTCAGGGCAAAATAACAGAGGAGCAGGCTCAGGAATATATTGACCAGTTTGTAATGAAACTGCGCATGGTTCGCCATTTACGCATGGAGGCATACGACCAGATATTTGCCGGCGACCCGACATGGGTTACTGAATCAATTGGCGGGTTGCTTATCGATGGTAGAACTAAAGTAACAAAAACAGCATTTCGTTTCTTAAACACACTATACAACCTTGGGCCATCGCCCGAACCGAATATTACCATACTTTGGTCGCAAAATTTGCCCGGAGGCTTTAAAGAGTTTTGCGCTAAGGTTTCAATCGAAACCTCGTCAATTCAATACGAGAACGACGACCTTATGCGTTGCCATCGTGGTAGCGACGATTATGGTATTGCTTGTTGTGTGTCGTTCCAGGAACTTGGTAAGCATATTCAGTTCTTCGGTGCACGCACCAACCTGGCTAAAACACTTTTGCTTGCGCTAAATAAAGGACGCTGCGAATTTACCGGGGTAGAAATGGTAAACGGCATACCGGCAGTTAACGATGAGGTTCTGAGTTACGATGAGGTAATGAAGAATTTTAAATATGCAATGAAAGAGGTGGCAAGAGTATATAATGAATCAATGAACATAATTCATTATATGCACGATAAATATTACTACGAGAAAGCCCAAATGGCTTTGATTGATACCAACCCGCGTATTAATCTGGCGTATGGAATTGCCGGCTTATCAATAGTTGCCGATTCGTTGTCGGCTATTAAATATGCTAAGGTAAAGCCTGTTCGCGATGAAAACGGCTTAACAGTAGACTTTAAAATAGATGGCGATTTTCCTAAATACGGAAACGACGACGACCGTGTAGACCTTATTGCTAAAGAGGTGGTTGCATATTTTAACGAAGAGCTGCAAAAACTTGCGGTATATAAAAATGCTACTCCAACCTTATCGGTTCTAACTATTACATCGAATGTTGTATATGGGAAAAAAACCGGTGCTACACCCGATGGAAGGGCAAAAGGGGTACCGTTTGCTCCGGGGGCAAACCCTATGCACGGACGCGATACTCACGGCTTGGTAGCTTCGTTGAACTCTGTATCGAAAATTGATTATAAAGATTCGCAAGACGGTATTTCAAATACACTTTCGGTAGTACCCAAATCGCTTGGCGCAACCGAAGGCGACAGAATTGATAACCTGGTTGCAACACTCGACGGATACTTTGGACGCAATGCACAACATTTGAATGTAAATGTACTAGACCGTGAACTATTGAAGGATGCAATGGAAAATCCTGAAAAGTACCCTCAGTTAACTATCCGTGTTTCGGGATACGCTGTTAATTTTGTAAGGCTTACAAGAGAACAGCAGCAGGAAGTTCTTACGCGTTCGTTTCACGATTCGCTTTAGTAAGCATATAGTATTATAGTGCATAAGGTGAGCCGGAGTGGAAATGTGGAAATTTGAGAATTGGGGAATTTGAAAATTGAATTGTTATAGTCTGTGGTCAGAATCTAATAATCAGGCTGTGAGGGCTGATTGCTAATTGATTATTTTTGTTTTGAAAAACTTAATACTTAAAGCGGGTTAAAGTTCACCCTCCTGACTTCCCTCAAGGGAGGACTGTTCCAATTTAGCTTCTTTGCTAAACCGAAGCAGCCTGCCTTACGGTAGGCAGGTATCCCATTGATGGAACTAAGTGTAACGAACTCATGACTAAAGGGAATAATTTCAGGAGTGATTTTCTTAACTTAACGACATTGGTTGCATTCCTATAAATATATAATATGATATATAAAGAAACACTAAAAATCCACTCAATAGAGTCGTTCGGAACACACGATGGTCCGGGAGTGAGGTTAGTTGTTTTTTTGCAGGGGTGTAATATTAAGTGTTTGTATTGTCAGAATGCCGATACTATTCCAACAACAGGCGGAACAGAGTATCATATTAGCGAAATAGTGCAACGAGCTGTTAATCAGAAAGGATACTTTGGTAGTAAAGGCGGGGTTACTATTTCGGGTGGTGAACCCCTTTTGCAAAGTAAAGCAGTAATAGAGTTATTTAAGTTACTGCAGAGTAAGGGTATTCATACAAATATTGATACTAACGGAACTATAGTAAATACATATTCGAAAGAGCTTATTTCAAATGTTGCCGATTTGGTTATGTTCGATATTAAGCATATTACAGAATCGGGCTTTGAGCAGATAACAGGCAAACAGCTTTATAAACAGTTGTTTGAACTTATCAGGCTGAGAGAAGAGAGCGAAAAGCCTTTTTGGTTACGCTATGTTCTTATACCCGGATATACCGATAGTGTAGAGCAGCTGACTAAAGTAGGTGAGTACTTTAACGATTACAAAAACATAGCCCGTTTTCAGATATTGCCTTACCATAAACTCGGGCAGTATAAGTGGGAACAATTGGGTGAAAAATACCGGTTTGCCAATGTGCCTGAAAATACCGCGGAGCAGATTAATGCCGCAAAGCAAGTACTTGAGCGATATTTTGATTTTGTTGTTGGGTGATTTAGGAAATGTGGAAATGTGGAAATGTGGAAATGTGGAAATGTGAAAATTTGGAAAATAGAAAATAGAAAATAGAAAATAGAAAATAGAAAATAGAAAATAGAAAATAGAAAATAGAAAATAGAAAATAGAAAATAGAAAATGAACGTTTATACACCTCCCGAAATTATTGAAGTAGCAGGTAATTTAGCCATAGCTAAAGCAAAATACTCTACTAGAAAAATACTAACACTAAGCTTTATGGCCGGTGCGTATATTGCATTTGGCGGACTTTTGTCAATAATAATAGGAGGCGGAGTGCCGGGTATTGCAGAAGAGAACCCCGGTATAGCCAAGTTTTTGTTTGGGGCAGCTTTCCCCGTAGGGCTTATGCTTGTAGTGCTGGCGGGTGCAGAGCTGTTTACCGGGAATAATGCATATTTTATGCCCAATGTGTTGAGTAAAAAACAGAAGTGGACAGCTCCGTTGCGTAATTGGAGTTTGGTGTATATTGGCAATTTTGTTGGTGCAATTTTTATAGCCTATTTTCTCACAAAGCTAACCGGAGTGGTAGATAGTGAGCCATGGAACAGTTGTGTTATGAAAATAGCTGAGGTAAAAACAGGTAATCCGTTTTATAAAACATTTTTAAAAGGTATTGGAGCTAACTGGCTTGTATGTCTGGCATTGTGGATGGGTATGTCGGCCAAGCATACCAGCGGAAAAATACTGGGTATATGGTGGCCTGTAATGGCTTTTGTAACCTTTGGTTTTGAGCACTCTATTGCTAATATGTTTTTTATCCCTTTGGCTATGATGCAGGGTGCCGATATTACATGGTCGGCATTTATTGTTACTAACCTGATACCTGCAACGCTTGGAAATATTGTAGGTGGAGCATTTTTTGTAGGTACATTGTATTGGTATGCTTATGTAAAGGAGAAGTAGCGTTTTTAATTAGATGTTCAAGTTTTGTGTATCTTTCTTCTGAAAGTAATAATAATGCTAACCCCCAAAAAGTAAACACTCATCAAAAACCGACCATTGTTTTAAACCTATGTAATAGTTTGCTAGTATATTAATGCAAGGTGTAACTAAAACATAGCAACAATGAAAAAATATCTAATAGTATTAATCCTTTTCCTTATTTCGCTTAATTCATATTCGCAAAAGCGAAAATCATTTATTGGTTGGGTAACAGTTGGGGTAAAAGGAGCTGTTGGTAATTCGGTACTTTTAAACAGCAATGTAGTTGGTGATGAGAATGTAAAAATAAATTATATGTCGCCGAGCTATAATTATGGTATTAAAGCCGGTGTTGGTTTCAATGACAGAGCCGGTATATATTATGAATTTATGCCCGGAAGCTTTTCAACCAAATATACTATAGGCGATACTGTTAAATACGACAAGGACTTAAAATATAAAACATCGGAACACATATTTTTAGTAAAAATAATTAGCGAAACCGGAGCCTGGTTTGAAATAGGCCCGAAATTCTCAGTTGCAAAAAGTATAACAGTAAGTAATTCTGTGAGCGGAAACTATAACGATATAGATGAAAGTATTATAAGTAAAAACTATACATCGTTGGTTGCCGGCTTTGGTTTTTCGCCTTATATGGGTAACCGAATTACAGTAACACTTGGTATAAGAGGAGCTTATTCGTTTACCGATTTTGTGAGTAATGGCACTCATCATGTGGTGAACGATGGGGTTTATGTGCCTACATACGATTCTTACCGGTCAACTAATCCTGTTACTGTTCAGTTTGTATTAGGAGTTACTTACGATATAGCTTATTTTGGTCAGGCAAGTTGCGGTAAGAAGCGGATTATTTTCTTTCAGTAGTGAAAACCTTAACTAAAAACATTGAATCATTTAGGATGAAAAATATTTGCTGTTCACTTATGATTGTTTTTTCATTTGTATTGTTATAAAGATGAATCACTATTTTATTGGTTATTTAATCATTCATTGGCAATTAGGTAGTTTCTGTGCGATAAATTTCAATAATGATATAATTATAGCTTATAAAAAAAATGTCGGTGTAGTTTAAAGCGGCACCGACATTTTTTTTACTAATATTTTTCATGAATAAGCTATTAAGCTTTTAAGTTTATGTTTCTCCATTTTCTAATTCTCAAATTTTCACATTTTATCTAGTCACTGAGTATTCCTTGCAGAGTATTATTTGCTATTGATTAAGAATTGCTTACCGGGGACTGCCTATTTATTCAAC
Organism: Bacteroidota bacterium; assembly: GCA_003250355.1. Taxonomy (GTDB): domain Bacteria; phylum Bacteroidota; class Bacteroidia; order Bacteroidales; family SZUA-534; genus SZUA-534. The sequence continues at coordinate 49,390 of QKGS01000088.1, forward strand.
TTCTCTGCATTCCTTTTCTCAATTCTTTCTTTTTGTTCCTTACTTAAACCACGACTAAAGTAAAGCTCATTAGGATATAGAATATTCGATTGCTTCAAGCTTGGGTCATCAACGCTAAGGCTCAAATCGCAATCGAAGCGGCCTAGTTTTGAGCACATCTTATTCCAATCGTTTCCTGCATTTATAAAGTGCGACAGTCCCCAGGTAATACCGTCTGCATTATCGGTATCGGTAAAGGCATCGGGACAGTAAACACCTCCGGCAGTAGGGAATAGCTGCGATACTGACATTATTTCAAAATTCACCCAATCTTTAGCATATTGAATGGTATAATGCTCAATACCATCGGTTCCAATAAGTGCTGCAACACCTTCGCGGAATGGGAATATCATAGTTTCATGACCTGAGTTTGTAACAGGGCTTAATGGATGCTTAACGAATGGCCCTTCAGGGTTATCGGCAATTACTAATCCCCAGCAATCCCAGAATTTACGGTTAGCATCACGAACATCTAAGCCCGATTTGTAGTACAGGTATATTTTTCCATCGTGTACCAATGGATTAGGGTCGTGAATAACGCGCCAGTCCCATTCAGTGCTGTCGCCAAATGGTACTACAACTTTATCAACCGGGGTCCATGGTCCGTCAGGTGAATCGGCTTTACTCATAGCTACGGGGCAAATGTCGTATGCGTCTTTTTGAGGGTCATACTTACCGCTGGGAGCAGTAAATGCCTGATAGTACAGGTAGTATTTATCTTTAAACTTTAGAATGTCGGCAGT
>QKGS01000105.1 GCA_003250355.1 Bacteroidota bacterium
AAGCTAAAAACCAAATACTAAAAGCCCTTTCCCAATGCTAACTATATTTTTATGCAGCAGTTCGCAGACATCTGTTTTACTGAATACTGCCAACTGTGGGCTGCCGACTTAATTTAAGTAAAGAACACTAACACCTAAAAGATTGCCTCTAAAATGGTAGTAGAACCAAAGTTACAAACAATGAAAATATTTTTATCACTTTTTATAGGAGTTCTTTTTGTATTTCAATTTTGTAAGGCTGGAAACGACATATATGGAGAATGGATTATTTATAAATATGTTGGCGGAAATATTTCAGCATTAAGTGAAGATGATGCTAAATCATATCTTGATATGGAATTTGATTTTCAACTAGATTATGCCTTAATAAATGGACAGAAATTTAGTAATCCAAAATATGAATACAGAGATGAACAAGCTTTGAATTATTTATTTTATAATTATAAGATTAATAAAGAACTTATTGGAATAAAAGAGGATATATTAAAGGTTTTGGATGTATCAGTTTCAAATCAAGTATTACATGAGCTTTTTATTGTTAAAGATAAATTAGTTGTAAATATTGATGGCGTGTTTTTCTTTTTAACAAAGAAGGCAGTATATGATGAGAAAATAAACCAAAGCTATTAAAAGGGGATTTCTTTACAATGACCGTTTATCATCTGATAATGAGCGTGTTTTTACCAGAGGCTAATTTATGTGCTAATTGTTTGATATACCGATATGTTATACGATTAGTATCAGCTTCCTAAAATTATGAGAATAATACCGATAAGTATTCCCGCTAAGGCTAAACCTTTTGTTTTTAAATTACCTTCGTTAAATAGTATTGCCCCCAAGGAGAAAGCTATAATTACACTTCCGCGGCGTAGTAGTGAAACTAAGGCAATCATTGAATCGTTGTATGTGAGTGCGTAAAAATATACAAAGTCGGCTATACTGAGTAATATACCAATAGCCGGAATACTCCATCGCCATTGGAAAGGATAACGGGTTTTACGGTTTGGATACCAGTTAAAAATAAGCATTGGCAAATAAAACAGAACTAAGTATATTGAAAACCAAGACTGTACAAACATACGATCGAAATTGCGCATAAGAAATTTATCGAACAAACCGCTTGCTGCACCCAATAGTGTTGCTGCAATTATGTACCATATCCATTTATTATTTTTAAAATGTATTCCTTCTTTTTTTCCGGCTACACTGAAATAGTAAAAGGATATAAATACAGTAACTAAGCCTATCCATTGCAAGATTGAATAGCGTTCGCTAAAAATAATTAATGCCCCAACCAATGTCCAAACCGGGCCTGTTGCTCTAATGGGTGATACTATTGTAATGGGCAAATGCTTTAATGCAATAAATGCAAATATCCACGATGAGCCTACAATTGCTGCTTTAATGAATGCAAATAAATGCATTTGAAAAGTGCCCGGTGGTACAAAAACAATTGAGTATTCCGGAACAATACCTTTGGTTGATAATATTATGAACGGTGTAAATATTATTGAACTTGTTAATGACGATAATATTAATACAGGGATAACCGCATTTTTATTAACCGAATATTTTTTGGCTATGTCGTAAAAGCCTAGAAACACTGCTGATATTAAAGCCAGATATACCCACATAATTCATTTTAATAGTTATATTGTTGACACTACAAAGGGTAAATTATTTTTCAATATTGATTATTGTACTTATTTTCAAAAAGAATATGCTCACTCCCCCCATTTGTGTTTTATTTCATTTAATATTTCAACAACTGTTTTTGGGTTATTTTCAGTAACCAATCTAATGCGGGTGCTTTTAAAATCTTTTAATCCTTTGAAATAGTTTGAAAAATGTTGGCGCATTTCAAATACTCCGGTTATATCGCCTTTCCATTCCAAAGAGTATTGCAAGTGTTTTTTTGCAAGTTCAACCCTTTCGGTTACCGATGGTGGCGAAAGTAGTTCTCCGGTTTTTAAATAATGCTTAACATCTCTGAATATCCAGGGTTTGCCAATTGCAGCACGACCTATCATTATACCGTCAACGTGGTAAGTATCGAAATTGTGTTTTGCAATTTCGGGTGTAGTTACGTCGCCGTTGCCTATAACAGGTATTGTTATTCGGGGGTTTTCTTTAATTTTTCCTATTAGTGTCCAGTCGGCTTCACCCTTGTACATTTGATTTCGGGTGCGTCCATGAACCGTAAGGGCAGCAATTCCTACATCTTGTAATTGCTCAGCAAGTTCAACAATAGGTTTGCTGTTTTCGTCCCAGCCAAGGCGAGTTTTTACTGTTACCGGAGTTTCAACTGCTTTAACAACATTTTTAGTAATTTCTATTAAAAGGGGTAAGTTTTGTAATAGTCCGGCGCCTGCCCCTTTGCCTGCAATTTTTTTAACAGGGCAGCCAAAATTAAGGTCTATTAATTCAGGTTTGGCTTCTTCGCATCGTTTAGCAGCTTCAACTATTGATTCTACATCGCGTCCATATATTTGTATCCCTACAGGACGTTCATAATCGGCTATTTCGAGTTTTCGCAAACTTTTTTCTGCATCGCGTATAAGACCGTCGGCCGAAATAAATTCGGTGTACATAAGGTCGGCACCATATTCTTTACATATTCTTCGGAACGAGGGGTCGCTCACGTCTTCCATGGGGGCAAAAAGTATTGGTTTATGCCCCAAATCAATATTACCTATTTTCAAATTGCATATATTTTTAGAGTACAAAAATATATCTAAAACAGGTTAATTAAAAATTTACCCTAATTTTGCATTATGGCAAAAATAACAATATATACCGATGGCGGAGCAAGTGGAAACCCTGGTCCCGGCGGATATGGAACAGTGATGATATCGGGCGATTACAGAAAAGATTTTTCGCAGGGGTATAAGTTAACTACTAATAACCGTATGGAATTGATGGCTGTTATAGTGGGGCTAGAAAAGCTCAAGAATCCGGGCTGTGATGTAACAATATATTCCGATTCAAAATATGTAGTTGATTCGGTTGAGAAAAAATGGGTGTTTGGTTGGCAGAAGAAAGGCTTTGCCAAAAAGAAAAATGCCGATTTGTGGCGACGCTTTTTGGAGGTATATCCTAAGCATAATGTAAGATTTGTGTGGGTTAAAGGTCATGCCAATATACCCGGTAACGAGGCTGCTGACCGATTGGCTGTTGAGGCGTATCAAAAGGTTGATTTACTTGAAGATACAGGTTATTTGGCTGATATTAACAATGAATCAGAGTTATTTTAGTATCGCTTTGTATTTTTTATTTATAGATTAAACAAATTTTTATACGTGAAAAGGATAGCATTATTTGCATCGGGTTCGGGAACAAATGTTGAAAACATAATAAGGTATTTTAGCGAAAGCAAAAAGGTAATAATAACACGTGTTTTTTGCAACAATAAAAATGCGGCAGTTATTGAGCGCACTCAAAAACTGGGGGCTGAGGTAGAGTTGTTTACAAAAGAAGAATTTAATAATTCCGATAGAATATTTGAGTTATTAAAGCGCGATAAAACCGATTTGATTGTACTTGCCGGCTTTTTGCTTCTAATACCCGATAATATAACCTTTGGTTTTGAGAACCGAATGATAAATGTACACCCTTCGTTGTTGCCTAAGTATGGCGGTAAAGGTATGTACGGTGACAATGTTCATAAAGCAGTGGTTAGCAATAAGGAGGCGGAGTCGGGAATAACAATACATTATGTTGACCAACATTACGATGAGGGTAAAATTATAACCCAGGTAAAATGTAGTGTATTACCTACCGACACTTATGCCGATGTAGCAGAAAAGGTTCATGCTTTAGAGTATGAATACTACCCCAAAGTAATAGAACAGGTACTTGAAAATATTTAACAGCACTTGAACCCTCAGATAGATAAAATAAAGGAACTGGTTGCAGCATTGCCCAATAAACCCGGGGTGTATCAGTATTTCAACAGTGACGGTATAATAATATATGTTGGTAAGGCGAAGGATTTAAAAAAACGGGTTTCGTCGTATTTTGTTAAGAATCACGAATATGGAAAGACTCGAATTCTGGTAAAAAAAATATGCGATATAAAGCATATAGTGGTAGATACAGAGCAAGATGCATTGCTGCTTGAAAATAACCTTATAAAAAAGTATCAGCCACGTTACAATGCTTTGCTCAAAGACGACAAAACATTTCCATGGATATGTGTAAAGAGTGAATATTTTCCCAGAATATTTTCAACACGAAATTTTGTCAGAGACGGTTCTACTTACTTTGGACCCTATACAAGTACCCGTACACTTAAAGTAGTTCTCGATTTTATAAAGCAGATATACCCTTTGCGTACCTGCAATTTGAATCTTTCTCCACAACAAATTGCAGAGGGGAAATATAAGGTGTGTTTGGAGTATCACATAGGAAATTGTTTGGGGCCATGCATTGGGAAGCAAGCAGAAGATAATTACATTCAGAATATTCAGGAGATAAAAGATATTTTGAAAGGGAATATTTCACATTTGATTAAGGTTATAAAAGAGAAAATGCAGCAGCTTGCAAGTGAATTAAAGTTTGAAGAAGCCCAGGCTGTTAAGGAGAAATTGTCGCATTTAGAAAATTATCAAAGTAAATCAACTATTGTAAGCCCAACTATTCACAATGTTGATGTGTTTTCATATATCGACGATGAAAAAAGTGCTTATGTAAATTTTCTTAAAGTTGTAAACGGGGCAATAATACAGGTACATACAGTTGAAATAAAGAAGAATACAGAAGAGGAGAAAGAGTCGCTTTTGTTAATGGCAATAGCCGATATACGGCAAAAAATGCAAAGTATGTCGCGTGAGATAATAGTGCCGTTTTCGCTCGATTATGAGTTGGAGAACGTTCAGTTCTTAGTGCCACAACGGGGCGATAAAAAGAAATTGCTTGATTTAAGTATGCGCAATGCTTTTTACTATAAGCGCGAAAAGTTGAAGCAACAAACCAATCGTACACCACAGGCAAGGGTTGACCGATTGATGGAAACAATGCAAAAAGACCTGAGGTTAACACAGCAACCTATTCATATTGAAGGGTTCGATAATTCAAATATTCAGGGAACCAATCCCGTAGCTTCGTGTGTGGTATTTAAAAATGGAAAACCGAGCAAACGCGATTACCGCCATTTTAATATAAAAACAGTTACCGGGGCAAATGATTTTGCTTCAATGGAAGAGATTATTTACAGGCGATACAGTAGGCTGCTTAATGAAAATGAAAGCTTGCCGCAACTCATTGTAATTGATGGAGGTAAGGGGCAGTTGGGGGCTGCGGTTAATAGTTTACAAAAGCTGAATTTAATAGGCAAAGTGGCTGTAATAGGTATAGCTAAAAGGCTGGAAGAGATATATTTTCCCGGCGATTCAGTCCCTATTTATCTCGACAAGAATAGCGAAAGTTTAAAAATAATACAGCATATACGAAATGAATCGCACCGCTTTGGTGTAGCTTTTCACAGGCAAAAAAGGTCGGGTAATTTTATAAAGTCGGAACTTGAAAATATTCAGGGAATTGGGCCTAAAACTATTGAAGAGTTAATGAAAGAATTTAAGTCTGTTGAAAAAATTAAAACCTTGCCGGCAAATGAGCTTGATAAAGTTGTTGGGGCAGCAAAAGCAAAATTAATTCATGAATATTTTCAAAAAGGGGAGTAGAGTATTACTTTTTGAAAACAGTAAAAATATTACCTTCCATTATTGTGCAGTTGTTTTTAAATACTGCTTTTGTAATAAATAGGCCAAGCCATGTGCATAATAAACCTATAGCAGAACCAACAACTACATCTAAAAGAAAATGTTGCAACAGGTACATTCGGCTAATACTTGTTAATATCGCAAAAGTAAGAAATATGGGTGCTGCCCATTTTTTATTTACAATTACAGTAAGAAATGCAAATAAGGCAAAGGCTGTCATGGTATGACCACTTGGGAAACTGTTTATTTTATGATAATCGAACCCTTCAATAAAATGAGTCAATTCGCCATGTTGCAAATAAGCAGTAGGTCGTAGAGCCCCCGGAAATGCAACCTGCTTGAATAAAAATGTAAACAAACCGGTAAAACCCAATGAAAGTAATCCGGCAATTGATATATAAAATCGTTTAAAAAGATAAATAACTACCGGGATAGTAAAAAATCCGCCAAGACCAAGGAGAGTAATTACTTGAAAAAAAATATCTAGTGAATTGGTAGCATTTTTATTCAAGAATATTACAATGTCGCCTTTGTTAATGTTTGCAAGGGTTATAATGCCTGCCGTAAGGAAAATAGTATATCCGGTTAAAAATATATTTAAACTTTTGTTCGATTTAGCTGTCATTCAGTTTTGAGTTTGTAAAATCAACGACAAATATAAAGTTTAAAAAATACTATTAAACACCTATTGATTAGTTTGTTTGCAATAGTCATATTTGTGGTTTAAAATTAGGAACAATGTTATTGGGTAAAGTTAAAGAGTTAAATGCTATTGCAGATAGCCTTACAGAGGCTGAAATGCTTAAACATATAGCTTCGGAATATAGAGGTTCTTCTGTATTTACATCGAGTTTTGGTTATGAAGACCAAGTTATAACCGACATGATATTTTCAACAAATACTGATATAAAAGTAGTAACTCTTGATACCGGCAGGTTATTTAAGGAGACATATAAAGTTTTTAGCCAGACACTCGATAAATATAAAAAAGAGATAAAGGTATATTATCCTAAAAATGAAGCTATTGAAAAAATGCTAACATTGAAAGGACCATATAGCTTTTATAATTCTGTCGACGACCGTAAGGAGTGTTGTACAATACGAAAAGTAGAGCCTTTGAACCGAGCTTTAGAAGGTGTTGAACTATGGATAACGGGAATTAGAGCCGAGCAATCGCCAAACAGACAGGGTATGACCTTTTTTGAGCTAGATGAGCAACGCCGGATAATAAAATATAATCCGTTGCTAAAATGGACACTTGACGATGTTATAAAATATGTGAAAGATAACCATGTGCCATACAATACACTTCACGATAAAAATTTTGTAAGTATAGGTTGTGAACCATGCACAAGAGCAATACAGCCGGGCGACGATTTCAGAGCCGGCCGATGGTGGTGGGAGTCTAATTCAAAAAAAGAGTGTGGATTGCACGCTCATTCTTAATTAATAGTGTTACATTCGCAGCTCAAAAAATAAATGTAGCATTAGGCAAATAATTGAAAAACAACAAATAAAAAATATATGTCACAAACTATTGAAAGAAACCATTTAAGGGAACTGGAAAGTGAAGCAATATATGTTATGCGTGAAGTAGCATCTCAATTTGAACGTCCGGTAATCCTTTTTTCGGGAGGTAAAGATTCTATTGTTTTGGTTCACCTGGCAGTGAAAGCTTTTTGGCCTGCAAAAATTCCTTTCCGTTTGTTACACATTGATACAGGTCATAACTTTGAAGAAACAATTCAATTTCGCAACGACATGGTAGCGAAAATTGGAGCAGAGTTGATAGTTGGTTCTGTTCAGAAATCGATTGACGAGGGAACGGCTGTTGAGGAAACAGGTATTGGAGCAAGTAGAAATAAATTGCAAACAGTAACACTGCTTGAATCATTAGAAGCATTGAAAACTGATGCTGCAATAGGTGGTGGTCGTCGCGATGAAGAAAAAGCAAGAGCAAAAGAACGTTTCTTTTCGCACCGCGATGCGTTTGGACAGTGGGATCCGAAAAATCAGCGTCCTGAGTTGTGGAACTTGTTCAATGGCATGAAAAATATGGGAGAACACTTCCGTGTATTTCCTATTAGTAACTGGACAGAAATGGACGTTTGGCAATATATATTAATGGAAAACATTGAAATGCCCAGCTTGTATTATACGCATAAACGTAAGGTATTTAACCGCGATGGAGTATGGTTGGCTGCCGAAAGCTTTATGCAGTTGAAAGACGATGAGCAAATAGTAGAAATGGATGTTCGTTGCAGAACTATTGGCGACGTTTCATGTACAGGGTTAACACTTTCAAAGGCTACAACTTTGGAAGATATAGTACAGGAAGTTGCAGCCGCACGTGAAACTGAGCGAGGCGGACGTGCCGACGATAAACGTTCAGAGGCAGCAATGGAAGACCGTAAAAAAGAAGGTTACTTTTAAACTTAATTTACTCGTTTTTTCATGCAGTGCAATAATGACTCATGGAGTAATGAATTAATGAATTAATGAATTAATGAATTAAAAATGGATAGTAAAGCATATTTAGATATGAGCCTGTTAAGGTTCACAACAGCAGGAAGCGTCGACGACGGTAAAAGTACACTTATAGGACGTTTGCTATACGACAGCAAATCAATATTTGAAGATCAGCTTGATGCAATAGCCGAAACAAGTAAGAAAAAAGGCGATGAAGAGGTTGACCTTGCATTATTGACCGACGGTTTGCGTGCTGAACGTGAGCAGGGAATTACAATTGATGTAGCTTATCGTTACTTTGCAACCCCTAAGCGTAAGTTTATTATTGCCGATACCCCGGGACATATTCAATATACCCGTAATATGGTAACCGGAGCATCAACAGCAAACCTTGCAATTATTCTTATTGATGCACGAAACGGAGTTTTGGAGCAAACTTTGCGTCATACTTATATTGCAAATCTGCTGTGTATACCTCACGTAGTATTTTGTATTAACAAAATGGACTTGGTTAATTATAGCGAAGAGTCATATAATAAAATTAAAAATGAACTTCAGAAATTAGCCGAAAAGTTGAAATTGAGAGATTCGCACTTTATTCCTATTTCTGCAAAGTTGGGCGATAATGTTGTAGATGCATCAAAGAATATGAGTTGGTATACAGGTACAACATTGTTGAATTTACTTGAAACCATTAAGATATCGGACGATAGAAATACAGTAGATCCGCGTTTTCCGGTTCAGTATGTGATACGTCCGCAGCAAGACAGGTATCATGACTATCGTGGGTTTGCAGGCAGGGTTGCAAGTGGAATGTTTAAACCCGGCGATAAAATCAAAGCTCTTCCAACAGGTAATACTTCGGTAATTAAAGCTATTGATTTTCACGACAAGCAAATTGATGAAGTATTGCCTGCACAATCGGTTACAATTCGTTTGGCCGACGAAATAGATATAAGTCGCGGCGATATGATTGTAAACGAAGCAAATGTGCCTACTGTCGGTAATGCTTTTGATATGGATATTTGTTGGTTCAGCGAGCAACCGCTTGTGTCAAGCAAAAAGTATATAATACGCCATACAACAAATGATGCCAAATGTATGATTAAAGCAATTAATCATAAAACAAACATTAACACTTACGAAAAGGATATGGATGATAAGCAGGTGAAAATGAATGATATTGCAAACATAAGTGTAATGACATCGAAGCCGTTATTTTTTGATCCGTATAAGAAAAACAGAATAACAGGAAGTGTTATTTTAATAGAAGAAGGTACTAATAATACTGTTGCGGCAGGGATGATTTGTTAATACTGACTATTGAAAATATTGAAAAGTCCGGTTGGAAAAAGCAATCGGACTTTTTTTATATAAAAATATTTGATGGCCATTACTATAATTTGTATTATATATTGCTATTAAAGTTATTTTTGCGGTTGAAAAACAGAGCGATAAGAATTTTTTAAAACAAATAAGTTGAAGTTTTCAGATTTTAATTTACACGAAAGTGTATACGAAGGGGTTGAGGCTATGGGTTTTGAAACCCCAACCGAAATACAGACCAATGTAATACCTATGATTGTAGAAGGGAGCGATGTGATAGCCTGTGCGCAAACAGGTACCGGCAAAACAGCCGCTTTTTTGCTTCCTATGATGCATCATTTAGTACAAAAGGAACATAGCGGTATAAAAGGGTTAATTTTAGCTCCCACCCGTGAACTTGTTCAACAAATCGACCAGCAATTCCAAGGCTTTTCATACTTTACCGGATTGAGTTCAATTGCAATATACGGAGGAAATGATTCGGCAGTTTGGGAGCAGCAGCGTGTTGCAATTGAAAGTGGCTGCGATGTAATGATTGCTTCGCCGGGGCGTTTATTGTCGCATTTGAATTTAGGATATGTAAAACTCGACTCGCTCGATTTTCTTGTTCTCGATGAGGCTGATAAGATGCTTGACATGGGTTTCTTGGAAGATTTAGTAAAGATAATTTCTTATTTGCCGGAGAAGAAACAGGCGCTAATGTTTTCGGCAACGATGCCTCCAAAAATCCGTGAACTTGCAAAAAAGATATTGAATAATCCGAAAGAATTAAATATTGCAATATCGAAACCGGCAGAGGGGGTAATGCAAGTTGCATATCTTACTTACGACAAACAAAAGAATCCGTTAATTATTGATTTGTTGAAAGATAAGGATTTGGATAGTGTAATAGTATTTTCGTCGACCAAGCAGAAGGTTAAGGAATTGGTAAAAGATTTGGTTAAGGCAGGTATTAATTCCAAGGCAATACATTCCGATTTGGAACAGTCAGAGCGTGAGGAGGTTATGCTTGCTTACCGGAATAGAAAGTTCCCTGTTTTAGTAGCAACCGATATTTTATCGCGGGGTATCGATGTTGATAATATTGGGTTGGTGCTAAATTACGATGTTCCGCAAGATGCCGAAGATTATGTTCACCGTGTTGGGCGTACAGCAAGAGCCCAAACCGAAGGGGTGGCAATAACGTTCATTAATGAAACCGATATGATACGTTTTGGACGTATCGAAAAGCTTATAGAACAAACTATAATGAAACTGCCTAACCCTGATAGCGTAGGCGATGGGCCGGAATATAACCCGCAAAGAAGAGATCATAGAAAAAAACATAGCGGGAAAAAGCATGATAAAGCAGGTAGCGATAATAAGCGTACTGATGACAAAAAGCATTCAAAACATAAACACAAAAAGCACCATTCGCATAAAAAGAAAAAAGAGGAGTGATTAAATAAATATTTTGTAAATGATTAGAAGATAAACCATTTATAAAATATTTTATTAAATTTAAGAGCTTATATGGAACTTTTTCTGTGAAATAGCTTAAACCATAACATGAAATGACCGGAAAATTACACTACTTAATTGTACTAATAGTAGCTTTCTTATTTATTCAGTGTAATAGGAAACCTTTAAAAACCAATCCCGAGGTAAAAAATTTGTCGGACTATATGTCGAATGACGGCGAGATACGTTTGAATGTATCGGGAGGTAAGCGACCGCTTCATTTTAAATGGTCAAACTTATCGACCGATTCACTTCAGCGACAGCTTGAAGCCGGGGTTTATATGGTAACCATAACCGATGCACGCATGAAAGAGTATGTTGATACTTTTGTAGTAACACAGCCGCCTTGGCCTGTGTGTATCGACACTGAAGGGAATAGTTACAAAACGGCAGTTATAGGTAAGCAAATATGGATGGTTGAAAATTTAAGAACAGCATTGAACCCGCAAGGTGATACTATTGGCTGCTATGTATATGGGAACGATGAGAGCAATGCTATTGCTTATGGACGTTTGTATACATGGGCGCAGGCAATGAATGATTCTGTACAAGAAGGGGCGCGTGGAATTTGTCCTGAAGGGTGGCACATACCTACCGATGCTGAATGGAGTATGTTAATTGAAAATGTGTCGGATTTCGATAAAGATATTCCTGATGTAAAAAAATCGCTTAATATGCAGTATGCAGGCTTTTACAATGAGCAGTATCAAAATATTGATTTGTCGGTTAGTTTTTGGACATCGACAAAGGCCGGAGATAATGCATGGAAACGTTATTTTAATATGAACTTGTCGAAGGCATTCCGATATCACGAAAATAAGAAGAATGCAATATCGGTTCGGTGCATTAAGAATTAGAAATTATATAATGCTGCCTCAAAAGGGTGGCTTTTTTTATGATAAAGAAGCAGGGGTCGCCATTAAGTCAAGTAAAAATATCGCGGGTAATACTTCCTACGCTTATTGGGTTGGGCGTAGTTGTTTATATGATGTATCAGAGCTTTGACCCGGCTGTATTCAATGTTGTTGCATTTACATACAGGTCGGTATTTTGGTTTATTGTAGCTTTTTTTTTAATGGCGTTTCGCGATTTGGGTTACATAATACGTATACGAATATTAACCGACAATAAACTTACATGGCGACAGGCTATAAGGGTTATTTTTTTGTGGGAATTTACATCGGCAATAACCCCTTCGGCAATTGGCGGCACAAGCGTTGCAATACTTTATGTTAATAAAGAGGGGATAGGTATAGGCAAAAGTTCTGCAGTAGTATTAGCAACATCGTTTCTCGACGAAGTATATTTTCTGTTAATGTTTCCTTTGTTGTTATTTTTTATTGATACCGGCGAGTTGTTTGCAATAGGGGGTGGTTTTTCTATGACTAACCCATTTTTGGTTGCTGCTATATTGGGGTATGGGCTTAAATTATTGTGGGTAATAGTAATAGGTTACGGACTATTCTACAATCCAAGAGGTTTGAAATGGTTGTTGTTATTGATATTCAGGCTTCCGTTTTTACGAAGGTGGCGCAATGGAGCAGCTGCTGCCGGTTCCGATATTGTGGAAAGCTCAAAAGAGTTAAAAAAACAGAACTATTTATTTTGGCTAAAAGCATTTGGGGCTACGGTGTTTTCATGGACATCGCGCTATTGGGTTGTAAATGCCCTATTCCTTGCATTCTTTACAGTAAATGACCATACATTGCTGTTTGCCCGCCAACTGGTAATGTGGATAATGATGCTGGTAAGCCCAACTCCGGGCGGTAGTGGTTTTTCGGAGTATGTATTCTCGGAATATTTGGGCGATTTCTTGCCCACTGCCGGTGTAGCAGTATTAATGGCTTTGTTATGGCGGTTTGCAACTTATTATCCATATCTTTTTATAGGAGTGTATTTATTTCCTCGATGGTTAAAAATGAAGTTTGGGAAGAAGAAAGCGGAGTAATTTAGCTTTAGTTGTAATTTAATGCCATCGTAATCGCTATATAAGAATATAACGACAAAATAGCTCTAAAATCCAAATTTTGTATACAAAATACAAAATAATATCACTCATGTTTTTATTTTTGAATTCTATTAGATAATAAACACATTAGAGCGATGAGAAATTTGAAACTACTAACTTTACTTTCATTTGCACTTTGTATTGGTATTTATACAAATGCGGAAACTACACCAATTGTTGATTATGGTAGTAATTATATAGTAATACAACCCGAACAAACAACATCTGATTTTGGATTATGGGTACTGAGAACACCGTCTGATACCAATTACTTCAGCGGAGGAAACCTTGAGGCTATTGACACATCGTATCTTGAATTTACAGGCAATAATCTTAACGGAGGCTCACCAATGTCGCCACTTTCATATACATTTACCTGTCCTAAAACTGCCAAATATCGTATAGTTATGCGTATGTATCAGCCCTTGTCGGCTATTGAAGAAGACGATAAGCGTAACGATTTGTACATAAAACTTGAAGGTAACTACACTTCAGCTTGTGCTTACTCAAAAGCTGATTTGTCGTCATTGCATAAATTCTGGGGGCGCGGGGTTCGTACATGGGGTTGTGCTCACAGTCTTGAAGGTCATGTTAATAATATTAAAACTTTAGATAAGGTTGTTTACAATCTTATAGCAGGCGAAATATATACATTTACCATTGCCGGAAGAGCACAAGGGTGTAGTATCGACTATATGCTGTTTTATGAAGAGAGCCTTGGATTGAATGTGGGGAGTAATGTTGATATTGCTACTGCCAACAGCGATATATATCGTCCCGGCCTTGGCTTAGTTCCACCTGCAAATATTGTAATGGATTCGGCTACGGCAAATGTAAGAACCGGAACATCAATTCAGTTAACACCTACGTTTGAACCTTCTAATGCAATTAAAAATGTTACGTGGTCAACATCGGACAATAATATACTTACCGTAAATGAATATGGCGAAGTAACTGCCGTAGGTTCGGTAGGGCAAAGTGCTACAATAACTGCAACAAGCAACGAGAATTCGTTATTTGCGCAAAGCGTAGTTACCATTGTTGACTGGTATTCAATAGCGGCTGATTCTGTTTTTACTCAGGCAAAAAGCAATCTGATAGTTGAAGGAGACAGCACGTACATGATTTCAAATGTGTTTCCAAAATATTCCGATAACGATACTATTATCTGGACAAGCAGTAATAACGGTATTGCAACAGTTGATTCATCGGGCAAGGTTAAGGGAGTGTCAGAAGGGAAGGTTGCAATTCGTGCAACATTAAAAGCTAATAACTCAGTTTACTGCGAAGATTCTGTTGAAATAGAAGCATACGTAAAGCCGTTTATCGCATTCGACAATGAAGCCAAATATCATTCAGGCACTTTTTACAGTAATGATACTCTTGAGGTTACGTGTAATTATCATGCAGGAAATTTTGCTACTGTTAAGGATGGAATAAAATTCTGGCTCAGAGAAATAAGGTCGGGCTGGACGGTTGCATCAGAGCCTCATAATTATGTAGTAACATCAGAGGCCGGCAAAACATCGGGTACTGTTACATATAAAATACCATTGACCGGAGTGAAGCCTACTGCTGAACTATCGGCCGGAAACTTTTACTTCTTGTTTGTTTCATATAAAAATTCAAATGGAACGGATGTAAACAAAGGTATTGACGACCCTGTTATAATATTAGCAGACCCTACATCGGCAAGCGAGCTGCCCGAACGTAATAAGCTAGTTGTGTATCCTAACCCGGTTACTAACGGCATAGCATTTGTCAACGGATTAACAACAGGAGTACATAGTGTAAATATATATAACACCACAGGCAGTAAAATACTTACCACTAATGTAAATGCTGTTACAGGTAGTGTTGTTTCGTTAAACGTAAGCAGCCTTGAAAGTGGTTTGTATGTTGCAGTATTCGAGTCGGATATGTTTAAACCATACACGGTAATTATTCAAATTCCATAAGTACCTTTAAATAGTTAATATAGTTAAAGCATACAACAAACTCCCCCCCCCCGTTGTATGCTTTTTTGACCCGTCCTAAATAAAGGCTACACAACACGTAGCAAAAATGTATAATAATGATCAAATCGTAAGACGTTACAGCGAGGGCTTTAAATTGAAAATTTTAGCCGAACTTAGTACAGGAAAATACTCAAAAAAGAAGTTGGG
>QKGS01000015.1 GCA_003250355.1 Bacteroidota bacterium
AACGATTCTTTCAAATCGTTGTGAGTGTATCCTGTTATGGTAGCATAGCGTTGGTCGATGGTAATATCTTCAATATTGTTGAGCCCGCTAAATAGGTTTAGCTTGCTGAATTTGCTTACCCCGGTCATAAATACAAAACGGAGGTATTGGTCGCAAGCTTTTATCGAGGCATAAAATCCTCGAAGTATATTTCGTGCTTCAAGGGCTGTCTCCTTATCTGTTATATTATCAATTATTGGTTTGTCGTACTCGTCAATAAGCAGTACTACTTTTTGGTTGTATTTTTCGAATACAGCATTTATAAGTGCTTTTAATGTTATGCCCGAATCATTATTGTCAATTTCATTAAAAGGGATATCAAGATTTTTAGCATTTACTTTAAGCGAATATTCAATATTTCGTTCAATATGCTCTTTGTCAGATAACTCTCCACCTGTAAAGTCAATTTTAATAACCGGGTAGCTTTGTTCCCAGTCGTATTTGTCGTATATGTGCAGCCCCTCGAAATATTGTTTATGACCGAGAAATATTTCCGAAAGGGTATCTAAAAACAGCGACTTACCAAAGCGGCGGGGGCGTGATAAGAAGTAATATTTGCCGTTTTCAGCAAGTTGCAGAGCTTCGGGAGTTTTGTCAATGTAAACATAATTCTCCTTAGGGTCGCGTATATCGCGGAATGTTTGGATACCTATTGGAAGCTTTTTTCGTTTTTGCATAACCATTGTTTTGTACAAAAATAGTAAAAAATGAAAATGATTTAAAGCCGCTAATTCGCAAATTGAAACAAACTAAGGAAACCGAAGACCGGATATTTGAAATAGTAAATATGAATTAATAAACCAAATGCTTTCATCCCTTGAAAACTCTGATATAAGGACGGTTGGTCCAGAACTTATTTTTGGTGATATTTATGATAGCATAGGCTTTAATCAAATCTGTGAAATCTGTGAAATTTGTCAAATCTGCGTCTAAAAAAAAGCTGCCTCAAAAATTACTTTTGAGACAGCCCCCATTTTTAACATTCCCTTACTATACATATTCATACTTGGCATATAATATTTCATTAATTACATCGGAATGCTTATGGTAAAATTTGTCACGAACCCAAAGCCTTAGTTTTGTTAGCTCTTCAGGATTCATCCATGCCAATGATTTTATTAGCTCTTTTCTAAAAAGTTGTTTGTTGTTTTGAACTCCGTTCAAAACAATTTTCTGATGTTCTAACATAGTGCTAAACAATTATAATGGTTCAACAATAAATTATTACTACAATCCAAAAGCATAATAGTATACACCCGGAAAATCTTCATAAACACCCTCAACCATTACTCCACCTTTTTTATTATCCAAATACACTGTCAGCTCTTTAACTTTATTTACCTCTTTGCCGTCAATTTTTGTTATAATAAATCCGGGCTTCATACGAGTTTGCTTACCAATAATTCCATCGCCAATTGTATTTACAATTATTCCTCCTTTTATATTAAGCCTCTTTGCTGTTTTGGCATCTATTTCATCTATTTCAACACCAAGCTTATCGATAACTGCTACAGAACCGGCATCCTGCAATTTTTCTTTACCATCCTTATTTCTAAGTACTACATCGAAAGAGAGAGCCTTTCCTTTTCTGTTTACCTCAATTGCAACCTTATCGCCCGGATGCTGTCTGCCAATAATTTCAAGCAACTCGGCAGTTGATTTTATTTTCAGTTCGTTAACCTTTATAATTACATCACCTTCTTTAATACCGGCATCGCCTGCGGCACTATTTTCACCAATTTTATCGACATATACACCTTCGGTTACATTAAGTTCCTCCTCTTTAGCCAAATTACCGTCAACACTTCTGATAACAATACCAAGAAATCCGCGCTGAACCATTCCGTATTCTTTCAAATCGGCCACTACTTTTGACACTATATTTGCAGGAACAGCAAACCCGTATCCAGCATAAGCTCCGGTAGGGCTGGCTATGGCGGTATTTATACCAACAAGTCCGCCTTGCAAGTTCACCAATGCTCCACCACTATTCCCGGGGTTTATAGCTGCATCGGTTTGTATAAACGACTCTATGGCACTTTTATCTTGCAGGATATTTATATTTCGCCCCTTTGCACTAACAATACCGGCAGTTACTGTCGAATTTAAATTAAATGGGTTACCCACCGCCAGCACCCACTCGCCTACCTCAACTTCGTCGGAGTTTACTAGCGGCACATAAGGGAGATCATCCTCCTTTATTTGAAGCAATGCAAGGTCGGTTGACGGGTCTACCCCCACAACCTTTGCTTTATAAACTCTGTTATCTTCAAGTCCTACCTCAATATCGTCGGCATTGGCAATAACATGATTATTAGTAACAATATAACCGTTGCTGTTTATTATTACACCCGAACCTGTGGCTACTCTGGCTTGTGGCTGCTGATTGGGCTGCCTCCTGTTTTGCGGACCAAAAAAATACTCATACATATCGTCGCCAAAAAAATCACGAAACGGATCGTTACCGCGGTATTGGTACGATTGCATTTGCTGCATTTGAGTTGATTTAATATGAACCACGGCAGGCATTACCTTCTTTGCAACATCGGTAAACTGTAATGGAACAATTTCACCTCGTGTATTTACAGTATAAGCAGCTCCAACTACAGGCGTATCGGAGATATGCTCTATTTTAAATGTTTTAGTACTTTCGTTATCTATAACTAAACGAGACGTTAAAATAGTAATAGCACTCCCTAATATTGATGCCACTATTAATAAACTTATCCTTTTCATTTTAGTAAAATTTAATTTTAAAATAACTCCTCTGCAATACAGAGTTTAAAAACAAAACGTGATTTTAAAATTTACTATTGTTGCTGATTTTGTTAAGTTTTAGTTAAAGTATGTGAAATAATGTTAAAGCGTTTTTACACAAATAAGCCTATGCTTTTTAAAGTTTGCTTTCCTTCAATACTTAGTATATTGTTATCAATACTTAATTTCAGTTCTTTTTTCTTAAATCCATTTAAGTGAATTTTATACTCATATTTATCATTGATTTTAATCACTTCATCGGAAGCTATATTGCTGTTACAAATAATTGGTTCAAAAAAAATGGAACTCGTAAAAAGGATTGAACCATGCAACAGGTTGATTATATCCAGTTAAAGTTGACATAATAATATCCTCCTCTATTTTAATATTTTATATCTTCTACTGCACTTTAGTTTTTACTAAATGGTATTGTTGGAACTGTTGTTGCATTATATACTTTCATATCGCTTTTAAAAAAGTCGCTCAGCAAAAATATTGGTGTCAATTTGCTTAAGAATATGTTAAAATCCCTTAACCCTGGAGTATCAAACATTACCCTTTTATTACTGTATTTACTATTAGTTGTTTCCATTTTAGTAAAAATTACAAATACCATACATAGTACAACAGAAGGTATTTGGGGTTAAACTAAATTGATTGCTTATTATCAGTCCGCAGTCTTCGTAAGCAGTATTAATATTGCCTACTATCGACTGCAGACTAAAATTTGTTCTACTTAATTTCAATTACTTTTGCAGGCTTTGGCTTAACTTCTTCGCGTTTAGGAAGTGCAATATGCAACACTCCACTATCGTACGAAGCTGTAATTTTTTCTGAATCAACCATAGTTTCTGCTACGGTAAAAGAACGTTGAAATGATTGATAGCTAAATTCTCGGCGAGTAACTTTTTCGCCCTCTTTCTCCTCGTGTTCACTTTTTCGTTCAGAAGATATGGTCAACTTTCCATTTTCATAGTTAACTTTAAAATCTTCTCTCTTTAAACCCGGAGCAGCTACTTCAATCAAATACTCATTGTCGTTTTCCTTAACATTTACAGCAGGCACCGTAGTGTTAGTACTTGAATAGTTATTGCTATTCCATCCGTCCAAACTGCCATCAAAAAATCTATCGAATAATGAAGGCATTGTTGGAAACCAGTTGTTCCGATAGTTGTCGGAATTTAATCGTGCTAGTGTCATGGCTAGTTCCTCCATAATTTTAGTTAAACATATTTTGAAATTG
>QKGS01000020.1 GCA_003250355.1 Bacteroidota bacterium
TACCTCCGCTTTGTATTTATGACCGGGGTTAGCAAATTCAGCAAGCTAAATCTTTTCAGCGGGCTCAACAATATTCAAGACATTACTCTTAACGAAAAATACGCTACCATAACAGGATACACTCATAATGATTTGAAAGAATCGTTTACCGATTATCTCGATGGTATTGACCTTGAAAAAGTAAAACAATGGTACAACGGTTACAACTATTTCGGTGAACCAATTTACAACCCATTCGATATACTGCTTTTTCTTTCCGAGAACGGTAAATTCAGCAATTACTGGTGGGAAACAGGTAATCCGAAATTCCTTATCGACATATTGAAGAAGAATAAATATTACCTCCCCGACCTTGAAAATATAGTAGTAACAAAGGAAACACTAAGTGCTTTCGATGTAGAACAAATTGATATTGTTGCACTGCTTTGGCAAACAGGCTACCTGACTTTCGATAAAGCAATAGACCGTGGTGGACGTATTTCGTATAAAATGAAAATACCAAATATTGAAATTCAAACCTCGCTAAACTACTTGTTTTTAGACTATTTAACAGCTCTAAGAACTGAAACGGTAACTAAGCAAAATAACGTATATGACGCTATTGTGGCTAACGATTTCAAGTTATTGGAAACCGAAATAAAATCACTATTCGCTGCCATTCCGTACCAAAACTATGTGAACAACAATATGGGTACTTACGAAGGGTACTACGCCAGCGTTATGTACACTTTTATGGCTAGTCTCGGCTTTTTGGCCTATGCCGAAGATACCACCAACAAGGGTCGTGCCGATATGACTTTAACAGGGCCAAACGAAATTGTAATACTCGAATTTAAAGTTGATATGCCCGCCGAAAATACCCTGCACCAAATTAAAACCAAACGGTACTACGAAAAATACCTTAACGCAGGCAAGCAAATATATTTTATAGGTATGCACTTTAGCAGCGACGAGAAGAATGTGGTGAGTATGGTGTGGGAGAGGTTTGAGGATTAGGTTGCAGGTTGCAAGGAGACTGGAGACTGTGGACTATAGACTGTGGACTGGTTACAAGTTTCTATTTCCTGTCTCCGGTTTCCGGTCTTCTGTTTCCAATCAATTAAATCTAATGTAAGTTAACACTAAATATACATCTTATCTTTTTTTAGGAAAATCTTTTTTTTTGAAAAAAAATAATTTACTTTTGCACTCCAAAATTAGAGAGAATACATATTTATATAAGATAAAAAATTAAAACTTTATAAAAATGAAAAGAACATTTCAGCCTTCAAACAGGAAGAGGAAGAATAAACACGGATTTCGTGAGCGTATGTCAACAAAGGCAGGAAGAAAAGTATTAGCTTCACGCAGAGCTAAAGGGAGAAAGAAACTTACTGTTTCTGATGAGCGCCGTCACAAAATGTAATATCGCATTAGTCTACTATATAAAGCATGGTCTGAACCATGCTTTTTTTTTCTCCATTGGTTACTCAAAAAACTTTTTGCCTGAAATTATTAATCATTTAAAGTATAATTCTATTTTTGTTACTCTTATAATTTAATATATTCAAAAATGGGTAAACTGAGCTTTTTACTAAAGAAAAAAACATATACAACAATACTAAAAGCTATTGGCTTATATATAATCCTGTTTTTTGCTCTTATAATAGTATTAAGAGTATATACACACCACGGAAAATCGCACCCTGTACCCGATTTTAAAGGACTTGACAAAGAAAGAGTAGCTCAACTTGCAAAATACAATAAATTGAGAGTTCAGATAATTGACTCCACTTTTATAGGTTATTTGCCCAAAGGCTGTGTTATAGAACAAAATCCGGAACCAGGTATAAGAGTTAAAAAAAACCGAACAATATTTTTAACCATAAATGCGTTTAACCAATCAATAGTTGAAGTTCCAAACCTTATTGGTTTATCGTACCGACAAGGAAAATCAACACTTGAAAGCAGAGGACTAAAGGTTGGTAAAATTGTATATGTTCCCGACTATGCCGAGAATAACATTTTAAAACAAAAATTCAAAGGTAGGGATATCGAACATGGAACACAAATTGAAAAAGGCGAAGCAATAGATCTTGTACTTGGAAACGGTTATAAAAACAATACTTACCAAATACCCGATTTATTTAATTGCACCCTTAATAAAGCGATAAGTGAAATTAAAAGCTCGTATTTTAATGTTGGAGACATTATTTTCGATGAAAGTGTAAAAACATATAACGATTCAGTGAATGCACGTGTTTATAAACAAAACCCCAAATATTACGACGAAAAAAAAGCATATGCAGGCTCACAGGTTAACATTTGGCTTTCACTAAACGAAGAATATTTTATTAATGATACAACCCAAACCGAATAACTGGAAAATGATATACCGCATATTTGCAATAGTAATTTTTTTCTTTTCTCACACTTACTTAAATGCGCAGGAAATACTGACCGACCTAAACGACAATCCTGCAATAAGTGGAAAAAATATAACAGCTAAAACAAAAAATGGCAATATCGATACCATACAACTCCCTTTTATTGACGATTTCAGCAACCGCTCCCATATACCAAATCAGAGTTTATGGGTCGATCAATACACTTTTATAAATAACAGTTACGGAATAGGTATGGTGTCGGCAGGTGTTGCAACATTCGATGCTTTAAACCAATACGGAAAACATTACTCTAATGCCAGTGAAACACCATTTGTGGCCGATATGCTTACTTCAAAACCAATTAATCTTGAAGGAGTTGATAAAAACTCTCTTTACCTCAGCTTTTATTACCAACCACAAGGATACGGAAACGCTCCCGAATGGAACGACTCGCTTATTCTTCAATTTAAAGACACTGCCGACAACTGGATAACACAATGGAAAGCTTTTGGCTGTACATACGATAGTTTTAGAACCGATACATTAAAAATATCGCCAGGCTACTTATTCGATACTGTTGAATTTAAACAAACTATACTTCCGGTAAATGATTCTGCATTCATTTACAACGCGTTCTGCTTTCGTTTTGTTAATCACGCCAGTTTAACACCCGGTTCAAGACCATCGGAAGCAACTAACTGCGACCATTGGAATATCGACTATGTTCATTTAGATACCGGAAGAAACGAAAACGACCTTATTCATAATGACATAGCATTTGTAAAAGAATCGCGAATGTTTTTGAAAAAGTACACTTCCGTGCCATGGAAACACTATTCCGATTTTACTAAAAACGACGACAATATTACATACCCAAGAATGTATGTAAGAAACAATAGCAATGAGGCATACGACGTATCACCTGCCAGAATCCACTATATTGATCAATACAGTAACTGGCGCGACTCAATCACTATAGGATCAAAAGAAATACCACCTTTCCAAAATATTGAAGACCTGGAACGGCAATTAACTGAAATTCCCATAAAATATAATGGAGCCGATTCTGCTCATTTTACAATATTGTCGACATTGAAAACCGGTGATCAGGATTTAATATCATCGAACGATACTATTGAAAAAACACTGATATGTAACAACTACTACGCATACGATGACGGCACTGCCGAAAAACGTTACGGTATTGATGCCAATGGTGGCTATGTTGCATACCGCTTCACTACAGCTAAAGCTGATACACTTAGAGGTGCTAAAATATTCTTCCCCAGAAACAATCCCGAAGATGCTGCTTCTACTACTTTTGCTCTATGCGTGTGGGATAACGACCCCAATAAAAATCAGCCCGGACATTTAAGAATAATAGAAAGTGGCAGTCATATGAGAACCGAATATGGCGAAAGTGTTAATGAATTTGTAACCATAGAACTAGACACTGCGATATTGGTTAGCGGAACTTTTTATATAGGGTGGAAACAACTGTCGGATAGTTACTTACACATAGGGTTCGATGCTAACAATAACAATAAAAGTGAAATATTTTACAGTATTTACGGAGAGTGGACTAACACCCAATTTCGCGGCTCTCTTATGATAAGACCTATTTTGAGCGATAAAACCATTAAAAAAGCAGAAAAGAAAATTGCAAAAAAAGAATTAGGTGTTTACCCTAATCCAAGTAGCGGCAATATTAATATTACACTTGAAAATGAAGAAACCAATGCTTTTGTTTCCATAGTAAACCTTTCGGGACAAATAGTTAAACAACTGGAATGGAACGGCGAAACCATAGATTTAAACGACCTAAACGAAGGTATATATATACTTAAAGTAAGAACCAATAGTCAACTATATAAAAATCAAAGGCTAATTATTCAGAATTAACTGTTATATATACTTTTTTATACTTTCCTAAATGCCGATCTGTATTCAAGTGGCGACATTTTGCTTATAGCTTTAAAGCACTGATTAAAATAAGCAACAGAACTAAACCCACACTCAAAACCTACAATATTTGAAGGCAAATTAGTACTCATTAAAAGCTGTTGGGCAAAGTCTATCCGAATTTCTTTTACATATTGTGAAAATGTACGGTTTGTCATCTTCTTAAAAAACCTGCAAAATGAACTCACATTCATCTCAACCAATGCTGCAATATCATCAATTTTTATATCGCTCATATAGTTATTAAGTACATACTCATGAACCTTGCTTATTCGCTCCGATTTCGATATAAATGAATTTGTAAAATAGGCATCATTAAGTATTTTTTTATACCCCCCCATACGGAACATCCACAACACCTTAATAAACTTTAATAACCTGTCGAGCCCGTGAGTATTCATAAGCTCTTTGATATGTGTTGTAATAACTGTTTTATCGTGCCCGTCATATTTTAACCCAAGCTTTGCTTCATCGAGCAAATGCTGAATAGGAAGCATTTCGGGTGAGTTTATAAAACGGTTCCCAAACATTAGCCTATTAAACTGTACATATATCGACTCACTTTCAAGCGTACTATCTTCTTCAAAATACGAAGGATCGGAAAACCATGCATGAGGTACATTGCCACCAACCAAAACAAGGTCGCCCTCTTCAAACGGAGAATTGTCATTACCAATAACACGTACCCCATGCCCTTTGGTAATTAACAACAACTCATACTCAGAATGATAGTGCCACGACCTGTCGAACCATTTAGCCTTATATGTGCCAACATAAAACGATTCATTTTCCGATTTCTGAATATTTTCTACCTTTGGAATCATATTGTTCTGAATTAATGACTATTTCAATAAAATATTTGCAACTTTCTATGCATTTAGCAAAAATAACTAAATAAAAATCAAATAACAGAAAGAATTAACATTTTCCCTTCAATATTTTTGTTGAAAAGAAATATATTAAACCTGTACAAAATTATTTCTTTTACTTGTATTATTAAACATTAGAGCACCCCTTAAAACCATTGTGTAATTACAATGAGAAAGTTCTAATTTAAAAAATATATTATAATGAATTGCGATGTATTAAACAAATTCGGAGAGCTATTTAAATCATCTCCAAGTTTCTATGCTTACTCTCCAGGTAGAGTTGACCTAATGGGAAGCCACACCGATTACAACCATGGCTATGTAGTAACTATGCCTGTTGATCTTCAAATAGAATGTGCTTTCTCTGCAAACGATAGCGATGATATTCTTACTCTTTACTCGTGCAACTTCGATACAATAGTAAAAGTAAACGTAAAAACCGGTCAGCAAGTAGAAGGCGACGACTGGGGTAAATATGTAAGTGCAGTAGTTAAGGTAGTACTAGACGAAGGCAAACAAGTAAAAGCATTTAATGGAGCTTTCTGCAGCACAGTACCTGTTGGCTCAGGTCTTTCGAGCTCAGCTGCACTTGAAGCTGCTGTAATAGCAATACTTGGACAAGTTTCAGGATTTGAAATAGACAAGAAAAATAGTGCACTATTAACACAAAAAGCTGAAAACAAATACGTAGGTGTAAACTGTGGTATTCTTGACCAGTACTCAGTAATATTTGGCGAAAAACACAAAGTAATAAAACTCGACTGCCGTGAACTTAATCACTCGCAAGTTAGCTGGCCAAAAGATGTAATGGTTGCTATTTGTAACACTATTAAGCCCCGCCAGCTACACGGTTCAGAATACGACGACCGCCGTGCCGACTGTGAAAAAGCCGTAGCTGTAATTGCACAAGACCACAAAAACATTACTCACCTACGCGACGTTAACATTGAGCTATTCAATGAATATAAAGACAAAATGCCTGCAAACGTTGCAAAACGTGCTCAGTTTATAATTGAAGAAAATGACCGTACTCACGAACTTGAGCAAGCATTAACCAAAAACGATAAAGCACTACTAAAAGATGTATTCCACCGTTCATTTGTTGGTGCCCGCGACCTGTTTGAAATATCAAACAAAGAGATGAACGCTATGTATGAAGCTATGTCAACAGCAACAGGTGTTGTGGCTTCTCGTCAGGCAGGAGCCGGTTTTGGAGGTTGTATGGCTTCATTGGTTTACAAAGACCAGCTTGAAGATTTCAAAAAAGATGTGTTCAATAAATACAAAGAACTTACCGGCATAGAGTGCGAAATATACGGCGTACATACCGCTAAAGGCACTCATATTGAAGCAATTGAGAATTAAAAACAATCATAAACACAAACAGATGACTAAAAAGGAAGTTATAAAAATGGTACTTGACGGTAAAAAGCCGCCTTATGTGCCATGGGATTGTAAATTTACTATTGAAGCTCTTGAAAAAATGAAGGCCCACTACGGTGAAGATACTGACATTGAAGAGCTTGTTGACAACCACTTTATTAAAGTCGGGCAGTCTAGTGGTTTTAAAATAGATATAGGTGATGACAAGAAAAAAGATATTTTCGGTGTTATCTGGGATATGAAGTATGAAAAAGATATAGGTAACGTAGAAGGATTAGTTCTTCCTGAACCTACCCTTGAAGGATATGAATTTCCTGATCCTAACGACCCTCTTTTATATAAAGATGTAGAAGAGAAAATTGCTGCAAACCCAGGTAAATTCGTTCTTTATAGTATCGGTTTCAGTTTATATGAGCGTTACTGGTGTCTTCGCGGTATGGAGAACTCATTCCTTGATTTTATGATGTATCCGGACTTCTGCAAAGAATTACTCCACAAAATTGCTGACTTTAATATTGCAGTAATTAAGAATGTATGTGCGCGATATCCTGAAGTTGACGGTATATATTTCGGCGATGACTGGGGTCAACAAAAAGGGCTTCAAATGGGTAAAGACATTTGGATGGAATTCATTTACCCAGAGGTATCAAGAATGTACAAAAATACTAAAGACCTTGGAAAATATCAATTAATTCACTCTTGTGGCGATATTGCTGAAATTATTCCTGAATTAATTGAGGCCGGAGTTAACTGTATTAACCCATTCCAACCCGAAGTTCTTAATGTTGACGAGTTAATACCTAAATATCGAGGTAAAGCTAGTTTTCACGGTGGACTTTCAACTCAAAAAACACTCCCTTACGGAACCGTAGAAGATGTACAAAAAGAAACCAGACACCTTTTAGAACTAGGAAAAGACGGTGGTTATATTTTCTGCCCATCGCACGCAACTGAAGGTGATACTCCAATTGAAAATATAGTTGCTTTTATTGAAATCATTAAAGCTCAAAAGAAAGCAGCCGGTTTTTAATTAAACCGCTTTATTGATACTCTATGCTGTTATCGGATAATTGATTATTTCACAGTTAGTTAATTTATCCGATAACACTTAAAAGCAGAAAGTATCATTAAAAAATTTTTAGTCACAGTTATATAAATAAAAAAGAACAAATGGAAGAATTATATTCAAAATTATCGGATTGCATTGAATTTGGAAAGATAAACAAGGCAGCTCCTTTCCCACCACAAATGAAAGACCAAGACGGTGCCGATGAAATAACAAAACAACTGTTAGACGCAGGTGCATCGGCTGACGATGTACTACAAAAAGGACTAATAATTGGGATGGAAAAAGTAGGTGTAAAATTCCGCAACAATGAAGTATTTGTACCACAGGTACTAATGTCGGCTAAAGCTATGGATGCAGCAATGGTTTACCTTAAACCCTTATTTGCCGAAAGCGGAGGCAGCCAAAAAGGTACATTTATAATAGGAACTGTTGAAGGCGACCTTCACGATATAGGTAAAAACCTTGTTTCGATGATGGTTGAAGGTAACGGTTACAAAGTAATAGACCTAGGTACCGATGTAAAAGCAGAAACATTCATAAAAGTAGCCGATGAAAATCCGGGTGCTATTGTAGGGCTTTCTGCTCTGCTAACTACCACTATGGGAAATCAAGAGGCTATTACAAAAGCTATAAAAGCACACAATACCAATATTAAAGTAGCAGTAGGTGGAGCTCCTGTAACTCAGGATTTCTCTGACAGAATAGGTGCCGATTGTTACAGTGCCGACCCTCAGGGTATAGTTGAATATATGAATGGTGTATTTGCGAAATAGCAATCAGAATAAAAAAAACTTACTAAATGGGGACATTATTGCCTTGAACTTTGGTGTCCCCGGTTTTAACATTTTTTAAAAAACAAATATGAAAGGTTTAGAACTTATTAAAAAGGCAATGCAACTTGAAGAAGTTGAAAGAATTCCATGGGTACCGTTTGTTGGCTCGCATGCAGGTGAATTATTAGGTATGACAGCTACTGAATACCTTAAATCGGCCGACAACATTGTAAAAGGTGTAAACAAGGCTATTGAGCTTTATAACCCCGATGGTATTCCGGTTGTATTCGATTTACAGATTGAAGCAGAAGCTCTAGGCTGTAAGCTTGCATGGGCTAAAGATAACCCTCCGGCAGTTGTATCTCATCCGCTAAAAGAGGGTAAAACTCTTGCCGACCTTAAAGTGCCTTGCAACTGTAGCGAGCGTATTGCTATGTCAATGGAGGCTACTCGCCGTTTACGTGAGCAACACCCCGATTTGGCTCTTTACGGGTTAATCACCGGACCGTTTACTTTAGCACTTCACTTGTTGGGTACCGACATTTTCATGGACATGATGATGAACCCCGATGAAGTACACAAACTAATGCGTTTCTGTACCGATGTGGCTAAAATGATGGCTGGAAATTACATTGAAGCAGGTGCCGATATTGTTGCTATGGTTGACCCTATGACAAGCCAGATAGACCCTATGAGCTTTGAAGCTTTTGTTACTCCTTATGTTACTGAACTTAATGAGTACATTCAAGGTGCAGGTGCATTAAGCTCGCTATTTGTTTGCGGTAACGCTAAACAAAATATTGAGGTAATGTGTAAAACTAAACCTAACAACATCTCTATTGATGAGAATATTCCATTAGACTTTGTTCGCGATGTTGCTTTAGCTAACAACGTAAGCTTTGGTGGTAACATCAAATTAACAGTTGTTCTGCTTATGGGCGACGAAGAGGCTTCGCGCCGCGATGCTCTTGAGTGTATGGATATTGGTGGTAAAAAAGGTTTTATTCTTGCTCCGGGTTGCGACTTAGCTATGGCTACTCCGAAAGAAAACCTTGTTGCTGTTGCTGAATTAGTTCATGACGAAAGACTTCAGGGTGAATTACGTGCTTCTGAGGCTAAAGCAATGAATATTGAAAAACTTGACCTTACTAACCACTGGAGTAAAGATAAAGTTGTAATCGACGTTATTACTCTTGATTCAACTTCATGTGCTCCTTGCCAATATATGTTCGATGCCGTAATTCGTGCTTCGGCCGACTTTGGTGATAAAGTTGTATATAAAGAACACAAAGTTAAAGTTGAAGAAGGTGTACAAATGATGGTAACTCTTGGTGTTAGCAACATTCCAACTATTGTAATGGATGGCAAAATTGAATTCGTATCTCAAATTCCACCATTGAACGAACTAAAAGCTAAAATTCAAGAACACTTAGATAAAAAATAAACCGTTACACGGTAAACAAAAGTTAAAGCTCCGTGTATTTATTTATGCGGAGCTTTTTTCATTGCGACCTAGCCTAAGGCTAGGGTGGCAATTCGACTCAATTCTGATTAGTAAAAATAGAAAAGCATTCATCAGTTCAAGTATATTTAAACAGATTCCTCATGGTAAAATTCAATCTAATAACAGGTTTTCTTGGTAGTGGAAAAACTACTCTCCTAAGCAATCTTTTGAATGAACTTTCAGGTAAAATGCGTATTGCTGTTATTCAGAATGAATATGCTCCTACCGGTGTCGACGGAAAAGAGCTTCAACAAAACGCCGAAGGGTTTAAACTTGTTGAAATTAATAACGGTTCAGTATTCTGTGTTTGTCAGCTCAACAACTTCGACAAAACTTTAAAACAAATAATATCGGAATACAACCCCGATGCTATTTTCCTTGAAGCGTCGGGACTGGCCGATCCAATTAGTGTGGTTGAATTAATTCAACTACCCGAGCTAAACGATAAAATAGTACTCGATAAAATAATTTGCTTAGTTGATGCACCAAACTTTTTCAGAGGTCTTGGTACATTAGTCCGTTTTAAACACCAAATAATGATTGCCGATACAGTAGTTCTTAATAAAACCGATTTGTACAACGACAATTTGAATAAAATTACCGACGAAATAAAGAAGCTTAACCCTTATGCTGAGATAAAGCCAACTACTTATTCTAACTTAAAGTGGGATGAGTTCGAAATTCATCCGGAAGTGAAGAGTAAAGCAGCTGCTCAATATGTAGGTCAGGAAAGTGGTGGCAGACCCGACATGATAGCTACTGTAGTAAGGGTACACGATAAAATATCGGAAGAAAACCTCACCTGTTTTATTAAAAAATGGCAAGAGAAATGCCCCCGCATAAAAGGGTTTATTAACCTGAGCGACAACAGAGCTGTTCTGGTTCAAAGCGTTTTTAACGAACTTAGAATAAAACAAGTTGACAGCTATACCGGGCCAACTGAAATAATTGCATTCGGGCTTAATTTACAAATGGTTGAACTGCGAAAATCATTTATTGAGTTTTCAAAAATTGATAAGTGTTGTTCTTGTAAATAATATTTAGTTCACTAATTACCCGAAATAAAACTAAATTAGTTTATTTCGTGACAATTAGTGAAATTCATGACATAAAATGGAAACAGTACTAAATTTCAAACTTTCGGAATTATCAATTAAGACACAACCTATATTAGGTTTAATGGGATATACCACAGAAGATATTCCTAATATCATAATTGAAACTATTGATGAAGAATTAAAAATAGCCGAAAAACATATAACTGTTAAAGGGGGATTTATTGTAAAAAATGGTTTATTAAATCCTATCAACAGTACCATACAAATTGAAAATGAAACATTTAATCCGGGAAGTGACATTTTTAAACTATATAAAGATTCCGAAAAAATAGCTCTATTTGCCTGTACCGCAGGAGAATATATTTCAGAACGGGCAAAACAACTTATGTCAGAAGGGTTAGTACTTGAAGGTTACATTGTTGATGTAATAGGCTCTGTTATTATTGAACGGGGAATGGACAAAATACACGAGCAGATAAAAGAGTATGCAACTCAAATAAACATGAATGCATCAAACAGATATAGCCCAGGATACTGGAAATGGGACGTAACCGAACAAAAAAAAATATTTTCGCTCTTGCAAAATAACTTTTGCGGGATTACACTTACACCCGGTGGTCTTATGCACCCTGTAAAATCGGTTAGCGGACTTATAGCAATTGGATCTAACGTTAAATACAAAAACTATAACTGCGCTCTGTGTAGCCAGGAAAACTGCATTTATAAAAAAAACAACAAACAAAAAGGGTGTGCGTATGTTAACAGCTCTGAGGGTTGAGAACTTAGCTCTTAGGAGATAGTAATTATTATTAAAGTGAACAATACTAAATAAACAGATACTTGAAACTAGATTCCGGACTCTAAATCCAGTATCTGGTTTCCAGAATCCAGAATCCAGAATCCAGAAATATGCCAAAAATAACATTACATTCAACTGCAGGAATAGAAACACATGAGTACAACTCAGCAAATTCTCTTTTGCAAACAATACAAAAAATAGGTGGCGAAGTGTTTGCCCCATGCGGTGGTAACGGCACTTGCGGCAAATGTCGTGTAAAAGTAAAACACTATGGTACTGTTACTTCGTGCCTCTATTATCCGACTACCGATATTGAAGTAATACTACCCGACACTAAAGAATCGAAAATTCTGACCGACCAGTATAAACACACTCTTAAGCTACCCCTAAACCCTTGCTGCCTTGCGGCAAATGTGCATTCGCCAATGGGACTGGGCATAGATATAGGTACTACAAGTATGGTTTTCTACTGGGTCGACCTTAAAACAGGAGGTATTGTAAACACTACAAGTGTAACCAATCCACAAGGCAGATTTGGTGCCGATGTTATTAGCCGTATAGGGCATTGTGCCAACGAAGGTGGACTTGAAGAACTTCAAAAAGTATTAATTGACGCTATTAACAAAGAGCTAATAAAACTTGAAGAAAACGAAGGGATAATCAACAGCGATATAGTAAAAGTTACCATAAGTGCCAACACTACAATTTTGCATTTGCTTTTAGGTATCGACCCTACTCCACTTGCTTTGTACCCGTTTACCCCGGCTTTTACCGATTATAAAATAGTGGCAGCTAAAAAACTTGGCATTGACATAAATGAGCAGGGAGGTATTCACCTGTTGCCATCAATATCGGCTTATGTTGGTGCCGATATAGTATCAGGTATTTCAAGCATAGCTCCGCGAAATGAGATAAAAAACTACCTGTTTATTGATATAGGTACAAATGGCGAAATGGCTGTTGTAACACCAAACGAAATATTTTGCTGTGCTACCGCCGCCGGTCCGGCTTTTGAAGGGGCAAATATTAAATGCGGCATGGGTGCTTTCGATGGTGCTATAAGCGAATACTCTGATAATGGTTATAAAACTGTTGGCAACGACAAACCGATTGGTATTTGCGGTTCAGGATTAATTGATATTATTGCAACTCTTGTTAATAACGGAACTATTTCAATGGATGGAGTTCTGACCGAAGACTTTGTTCTTGCCGATAAAAACCACTCGGGTAATGGTGAAAATATAATACTTACTCCACGCGATGTACGCGAAGTACAATTGGCAAAAAGTGCAATTATGTCGGGCATAAAAATATTGATTGATAAAGCCGGATTAACTTATAACGATATTGATGCTCTTTACCTTGCCGGTGGTTTCGGCAACTATCTAAACCCCGACAATGCTATGCGTATTGGTCTGCTACCAATGGAACTTGCCGATAGAATAATCCCGGTTGGGAATACTTCAGGTGCCGGAGCTGTGTTACATCTACTCTCGGAAGATTTTAACGACGTATTGAAATCAACAGTTGAAAAAAGCCAAAACATAGAACTGTCAGAACACCCCGATTTTGAAATGGAATATGCTATGAATATGTATTTTAGCTAGTTTACTATCAGTATTATAGCAATCTTTATTCTGAATACATGGAGCCACTTACTCATCAATTCTAATGAACTAAAAGCAAAATACTGTCATGCTAGTATTATTAGTTCAAAACGAGTAGTATTCAACATAAAAGGCAATGATTACCGCCTAATAGTTGATATAGAATATAAGTTGAAAATAGTCTTTGTTGTTTGGTTCGGAACTCATAAAGAATACGATAAAATAGACGCAAAAACAGTAAATTATGAAAACTAAAATATTAAAGACAGAACAAGAATACAACAAAGCTTGTGAACGCATATACACTTTGATTAACAGCAATGAAAATGTGATCGAACCCAATAGTCCTGAAGGTGAAGAGATGGAGCTTTTATCTCTACTTGTAGAAAAATACGAGCAAGAACATTATCCGATAGAAGCACCAAATCCAATAGACGCCATTAAGTTTAGAATGGAGCAAATGAATTTAAAACAGGCTGATGTAGCACTATTATTCGAAGGAAAAACCAGAGTGTCGGAAGTATTACATGGTAAACGGCCATTGACTTTTAAGATGATAATACTATTAAACAGATACCTAGGAATCCCTTTAGAATCATTAGTCGCCGGAAATAAAGAGGTTAAATTAGAACCTGAGAAAAAAGAACAACTATTAAGAATAGAATCTATTAAAGAATACATTTCCGGATCAAGAGCTGCAATGATTTAGGCACTAAAACCCCTCGCCTAAAGGAAAAAAAAAATCCCGATAGCATTTTGTTATCGGGATTTTTAATTCATCTTATTTATCAATTACTCTTTCTTGAATCTGAATATCTTTATAAATGAACCATTGGTTACTTTAACTAAATATAATCCATCTTCAAAGTTACTCACACTAATTAGTGAGTTTTCAGAATCTACATTGTCAACTGTCAATACCTCTGCACCTATTACATTGTAAATAGTTATGTTACATATAACTCCTGATAAACCACCAAAAGTAAAATACTCTGAAGCAGGGTTAGGATAAATAACTAAATCGGCTAACTGAATATCGCCTAAACTATTTATAATATCCTTAACTGTTATTTCAAACTCAGCTGTTTTTGCACCATCAACAGTTGATACTGTTATTGTTGCTGAACCAACACCCACAGCGGTTACTACGCCATTTACAACAGTGGCAACATTTGTATTGTCTGAACTCCAACTTACTGTTTTATTAGTAGCATTGGCAGGATAAATAGTAGCATTTAAAGTGAAAACACTATCAACTTTAACTGTTGCCGAAGATAAATTCAACTCCACTGAAGTTACTGAAATTACAACCGGATTTACTGTAACTACGCATACATCGGTTTTGTTACCGTCTTGTGTGGTAACTGTTATATTTGCCGTTCCGGCCGATACGCCGCTTACTACACCGCTTGCACTTACGGTTGCTACACCCGGTGCACTGCTGCTCCAGGTTACTGCTTTGTTTGTTGCATCAACAGGTGATACTGTTGCTGTTAGGGTTACGGTGCTGCCTGCTTTCTACGCTTGCTGTTTCGCTTACTGTTACTCCTGTTACGGCTATTACCGAAAGTTCTCCAACTTTTACAAACTCTATTTTATCGAGATTCCATTGCCAATCGGAACCGGCTGCTTCAATTTTAAATGTATATGTACCTGCTGATAACTCAGTTGTTACAGAAGCCTCAACCGCTACATATGTTTCCCACTCTGTTCCATCAGTTATATTATTATCGGGAATAGCATCGGAGGTAATTTCAACGTCATTTACGTAAGTAATGATATTACCGTTAGCAGCCGGACATGATATATAATAAATAACTTTATACTCTCCATCTTCGGGTACTGTCATATTATATGTAGCCCAATCGCCGTTGTTGACATAGTTTACTCCAACAGCCGTAGTATTCATATTACTGTTATTTCCATCGGCAAACGTTCCTCCCGATGTTACCAAATCTTCTGCTTCAATTATAAATGATAGAGGAGCCTGTTCAACTGTAACTACACATACATCGGTTTTGTTACCGTCTTGTGTG
>QKGS01000040.1 GCA_003250355.1 Bacteroidota bacterium
AACCGCATTTACCGTAAGGTTGCACGAGGCTGTTTTGCTGCCGTCGACAGTTGTAACTGTAATGATAGCCGAACCTGCTTTTAGTGTAGTAACCACACCATTGGCAACAGTGGCTACGGCTGTGTTATTTGAGCTCCAGCTTACGTTTTTGTTGGTGGCATTTGTTGGCAGCACTGTTTCACTCAAGGTAAATGAGGTACCTTCATTAACTGTTTTTGTGGTTTCGTTTAAGCTTACGCCTGTAACCGAATTATAAGTTGTTTGATATTCATAAGCACCTGCATCAACTGCACCAACTCTTTGATTTCCTTCAATATCGGTTGACGGAGCATTTACTGAAGTACCTGCATTTATTGCAGGAGAACCTGCTAATAAGTGGAAGTCGAATTTTGAAATATCAGTAAATTTAGGGTTAGCATTAAAAATATTGTTCGATGCAGTATAAATACCCTGTCCGGCATCGGCTTTAAAATTATTCCCTCCATTTTCATAGCTAATATTGTTGTAAAACTCAATGTCGTAAGCGCGGGGAAAAGCAAGTAAAATACCGTGACGGTTGTTGCTATAAATTGTATTGTTATAAGCTTTCAGGCGGTATACATTTCCACCTCCGGCAGGGTGATCGTAGAACATAATACCGTCATCGGTATTGTTGTAAAGCACATTGTTATAAATGTCAATATCGTAAACATCGCCGTCACCTTCAGTCATAATAGCAACACCGTGACCTATGCAGTCATGAACTATGTTGTTGTATACTTTAACATCTCTTACAAACGGCACTTCGAATCCTTGTATTCCGCCGGCATCGAGATAAATACCTCTGCGTGTTAGGTTATGGACATAGTTATTGGCAACAATACCCTTTTCACAACCAACCTTCACATCAATTCCTTCACCACCGTTAGTTGGGTCGCCGCCATCATATACTTCATTGCCCGATATTTCAAAGCCCACTATACCGTGAGCAATTGTAATACACTCGTTCCATCCGCCGTTACAGGCTTTCTGAACTTTGTTATTAAGTATTTTTAAATTATGAATATGGTTATATCCGGCAGGGTTTTTGCCCCATGTTACACCCCATGCAATAATACCTGAAGAATAAGTATTATAGGTATGGTTGTTTGATATTTCAATATCGGTTATTCCCGGACCTTCTACGTATATACCGTTATCGCTGTTCTGAACTTTAATACCCGATACACGTATGTAGCTCGATTTAATACGGAATACACCACCATCTAATACTACTTGTAGTTCATCGCCCGGATAAGCATCGAAAGTAATAAGATTTCCTGCTGTACCGCTTGTTGTAACATTTACGTCATTGCTGTATGTACCTCGTTTGATATATACTTTATTACCTGCCTTAACTACAGATGCAGCTTTTTGTATAGTTTTAAAAGGAGCCGCTTCAGTACCGTTGTTGTTATCGTTACCTGTAGTTGCTACGTAATAAACCGAAATGGCGTTTGATTCTTCTGTCATATCAGCAGCTTGCTTTACATTGCTGCCAATAGCCTGAGTCCAGTCTGCATCAACAGGTGTTAAGTAGGCTACAAATCGATATTCATTATTAATATCAGGATTACCCGTAGGAGTGAAGTTAAATGTTGCAGTTCCTGTACCATTTACTTCCTGAATCATGGTTCCGTTATTGGAATATCCGTTTGTTACATTTTGTAAATCAACGTGCAGGTCGCGCGCTTCATTTGTTTTATAATTTATAGTAAATGTGTTTACTGCATCTTTTATAATAGTTGAAGGCATTGTATGCGAAGTAATCTCTTCAGTTACAATAGTAGAGTTTGTAGTGGTTACTTTAAGAACCGGAGCAAGCAATGAGTTACTATATTCGCTTGAAGCAAATGATACATCGTTACCACCTGCTGCCTGAGTTACTATAAGTGAAATATTGCCACCGCCTGTAATCTGTGATTTATCGAGTGTAAATGTGTATGTAGACCCAACAGAGTAGGTTGCATTTAACGAGCCTAGTTGTGTGCCCGAAGCTGGTGCATTTGAAGTTGAAAGAGTGCTTTCTGTCCAGTTGTTACTGCCGCCAAGGTTAATATTTACAGTGCCTGAACCGGCATCGCTACCTACTGAAAGGTTAAGCTCTACTTTGGTAATTTCGTTTGAAACTGAACTCAGGTCAAACATTAAATACGATGTGCGGTATCCTGACTGAACGCGGAGGTCACCGCTATTGAACAGTGTTGAGCCTTGTAAATAAGCATCGTGTACAGGAGAGAATGTAAATTCTGTTTTTGTAGATGGAGTAATTGTAACACTACAAGTTTTTGAAAATCCGCCATCGTTAGTTTTAACTGTAATAGTTGCCGTACCTGCTGAAACACCTGTAACCACACCGTTACTCACAGTAGCCACATTGGTATTGCTGCTTGACCATGTTACATTTTTATTTGTTGCATCGGCAGGAGATACGGTTGCAGAAATTGTTTTAGAATCGCCGGCTTCAAATGTAAGTGTATTATTGCTAATGGTAATGCCTGTAACTGCAACAGGTTCGCCTATGCATGTTTCGCCCGGCAGGTTGTAGCATCCGGTTGCTGTTGGTCCCAAATTGACATCCCAATTAATACCGGGCACCCAATTTGTATTACCGTATTCGTATGCACCAACATCGGGTTTAGCACCTTTGTATCCATCGGTAAATCCGTCAATTACCCTACCATAATCAATGGCAGGAGCACCTGTTTTTAATGTAAAGTCGTTGCCTGCATGGTTAGTGAATGATGCAACACTAACCAAATTATTTTGTTTATCGGCTTGTTCAACCCAGTTTCCTTCAGTTTCCTGATTACCTCCCTGGTCAGTAGCTTCATAATCGGTAAGATTGTTCCATACTTTTACGTTGCTAAACTCATATCCATTGTACCATGCACCCATAGTTGCACTTCCTTTTACAAGAGTATTATTGAAAATATTGAGGTTAGTTCCGTCCCAGTTTATCTGAACGTTTGTCCACTCAGTATTATAAACCACATTGTGGTGAACATCCCAGTTTTTTGAGCGGTTATCTAAGTAAATACCG
This sequence comes from Bacteroidota bacterium, assembly GCA_003250355.1. Classification (GTDB taxonomy): domain Bacteria; phylum Bacteroidota; class Bacteroidia; order Bacteroidales; family SZUA-534; genus SZUA-534. The sequence continues at coordinate 3,062 of QKGS01000040.1, forward strand.
GCGGCTTTAAAGCGTTTGCCTTTTGAAGCTGCATCATGAAAGTGGTTGTGGTGTATTGTTGAAGTTATGCTACGCGTATTTGTAGTATATAAAAGAGCACAGTCGTCGGCTACTTTATTACTTTGTGATACATCGTTATAAGCATACTCACAGTTATCGCCATAAGCCTGAATTATATCACGTCCGCCATATTCCAAACGGTTGCCTATGTATTTACAATTAGTGGCACCACGGGTATTGAGTACACAGTCGTAGTTTCCTAAAAAGTTGAAATGGTGAATGTAGTTGTTCAGTATTTCGGTATAGTTACCGCGGTCACGGAGTCCGTTACCTGCACCGTAAGCAATTTCACATTTTTCAACCTTGTTATAATCACCATCGATCCATACGCTTTGGCGTCCTGAATCGAAACTTGAAATTACTCCAAGAGTGTTGTTTCCATAAAAACTCGAAACACGATATAGTTTGTTGTTATTTCCGTCAATATCAATTGAACCACCAAATACAGCAAGGTCTTCAATGTGTATATAGTTTTTATTTATGTCTATGGTTTGTGTGCGTTTACGCATCATAATAGCTCCATCAGCAGGTTTGCCTCCTCCTTCTATTTGTACATATAGTGTTTTTGAACTATTGTTGTAGTACCATTCATTTTTATAATCGAGAGCTTCACGAATACCCTGAAGAAAAAATTCACCGTCGTAAATTCCGTGACCTGTATAACCCGGGTTGTGCTTTTCAGGTATCCAGCTTTCATTACGTACTAAGTTGAAATATATGCGATTCCCCGATTTTGAAGTTATGTATTCTTTCCATGCAAGAAATCCTGCACCCCCGTAGAAATGCAGCGATCCTCCATTAGCCCAGTTCCAGTCGGGTATACCCTGCGAATACTCAATATAGTTGCTTCCCCCTGACGACATTACATTGTAGGTAAGCGGGAACGGGCTTTCGCTTGTGTTATTTGGCCAACGTGCCAAATCCATGAGTTTGTTGTTGTGAAGCACCATATTGTCCTGCCCCAAATCCCATGTTACACTTGCCTTGTAAACATTGTCTTTATCGAGCGACCAGCTATTAACTGACTGCATAGCAGATATTACTACTTTTTCACCCGGAGCTCCCTTAAATGTTATAGGATTACCTGCTGTACCTGAATTAACCGGACTTAATAATTCCTCATACGTCCCTGCATGAATAATTACCACATCGCCGGCTACGGCAACGTTTGCAGCTTTGGTTACAGTTTTGTACGGACTTGCTGCTGACCCATTATTTGAGTCATTCCCCAATTTGCTTACGTGTATTTCTTTGGCACTAAGAATACCTGCTAATAGCAACAATATAAGGAAAATAAAGGTTTTTAGTTTTCTCATAAATAATATAATAAAAATTAGTAGTCAGGGTAATTACATATAATTATTGCGAAGGTTAACAGTTTGAATAGAAAAAAAGCGACAAAAATAATTTTTTCATAATCAAACATTCAATTAAAGAGTAACACCCACAAGCACGACCAATGTCGTTAAGTTAAGAAAATCACCCTATTATCCCCTCAAGGGGATACTGCTTCGATTTAGCACTGAAGCTGAATTGGAACAGTCCTCCCTTGAGGGAGGTCAGGAGGGTGAACGTTAACTACCTTAACTTAACGACATTGCAAGCATGATTATCATAATATATGTTCTATCTATACTATTAGAAATAATAATATAACCAGATGAAAAATATATTAATTTTGCACCTTGGTAAATATGAACAAAGCTCAAATTGTAATATCGAAAATTGTTGTAATAATTATATTCAACATACTTGTGCTAAATGCTTTTGCTCAAGCCGAGCATCATTTGTTTGAAAAAAAACAATACTCAAAAAAAATATACAATTCAACACAATACGATGATAATTACAATATTATTTATCACCGAATACACTGGTTTGTTGACCCTTCACAGCATTATATAAAAGGAAGTGTTTTTTCTATTTATACTATGACCAATAATTCTGAAAATATTTTGTTCAACTTAAGCTCCGGCCTTAATGTTGATAGTATAATTCAGAGAAAAAAGAAAATAGAATTCACACACAAAAATGATGTAGTTTCAATTAAAAATATTGCAGCAAAATCGAAAACAGATTCACTTACAATATATTATAGCGGTAATCCGCCTAAAACAGGCTTTGGTTCATTTGAAACATCGGTACACAATGGAAACCCCATATTATGGACACTTTCTGAGCCATATGGAGCTCATGATTGGTGGCCCTGCAAACAATCGTTAACCGATAAAATTGACTCAATAGATATAGCTGTTACTGTTCCGGTTGGAAACAAAGCAGCATCGAATGGGATGCTCGTAAAAACAGATACTACACCACAAGGGGTAACTTTTTACTGGAAACACCGACACCCAATTGCTGCTTATTTGGTAGCTATTGCTGTGTCTAATTACAGCGAATTTACCATTTACGCCCATGTTAGTAACCATGACAGTGTACCGATATTGAATTATGTATATCCTGAATCGTACGAACGCATTTATAACAATGTGCTTTACACATCGCAGGTAATGGAACTTTTTAGCCGCTTATTTATCCCTTACCCGTATAAAAATGAAAAGTACGGGCACGCACAGTTTGGTTGGTCGGGGGGAATGGAACATCAAACCATGAGTTTTATGGGTGGCTTTTCTAAAGAACTTATAGCACATGAACTTGCACATCAGTGGTTTGGCAACCATATTACTTGCGGTAGCTGGAGCGATTTATGGATAAACGAGGGCTTTGCCACTTGGAGCGAATGTGTGGTTATTGAACATTTGCACCCCGAATTTTATCAATCAATATTATACTCACGCATTCACGATGCTGTAAGCGAAACCCGCAGCGGATCACTATATGCAAACGATACTGCCAACGTTGATAAACTATTTAGCAGTGAACTAACATATAACAAAGGGGCAATGGTGCTACACCAGCTACGCCACCAAATAGGCGATTCAGCTTTTTTTGCAGCCATTAAAAATATGCTTAACAGCAAAATGCATTTTGTAAAAACTCACCAGATACAAAAATTCTTTGAGCAAGCTGCCGATACTTCGCTGCAAAACTATTTTAGCGATTGGGTATATGGACAAGGTTTTCCCGAATATACTATTGAACTGCTCAAAAACGAAGTGTCAAATGTTGTTATTGAAATAAAACAGACTACTTCACATGAAAGCAATTTGTTTTTCCCAATGAAAGTGCCTTTACTCCTTGAAGGAAATAACGATACGGTATTAATGTACTTTCACAATTTAACAAAACAACAAACATTCAGCATAAACATACCATTTACTGTAAATACTATAAAATTCGACCCATATTATACAATTATTGCCCCACACCCGGCTCGAATTATTTATCCCGCCGACCGATTGTTATTGGAAAACAAAATTGTTGTAATACCAAACCCTGCCAACGATACCATGAAAATAATGTGGCTCGACACTTTTTCGGCAAAACGTATTGAAATATACAATATGGCAGGCAAAGTAATATATAGTGCATTTGTTGAACCAACTCCTCATTATCATCAGGTTGATGTTTCGGGCTATCATTCAGGTGAATATATAGTAAAAGTATATGCCGGGAAAAGTAGCCTGTCGACTAAGTTTATAAGGTATTAAACATATTAATATGTGACGGCGAGGAACTTCGAATAAATTATTCAGGAATTGGAAAAGTAACCTATCCAATCATTCTCAACCGGCTCCACCCATTTTAAGAACCACTACCGTATCGTTGGGTTGTAATACATAAGTGCCGCGCTGCATTTTTCCGTTTATTACAAAATTAATTCTTCCGGCAGTTGACGGTATTCCGAATTTTTTATCAATAAGTTGAAAAACAGTAGTATTATCGTTATTCAATTCAACAAACTGTTCCTCGGTTATCTGCTTTTTAAAATCGCCTAATGCCGATATTTTTATCTTACCCATATAATTATCCTTTTTACCATAAACACCAAAACTATAAAAGTGTTTAACAAAAGTAAAACTAATACCTTTTATTCTGCATAATTATTTTATAGCTACTGTCTATTTTTCCAAGTGTTACGGCATTGTCGCAGCGGAAAAACATATTATTCCATTTTGCGCCTGTAAACTTATATATGCCGGGTAGCAAATAAGCTGTAACTTCGCCTTTATGGTTGGTTTTATAAATAGTATTATCTACCGAAAATGTCATGCCGCCCAATGTCATTAAATCTTCTGTTTTAAACGTCAGCCTGGCTGCATACCTTACACCATTGGCAATGTATGCATTCTCAAAATTGACAACTGTATCGCCCGGCTCATATATTTTCGATGAATTTAATGAATCAACAACACTTATTTCACGCCAGCCTGCAAAATCATTAACAATTGAGTATGGCATAACAATAGCTTTCAAACTGTCATTGCCTGCAAATGCACTGTCTGAAACCATTTCAAGCTTGCATTTATTTTTAATCTCCACTTTCGTTAAATTATTATTTGCAAAAGCAGCTTTCTCAATTTTCTCAACCCGTTCAGGTATAATCACTTCGCTTATTCTATTTTCATAAAATGCATAGTTGCCAATCTTAGCAAGTAATCGAGGCATTTCCACTGCGCTGACATTACAGTTTGCAAAAGCATAATCGTCGATAGTAATAATACTTGTCGGTATAAAATTTACATTCTCGGCCGCCCCTGCATACGAAACCATAATGCTTTTATTTTCAGTGCCATCGCTCATGCGGGCGTAAATAATCCCCTTCGATGGCATTTCGTTATATACCCTTATTTTATTGTCATTAAATGCTGCTTTACCTATCATACTAACCGACGAGGGTATATTTAATCTTGTTATTTGATTTGTCATAAATGCTCGCGACCCAATTGAAGTAACTGTTTTGGGTATATCAAGTTCGGTAATGGAATTGTTCGTAAATGCATCTCGTTCAATTATTTCCACCCCTTTAGGAATATCAACATAAGTGAGGCCGTTTCCGGCAAATGCAAACGGGTGTATCGTTTTTACACTTTTAGGTATAAACTTTATTTCATCGGACTCACCTCCATACGACACTATATTTATCATATCGTCAATACCCTCAAAGTTCCTCATATATATTATGCCGTACGATGCCTTGCCATTTATTTCTTTTATCTTATTCGAATTAAATGCTGCATAACCTATACGAACCTTCCCAATAGGGAAAGTGAGTCGTGTAATTTCATTATCGGCAAAAGCCATTCGCCCTATACTGTCAACACTCTTGGGCAATGTGGCTGTATTTATTTTATTGTTATAAAAAGCATAATTGCCAATAGTTTTAACCCCCTCTTCTATTGTTATGGTTTCAAGCTCTTTATTTGCAAAAGCATAATCGGCTATTGTAAGTATAATATTGGAGTCAATCTTTCCGGGTATTTCTATGTTTTTTTCAATAGTATTAATATAATTTACAATAGTGTCGCCCGATAGGGCTACGTCATTTAACGTAAGTTTATACTGTGCCGACACAAAACAGGAATAAGTTAGTAAGGTGCTTAATAACAGTATTTTAGATAATAATCTCATGGTGTGCTTATTTTGCTGTAAAGTTATAATATTTAAAGTTTAGTAATAAACTAAAAACGTGTTTAATATCAATTTATGACATGAAAAAACTGTATTCGGTTTTTTGAACATATATTGTATTTTTGTATCCCTTTTCACTAACAGAGATATGATAGAACGCGAAACCATAGACAAAATATTCGACACCGCAAATATTGTTGAGGTAGTAGGCGATTTTATTAATCTGAAAAAAAGGGGAGTTAACTATCTGGGAAACTGCCCGTTCCACAATGAGAAAACACCATCGTTTACCGTTTCGCCTTCAAAAGGCATATACAAATGTTTTGGATGCGGAGCCGGTGGAAACTCGGTAAACTTTATTATGGAGCACGAAAAGCTTTCATATATTGATGCACTGAAATTTCTTGCACGAAAATATCATATTGAAGTTGTAGAAAAGGAGATGACACCTGCCGAAAAAGAGAAGCAGGATGTACGCGAAAGCTTAATAATAGTAAGCGAATTTGCCGGAAAAACCTTTACCGACAACCTTCACAACTCCGACGAAGGTAGAGCAGTTGGATTAAAGTATTTCAAAGAGCGAGGATTTAACGATTCCATAATCGACAAATTTCAGTTAGGATATTGTCGTGCATCGCGCGATAGTTTTACCCTACTAGCTGAAAACAAAGGGTACAAAACAGAATATTTGGTAACAACCGGTCTTACCGTAAAACGCGACGACGGAACAAAATTTGACCGTTTCAGCGAACGGGTTATGTTTCCTATTCACAACCTTATGGGGCGCATTATCGGTTTTGGCGGGCGCACACTCCGTTCCGACAAAAAAATAGCCAAATACCTGAATTCGCCCGAATCGGAAATATACCATAAAAGCAAAATTCTTTACGGACTCTTTTTTTCAAAAAATGCCATTGTAAAAAACGATAAGTGTTTTCTTGTAGAAGGATATACCGATGTAATGAGTATGCACCAGTCGGGGATTGAAAATGTAGTAGCATCGTCGGGAACATCGCTAACCACTGAGCAAATAAAACTAATAAAGCGTTTCACTTCAAACATAACCGTTTTGTTCGACGGCGATGCAGCCGGTATAAAAGCTGCTCTGCGTGGTATTGACATGGTACTTAAAGAGAGTATGAACGTTAAAGTAGTTCTACTTCCCGACGGCGAAGACCCCGATTCATTTGCTCAAAAACATTCGGCTACCCAGTTTTACGATTTTATAGAGCGTGAAGAGACCGATTTTATACGCTTTAAAACCAAACTTCTACTTGAAGATGCTAAAGACGACCCTGTTAAAAAGGCCGAACTTATTAAAGATATTGTAAAAACAGTATCGGTTATCCCCGATAATATTACCCGCTCTCTGTATGCAAAGGAGTGTTCGTTTTTGCTAAATATGGAAGAGGCGATACTCGTAGCGGAGATTGATAAATTAAACAAGGGTGAACAACGAAAGCAATTTAAGGAAGAGCAAAAACACGAAGAACACACTCAACCTGTAATTGAAGAACCTGCAATAACAGAAAAAAGCATTAATGAAAAATTCGATGAATTTGAAAAAGAAATAGTGCGCATACTGTTAAAACATGGAAAAACACACCTGTTTACAGTCGCTCAAACACTCGAAGAGTCGGAGCAGAAAGTATTTGTAAGCCAATATATTGCTCGTGAACTTAGGGGTGAAATAGAAATAAAATCGCCTGTATTTCAAACTATTATCAATGAATTTGAAACTCATTTTAACTCAAACCCCAATTTCGATGTTAAGTACTTTGTAAATCATGAAAATCCGTTGATTAGCAAAACTACTGCCGATTTATTGTCGGAAAAGCATACGCTTAGTAGGATTCACTCACAAAATGGTTCACAAACCCCCGCCGAAGAACGTAATTTGAAAGAAGTAATAGACCAAGCTATTTCAGGCTACAAATACAACATAGTTATGGATATTCTTCATAACATTGAGGCTGAAATGAAAAGACTTGAAAACAGAGGTGCTGCCGATGAAGAATTATCGCTCACTTTTGAAAAGTTTATTCTTTACACCCAAATGAAGCGAGAAATTGCAAAATCATTAGGAAACAGAATAGTTCTGAAACGGTAATTTAGAACACAATTAGTGTACGATACTTAACAATACATCTAACATTTGGTTTGTTATAATGATGAAAAAATTGTAATATTATATTTCATTTTATATATATAAGAGATGTTTAAGAATAAGTTTTTTATACTGGCATTATTGCTTATTACTACTGTAATGGCATGTGACAATATGAGTTCAAAAAAGAATAAACTGAGCTACAAGTATGGAGGAACGCTAAGGGTTAATGCTACTTCGGAACCCGACATGATATTTCCCGGTCAGGTGAATAAATCGAGTGAACATCTTATTGTTAGTCAGGCTTACGATGGGTTGGTTAAGTATCACCCCAGAACATTTGATATAGTACCTTCTCTTGCGAAACGATGGCTTGAAGAAAGAAACGGAACTATTTATACATTCTATATGAGCGACAATGCTTATTTCCATAAAGATAAAGTGTTTAAAAATAAACAAGAGCGTAAAATAACAGCCGTTGATGTTAAAAATTCAATAGAACAAATAGCAAAAACATATCGTATGTTGGAGCAACCAATACCTAAGCATATTATGAATATCAAAGGAGCCGAAGAGCTGTTGAACGATAAAATACATAACGATTCTATACACGTTAGTGGTATAGAGGTATTTGACGATACTACCCTGATATTTTACTTGAATGAGGCCGATAACTTGTTTTTACACTTTCTTGCAGGAACCGATGCCTTGGTTTTTTCAAAAAAAGCATTCGATGCATATGGGTTTAAAAGCACTGTTGGTTCAGGAGCATTTACTTATGAGTATTTCAATAAAGTTTCAGACCATTTAATATTACTTGCAAATAAAGAATATTATGGAATAAATAAACAAGGAGAAAGACTACCGTTCCTCGATTCTATTGTAGTTTCGTTTGTCACATCTACCACTAGTGAAATAGAATTACTCAATGATAACAAAATTGATATGGTGCTTGGATTGCCGGAAAAATACGTAACACCATTTCTTGATAATAATATTGAATTGTTTCAGCAAAATCCACCTTTCTTTGTTTTAAAGCAAAGTCATGATTTTGAAACTAGGAAAGAATACAATATTTTACGTTCCAATATTCATGGTTTTGAGTTAAACTCTCAAAATTACTTCGATTTTTCAGAAACATTTAAAAAAGACCCTGAACCGGAAGAAGTGCTTACTGTCGAGTAATAGGTTGTCGTTTATGTTTGTAATATCATTACACAAATACTTTAACAATAGTTTCGTGTTGAAAATTTGAACAACTAAGTGTTATACTGGTTAACAATATTTGATAAAAAAGCGGCTTTATCTTACAATTGTAACAGATAAACTTGATCCGTCGTTGAACAAAAGTACGTATAGTCCGGTTGGTAACGGCGAACCGTCAAGATTGTTGGTTGTTATGTTTGCAGGCAATTCGATTTCATATATAACTTTACCTGCTTCGTTAACAAGTTTTGCTCTCCCTTTTCCTTCAACATAATATGTTGATGTTCCACCAGGTACATTATCGTATAGAATAGCATCGCACGTGCCGGTTTGTTTGAGTTGTAGGTTACTCTGAATTATCATTTCGCAACCTTCGCTATCAGATAATTTAATAGTATAAATTCCATGATTAAGTTCAGTATTTACCAAAGCAGTAAGTGTATCTGTAACGCCTGTATAATCATTTACAGCTAAAACATTATATACATAATTATTAGGAGCACTGTTTTCATTAAAATGGAATAGTGTTTTTTTGCAGTCAGACTTATAGTTGGTTGTTATATCAACCTGATTGATACAATTACATTCAGGAATAACAGGGGCATTAGTTAACAGAATACTGTCGTAGCAAAAAAGCCCTTGTTTAACGAACAGATAGTTTTCTCCACTTTCAATAGTGTACTTTCCATTTTCAGAAATCACATTAGAATTAATATAGTATTCAGGTAATGATAAAGAATAACTAAATTCAACACTATTTATTTCAACCTCTGTTTTATTGCAGTTTTCAATTATATCAAAATCTGCATTATCTATAACCGGGTAAGCATTTATAGAAATAACAGTATCAAAATAGAATTCACAGCCGCTATTGTTAGAATACAGCACTTTATAATTGCCGGGCATAACCGGGTATTTTGTTGCATTTATTATTTGATTTCTGTTATTCAGGCTGTCGGCTAAATATGGCGTAACCCAATCGCCCGAAAGTCCTTTGTAAGTAATATCATTGAACTGAACAATATATCCGGAATTGCAATTAAAATCAACTGTAAAATTTAGAACATCAGCTTCAATACATTCACATACAGGATACTCAGGTATTGTAACAGTAGTATCAAATAATGTAGAGCAACTGTTATTATTTGTTATCTGAACTTTGTATATTCCCGGATTTATGGGATACGTATTATTAGTATTTACTTCGTGTAAAATATTCCCATCACTATCTAATAAATTATAAATGAAGCTATAATTAGGCATTAAGGTGTCGTAGCTTATGTTTAATTCAGAAAAGTTAATGGTATATTTTTGAGTGCAGTCGAAATTTATTTCAAAACTCAAAGTGTTGCCTGCCGGACAGTCATAAGCATATATATATGTTTCGCCAGATAAAATAGTTTTATTAGTCCATACACCTAAGTTTTTTGCAAAAGATGCAACTTCATAGATAGAGTAGTTTTCTATTATGCTATCAATGGTAATAATTTTATTATTAGATATTTCAACAACACTATCCCACAGATTGTGTGAAAACCAGCGATACCATACATAATCAGAGCCAAGGGTATCGGGATATTCTATAGTAATACTTTCTCCCTTATATATATGACACCATTTATCATTAGTAATCTCTTTTTGAGGGAAGCAATTGAAAATAGTATTATACCCGGGAATACCTGCTAACCTCCTTATTTCAGGCCAGTTGAGTTTATTTTCGCGTAATGTAACAGAGTCTAAGTTGGGTAGTTGACTGAAATCAGGAAGCTGTGTTAAATAATTATTGTCTGCATTTATAAGGCTAAGATTTGGGTTAGCCCCAAATTCAGGTATACTTTTTATTAAGTTGTTGCGAAAATCAATTGTGGTAAGTGTTGTTAAATCAGACACATCGGGAGCTTTTGTAAGTCGGTTGTGATTAAGGAATATATATTCAATATTGTTAAAACCTGTGAGCTTTGGGAATGATGATAGTTTATTCCCATCTGCTATTATCCCTTTTGAATTTTTAAAATACTGTATCTCATTAATATTTGTAACACCGGTATTGTTTAAATAGAATATGCCATTAAAGTTTTTAGCTTCTACGGTATCTAATTTTCCCAATTCAGGGCTTGCGGCAGATATATTATTAAAAATATAACGGGCAAATATAGTATCGCTAATATTGATAGTTTGTGCTTTAATAACGCCCGATATCAATAAAGCAATCAATACTCCAATAACTTTTATATGTATATTTTTGAATATCATCGTTCTAATATAGTAATGCCTTTAATACACTTATCGCCATTTTGGTACAACACGATGATTTTATATAATCCCATAGGTAAATATTCGCCGTTGTTGTTGGTTCCTTCCCACAATAACTTTTCGCCTAGGTAGAAGTTACGTTTGTATACCTCTTTCATTGTTTCGCTATATACTATTATACTACCTGCCGACAAAGCCGATGAAGTTATTGTTATTTGTTCATTGTATGAAGGCTCATAAGTTTCAGGAACAGTAAAATCGCAACCATTTTTCTCAACTTCACTGTTCCAATTATTATCAGAACTCTCTTTGTGAGTTATTTCATCGGTTTGAGTTACAGGTTTAGTTGTTTTCTTTTGTTCAACAACATTTTTTTCTCCATTAGCTTCACTTTTCTTTATTTCGGACTGTTTTTCATTATCAACATTAGGTAATGCAACTATTGTTGTTTTACTTTCATTGGTCTTACTATCCACATCAGCATTGGCTTTTGGTTCAGGCTTTTGCTCTTTTGTTCTTTCAGGCAAGCTGTCCAATTCTTTTTGTGGGTTGTTTTCAATATTATTCTTAGGTGTGTCATTTTCACCTCCGTTTTTATTTTTTAAGGAATTAACATCATTCAATTCAGTATTATCGGTATTGTTTTTCTCAATTGCAGTAATTGAGTCAGTGCTATTAATTACCGGTTTTTCTATAGTTGTTTCATTTGTTTTATTGGGCAGAGTTTCATTTTTACTGTTATTGTTGAATACAAAATAAAGAGCCGTTCCGGCAACAACAGCAGTTGCAACAGTTACTACTTTTTTGTATAATTTTTTTGCCTTTGCTTGTTTAGCATATCCTTTAGCTGCCTGTTTAAAATTAATAAGTTCGTTCTCTTCAAGTAACACCTTTGCAGCCCTGAATGTCTCAAGGTGTTCGGCAACTTCCGGATTGCTGTTAACCTCATCGAACAGCAATGATGCTTCGTCATTAGGCAGCTCTCTGCGCAGATACCTGAAAAGGTTATTATATATATTTTGTAAATCGCCGGTCATAGTCTATAAATATTGTTCTTAGGTCACTCTCATTTTGCAAAAGCTTAACAAGTTTTTCTTTGCATCGGCTTTTTATTATTTTTACTACTCCTTCGTTAGCAAAGCCATATTCTTCGGCTATATCTTTGTACTTCTGTTCTTGAAACAAAATGGCTTTAAATACATTAGCGCATTTTTCGCCAAGCATTTCAAATACTTTTTTTATTGTATTCTCTTTTTCATTTACAGTAGTCTGATAATTAATATCTTCGTCCCATTCTCCGTTTTCTTCATATCCTTCAAAAGCTTCCGACTTACTGTCGCGTTTCACTTTATTTATCCACAAATTCCGGCATACTATAAATAAAAAACTGTTTATATTTTCATTTTTATCAAAACTGCCGTTTCTTATTTTTCGAACCAGTATAACCATGGCATCTTGAAAAACGTCTTGAATATCGTCAGAATTGGCACCCTGCTTTTTCAATGTGCGCTCTATTCCGGGATATGCATTCTTGTATAAAGTAGCTATTACTTTCCTGTCGTTTTTGTCAAGAATGGACTGAACTATTTTATCTTCGTACTTCATTTTGCTTTAATTACAATCGCACTTATAAATGGTTATCACTTTTTACTGTAAAAAATTAATCCTGCCTGAACCGACGAGGTGTTGTATCGGAATTCAAATACACCGGTTTGTATTTGGTAACCAATATACGCTTCTACAACCGATTTTCTATGCCAGTTGTATTCAAATCCCACGCTGGTAAAAAAATCGCCGTCGGTATTAAAACTTGCACCGGCCATAATTTTTTCTTTGAATATGGTTTTTGTCCCTGCCGACAATTGAGTGTAATACTCGGAATATACATCGAGTCGGCCGTATCCGTAGCCGCTCCATTTTTTATCTCTTGTTTTATAATTTCGTAATATAAGAGCTTGAAAAAAACGGGGCAGGTATGTTTCTTCATAAAATGGCGATAACTTTGGCCGGGTAATTTGGTTTATGGTAATATTTATTGTGTTTCTTTTGTCGTAATAAGCCAACGCAATACTGCCGTCGGCTTTAGTGTCTGAGCCGCTGGGGCCTCCGGTATTATTGGCAATGGAGTAATTAACCAATCCTACCGATACTCCCCCTGCTATTTGTTGCTTTTTGTTCAGTGGTATATGTACAGCATAGTTAATATAAGCACGATCTCTTTTTATAAACTTACCCTTTCGGTTAGCTATGGCATTTATACCAATATTAGTATTGCGAAATGAATACTGCCCATTCATTTGCAACGAGCGTATTTCTTTAAATAAACCTGTTCTTTGTTTTGCAAATGTACTTGCTTTAAAGTCTTGTTTGTTAGGGCTTTCCAAATAATCGGCAAGCGATGGCACCATTGTATTACGGGCAATTATATCTTCGGGGTATAACGAAAAGTTTTGAGCAATTGCAGTTGCACAAATTATTGTGAAATATATTGTAAATACTTGTTTCAACTTACCCCTTTTAGTTGTATATAACCTGTTAGCTTAGTAGAAATGTAGCAAATAAAGGAGAACTAATATAGCATAAAAATAAAATGATTGGAGTTTTATATGTGAAAATTTAAGATAATTATTCTGCGGAATCACTACATTTACAGCAATATATCTAAAACATTAACTCGCTTTACTATGAAAACAAGGCTATTGCTTTTTTCTCTATTATTTAGTCTGTCGGCATTGGCTGCAACAGTTGAAAAACCTGAATATCACTATTCGGCATCGTGCATGAAATCAAACTGTGTTATTTCAAAGCCACAAATATTATTTGTAGGCGATTCGCTTTATATATATGACTGTGTATCTGCAAACTGTTGTGCAAACTTTGAACTTAATGTTTCAGAACCGGTGAATGACACACTTACTGTAACATTTACTGACACTGCTTCATTGCTTTGTACCTGTAGTTGCGATTTTAGTGTTACTATAAATGCCGGTAAAATAGCATCGAAAGATATTGTTGTTCAATACAGCGGAGAGTCATATCCGATGAATGCTAAAGCAATACTTCCTATAATTGAGAAAGGGAAAACGTGGAATGTTGAAACTATCAATATGGCTATGGGGCCGTTACCGGTTACAGCTCAATATATGGTTGAACCAAATTCAGAGCGTCCATTTTGTTGGAATGGATTATTTTATACTAAAATCAGTAAAAGCCATCTTATAGCATTAAAATCGGGAAGCCTTAATAACGAGGCGGTTTACATTAGAGAGTACAATGGAAAGGTTTACTATATGGATGATACAACTCAGTGCCGCGAGATATTGATTTACGATTTTACGCTCAATAAAGGCGATTCAGTAACAGTTGGCGACTCTAATGATTATTTAAGTCATTTAAAGGTTGATTCGGTTAATTATATTCAGTACAATGATGGCGTAAGCAGAAAAACTATGTACCTGTCGGGCGATGGCAATAAAATATGGATAGAAGGAATTGGCGATACTAATTCACCTTTTTATTATTGGTTACCATTACCAAATAAAAGATGCAAATGTGGTGATAGTTCGTACGAAAAGCTGATTTGTTGCTCAGTAAATGATAAGTTGATATACCGGACTCCCGGGTATTACAGCTGTGTAATAATATCATCGGCTACCGATTTTAATTATAGCTTTAGTATTTATCCAAATCCGGCAAGTAGCTATTTAAACGTTGAAAGTACGGTATATACAGGGGTAAGTTATACTATAACCGATCTTTCAGGCAATATAGTGCAAAAAGGAAATTTGTCAGACGAAATAAATATTAACATACCCGACGGAATGTACTTTATATCATTATCAGATGATAAAGGTATTATTGGAGCAGAGAAAATTTTAATAGAAGGGTGCAAGTAGTATATTTTAGGTAAATAAATAAAAAGCATTCCACTAGAAATGCAGTAGTACCCAATATTAAGCTCCCCAGTTATCACGGTCAAGGCTTCGGTATTGAATAGCTTCAGCTAAATGGTGCGATTCAATATTTGTACTACTTTCTAAGTCGGCAATAGTTCGTGCAACTTTTAATATACGGTCGTAGGCTCGGGCACTAAGCCCTACCTTTTCCATTGCATTTTTAATAAGAGCTTGTCCTTGTGTGTTCAGGTCGCAATATTTACGAATAAGCTTAGTGGTCATTTGTGCATTGCAATGCATTCCGTTTATTTCCACAAAACGTTTTTGCTGAATATTGCGTGCTTTGGTAACACGCTCTCGAATGTTAACACTTGGTTCTAGTTGCTCTTTGCCTGAGAGTTTTTCAAACGGAACCGGTACTACCTCAATATGAATATCGATACGGTCAAGTAGTGGTCCCGATATTTTATTAAGGTACTTTTGCCTTATTCCGGGTGAGCAAACACACTCTTTATCGGGGTGGTTATAGTAACCGCAAGGGCATGGGTTCATACTTGCCACAAGCATAAAACTGGCCGGGTATTCTACCGTAAATTTTGCCCTTGAAATGGTTATTATTCGGTCTTCGAGTGGCTGTCGCATTACTTCAAGTACTGTTCGTTGAAATTCAGGAAGCTCATCAAGAAAAAGGACACCATTGTGCGATAGCGATATTTCGCCCGGCTGTGGATAAGCACCTCCTCCAACAAGTGCAACATCGGATATAGTGTGGTGCGGGCTGCGAAAGGGGCGGGTTAACATCAGTGATGTTTCTTTGTCTATTTTACCGGCTACCGAGTGTATTTTGGTGGTTTCAAGTGCTTCGTGCAATGTAAATGGAGGCAATACAGACGGTACGCGTTTTGCCAGCATAGTTTTTCCGGCTCCCGGAGGCCCTATCATTATTATGTTATGCCCACCAGCAGCAGCTATTTCCATAGCTCGCTTTACATTTTCCTGTCCCCGAACATCGTTAAAATCGAATTCGGGGAATTTCAACCCTTCGCTGAACTCTTTACGAGTATCTATAAGGGTGGGTTCTATAATATTTTCACCGTTAAGGTGTTCAATTACCTCTTTAATATTTTTTACCCCTAATACTTCAAGATCATTTACAACTGCTGCTTCACGCGCATTTGCCTTGGGCAAGATAAACCCTTTAAAACCTTCGGAACGGGCTTTTATGGCTATGGGTAAAACTCCTTTTATTGGTTGTAAGCTACCATCGAGCGATAGTTCGCCCATAATGATATAGCGTTCTAATTCGGGGCAGTTTATTAAACCTGAGGCGGCTAACATACCTATGGCAAGGGGTAAATCAAATGCAGAACCTTCTTTGCGAATATCGGCAGGAGCCATATTTATAACAGTTTTGAATGTCTGCATTTTGTAACCGTTGTTTTTAATGGCTGCATTTATACGGTGTTGGCTCTCTTTTACCGCACTGTCGGGTAGCCCAACCAAATTAAAATTTACCCCTGTCGATATGTTTACTTCTATTGTAATGGTAGTGGCATCGATACCAAAAACAGCACTTCCATAGGTTTTAACTAGTTTTTCGGGCATAGTATGTAATTCTTTTCGGGTTGTTGAAAAGAGGAAAATACTATTTTTTTGATAAATAAAAAATAGGAATATTGATAATGCAGTAAAAAACAGATACAATAACACATTAGTAAAGGAGATAATAGTGCTGCAATTCGTTGTTTTTAACATAAGTAAAAAAAACGATATGGCTCAATTTTTTTAATGACTAAATATTTTGTACTTTTAGAATAAGTGAACCATAACATTTATTTCCAATTTTTATAATTGTGGGTAAATACTGCGGTTTCTTATTTTAAACAGAATGAAACAAATATTAACAGGTATATTATTATTACTTTTTGCCGGTAGCAATTTATATTCTACCAATTTTATCCCTTTTGAGCGGCTTGAATCGCACGAGGGGTTAAGTCTTGTAAAGGATATATACCGCGACGATAACGACTTTCTGTGGATAGCAACCGATGGGTTTGGTCTTAAGCGTTACGATTCGTACCAAATGAAAAGCTTTGTTCATAACCCCAATGATCTGTTAAGCTTATCGAACGATAATGTTACCAAAATATTTGAAGACAGCCGTAAGAATCTATGGGTTGCAACATTTTCGGGTTTAGACCTTTTTAACCGCAAAACTGAAAAATTCCATAATTATTTGAACTTTGAAGGGCGATCAACCGATTTTACAAGCCAGTATGTAAATGATATAGTTGAAGATAATTATGGAAGGCTTTGGATAGCTTCGGGAAACGGTTTGTATGAATACCGATATGCTGAAGACACAATGGTATTCTACAAATTGCCATTTGAAGACCCAAGACTTAGTAATTTAAAGAACCTTTCGCTCGATAAAGACGGAAATATCTGGATTTCATCAATTGCACCAACAGTTTGTAAATTTATACCTGAATCACAGAAATTTGAGATATTTGAATTTGAAGAGTTATTAAACTTTACAATTACCTCAACAAGTGTATTAGTTGACAGCGACAACAAAGTTTGGTTAGGATTTGGTGGTTTTGGTTTAGCGATATTTGACCCTGTAACGGGTAAAACTAACTATGTAAGAAAGGACGAGAATGGCAAAGGATTGTCTAATGTTCTTGTAATGAGTATTGAAGAGTTTTATCAGGGGAAAATATATATTGCAACCGATCAGGGAGGTATCAATATTTTTGATAAGCAAACCAATAAGTTTACATATATAAACTCAAAAAATAAAAATGCCGGGAATCTTTCATCCGACGGAATATATTGTCTTTATAGAGATAGAGAAGGGATACTTTGGGTAGGAACTTCGCGCGGCGGGATAAATTTTTATAATCCAAAAAAGCATCGGTTCAACAATATGTTGGAAGCAAATAATATAAAAAGTTATTTTAGCAAAGGGGCAAATATTACACACGGTGTAGTTGGTACATTTTTAGAAGATACCAAAGGGAATATTTGGATAGGTACTAATGGAGGAGGATTAAACAAATATAACCCCAAAACGGGAGATGTTAAAATATATACTACCCGCAATTCCGGATTAAGCACCGATATTATTGCCCGCCTGAGTGAAGATTCTAACGGCGATATATTAATAGCTACATGGCCCGAGGCGGTTCATAAATTAATAGTAAAAGAAGACCGCATTATTCAGCTTAACTTTATAAGCAACTATAAAGTAGGTTTTGTACATAATATACTTTGGTCTGTTATGGTAGATAAGAAAGACCGAATATGGATTGACTTTTCTGAAGGACATGTAATAGTGTTAGATAAAAACAGGAATGAAATTGCAAAGCGTATTATTACTCCCGATCCGGTACATTATTTCAACGAATCGGGTTATATTAAGGAGGTTGACAAATACTACAACAATAATCCGGAAGGTATATTTTGGCTCAATGAAGCGACAATGGAATTTGAGCCATTTATTGAACGTGGCGACATATTTTGTTTTAAACGCGATAGTAGGGGAAATTACTGGACAGGAACTTTAAAAAGCGGTGCTTTCTGTTATAACAATAAGGGGGAATTACTTTTTTCATTAAATACCGATAATGGCTTGTCGAATAATACGGTTTATGCTATTGAAACATCAGACGAAGGGGCTGTTTGGTTAGCAACGAATAACGGACTAAATGAGTTTTCTTATTCCGATTCTACAATATTCAGCTATTATGAATCGGACGGGTTGCAAAGCAATCAGTATTTTATGCAGGCTTCACTTAAAACACGCAACGGGCAAATATTTTTTGGAGGCACTGAAGGCATTGACTATTTCTACCCCAAAGAGATACAGCGAAACAATTTCCTTCCCAAAGTACATTTGAACGAAATGCTTATAAGAAACAATAGTGGCGAAGAACAAAATGTACTTAGTGCGAATAGAGATACGGCTGATATTATCAGGCTTAGCTGGAATGAGAATAGAATTGTATTCAAGTATTTTGCCATTAACTATACCTTTCAGGAAAAAACCAGATACAAGTATAAACTTGCAGGTATTGACACCGACGAGTGGATAATAACCGGTTTGCGACAAGCTACTTATACCAACTTAAAGCCCGGCAAATATACTTTTAGTGTAATGGCTTCCAATAACGATGGAATATGGAATAATGAAGTGGCGGAGATAAGTTTTGCAATAGAAGCACCATTTTGGCTACGAATATGGTTTTATTTTGTTTGTGTTTTAGTATTGGCATTTTTTGTTTATTTATCTATGCAGTGGAGAGAGCGTTCTTTAATTCGCGATAAGGAAAACCTTAGAAGAAATGTTCAGGAACGCACCCGTGTTATTGAGGCTCAGAAAGAAGAACTGGTGCGACACCGCAATGAGCTTAATATGCATAAAGAGAAGCTTGAAGATTTAGTAAAAGAGCGTACTAAAGAGCTTGAAGAGGCAAAAATAAAGGCTGAGAACTCTGATCGTTTAAAGTCGCATTTCCTTGCTAACTTGTCGCATGAAATACGTACTCCAATGAACGCAATAGTTGGCTTTTCAACATTGCTTAAAGACCCTCAATTTGAAAAAGAAGAGAAAAGAAGTTTCATTGACACCATTATCGACAATTCAAACTCTCTAATGGTATTGATAGAAGATATTCTCGACTTTTCACTCATTGAAGCCGGACAGCTAAGAATAAATATTGAGAGTTTCAGTATTATAGAATTGATTAAAGATGTTCATTCTACACATAGTATTAATGCAGCTTTAAAGCAAATAAATCTGAAAATAGTAAATGAGCTTAGCGAAGATTTAGAAATAAAATCGGACAAATATCGAATACGTCAGATACTTAATAATTTGGTAAGTAATGCTATTAAATTCACCAATGAAGGAACTATAAATATAGGAGTAAAGCTCGACGACGACATATTGAAAATGTATGTTCAGGATTCGGGTATAGGTATTGATGAAAAGCAAAAGGAATATATATTCGGACAGTTTGTAAAGCTTGACCGCGACCAAACATCAAAACGAGGAATAGGACTAGGCTTGGCTATTAGCCGCAGGTTATCGAAACTGCTTGGCGGAAGCTTAACCGTAGAATCGGTTCCGGGTACAGGTTCTACTTTTGTGCTGGCTATTCCTATTGAATATATTAAGGTTGATAAAAAACAACAGGCGAAAGAGATAAAAAAAATAAACGAAAAGCCCGACTGGAATGGTAAACGAGTTTTGATAGTTGAAGACGAAGAGGATAATTATGTGTATTTACAAACTATATTATTGAAAACAAATGCACATATTACCATTGCAAAAGATGGGTTGGAAGCTGTAGAAATATTTAAAGCAAACAATAATTTTGACTTGGTGCTTATGGATATAAAAATGCCCCGAATGAATGGGTATGAAGCCATGAGACAGATTAAAGCTATAAATCCCAATCAGATAATAGTAGCTCAAACCGCTTATGCTCAACCAAACGATGAAATAAAAATACGGGAACAAGGTTTCACAAATTATATAAGTAAACCAATAAGACCGAATGCTCTATTTGACTTATTGAGTTTATATTTCAATTCTTAATTATCAGCCTGTAACCGGCACTGCGAATATTCTCTATTGTTAGGCTGTTATCTTTTTTCAGGTATTTTCGTATACGTGTCATAAATACATCGAGGCTGCGACCATTAAAATAACTGTCGTCGCCCCAAACAGTAAGCAATAACTCATTACGGGGAATAAGTTTTTGAGGATTCTCAAAGAACATATTAAGTAACTTGGCTTCGCGCTGAGTTAGTTTATGAATTTCATTTCCAAACAGCAAATTCAGATTATGGTAATCAAGCATAGTATTGCCGGCTTTAATCAGCGACAGTTCGGCAGTTAATTCTATAACTCTATTTCTCTTCAAAAAAACCTCAATTTTCAATTGCAACTCCTCTATACTGAATGGCTTTATAATATAATCGTCGGCTCCCAGCGATAACCCTTTTATTCTGTCTTCAACCTGCGACTTTGCCGAAAGAAATATTATAGGTATATCTTTATTAATCTTGCGTATTCGTTCAGCAAGTTCATAACCATCCATTTTGGGTAGCATAATATCGAGTATACACAAATTGAAATCGGAATGGACAAAATTATTAATTGCCTCTGCTCCATTGGTATAGTGCGTTACGGTATAGCCAAGCTCTTCCAGATTATCTTTTGTTACAAATGCCAAAGTACTGTCATCTTCAACATATAATATTTGTATGTTTTTACTCATGTTTAACCCGCATTATTTATTAGGTTTTCAAGATTATCATTAATCAATTATTAATCAGCACCTTTCTAATGCAACGCACTAGAGCGGGCTGAACCCAGATGGTTAATTGATGTTTTTCATTAACCATCTGTATTGCTTCTATTTACCCTCATTATTTCAATTCTATTGCATAGTTCGGGTTTAAACAGTATCAATAATAAAATTAAAGGTACTACCTTTACCTTGTTCGCTTTGTAATTCAATTTTCCAGCCATGTAAGCGGCATATTTCTTTTACATAAAACAGGCCTAGTCCAAAGCCTTTTATATTGTGAATGTCGCCGGTAGGAACACGAAAAAATTTATCGAATACCTTTTTGTGATATTTCTTTTCAATTCCTATACCTGTATCGGTAATGGATAAGTATATTTTATTGCTCCGGTTATAGGTATTTATATAAATACTTAATTCATTGTGGCTGTATTTTATTGCATTATCGAGCAGATTGAGCAGTATGTTGTTTATATGAAGTTTATCGGCAAGTATGTTTTTATGTTCGGCCGACAGTTCCTTGTGGATAACAATATTTTTGTCGGGGCGGTTGCTGTTTTCTTCAGAAAAAACCTCGTTTATTAGGTTGTGAATATCTATTTTTTCTTTTTCAATTATTGTTTTTGTTTTTTCAATGCGGGCAGCTTTCAGTACATTTTCAACCTGTGAGTTAAGTCGTTCGTTTTCCTGTTTTATAATAGATGCATAATTTAAAAACCGTTCGGGTATTTGGTCTTTATTGCTGTTCAATAACACATTGCAGGCAATACCTATCGACGATATAGGGGTTTTAAACTCATGAGTCATATTATTTATAAAATCTTTCTGTAACTCATTTAACTGTTTCTGACGATACGAGTTATAAATAGCATAGGCAAAAAACGAAACTATTATGAGCAAGAAAAGCGAAAGAATAAGCCACAGTCTCATTTGTTTAAACAGGTAATATGTTTTACCCGATAGGTTTATACAAAAAAAGTAAGGAACATCAATATTTAAATCGGACACACAAGACTCCAAATCGCCTGTTTCAGTAATAAGATGCCCTGTTTCTGAGAATTTGCCTATGTATTCGAGTGTGTTAGTTTCACAGTTGTGGTTAGCCAGTTCGTATTCAATGTTTATTTCATTTTCGAAAAAGCTTTTAGTAATCAGGTGTTTTAAAGTAGCATTGCTATAAGTGCATGAAACATCTACTACATAGCACGACTCGGTAGTTTGTATTACAGGGTTTTGATAGCTTGTTTGGCAGTTGTTATATGCATTAGTTTCGGCAGCCACTTGTTTCAGTGCCTGCCATATTTGCTCGTTAAGCTTACTTTGGTTCGAATTCCACACTGTAAACAGCCAGTATATTTGTATAATAATGATACCCAGCAGGGAAATAGTTCCAAGTATTATTGTAAGGCGTATTTGTTTTACTCGCATTTACGCAAGTTAGCAAAACCTGTTGTGTTGAAAAAGCTGATTAACGGTTTGTTAACAAATATGTTTACGAATATTCAACCTCTTCGCTAGCCCCGCACACAATAGAATATTTTCTTGTAGCATATTTAATTACTTCGGGTTTGCGACTAACTACGAATACAATATCAATAGTTCGTGCCACTGCCATCATGTAGGTAATGTCGTGCTTATCGAGCGATGAAAAGGCTTCATCGAGGATAAGTACCGATGGTTTAGTGATAACAGCACGTACAAATGCTAATTTTTGCTTTTGTCCTTCAGAAAGGTCAATCCCGTTTTTACCTATTACCAAGTCGAGTTCATTATGGTGGTTTAAGCTTATAAAATTTGATAGAGGTCAGTAGATAATTATCTTTAACCCCAATAAAATCAATGCTTCCATGAATCTATTTCAAGGACAAAACCTTTTGGAGTTTGCTGATCGTTTTAAAACCGATGAGGATTGCGTGGAATACCTGGCGCATTTCAAATGGGAGACGGGCTATACCTGCATAAGGTGTGGGCATATGGGAAGCCAAAAAAGAAAGGACCATTCAAGGACCTGCAATAAGTGCAGCCATACCGAGTCAGCTACCGCAAATACCTTGTTTCATAAGGCTAAATTTGGGATACGTAAGGCGTTCTTCATATGTTTCGAAATGTCAACAACAACAAAAAGCTTATCTGTCAGCTATGTTGCAGAGCGCTTTAGCCTGACGGATAAAACCGCAAGATTATTCATGCACAAAGTCAGGGAGGCGATGAAGTCCAGTGGAAAATACCCCATAAAAGGTAAGGTACATGTAGATGAATTTGTAATAGGTGGCAAGGAAGAAGGGAAAGTCGGTCGAAGTTATGACAGCAAAAAGAAAAAAGTTGTTTGTGCAGTTGAACTTACTGACGATGGAAAAGTAAAGCGTATGTATGCATTGGGTATAGACAACTATTCGTCCAAGGAGTTAAAAAAAACTATTTGAAAGACATATATCATCAGAAGCCCAGGTGACCACGGATATTTGGAAAGGTTACCGTCCTTTGATGACGGATTACAACATCGAGCAAGTAGAAAGTAATGGTGGCATGAATTTTGTTTTCGGATAAACCGATCACAGGTCAAAGGCAACGTTTTCAATAATATTATTGGCAGAATGGTCGCTGCCGACAAAATTTATCAGGCCGAATTGATATGCGGTTAACTACTTACCTCTATAATTTTAATGTAAGTTTTTTCATAATGTTTATATAAAGTAAAAAAACACCTATATCCTTACTCTTTCCGAGTGGCAATATTTTACATTTTGCAAATGTAGCTGATTATCCGAAATGCATCAAATTACATATAAGCTTTTGACACTATATAAAATGAATCTAAAGAATTACAATTTAACACTTGTACCATTTTTTAATTTGAAATAGGGATAGAGTTAATGATACAAAAGGCAAATCAGGTATTGAAAATTTTCATCCTCTGTATTAATAGGAACGCTTCTGCCTCTAGTCAGGCAAGAATTACACTGATAATTCACAGATTAAAAAGATACAATTGCCACAGATTACTATAATACTGCAATAAACATTTTATGTAATAAAAGCTAAAATACCCACTTAAACTGTCATATATTTGATAAGATTACCAATATTTGGTAACTTTGTGATATAATACTTCAACAATGGGTAAAAACACTTCAATATCATTAGGTTCACACTTTGAGCAGTTCATAAGCTCGGCTGTAGAATCAGGCAAATACAGTTCTGCAAGTGAAGTTGTACGCTCTGCATTAAGACTCCTTGAGAATGAAGAAATAAAACTCAAGGAATTAAGAACAGCCCTTAAGGAAGGTGAGAACAGCCCGATGACAGAAAACTTTAATGCAGAAAACCACCTTGCTGATTTGCATAAGAAATACTTATAATGAGTAACTACAGAATTAGTAAAAAGGCAATTGAAGACTTAGAGAATATTTGGCTTTATACTTTCAACAATTGGTCAAAAGAGCAAGCTGACAGATATCACAATTTAATTATCAGCGAAATAAGTTTCATTTCAAATAATTACAACTTAAGTCGGGATATGAGTGATGTTTGTTCAGGATACAGAGTTACTAAAGTTAAATCTCACTTAATATTTTTCAAGAGAGGGAATGACGAAGTTGTTGAAATAATAAGAATACTGCACCAAAGTATGGACATAGACAAAAGGCTGAAAGAGTAATTTAAGCTTGTCCCCTTCCTCTTTACATCAACCCGAAATAATATATTTCTCAAAATCTTGTTTTTAAGTTAATAATGTATATTTGTCGTTATCTCAAAAAAACTGAATACACAATGGTTATTTTTAAACGTATAGTTCCGGTAATTCTTTTTGCATTAGCATTTACTTCATGTGAACCTGACGAGAACCGTTTTACCATAAATGGAAACATTAAAGGCGCAGAGGGTAAATACATTAAGTATATAAATATGCTTGAGCATGGGCATAAGTCCGATTCTCTGTATGTAGATATGGGCAGCAAGTTCATTTTAACGAAAGTTAGCAATGAACCTGTTGACTTAGTTTTTTATTTCAACAATGAAGAATCTGTAAGAATTCTGGCAGGGGTTAACGAAACTATTACCCTTACGGCAAATGCCGATAATATGCTGAAAAGTTATAAAGTGGAAGGTTCTCCCGAGTCAGCTCTTTTGGCTGATATTCTGAAAAAGAATGCTGAGGTGAGCCATGCACTTGATACTATGGATATGTTCTATATGAAAAACCAGCAACATCCGAACCTTGATTCTATTGTAGTACAGTTACGTTATTTGAGCGATTCAGTTTACAATACTCATAAGCAATATTTACATGACTTTGTAAAAAAGAATCCTTCATCGCTGTCTAGTTATATTGTACTTTCGCTAAAACTGAACCGTGATATTCAGTATTTTAAAATGCCCGACGATATTGAATATTTTAAAATGGTTGACACAGCTATTTACAACAGATACGATAGTATTCAAATATCGCAAATGTTGCACACTTATGTTGCTAAAATGGAGAGTGCTAATAAATCTTTAGCTAAGAGTGCAAACCTTTCAATAGGAGATACTGTTCCCGATATAATACTACCTAACCCTTACGGTGATACTTTGCCGTTATCAGCCCTGCGTGGCAAGTATGTATTAATTGATTTCTGGGGCAGCTGGTGTAAACCATGCCGCGAAACAAATAAGGGACTACTATCGGTTTATTACACTTTCAGCAAACGTGGGTTTCAGATATATCAGGTAGCAATAGAGCGCAACATAGATGACTGGAAAAACACTATTCGTGAAGATAAACTTTGGTGGAAATATCAGGTTAGCGACCTTCAGTATATGAAAAGCCCTGTGGCTAATCAATTTGGGTTAAAGGAACTTCCTGCAAACTTCCTTATTGATGGCAATGGTGTAATTGTGGCTAAGAACTTGTATGGTGAGGATTTGCGGGAAAAGCTTAAAGAGGTATTGCCAAGGCCTGTGGTAGTGAAGAAGGATACTGTCAATGGTAACACGAAAAATGCAGATTAGGTAATCAATGATATTCACGGGGTGACTTAAAGTCACCCCGTGAATAAAATTAAACACCATGATATTCGAAGAGGGTCATCTTTATCACATATATAACCAAGGAAATAATCGTCAAAAGATATTTTTTGAGCGAGAGAATTTCTTATTCTTTTTACAAAAGATGAGAACATATTTATTACCTCATTGTGATATTTTAGCGTATTGCTTAATGCCAAATCATTTTCATTGGATGGTATTGGTTAATAATTTGGAGATTACAATTGAGCCATCAGTAAATACTGACGGGGTGACTTTGAACATTGCTACCGAGGGCTTCGCTCAAAGCGAAACCCTCGGTAATGGTAAGTTACGTAGTTTAAATCAATCAATAGGTATTCTTCTACGCTCATATACTAATGCAATAAATAAACAAGAAAAACGGTCAGGTTCCCTGTTCAGAAGAGAGACCAAAGCAGAATGTTTAACTGAAATAAACGGTATTACTCCATCGTTCTATAGTACACAAGCAGGAACAGTAATACATATTGACAGACCTGAAGATCAATATCCGCAAGTATGTTTCAATTATATACATCAAAACCCTGTACGTTCGGGGTTAGTTACAAATGAAACAGACTGGGAATTTTCATCAGCTCAGGATTATGCCGGTATGCGTAATGGAACTTTGGTAAACAAAGAAATTATAAAAGACTATATTGTAATATAATAATTCACGGGATGACTTTGAGTCACCCCGTGAATATTCAGAACAAAACAATGACTGAACAAAACAAAAAAATATATTTCGCATCGGATGTTCATTTGGGGCATCCGCCAAAAGATAAAGCACGAGAAAGAGAACAACTTTTCGTAAAATGGCTCGATAGTATTAAACATGATGCTGAAGCACTCTATTTATGTGGCGATATTTTCGATTTTTGGTATGAATATAAAAAAGTAGTTCCGCGCGGGTTTGTACGTACTCTTGGCAAACTTGCAGAGTTATCGGATAGTGGTGTAGATATTCACTTTTTTATTGGAAACCACGATGTATGGATGTTCGATTATTTTAAAGAAGAGCTTGGAGCAACGGTTCACTATGAACCTTATGAACCTGAGCTATTGGGTAAAAAATTCTACATCCACCACGGCGATGGACTTGGAAAATGGGATAAACCATACCGTTTTATGAAGCGTTGCTTTATGAGCAAAACTCTTCAGTGGATATTTAGCCGTTTGCATCCGAATTTTGCCTTCTGGCTGGCTCATACATGGAGCAAAAGCAGTCGCGATGCCAAAGGTATTGTTGCTGAACAGTTCAATGAAGGGAGCAAAGAATTTATTTACTTACATTCCTCTGATGTAGCTTCGAAGCAAAAGGTTGACTACTTTGTATTCGGACACCGCCATGTAATGGTAAATAAAGAGATAAATAACGGTAGCCGCTTATGTATACTTGGCGATTGGCTATACAACTTTTCATATGGTGTATTTGATGGTGAGAAGTTTGAAGTGAAGAAGGTTTCGTTCAATGAATAAGCTAGTTTATATAGTACATATTTTTATTTATTTATTTGTTATATTCTCATGCACTCAAAAGAATAGTGATAAAGTATACAATGAAAACTCAGATACCACACAAGCAATAAGCCATTCATTAATAATAGGAAATGACAGCACTTCACTTTCATTCCGTGATTCTGTAAATTATCCAAACATTCAAATATCTTTTATTAAGAATAAAGATTCAGCAGCATATTCAACTCTGCGAATAAGCAACTATTATTATCAAGCCAATATTGATACAAGTTTTACATTAGAATACCTTTCCGAACAGCTTTCCACAATTTGGGCAATAGTTGAAATGGAAAATAAAATTAGCTTAACCCACGTTTCGGTAGGTTATCCACTCGAATACACCGATGTATTAATAAACCAAATAGAAGCTTTCAAAAACTCACCCCAATGGCAACCGCATTTATACGAAAGTAAACTATGGCTCGATTATGAATTGATTAAGGCAACAATGCTAGAAGCCGATGTTTATAAGCCTTTGAATAATTTTCTAAAAACAAAAGGATTTCATATTTCAGGGTTTCACCTCGAAAAACACGGATATGTAACAAAGAATAAACTTGAAGAACTAGGGTACGATACAAACATGATGATTCCTGTACCATTTATAGTGTGGATTGACATACGAGAATTATAACTTAAATATTTTGTGTAATCATAATGTTTAATCAATAAACTATTCCTTTTTTTATTGCGAATTATTTGCTAATGTGTATGTTTGTATTTCAATAAAAAAACGATATAACATGAGCAAAACAATTCTTATTACCGGGGGAGCAGGTTTTATAGGGTCGCATGTAGTACGACTTTTCGTTACCAAATATCCCGATTATAACATTGTAAATCTCGATAAGCTTACTTATGCCGGTAATCTTGAGAACCTTTCCGATATTGATAAGTTACCTAACTATACATTTGAAAAAGGCGACATTGCCGACGAAGCTTTCATTGACTCCTTATTTGCCAAATACTCATTCGACGGAGTGGTTCATTTGGCTGCCGAAAGCCATGTTGACCGTTCTATAAAAGACCCTATGGCATTTATTATGGCTAATGTTTTTGGAACTGTTAACTTACTCAATGCTGCTAAAAAATACTGGGCAAATAATTTTGAAGGCAAACGCTTTTATCATATCTCAACCGACGAGGTATATGGTGCTTTGGAAGAGACAGGATTCTTTTACGAAGATACCCCTTACGACCCTAAAAGCCCTTATTCAGCATCGAAAGCCAGTAGCGACCATTTTGTAAGAGCATACATGAATACTTACAAATTGCCTGTGGTAATCAGTAACTGTTCCAATAATTATGGACCAAACCAGTTTCCCGAAAAACTGTTGCCTCTTGCAATTAATAATATTAAAAACAATAAACCAATTCCAATTTACGGCAAAGGTGAAAATATTCGCGACTGGTTATATGTAGTAGACCACGCCCGCGCAATAGACCTTATTTATCACAAAGCCGAAACAGGGAAAACATACAATATAGGGGGGCATAACGAGTGGACAAATATAGACCTTATTCGTTTATTGTGTAAGGTGATGGATAAAAAGCTTGGTCGTGAAGAAGGCACATCGGAAAAGCTTATAACTTATGTAACCGACCGAGCAGGTCACGACCTTCGTTATGCTATTGATGCTTCGCTTATTGAAAAAGAATTAGGTTGGTTGCCTTCTGTTACTTTTGAGCAAGGTATGGAAATAACTGTTGACTGGTATTTAAATAACGAACAATGGTTGGATCGTATTGTTTCCGGAGCATATTCCGAATACTACAATAATATGTATAAATAGCACGAACAATACGAAGGGTTAAAGGTTAATATTATATATTTATACCATATTAACTCTATAACTGGAAATGAAGTTTTTAAAAAATATATTCAGAAAAGAGGAACCTATGGTTCCTTTTTCTTTAGGTTGTCTTAAAACCGATATTCATTCGCATTTAATACCCGGTATTGACGACGGCTCCGATTCAATGCAAACATCGCTGAATCTTGCACGGGGCTTGGTGGAACTTGGATACACAGGCGCAGTAACAACACCTCATGTAATGAGCGATTATTATCAAAATTCGCCCGAAATTATTAAGTCAGGTCTTGAAGAATTGAACAATGAATTAGTAGCGAACAATATCCCTTTGAAAGTTGAAGCCGCCGCTGAATACTTAGTCGATTTTGACTTTTTTGAAAAAATTGAGAAAGAAAAACTACTCACTTTTGGCGATAATTATATTCTCGTTGAATGTTCATTTGTTGATGCTCCTATGCAGTTAAGCGAAGCAATATTTGCATTACAAACCAACGGATACAAACCTGTACTGGCTCACCCTGAACGATATATATACTGGCAGGCAAAGTACGACATTTACAATTCACTTAAAGAGAAAGGGGTGCTGTTTCAAACAAATTTACTTTCGCTAAAAGGTAGAAACGGCCCTATAGCTCAAAAAACAGCGGAATGGCTTATTATGCACAATATGGTAGAATGGCTTGGTTCCGATTTGCATAATTATATTCACCTCCGGGAGCTGAAACATTACAGGGTTAAAGAGTCGATAGCTCACAAAATACTCGATTGCGATTTTTTAAATAAAACTCTCCGTTTGTAAATTATTTCCCTTTTGTCAATATAATTCCCTTATATTCAATTGCCTAATTACTGATTCAGGTTAGCATTTGCCTCTTGCACACGGGCTGTTTGTTAAAAATATGCCTATTCCCAACCCCATTAGTATATCTTTAAAAGCATTGCTATTCCAATACACTCCGGTGTGTTTACCTTCTGTTACAAAAAAAAGGGTATATGCAACCAAACCACCTATTACTGCTGTAATTACAGTTTTTTTAAAATGTACCGATTTTATTATTTGTTCTAATTTACTGCCTTGTGGTTTGTAGTTGAGTTTTTTGAAAGTGTAAGTTCTCATTTATTATATATTTATAAAAATACAATAATAGATGTTTGTACTTACTTGCACCGTAACTTTTATCACAGTAAGGTATTAATTCAATTATTTTTATTAGGCTAAAACTTATCCACTAAATTGGTAGTAGAACCAAGTATGTTTGAATACCCAATCCCCTAAAAAAGAAGAGGCTGTTCCGGGGAGGAACAACCATCTTCTTATAATTAACCCATGAAAAAAATTACCTTAATTCTTCTAAACGAAGTTCAACCAATTTACCTTTAAGCGGAGCACCATTCTGATCCATACCCGCCATTTGGTAGTAAAGCTCTTTTGCCTCATTGAACTGAGCTCTGTCTATTGCCATTCCTTCAAGCGCACCGTTTGGTAGCGGTTCAAAGCAACGGTCAGGCAATACTTCGTCGGCAGCAGTAATACCACACTTAGCGTTAAATAAACGACCCATTACATGGCTACGTTCTGCTGCTATTATTAATTCATCTAACGATAAATCCCAACCAGTAATATGATTTACCAACATTGGCATATGTTTAAGTGTCATCATTCTACGACTTGGTTCGCACAAAAATATACAAATATCTAACATATCGGCAATTCCCCACAACTTTTGTAGAATAATAAATGCACGAATTTTTTCGTAATCGAGAGAGCAAGGCTCCATTGGCTTGCGGATACCCCAGTTAAATAACGGGAATATATCACCATCAACAAGTGCGTTAGGGTCAGTATTTGGTTCACCCATAAAGCAGTGGTCGTGTTCAACTACAACGTGGTCGGCACCGTTTGGTGATACAGCGTATCCAAGACCAACGTTCCATTTTCCGCGTGCTTCGTGAGCTGCAAATTCCATTTTTTTCGATGTCATTGCATATTTAGGAGCGTCGCCGCCAATTTTCTGAGCAGCACGGTAAGCACCCTCTGCTAAAATATCGCCAAAGCCTTCACGCTTAGCTATCATTTCAATAATTTTGGTGTATGCTTCGCTGTTATCCCAAATTAATTCGAGACCACCTGTATCCTCTTTTGTAATAATACCTTTTTCATATAATTCCATTGCAAATGCAATAGTCATACCTGTTCCTATTGAGTCCATTCCATAGCGTGCTACAAGCTCGTTACCTTTACATACTGTAATAGGGTCGCTCATACCGCAAGCCGAACCAAGTGAACCCATAGTTTCGTATTCAGGCGCACCGTATGCCTCATCAATATTACGATCAGGATTATCGGATTCATGCTTAACTACTTGCTTGCAACGAACCGGGCAAGCCCAGCAACCTTCGCGCTTATGACCTATTTTCTGTTGTATTACAGGTCCGTCAATAAGAGCTGCTTTATCGAAAGCACCCATTTGGAAGTTGTGAGTAGGTAGTATCCCCATATTGCTTAATATAGTGACTAAGCACATAGTTCCGGCTTCACCAAACCCGGGAAGACCTTCGTGTTGCTTAATACCTTTCGACATCCATTGAGTGTATTCTTTAATTTTGTCGGCTTCTTTCATAAAGTCTTTGTTATCGCCTTTTACAGCAATAGCACGTAAGTTTTTAGAGCCAAAAACGGCACCCATACCTGTACGACCGTTCCAGTGTTTTAACTCGTTACAAAGAGCAGCAAAGCGAACTAAATTTTCTCCACCGGGGCCTGTTTGAAGTACACGAGCTCTGGTTTCGCCCATCTCTTCACGAATCATATCCTGAACCGGGCCGGTTTCTTTACCCCACATATGTGAAGCATCTTTAATTTCTACTTTGTCGTTGTTAATAGCTATATAACAAGGCTTTTCTGACTTACCTTCAACAACGATAGCATCCCAACCTGCGAATTTTAATTCCGGACCAAAGAAGCCACCTGCCTCAGAATTTCCAAAACCTTCGGTTAAAGGACTTTTTGCTCCAACTGAGAAACGCGATGTTCCCGGAATAGGTGCTCCGGTAATTACACTTGGGGCTACTATAATTTTATTGTCGGGGCCAAGTGGGTCAGCATTGCCGGGTACTTCTTTGTTCAAGTAATAACCAATAATGTTTGTTCCACCAATGTACTTTTTGAAGAAATCTTCTCCGGGACTTTCAACTTTGATTGTCTTGTCGGTAAGGTTTACCCTTAAGATTTTGTCTCTGAATCCAAATGACATATTTTTATTTTTTTAATGAGTTTTCACTCAAATGTTATAATACTAAAAAAATGAGCCGTAAATATAAAAAATATTGATGTAACTTTCACTAAGCTAACGTTTTGTAAAGTTTTACCATTCGGAAATGCAAATATTCACATATCCTAAATATCTTGTAATAAGCATATTCGATTTTTATATATTGCTATTTTTTATATTTCTATGATATAATTTAGAATGAGTTCAAGTAAGTTGCACATATAAGTTTACGAGTAGCGAACCTTTTTATTCCATGAATAAGTATATTTTATCAAAACAAAGCCTCTATTTGTACGATTTGATAAATTATTACCCCGCCCCAAATGTATCTTTACAGCCTAATTCATGACACTTAATCATTAGTTTTCCTATGAAAAAAATTACTGCCTTTAATACCAAAATGGTAATTGCCGTTTTTGCGTTTTGTTGCATTCAATTAACAGGTTATTCCCAAAACAACTGTTTGCATTTCGATGGTTCAAATGATTATATTGATATTCCCTCATTAGGTACAGGTTTAAATCAGTTTACGCTTGAAACATGGATAAATCCTGAAGCTTTCAGTGCCAGCCTGAACGGAGTGTACAATACCAACAGTTGGACAACAGGATCGGCACATCTGCAATTTAACGGAAGTGGTAATATATGTATAGCAATAAGTGGCGGATCGAACCCGAATATTCCGTTCACTTATGTGTTCCAAACCGGTACATGGTATCATTTGGCCATAACCTACAATAAAGTTACCAGTACCATGAACTTGTATGTAAACGGGCAATGGCAGCAAACCTATACCGGCACAAATTTTCCTTTGGTTAATTTTAGTGCCGCTCGCATAGGGTCGTGGAGTGGCGATGGCCGCTATTTTAAAGGTAAATTGGATGATTTTCGTATTTGGAATCGTGAACGCACGGCTGAAAATATAAAAGATAGTGCTATGGTTCTGCTCACCGGAACCGAACCGGGCTTACTGGCTGCATACAATTTTAATCAGGGAACAGCCGGTGGCAGCAATGTCGGGTTAACCCAGGCCACCAATGCCACAGGTACAAACCATGCCACGCTCACTAACTTTGCATTGAGTGGAAATACATCGAATTGGGTAAGTGGCATAAAGGATGAGCCAAGCAGCCACGTTTCAAACTTTATGGGTGCGCTGGCAGGCAATAAAATGACTTTATCATGGACTGATGCTACCGGTGGTGTTGTGCCGGATGGATATTTCATTTTTGCAACTAATGACACTAATAACTTTACTTATCCGGTAAACGGTGTTGAACCACCCATTGATAATAATTTGAGTGATGGATACGGGTGTGTTAAAGTATTGCAGGGCACTCAAACCTATAATGGCTGGATAAATGAAGCATATAACACAAAATACTATTTTAAAATTTACCCTTTCACTAACCAAACATCGCAAATAAAATACTATACAGGTGAAAATATTCCATGTGTTAACGTTGTTTCGTTACAACAATTTACGGCTGTTGCATCACCCATCCCCCTTTCAAATGGTATGTTCTGGGCCGATTATCATAACGATGGTTTCTTTGATATGGTAACATATTTAGATAATATGGAGCGCACTGCTATTTACCAAAATAACCTGAATGGTACATTTACAAAACAAGCCTATTTTACTTTACCTGCTTTTGAGCGAAACCTGCACTGGATTGATTTTGACCGCAATGGATTTTTAGATATAACAGGTGAATCAACCATTTATTTGAACAATGCTAATGGAACGTTTACCGGTTATTATTCTTCACTTTGGGGATTAAGCAGGCTTAATGGGCAATGGGCTGATTTTAATAACGATGGAAGCTTAGATTTATTACAAACAGCTGATAATGGATATGATATTATACTCTATCAGAACACGGCTGGATCATATAAACAAGTATATGGTAATAATTTTAAACCGTGCGAAGGTCACCTAATATGGTTCGATTATAATAATGACGGTTTTAAAGATATATTAAGCACCGGCGTAAACCCGATTGATGTAAACCTTTACGCAACAATATATAAAAATGCAGGCAACGGAAAGTTTTTAGAACAACCTCAATTTCAGATACCGGCCGGTATTACCAAACCCTTTGTATGCGATTATAACGCCGATGGTTGGATGGATTTAATTCTGATTGACAGCACCAGCAGCTTGCTACTATTTAAAAATGAGAATGGAATTGGTTTTACTCAAAGGTATAAAACAAATTCATCGGATAAGTTTTTTGATATTATTGCAACGGCCGATATTAATAATGATGGTTATGCTGATATTTTGGCATCGTATTTTATAAATAATTATTTAATTGGCATTAAGGCTATTTCATACAATAATGGTTTATTTTATGAAAGTTATAATCAATTATTTGAAGTAGGAGGTGAACCTTACAAAAGTTACGACCCTAGTATTACTGATATTAATAACGATGGAAATATTGACTTGTTTGAGAATTATAGCAGATGCCTGAAAAATATAACTTCTGCAACCAATTTACGACCTAATAAAATTACCAATGCCTCAGCAGTGGCCGAGGGTAACGGCATTCGGTTTTCATGGAGTGCAACCGATGATAAAACGCCAAGTGCAGGATTAACCTACAATCTTAGAATTGGTACCAGCCCGGGGGCATCAAATATTCTTTCGGTAAATGCAACTCCTTTAGGAATACTCAAAATACTTGAACCAGGAAATATGGGTACCTGCACCAGTCCGTTTTTTAGATTACCTAAAGGAACTTATTACTGGAATGTGCAGGCTGTAGATAATTCATATAAGGGGAGCCCATTTATGGATGTTGATAAATTCTTTACAGTAGTTGATGTAGCAGCCTCAAATATACAAGCATCTGTAATAAATAATACATCGCTAAAACTGAAATGGAATAATGGCAATGGAACTAAGCGTGCTGTTTTTTGCAAAATTGGCTTAAGCGGAACGGCATCACCTGTTAATAGTAAAACCTATGTTGCATCTCAGGCCTTTACCGAGGGCGATCAAATTGGCATAACCGGCTGGTATTGTGTGTATAACGGAATTGCAGATAGTACTATTGTATCGAACCTAAGTTCATCAAATTCGTATGTTTTTCATGTAATAGAATACACCGGCAGTGCAGGTGCAGAGATTTACATGACACAAACCGGGACAGGAAACCCCGAGGCATACAGCACAAGTATTTTTAGTTTACAAAGCCTTATCGGTGCAGCCAATTATGACATAAACAAGAATCACGTGAAAATGGCCGATATGAATAACAATGGCTATTTAGACTTTTTGTATTATAAACCTTACACTGGGTTAATGAATTTATATGTAAATCAAGGAAATAACACTTTTGGAGAAACCAAAATACCTATAAATGCAATTTTAAGTAATTCGGCATTTCATTTATTCGATTATAACAGCGATGGTTTACTCGATTTCATATACTCAGGCGAAAAACATTCGAACTTTTATTATCAATATACTCGTGCTTATTTTTACATAAATAACGGGAACAATACATTTACATCGTTTTTATCCGATTCAGTTTTCGGAACATCATATCCTTCAATTGCAAGCGCCGATTTCAATAACGATGGCAATATTGATTTGTTTGTTGGCGGTTCAAAGTCCAGAATTGTACCAGCTAATAATGCCGAGGGCAAAATTACTGAGTTTTATCCTGTTTCCTTTCTTTATAAGAAAATTGCTACAATCAATAATGATAAATATACACGAGTAAACTATAATTTTAAGCCTTTGGAAAACGGAGGTGCATGTTTTGGTGATTTTAACAACGACGGGTGGAGTGATTTAGTTATTAGTGGTTCTGCTGAAGATGGCCATTTTTATATTTATCTATACCTGAATAATCAGGATGAAACGTTTCGGGAACAACAACTATTAGTAATTCAAAATCAAGTTTATGCAGGATGTAACCTGTACAGTTCCGATTTTAATAAAGATGGATTTTGCGACTTAATTTGCGGAATTACAAGTAATAAAACCATTTATTTTAAAAATAATGGCTTTGGCGATTTTGAGGCTGATTATAACACGTTTAGCAATCAAACAAGGTTCAATACCTATACCGTTTCCGATTTTAACAACGATGGCGCAGCCGATATTTTATTTACAGACGCTAGTAATCCTTTTAAAAAGTTGTATATCAATAACTACCCCACTAATGGGTTTTCAATTAAAACGGATTTTGTTTCCGATAGGGCTAAAGATAGTCAGATAACATCGGGCGATTACGACAATGATGGAGACTCTGATTTTATTGTTGCCAATGATGGCGATGGAATTATTAATGTATTCAGAAATACAATGATAATGAAATCGAGCTTTTATAATAGTAATAGCAGACCTTCCAAACCAAATAACTTGAAAGTGCAACTAAGTCCAAATGAATTAAGCCTTTCGTGGGATGCTATTACAAGCGATGAATCACCTTTTTTAAGTTATAATGTAGCTCTTAAAAAAGATACCATTTTATTCTCGTCACCAAACAGCAATTATGAAAGCGGTAACAGGTGGATTCCTGAAATGGGTAACACCGGATTTAACACTTTTGCTGTTTTTAGAAACCTTGAACCGGGTAGTTATGTAGCAAAAGTACAAGCTGTGGATGGAATGTACTGTGGCAGTGAATGGTCCGACTCTATTACCTTCGAAATTAAAAACCTTTCGGCCTACTTTACATACGACACTGTTTGTGCCCGTACACCTAATACCTTAACCGATTTGTCGCAATCGACCAAAACAATTGCATTGCGCCAATGGAAACATTACAACAATAGTACACAAGTGTATGAGACTATTGCTACCGATTCAGTTTCAAACTATATTTTCCCACACGCCGGGCTCGATTCCATAATGCTTGTGGTTGAAGATATTGATGGCTTGCGCGATTCGGTGAGCCATAACATTTGGGTAAAATCCCGATCGGTAGCTGAGTTTTCTGCCCCACCGGTTTGCTTTGGTACAGCTACATCTTTTACCGATAATACCACTCTGCCCGACAGTGTGCAAACATGGTTATGGAACTTTGGCGATGGTACTGCCAACTCTACCCCAACCAACGCAACACAGCAAAATTACACTTACACCTATTTGAGTGCCGATACCCTTACGGCAAGGCTAATTGTACTAAATAAAAACGGCTGTTCTGATATGGTAAGTAAACCCGTTATTGTAGCTCCAATGCCCGACGCTAACCTGAGCGTTTCGTCTGACAGTAGATTTACATTCTGTAAAAACAGTGGCGACAGCGCATATATTTCAGTACCCGATCAGTTGAATTGCACCTACCAGTGGCTAAATAACAACTACGATATTGCAGACAAAATCAATAAGTCAATTACAATTAAAGAAAACGGAGGTAGTTTCAAAGTCAGGGTTACCAATACTTTGGGAGGTTGTTCGGTAACTTCGGCTAATCCGGTAGTTATTACGGTTAACTCAAACCCCGAAGCACCAACCATTATACAACCCACTCAAACCACCATTTGCGAAGGCGATACTGTAAAACTACAGGTTACCCCTGTTGCCGGACTAAGTTATGTATGGAATGGCGGACTAAACACCAATAATCTTAACACCTACAATGCTACCACTAGCGGAACTTATTCGCTTAAAGTAAGCAACGCTTCAGGTTGCCAAGTTCAGTCAACCAATACAATAAATGTAACTGTAAACCCAATACCTGAAATTAAAGGGTTTAGTTATGGTAAAACAAACTTTTGCCGTGGAGATAGTGTTGTTTTTTCTGCTATTACAAACCCCGATTTTACATATAAATGGATACAAAATGGAGTGGAAATAACTGGTACAAACCGTTTCACTGCTTACGAGCAAGGTATTTATAGTCTGTTAGTTATTAATACATACGGTTGTACTTCACAAACCGATAATATTGATGTAAATGTATTTACAACTCCCGATTCTCCCACAATTAACCAACCCGCTCAAACCACCATTTGCGAAGGCGATACAGTTAAGCTGTTTGTTTCGCAGGTGCCCGGCTTAACATACCTTTGGAGTGGCGGCTTGAATACAAACAATATAAATACATATAATGCTACTACTTCGGGAACATACTCGCTTGTAACATCAAATGCAGGTGGGTGTAGTGCAGCTTCGGTTAATAGTGTTGAGGTTACCGTAAACCCCAAACCCGAAAAACCCTCGGTAAGTTACGGTAATACCGAAATATGTAAAGGCAATACGGTAAACTTTTCGGTTCCCGACAACAGCTCATTAACCTACCAGTGGATTAAAAACGAAACCCCTGTTGCCGGGGCATCATCACATAACTTTTCAGTAAATGAATCAGGATTATATTATCTGAAATTGAAAAACAATCAAGGCTGTACAGTTTCTACAAACGGCATTCAGGTTAATGTGTACGACAATCCGCCAAAACCGGTTATAAAAGAGAGAAACAACATTACAAAATTTTGCAACGGTGCAGTAGTTGAGCTTATGGTCGACAATTCATCGGCTCAGTACAACTACCAATGGCAACGCTCGGGGGTAAATATCGACACTGCTCTATCGGCGGTGTTATACGGCAAGCTCAAAAGCGGCGATTATTCGGTTATTGCCCGTTCAGGAGTGTGTACATCGCAGTCGGAAATACTAACCCTTGAAAACAAACCGGCTCCGCCCAAACCCCCTATTTACGCAAGTGGGCCTGTTGAATGGGTGGTAATATGCGATACACGTGAGGCACAAGCATACCGCTGGTACTACAATGGTGAACTTATAAAGGGAGCAAATCTTTCAACATATTTTGCCAACCGCAATATGGGCGAATACTATTTCGAAATAAGCGATGGCGGCGAATGCTGGACTATGAGCGATATTGTTACCATTCCGCTGCCAGGTACCGAACCCATAACAAAATCGGCACAGGTAATTACGGTTTCGCCAAACCCGTCGAACGGAATTTTTACAATAAACCTTGGCGATAATGAGAATGAAAATGCAATGGTAACAGTTTATAACAGCTACGGCAAAATAATATATTCCGCTCAACACAACGGTGAAAGGGTTGTTAATTTGAATCTTACACAGGCTGAAAACGGGGTGTACCTGTTCAATGTTATTGCCGGCGGAAATAATGTAATGTTGAAACTGATAAAAGAGTAGTATGAAAGTAAAGAGTTTAGTGGCAGTATTGGTTTCAGTTTTAATTTACATAAATGGCTATACCACAGAATTTAGCGAAAAGCAAAAAGCAGTTATTTATAATGAAGCAATTAATTTATTAAAAACTTATAACACTATAAGCAATAATATGGCCGATGCCGTGGTCGATATTAATGAGGTGAACAAAGCAAGCCAGCAACTTATCGATTTGTTTGTGAGCCGCAAGGCAATAGTGTATAACGACCTCGACCCCAACTATTTGCTCAGCGAGGCCTATGAGCTTGAAACTTATGTTGCCAATATGTTGCTCTGGTATCCCGACGGGTTGAAAATATCTTTCGATTATAACAGCATAAAAGCCGGTAACATAATTGAGCACGGTAACGACATTTATACCGTTGACCTGATGGTAAATAAAACCAATAACGGCAACTACCTTAACCGACAAACCAATAATGTTAGCAAGGAGCTGCTTTACCGTATTGCATTTTTACAAAAAGGGAGTGCCTATGAAAGCTTTAAAATAGCAGGTGTGCGAAGCAAAGAATCGGGGGCTGCATCGGGTAGCGATATGCTTGCAGGGGTTAAGAGCGTAAAATTTTCCGATAAGGAACTGGCTATAATTAAGGAACAATCGAAAATGCTTATGGCCGATTATGTAAATTTCATAAACCTGTTGGTTGACCCCAACGAAACCACCGACGATAAGGCGTATTACAAAATATCGTTTTTGGGGTTGTTTAACGATACTGCCTCGCAGGTATCGAACGATATTGAACCGGAACCTGTTAACCGCTGGCTGCCTGTTGGCGAGTATTATCAAACATTGGTAAATTCGTACCCCGAAGGAATTAAAAACCTTGCCCTTAATATTGATTCTGCCGAGTACAGCTCTGTTATTGCCGATGGTGGCGACAAGTATTACATTAACGGTTATATAACAAAATTTTTCTCGGGCAAATACCGCAATAAAACAGTGTTTCGCGATAACGATAAGTATAATTTTAAAATAACCTTTGAGAAAGATGAAAACACTTTCAAGAATTTTAAAATGGCAAGTATCGACAAATTTGGTGTAAACCTGTACCAAGCCACCGATAAAAATTCAAAGGATGAATTACCCCAAATAGCCATAACACCATTGCAACGTAAAGGTTTCTACTTTGGCGCATCGGCAGGTGTTGGATTAACACATTTCACAGACCCTAACTTAACCGAAGATCCAATACTAAAATGGAGTATCGAAAACAAACCTTCAATATGGTTCGATTTTAATACCACTTACTATTATTCGAACCAGTTTGGGATTAATATGGGATTAGGTTATTCGTCATTTACAGCAAACACTTCAATAAAGGGTGAATATCAAATTACTGAGAGTTATGTAACCGAGGCAAATAAAGAACCATACTACAAGGTGGTAAATGCCGATTTTGACTCTTTGCTCACATTTAATTATATAACAATACCTCTGTCAATAATATATCACACAAACGAGAAACCCGAAAAGTGGGGTTTATATGTTCAAATGGGGGTTAATATTTCATTGTTGCTGAGTGGCAATTATCATGCTATGGGCGATATGGAAACCACCGGGTATTTCTATAATGGTGAAGGCAATAATAAAATCAGGGAGCAAATACCAAGCTGGGGATTTGTGAACCGCGATGGAATTGATAATTCGGGGAAAGTCGGTATTAAAAACATGAATGTATCGGTATTAATTTCACTTGGAGTTAGTTACCCGCTGAACTATTTTACTACTATATATGCAGGGCCTGAAATAGCATGGGGATTACAGTCGGTTTTGAATTCACCAACATATACCAATATTTTTGGCAATGAAATAAAGTCTAAAACAGCAACATTATCAAATTATGGTATTAAATTTGGCATTAGTCATAAATTTTAGAAAACATGAAATTAATAGCTTTTATAATTCTCCTAAACAGTACAATTATTTCTTTTGCACAGCAACCAACCAAAACCGCCGTTGCAAGCAAAGAGGCTGCCATAGTTGAAGAACTAAGCCTTTCGGCTGCAGACATTGAATTATTCAAAGAGCAAACCAAACAAAAGGTTGAGGAGTTTCAGCAACACATAGTAACCATAGGAAGTAAAGACCAGCCTGCCGAAAAACGCAACATGGCTGAGCGCGAGGCTTTAAAACTTTTTTATGTAGGAGCTGAAATGCAAACATCGGTTATAAATGCAGCGGGCGAAACCACTATACAGTCGCGCCCTATGGAGAAATATCTGGCAAGGTTGAAATCGCTGCCATATACGGCGGTGGTAATCAAATTTTACGATTTGGTCTATATTTCAAGCTTTACCAAAGGACCCGATGGCCGATACTATTCGTCGGCTACCGTATTGCAGGAGTTTACCGGCTTTACCGGCGACAATGTGGCGTATAAAGATGTAACCAAAAAAGAGATTGAAATAGTAATAGACCTTGTTGAAGACAAATTTTTCAATGAGAAAAAATGGAAAGTATTTTTGGGTAACATAAAGGCAACTGAAACCCGAGGGGCATAAACTAAAAACAATTGTTATTTGAAAATGAACCTCAAACCCCTTTACTTTATACTTATTATATTTTGGCTTTATATACTCGCTACAAAGAGCATCAATGCCCAGGTTACCATTTCCACATCAAACACCATTGAAACACCTGCCGAGTATTATTTGAACGTAAAGCAATTTGCCGAGTTTATTGACCGTTTCAACTACACCACCGACTGGAAAGGAAACGTTATAGACCAGTCATTCGCCGAAAAGTATTCGCGCAAAGCATATATTGGTTATTTGCTTAATGCTGATGATAAACGTTTTATGAACGATACTGCTTATAAAACCCTTTGCGACACTTTTATCAGCAAGGCTGTTAACCCCGACAAACCATTTGGCATAAGCCTGTATAGCAACCAG
This sequence comes from Bacteroidota bacterium, assembly GCA_003250355.1. GTDB lineage: Bacteria > Bacteroidota > Bacteroidia > Bacteroidales > SZUA-534 > SZUA-534. The sequence goes on from QKGS01000040.1 coordinate 46,152, forward strand.
GTAACAGCCGTTGCAAAAGTGAATATTGAATATTTGGGCAAACCACAAGTTGCAAACATTAGTTTTGTACCCGAGGTACTGCCAGATAAATCTGTCAAATGGGTTATTTCAAGTGTTGAGGCAAATTGCTTTACCAATATTTCCGACAGTTTGCTCAAATATTTCATATCGCCCAATAGCCACGAAACAGGGTTTATAAACCTGAAACGGATTGAAAATGTGGATAACCCCGTTTACTATTTCGACAGTAACATAACAGCAAACCCCACCATACTATTTATGACCGAAACAGCTGCCAAGCGTTTAACCATTAAGAATATTGAAAAGGTTAGTTACAAAGTAAACTTCCCTGGTTGGAAAATAACAGTAAATGAGTTTGTCCGCATCGGATATAACTCGGGCTGGCTTATAAGCAATTTGGAACAGAGTCAATAGTAAATCAAACAAAATGTTTATTACTGTGTAAGGAATGAAGGGTTGGCTCCCGAATTATTACTTCCTCCATTTTTGTAGTTATTGAATCTGTAAGCAAAGTAGAAGTTTATATTCAGATAATCGATGAAGTAATAGTAGCGGTCAGAGTATCCTGTGCCTGAAGTTTTACGGTCAAACGATGTGAGCTTAAATGGGTCCCACATAGTTACTGCAAAGGTTGCCCTGTTTTTGAACAGCTTTTTACTTAATCCAATATCGGAAAATAGCATCCCTTTCTCCTCGCCTTGTGCCGAAGCCGATGCCCCGTAGTAATTTGCATTCATACTTATGCTTACATAATCTTTTATGTTGATATTCACCTTAGTTGAAATATTATAACTCAGGCTTGAGTACATTTTCTCATGTGTAAGCTCACTATAATAAACATCGAACCCTTGCTGTACATTCAGCCATTTAAGTTTACTGAAAGTAAGCATTGTACTTGAACCTCCTGAATAATGCCAGTCAATGTTTACCGGATAACCCGCCCTTACTCCGTTTGAGTCGGGCACAAAAAGTGTTTGTATCGATTTTTCATTTTTTGAATAAAACAATTCAGAATATAGATTGAATCCATCCCAACGTTTTTGAAATGAAAGCTCGGCATTGTGCGAATACATTGGCTCCAGATACGAATTTCCGAGGTAAACATAGCTCTTATTATGGTATGTGGGTATTTTGAAAACCATCCATGAGTAAGGTCGAAAAGTATGTTTTGAATAACTCAAAGCAAGCTCCTTTTCATTTTCCATATTGTACGATAATCTGCTTGAAGGATACAATTGAACAAAATCGGTATTCCAATTGGTTGCCTCAACATTTAGCTTAGCTGTACGCATATAATACTCTGCCCGTACTCCAATATTGTACCCAAACTTTCCCACAGTTCCCTCAAATGTTGCATAAGCTGCATGTACATTTCTTGTATAATCGCCGTTCAAAACCGGAATAGTATCATATATTGAAATGTCAGATGGAGGGAAGTCAGTATCGGTAACAGATGCATCGGTGCGGTTATAGAGTATAAATTCATATCCGGTATTCAGCTTGTACCTCTCTTTTATGGGCATTATGTATTTGCACGAAAGCCTCATGTCGCTACGTACCACATCGTTTATACGGCTGTAATAACTTTGCTGCGAAAGCTTATTCCAATCGCTGTCGGTGTTACTTATGTAAATGGAGTTATCGTGATTTTGCGAAAATCCGAAATAGTACGCATTTACCGAAAGTTTGTGTTCTTTTGAACTAAAATATCGTTCATAAGTACCGTTCAGCGAATATTGTGGCCCTTTATGAATGCGGTATGCAAGGCTGTTTGTATACGTAGTTCCTGCGGTATTCAGAAACTGTTCGCTGTAATCGTTATCCATTTCATTTACCCTGTCGGTAAATGTGAAGTTTCCCGAAAAGGAAATAAAGTTGTTTGTATCGGGCGAATAGTCAATTCCCAGAGAGTAAACATAGTTTTTACCCTCATTTATAAAGTCACCCAGAGCTGTTCTGTCTATATCTGTTTGCCCTGAACTGTTGTAAGTGGTCTGGTAAAACTCATTTCTGTATTTCCATTGGTTATTATCATAGTTGAAACCTGTATTTATACTTACTTTATCGAACATATAGCCTAAGCGAAATCCTGCACTATGCGATGTATTTATGTTATATGATGATTCAACCATTCCGTTCAAACCATTAATGCTTTGCTTTACGGTAATTACATTCAAAATAACCGAAGCCCCTTCCGGATTATATTCTGCCGATGCATTTGTAATAAGCTCTATTTTCTCAATCATATTCACCGGAATTTTCTCCAGTTCCTCCTGTCCTGTCAGTGTTGTTGGTTTACCGTTAATCAATACTTTAAAATTTCCGTTTCCTCTGATAGAAACATTACCTTCGTAATCGACCTGAACAGCCGGCAGTTTTTTTACCGCATCAACCGCTGTTCCTCCAAGGTTTGTAATATCAGACCCAACATTCAGAACTTTCATTCCATTTTCAAAAGTAAGTGTAGAGCGTTTTCCGGTTATCACAACATCGTTAAGTTGTTGCGTAGATATTTGTAATGTTGTTGAACCTAAATTCACATTTTTATTACCGGATGAAATAGTGATATCTGAAATAGTATGCGATGCAAAACCTATTGACTGGATAGTCACATAGTATTTCCCCTCGTTAAGGTTATTTATGTTGAAATTACCATCGGCATCAGATGCTGCTCCTGTTACAAGTGATGAATCGGGGAGACTATATAATACTGCATTTGCAAATGGTACAGGTTCACCTTTATTGTTTGATACAGAACCTTGTAAACTCCCTTTTGAACCATTTTGTCCGAAACTAAACATTGCAATCAGCAATAGCGAGGATATTAATTTGATTTTTAACACTTGTACCCTTTTTTTAATTTGAAATAAAAATAGAGTTAATGATACAGATGGCAAAGAAGGTGTTAAAAATTTTAACAGTTTTAATAATAAGAATGCGGAATATGTTTATGAAGATTGTTTTACATTTATTGTATATGCTTACTCTGTTTTATTAATTATTTAGCTAAGTTGTTTTTATTATTTTTGTAAGTATACTTTAACGGGTATTTATAATTGTTGTACATAAATGTTATTAAAAATGGTGTTAAACTCCGATGAGAAACAGAGATATTTTCGGCAGTTAATTCTTGCCCAATTTGGAGAAGAAGCTCAACTGAGGCTTAAAAAGGCGAAAGTTTTTATAGTTGGAGCCGGGGGCTTAGGTGGTCCGGTATCGTTTTATTTGGCAGCAGCAGGAGTTGGGCATATAATAATTTGCGACCGTGATGTAGTTGAACTTTCAAACCTAAACCGTCAAATACTTCATGGGACATCAGATATAAACTGTTCAAAAGCCGATTCGGCAAAAAATACACTTACTGAACTAAACCCCGGTATAACTATTGAAACACATAAAGTAACTATTGATGACAAAAATATAAGTGATTATGCAACCGGTGTTGATATTATTATCGACTGTCTCGATAATGTTCCTACTCGGTTAATGATAAATAAGTTTGCTGTTAATGCCAATATCCCTATTATGCATGCAGGTATTGACAGTTGGACAGCTCAGTTAACATTAATTAAACCGGGATTAACTCCCTGTTTGCAATGTTTATTCAATACTTATGAAGAAGCCGAAGGCCCTAAGCCTGTTATAGGGGCAATGGCGGGTGTTACCGGAACCGTACAGGCTCTTGAAACATTGAAATATCTTTCGGGGGTTGGCGAAACGCTTGAAAATAAACTGGCTTATTTTGATTCATTAAATATGGAATGGGCAAAAATTCCTATATTTAAAAATGAAGATTGTATGGTTTGTAAATAAATGATATTATGGCAGGTTCAAAAGGTTCAAAATACTACGATATATTTCTCGACTATTCTATTTTGCTTGAGCATAAGCAACTTGGAACTATAATGGATCCGTATAAATTTGCTCTGTTGCGTTCGATTCATGAAGAAGGATCACTTAAATTAGCAACCGAGAAAATGGGTATTAGCTATCGCAAAGCATGGGGCAGTGTTGAGGAGATGGAAGAAAAACTAGGCTTCAAACTTGTTAATCGTCAGCGCGGGGGCTCGCAAGGAGGTAAAACAGAACTAACCGACGATGGTTTAAAACTAATAAATTCTCACAAAGAGCTGCGTGAAGAATTTAATAAAGTAATTAAAGAAATTACTAAAAAATTCTTCCGCGAACTAAATACCGATGGTGAGTAGTAAAGTAAATTATCTACTCAAATTCTACTTTTAAAATTGTAGCTATACTATTCATTTCATCAGTATCGGGGGTAGTAAATTTTAATATTTCACCTTCTTGTTTCCATATTGGTTCATAGTTGCTGCCAAGTAACGACACATAATTTATAACCTTATTATTGTCCGACAAAATATGTTCCAGTTCTATTTCTGTATTGGCCTGGGGCATTCCTAGAAAGAAAACATACAGGGTTTTGCCATCTTTCGATTTTGTAAAGCGGATATCATTAGCGGTAAAATGTTGTGTGGCCGATTGCCCTTCACCTTGAAAGCCCTCTTTTATTTCAGCTATTCCATATCCGAAAATATTATGAGTTCTGGTATTATACACAGCTTCGCCATATTCTGAAAGCCAGTCGCCTAATTCCATAAGAACTTTTTGCTGCTGTTCATTTATCACCCCTTCGGCAGTTGGCGACACATTTAAAAGAACAATACCTTTTTTGCTCCATACATCTATCATATTGCGAAGTAACATATCGAGTGTTTTATAAGTCTGACCCTGAATATACGACCAGCTTTCATTGCTTATAGTAATGTCGGTCATCCAATAGTCGGGTGACATTTCGGTCATACCTGCCTGTTCCATATCTAGCACCCCAACATTGCGAGGCAAATCGTGTTGCTTGTACATTACCAACGGTTCTTGTCCGTTGTTTACTCCATTATTAAACATGGTTGCAACCATTTTTATACGGTAGCTCTCCGGTATTTCATCGAGCCATGCGTCGAACCAAATCATATCGGGGTTATAGCCTTCAACCACCTCTTTAATTTGAGCTAACCAGTATTCATTAAATTCGGCAGAATCAATATTGCCATATAAATATTTCAGGCTGTCGTTAGTTGACGATGTTGCGTAATTGGGGTTATATGGGAAATGACTGTTCCAGCCTCCCCATTGTAATGAATCGGACGAATATCGCTGTAAGTTTCTTGCATGGTGAAATGTTGCTATGGTTTTCATATCGCGCTTTTCGAGTTCAGCAAATATCTCTCCTAAAACATCACGCTCAGGGCCCATATCTTTTGAGTTCCACATATTTATGTTACTGTTCCACATTGCAAAGCCATCGTGATGTTGGGCTACAGGCCCTGCAAATTTTGCACCTGCTTTTTCAAAGAGGTCAACCCATTCGGAAGCATCAAATTTTTCGGCTTTGAACATGGGTATAAAATCGTGATAGTCGAAATTATCACCATACGTTTTCTTGTGATATTCATATATTCCCTTGCCCCACCCTTCGGGGTCTTTCATGTACATCCAGCGCGGATACCACTCATTGCCATAAGCCGGAACACAGTAAGGCCCCCAATGGAAGTAAATACCCAGTTTTGCATCGGCAAACCATTCAGGCTCTTTATTGTTCTTCGATAGCGACTCCCACGACTCTTCATAAACAGGTGCTTTTTCACTTTTTGGGCTGTCATTACTGCACGATGCAAGTGATATACAAGCTATTACTCCCAATATTATTTTGCTGATTTTCATATCTGATTATTTTATTTTTCATATAAATGCAAAAGCATTTTATCTGCTGCGATGTTACTAAAATTATAACCCTGAAACAATTAAGTTTATTAGCTTTTGTCATGTATATTAATACTTTCGTAAATTTTTTTACCATATTGTGTAAACTATTTTTACATATTAGCCTTAAGTAAAAACAAATAAACCGCACAATATCAGGGCAATGAGTATTTTGGCATAGACATTGAATCCTTTTGACAGAGTAATTATGTTTAATTTTACAACTCTATGATATTTAAATTCATTATTAGAAATATAAAGAAACACTCTTTTCTTAATTCGGTAAAAGTGTTTGGATTGAGCCTGGCTTTTATAGGTATTTTATTTATAGTACTGTTAATTAAATATGAAACATCATACGATAAACATTTTCATAACTCTGATAACATATACCGTTTATCGATAAGTAATCCTGACTTTTTGGGAGGGAAGCATTTTGCCCGAATATTTCAGCCGTACTTTATTCCCGATATAAAAGAGAATTTTTCCGATGTGCAAAATTATGTTAGACTTTCGCCAATACGTGGTGGCGTATTGAAACATAACAGACAGTTTTACTCAATAACTCAGGCATATGAGTGCGACAGTATGTTTTTATCGGTATTTAAACCGGTACTGCACGAGGGGAGACTTGCAACAGCATTTAATAATCCGAATGCTATAATTATTTCCCAAGCATTTTCAACGAAGGTATTTGGTTCAGAAAGTGCTATTGGGAAAACAATTACATTACCCGAAGGACAATTTAATGAAAGGGAGAAGGTATTTACGGTTACCGGAGTTATGAAAGATTTCCCGAATAATACGCATTTCCACCCCGATGTTATAACTAATACCTTTGCAGACCATGCAAATAATTGGGGTTGGACATATTTGCTTGTCAATAATAATGCGGATATTACTAATCTTGAGACCAAACTATCGGCTTACGTTTCTGAACTATTTGGCAAACAGGTAGATATGGGAGTTGGTGTTCATTTGCAAAATATTACCGACATCCATTTGTACTCGCATAAGCTTAGAGAAATAGAGGCCAACGGAAACATTGCAAATGTATATGTGCTTGCAATAGCAGTATTGGTTTTGCTTCTTATTGCATTGAGCAATTATGCCAATTTGAATGCCGGTATGTCTGGTTTTGCTGCAAGCTGGCTTGGGATTAACAAAATTATAGGAGCCCCGAAAAAACTGGCCACAAAATACTACTTGTTGGAAGGGGCATTACTGCTATTGTTCACATTAATAATTTCGGTAATACCTATAATAATAGTAAATAGGTTATTTATAAAAGCATACCATATAAACCTGATTAACGGCAACTTATCATATATATTGGTTATGGTATCATTATTTGTAACAATATGCTTGTTAATAAGCATATTGACGGCATTGAAATATGTGGGTTCGCAAGCTATATCAAAAGTGTACAGACTAAAAAAAGGTGTATCGGTAAACCATGGAATAATTGTTGCTCAATATGCTCTTACTATTTCATTGTTAGTTTCGGTATTGGTTATAGTTCGGCAAACACATTTTTCGTTATCGCATAGTATGGGCAACCAAAGCGATAATATAATTTGTATTCCGTCGATACATCAGAATTTGCAACAAAAATTTGCCGTGTTTAAACAAGAGCTACTTAAAAATAATGTAATAGAATATGTAACCGGAATGCAGGAAGAAGCCGGAGGAGAAGCAAATGATGCATTTCCATTTAAAATGGAGGGTTACCAACCTAAAGAAGGTGAATATGACCATATAGGTATTTTCGCATGCGATTATTCATTTCCTGAGTTATTTAACTTGACTTTCTTAGCCGGTAATACTTTTTCTGCAAACAATAGTGAAACCGATGGTGAGTACATAATTAACAAGTCGGCGGCTATTCGGTTGGGATATAGTAATGCAGTTGAAATAATAGGTAAGCAATTTCAACTCATATTTGAGTATGGCGATATTAATTTGCCTAACGGCAAAATAATTGGTGTTGTAGATGATTTTCACCTTTCAAGTACAAGGAAAAAGATAGAGCCACTGGTACTGTTCAAGCGGGAGAGCCTGTGGCTTATGAACTATGCTGTGTCATATAAGCCCAATCAGAGAGCCGAAGCAATTAAGTATATTCGGGACACTTGGAATAGTATGTTCCCTAATTATCCTTTCTACTATGAAGATGTAAATGCTATGTACAGAAATATTTACAAACCTGAATTAATACAAGCCCGACTATTAAGCATTTTTACAATAGTTGCCATTATAATTTGTTCAATGGGGTTATTAGGAATATCGCTACTAACAGCACAAAATCGCACAAAGGAGATAGGTGTTCGTAAAGTGAACGGAGCTACTACCCAAGAAATACTATTAATGCTTAACACAAAATATGCTAAACTTGTAATAATTGCATTTATTATTGCCTCTCCTATATCATATTATGCAATGTTGCGATGGTTAGATAATTTTGTTTATAAAACAAACATAAGCTGGGGGTTATTTGCTGTATCAGGAGTTGTAACTATGTTTATTGCTTTACTTACGGTAAGCCGGCAATCGTACAAAGCTGCAAGCAAAAATCCGGTTGAGGCATTACGATATGAGTAAGTTAGAAGGGAAACCGGTGACATGATAAAATATTGTGCAAAGAGTTTTAAATGAAATCGCCCTATCATTTCGATATAATTTTCCCAAACATATGTAATTTTACCATAATGCGGAAATATCATATATCTCAATGTATTCTTTTTCTGCTACTCGTACCGAAGAGCTTCGACCGGATTTCTGGTTGCTGCTTTCAAGCTCTTTTTGCTTACTGTCAGCAGAGCTATAACAAGTACAATAAATCCGGCTAAAGCAAATATCCACCAGCTTATGTTTGTTTTATAAGCAAAGCTTTCAAGCCATTTGTTCATAACGAAATACGATACAGGGAATGCCAGTATAAATGCTAAAGCAAGCCACTTTATAAAACCGGAGTTGAGCATCAGCATTACATCGGCTATGCGGGCACCATTAACCTTACGTACTCCTATCTCCTTAGTACGACTGTTTATAATCATGGTGCTTAATCCGAATAAACCTATGCAGGCTATGAGTATAGCTATAGCTGAGAATAGTTTTATTTCATTCGAATACCTAATCCATGTATTGAATTGTGAGTTGTAGTGTTCATCGAGCCAGAAATAGCTGAATACATTGCCGGGATGGATATTTGCCCATATATTTTCTAATTCATTTATTGTTTGTTCAGGGTCTGATGATTCAATTTTTACAAAACAATATCCGCGGGCATGATTCCATAAAGAGAATAATAAAGGTTCAACCGGAACATCGGCCGATTGTTGGTGAAAGTCTTCTATTACTCCAATTATTTTACGGTTTTCACCTTTATGTTGCCAATAAATATCTTTCCCGATAGCATTTTCGGCAGATGAAAATCCATATAGCCTTAGTAGTGTTTCGTTTATTATTACAGCTTTATTATCAGTTGAGAAATCTTTTGAAAAGTTTCTGCCTGCAATAATTTTATGATTAAGCATGGTGATATAATCGTAACCTACAAAATTCATCCGGGTCATTATGTTTTCAAAGCGTGTTTGTCCCGAAAGTCTTGTGGGCATAAATGAAGCTATTTTGCTCCCCGGAACATAACTTGCTGAACTTATCCTTCCTACTCCCGGAACTTTTAAAGCTTCTTGTTTAAATATTTCTCTATCAATATAAATATCTCCTTTAGCAGAAGTATTTGCGCTGTTCAATGTAAGCACTTGTCCGGTAGTCATTCCGGTATTTATTTTCATCAATGCGTTAACTTGTTTTGTTGAAATAATTGCAAAGCATATAAGTACAACAGAAGCAGTAAACTGAGCAATAAGAAGCGATAACCAAAGCGATTGTTTCCCCTGACCTTTTTCATTCTTTTTGTACAGCATATTTACTATTTTCTGTCTGTTGAGCATATTGTGAACAGAAAGGCTTACTAATAATACTCCTGCAAATTGGAATAGTATTATGGTCAACCAAAATATTAGTGCATGGTAATTTGAAAGATGAATAAATCGGCCTGTAATATTTTCATATACAGGCAGTAAGCTAAAATATAGTATTGTAGATATTACAAAAGCAACAATGTTTATAACCAGGAGATTCCTGAACAGGTAAAACCAAATACTTTTGCCGGTAGCTCCTAATGCTTTTTTTACACCTATTTGTTTGCTGTTTTTAATACTGTCACCAATATTTATATTTATCATATTAAGCCATGCAATGAACATTATTATAAATGCAATTGCCAGTCGGATATTAACCTGAGAAGCGTCAGTATTATTGTCCATGAAATTTGTTTTACCATTAAGGTGAATTTCTTTAAGCTTATATAAACTATATTCAGCATCTTCACTGTAATATTCACGTGCACCGTTAGCATTTGCAACTCCGGCAAGGTCTTTATTAAAAATATTGGTTTCTACCGGATGCGATGATTTAAAATATGTATAGAAATTTCCCCATTGCCATGGGCTTATTCCTCCACTGTACATTTCATGTTTTAAAATGTTTCCTATGGAGAATAGAATATCGGTTTTTAAGTGACTGTTAAAGGGAATATCTTCAAAAACAGCAGCAACAGTATATACTATATTGTGTTCGTAAGCACCGTTTACATTAAAGGTTTTTCCAATCGGGTTTTCATTGCCGAAAAATTGTTTGGCCTTAGACTCTGATATTACTGCCTTGTTCACCGAATTAAGAGCCTCTGCTGCATTGCCCTGTATAACATTGAATGTTAATAATTCAAATATAGAACCATCGGCAAAATACACTTGATTATCAAAGAATGCTTCTTTGTTTAATATTATTGACACTCCGCGGTAGCAAGGGTGCAGGCGGGCATAGTTTTCAATATAACTTAGGTTTTCTTTAGCCAATATTCCTTCATGCATAGGGCCTGTACCTTCTGTACGAAATATCAGACTACTATTTTTATGAAATGAATCGAAACTGTGTTCGTATATTGAGTATCCAAATATGAACATACAAGCCAGTAAAGCCAGTGTCATCCCCAACATCTGAATGACTGATGACTGGTTGTTTATTTTAAGTTTTCGTAGTATCATTTTTTGTTCTGGCATTTATTTAATTTAAATGTACTTCCTGAATTGTTGCCGGAATTAATTCAATCTGTATTACATTTATAGTAATCATAAGCTATGCCATTTTTTTTTAATTTCTGTAAATCAGAGCATTGGCATATATTTTTTTTATAGAATGTAAAAATATTTTACAAGAGAAAGTTAAAATATTACACAGAAAATCTATTTGAATAACTCTTATCATTGATGCTATGATTTTTCACATCTCTGTGAGACAAGTATTGGAACAAGTAAGCATTCTACTCTTTATACACTCAACGTAACCACAGTTCCCTTACCTACTTCCGATCGTATATTTATCTGTCCGCCATGAAGTTTCATTATCTGTTTTGAAAGGCTCAGGCCAATGCCGTTGCCATCTTCATTGGTAGTGTAAAATGGTACAAATACCTTGTCAATATCTTCCGGAGCTATTCCCTTACCTGTATCGGAAATATTGAATACCGTTTTGCCATCGTCAGATGTATGTACATTAATACCTATTGTTCCACTTTCGTAAATAGCGTTGTAAGAGTTCTTTACCAGATTTATAATTACCTGATTCAACAGCTTTTTATCAGCTGTAATGAAATTGCAGTTTGCAGCCAGAGTTATATTCAAATCAATGGCTTTGTCCTTAACTATTTCAAGCAGTAATAATTTTAGTTCAGAAAGCCAGTCGTGCAGAATTATCTTCTCAATCTTTGGTTCAGGAACCTTATTCAGCTGACGGAAATTTTCAACAAAACTCATAAGCCCCTTGCTCATATCGTCAATTACACTCAACCCTTTAACTGTGTTATTTATAGTGCGTTCGTCGAGTTCGGCAGGCTGCTTTATACTCTCTCCTGAAGAAAAATACGATGTTAATTTTTGTGCAAGCGATGTGATTGGCGCAATGGAATTCATTATCTCGTGAGTAATAACCCTGAAAAGCTTATGCCACGATTCCAGTTCCTGCTCATCGAGTTCGCGTGAAATATCTTGTAGTGATACTACCTTGAAAAGTGATTCCCGATACTTAATTTCCGCTAAGGAAACCGATAGTACATAGAGTTGCTCATTACGTTGAATCCGGTGAATACGCTTTTCGCCGGGCTTTAAACTTTTAATAATCTGATATAGCTGAGGGTCGTTCTCCCTGAGTCTGTTCAGGTTCGATGTATGCTCAATATCAAGGTATTTACGAGCATTCCGGTTCAGAACCTCAAAACTCCCCGATTCATCAATAGTTATAAACCCTCCCGATGTATTTTCAATCAGAGTTTTCAAAAGCTGTTCGTTATACCCTATCTCAATTTTGGTTTTCTTAAGTTTTTCATTTAAAAATGAAAGACTAGCATAAAGTTCATCGATAGTATTGCTCCTTATATCTTTTGGCAACAGAACAGATGTATCATCGTTACGGATAGAATCAATGAAATAAGCCATCCGCCTGTTGGTTTTATTCAGATAGCGTACAAGCAGATATACTTCAAAAGCAAGCAAAGGAGTTGTAAGCATAAGAATTGAAAAGCTTTCTTTTACCGAAACCTGATAACCTGCCCCTATACATGTTCCTGCTATTACAAGAACATAGAATACTATATTCAGTAACAGGTTTTTAGACATCATATTTCTTAAGCTTATTGTAAAGTGTCTGGCGTGTAACTCCTAGTTGTTTTGCCGCAAGGCTCAAATTCCCGTCATGCTTTTCTATGGAATCATTTATAAGTTGTTTTTCCATTTCTTCAAGAGTAAGCGGCACATTTGAGCGTGTACTTCCTGTACTTTTAAAGAAAAAGCTATCGGGCGATATTGTATTTGAATCGCTCAGAATAACGGCCTTCTCTATAGTATGTTCAAGCTCACGGACATTGCCGGGCCAATGATATTTTTTTAACTTTTTAAGCGTCGCAGAACTAAGTTCACGGCAGTTTTTCATATACTTTGAGCAATACCTTTTCAGAAAATGGTGTGCCAGCAATTCAATATCATCCTCCCTATCTCTTAAAGGTGGCAGCTCTACGTTTATTGTATTTATCCTGTACAAAAGGTCTTCGCGGAAACGGTTTTCTGCTATCATTTTATCAATATCGCAGTTTGTTGCAGTTATCAGGCGGATATCTACTGGTATTTCCTTATTGGAACCTACCGGAGTTATGGTTCTGGTTTGCAATGCAACCAACAGTTTCGACTGCACTGACAACGGAATATTTCCCAACTCATCTAAAAACAGTGTCCCTTTATGAGCAAGCTGAAACTTACCTACTCTGTCTTCACGGGCATCGGTAAATGCCCCTTTTTTATGACCGAATAGTTCGCTTTCAATAAGTGTTTCAGGTAATGCGCTCACATCAACAGTTACAAGCAGCTCATTGGCTCTGAGCGACTGACGGTGAATTTCACGGGCTATTACCTCCTTGCCCGTTCCGTTTTCACCGGTTATCAGAATATTGGCATCGGTTTTTGCAACTTTACTTACAAGCTGCTTTATTTTCAGCATTGAGGGCGAACTGCCAATAAGTATCTGCGATTCTTTATTTATCTCTTTTCTAAGCGATTTTTCTTTCGTCTCCAGCTCGCTCACTTTCTTGTTGCTCATTCTTAGCTTCAGTGCCGAATTGAGTGTTGCAATAAGTTTGCTGTTGTCCCATGGTTTGAGTACAAAATCGCAAGCTCCCTCTTTTAAAGCTTTTACGGCAAGTTCCACATCGCCATAGGCTGTAAATAATACTACTTCTATGGTTTTGTCGTATTTTTTTATCTCGTTGAGCCAGAATATCCCTTCATTTCCGTTAGCCATTCCGGCCGTATAGTTCATATCGAGCAATACAACATCAATGCTGTTGGTTTGCAGTGTTGAAACCAATGTTTTAGGATTGTTCAAAGTGATTATTTCTTCAAACTCATCTTGTAAAAGAAGGTCAAGTGCATTCAGCACATTCTTTTTGTCATCTACTATTAATACAGTACCCTTTGCCATTTTAAATATGGTTGAAAGGTTCAGGGTGGCAGGGTTTCAGGGTGGAAAACTCAATACAAAAATACTTCAAACCCTGTTTCCTTGTTACCATGCTACCATGTAACCTTAATTGTTTTTCAAAATTACAACTCAAGCTTAAATCTTCCTCGCTTGTGTTAAAATATTTTACACAAAAGTGTATAATGTTTTTACATTTTTCAAAAAACCACAATTGCTATCTAGTTGATTATATGATTATTATAGTTTTGGCACAGGGGTTGAATAAATTTTAACGAGTTTAGATTTAAAATTCACCCTCCTTACCTTCCCGAAGTAAATTCGGGACAGGCTCCTCAAGGTAGGACTGTTCCAATTAAGCAGAAATGCAAAATCGGAGGATGTGTCCCCTTGAGGGGACTATATGGGTGAAAAACTTTATACTGAATAAATAAAATGAAAATAACATTCTTCATAGTATTTTTTGGATTGCTGATACAATCTGCATTTAGTTCTGAACCTATGGGGTGGGAACAATGTGTTCAATACGCATTGGAAAACAGTTATGAGATTCGGGAGCAAAAACTGAATGTAGATAATCAGCAACTTAGTGTGAATTCTGCTTATTATAACTATTTGCCGGGAGTGTATGGTTATTCAAATTACAACAAAAATTACGGACGTTCAATTGACCCGCAAACAAACGCAATAGCAAACAGCGACTATTTCGATGCAAATTACGGACTGAATGGTAGTCTTGGGTTATTTGAGGGTTTTACCCGTATAAATAAAGTGAAGTACGAAAAGTATATTCATGAATACAACAAGTCGAGCCTTGAAGCAAGCCGTGTTAACATTACTTTCACTGTTATTGATAATTATATAAAAGTGCTGTTTTTTACCGGCATTAGCGAAATAGCTCTTGAGCAAATTAATATATCGAACAGGCTTTTACATAAGCAAAAAGAGATGTTGCGTTTAGGTCGTATTTCTGAAACTGATATAAATGAAACAGAAGCTCAGCTTGCACTCGACAGCCTTAGTTATATCAGGTATGACATGAATAAGCAAACATCGGTTAATTCACTTAAACAGGTTATGAATTTTCCGGTATCGGACACTTTGCTTCTGGCTGAAAACACAACTAATACCGGCATAATTTCAGATACCGATTATACTTTTAAAAATATTATGGTTCAGGCTGAAGAGCATTTGCCTGAGATAAATATGCTTAAAAACCGGTTAAATGCTACAAATGCAAGACTTGCAGAAGCAAAGGGTTCAATCCTGCCTACATTAACGCTTAACTCAAACTGGGGCTCGGCATATTATCAGACTACAAGAGATTCGCTTGGCAATACGCTTGGTTTCGGCAATCAGTTCGATGGTAACCAAAGTACACGCATAAGCCTGAATCTGTATATCCCCATTTTTAACCGTCTGCATAACAGAACAAATATTCAGAAAGCAAAAATTGATAAGGACCTTGCGGAAAATTATTATGAAAAAGAATATTCGAAAATTCAATACGGCATTCATGAAAATGCCCTGCTGCTGGAGTCGGCTATAAAGCAGTATCAATCGGCTATGAAGAGTGAAGAGAAACAGCTTACGGCATTTAAAGCAGGTGAGAAAAAACTTGAAACAGGATTAATAAATACAATAGATTTTTATACACTTAAAAATGAATATGCCCGCTCAAAAGCTGAAAGGCTCAGGGCAGGAATGGAAATGTTTTTACAATATAAAACAGTGCAGTATTATTTGACTGGAACAATTTTATAAGGTGACAGGGTAACAAGGTGGCAGGGTTACTGAACTAGATACAATAATTTAATTGATAAGAAACATAGAAATAAACAGGCAGGAAGATACATGGATAAAAGGTCGAATATAGATATACTACCTTGAAACCCTGATACCTTTCTACCATTCAACCTCGATATTATGGGAATGGACAGAATTATAGAAGATAAAAGGCTGATAAAACCAAAGCACTGGCGATATATAATTATCGGGGCAATAGTGCTTGCAAGCAGTCTGTTTTTAATGCTAAGAAACCCTGTGAGTGTTTACAAAACAGAACTCAACAGGTTAAGTATTGATAACGTAACAGGGGGTGAGTTCCATGAATTTATTACCGTAACAGGCGAGGTTGAACCTATCACAAGTATTTATCTCGATGCTGTGGAAGGCGGACGCGTAGAGGAAATATTCATTGAGGAAGGTGCTATGCTTAAAAAGGGTGATGTTATTCTTCGCCTGCACAATCAGGATTTGAAAATGAATATTATGAACAGCGAATCGAGCCTTGCTTACCAGTCGAATGAGCTGCGCAATACTCTTATTCAAATGGAACAACAGAAAATTCAGAATAAACGTGAGCTGCTTCGCATTGATTATGAGCTTGTACGATTGAAAAGGAAGTTCGACCAGAATAAAGAACTATATAATGATAAACTGATATCACGTGAAGAATATCTGGTATCGGAAGAGGACTATTTACTTGCAAAAGAGAACCGTGATCTGGCATTTCTGAAAATGACTCAGGACTCAATATTCCGCTCGAACCAAAAGGACCAAATGGATGAAAACCTGAGAAGCATGCAGCAAAGTTTACGCATGGTTCGTGAACGACTTGAAAACCTCAACGTAAAAGCTCCTTTCGACGGACAGCTTGGCTTACTTAACGCCGAACTTGGTGAAGCGATTAATAAAGGACAGAGAATTGGTCAGATTAACATTCTTGAGTCGTTCAAAGTAAAAGCTGAAATTGACGAACACTATATTGATAAGATACGCCAAGGGTTGACTGGCTATTTCGAACGTCAGCAAGATACTTTTAACCTGAGACTTAAAAAGCAGTATCCTGAAGTACGCGACGGCCGATTTGAAATTGACCTTGTATTTACCGGAGAGCAGCCTGAGAAAATCAGAATCGGTCAGACATACAATATTAAACTGGAACTGGGACAACCTAAGCAAGCAGTAATGATTCCTCGCGGGGGTTTCTTTCAAGCTACCGGCGGACAATGGATATTCGTTGTTGACCCTTCCGGAACATTTGCTGAAAAGCGTAATATAAAAATAGGTCGTCAGAACCCGAAATATTACGAAGTAATAAGCGGACTGGAACCGGGTGAAAAAGTAATAACATCAAACTATGAAATGTTCGGAGAGAATGAGAGGATAGTGTTTAAATAATGGAGACCGGAACATGGAAACCGGAGACAGGATTGAATAATATTGTATTTTGAGCCTACAATATTATTCATTTAAATAAAATTATAATTATGGGTTCAAAGATTGAAAAATTTGAAGATTTAACTGTTTGGCAAGAAGCAATGGATTTAGCAGAAATGGTATATAAAGCTATGAAAAACTGTAAGGATTACGGATTTCGAGACCAGATACAGCGTTCATCGGTATCTGTGCCATCAAATATTGCTGAAGGTTTTGACAGGCAAACTAACAAAGAGTTTATACAATTCCTATATATAGCTAAAGGTTCATGTTCTGAATTAAGAACACAACTATATTTAGCCAAACGATTTGAATATATTAATGAGAATGAAATTCCGGCATTAATTGAATTATCAAAAAAGGTATCATCAATGCTGTTCAAACTAATAAATGTCAGGAAAGAAAGATTCAGTTAAAAATCCGGTCTCCGGTTTCCTTATTCCGGTTTCCGCTTAATTAGAAAGATATGATTAAAACAAAAAATCTTACCAAAGTATTCCGTACAGAGGAAGTTGAGACTTCGGCTCTGGATAACGTGAATTTTGAAGTGAAAAAAGGAGAATTTGTAGCAATTATGGGACCTTCGGGTTGTGGTAAATCTACACTCATGAATATCCTTGGATTACTTGATAACCCTTCTGCGGGTGAGTATTTTTTCGATGGTGTTGATGTATCAACATACAAAGAGAGTAAGCGTACCGGGTTGCGCAAAGGAAACATCGGTTTTGTATTCCAGAGCTTTAACCTGATAGATGAACTGAATGTGTATGAAAACATTGAGCTTCCTCTCATTTACCTGAAAATGTCGGCACGTGAGCGTAAGGAAAAAGTAGAAGCTATAATGGAGCGAATGCAGATAGGGCATCGTAAGAAGCACTTCCCTCAACAACTTTCGGGTGGTCAGCAGCAACGTGTGGCTCTTTGTCGTGCAGTAGTTGCAAACCCTAAGCTTATACTTGCCGATGAGCCTACCGGTAACCTCGATTCTAAAAATGGTATTGAGGTAATGAACCTGCTAAAGGAACTTAACAAAGAAGGTACAACCATAGTAATGGTAACTCACAGTAAGCGCGATGCTGAATTTGCACACCGTGTAGTTAACCTGCTCGATGGGCAGATTGTAACTGAGAATATTCAGAGTGTACTTGATGCGGTGATTTAGGTGCAAAGGGTACAGGGTTACAGGGTAGCAGGGTTTCAAGGTGGAAAGGCTGAAGGGTAGAAGGGTAGAAAGGAGACCGAAGACTGGAAAAAGTAGACAGTATGCAGTATTTTATTATTTAAAGTGAACTAAAGTGATTAGAGTTTTATGTGGAAATATGAGAATGAAGGAATTTGAAAATGGAGTTTTAGAAAATATATCCAAATATTTAATTATCAATATTGAGTTAGATAAAAGAGAGTAGTTTCAATAAAGCCCCAAAGGGGCGTAAGCAATAGCCCGGGGTGAAGCCCCGGGATAAAAACGGAGAATAAATATCGTCGCAAGCAATGAAGATTATTTGAAAATCAACAGATATCATGCGACGAAATAAAAAACGAAACATCAGGTTTTATTCCAATACGCTACCGCACGAGCAATGTCGTTAAGTTAAGGAATTCACCCCTATAATTATTCCCTTTGGTCATGAGTTCGCTACGCTCAGTTCCCTCAAGGGGATACAGCTCCGATGTAGCAGAGCTGCTAAGTTCGAAGGAGTCCTCCCTTGAGGGAGGTTAGGAGGGTGACTTTTTAAATGCTTAACGTAATGACATTTATCGCACGATTGTATCGTATGGTGAGGGCTAATGCCACAAGAGAGGACTCGTGCGGCAGCTATGAAAAAAATTAAAAACAATAAACCGAAATACTATGAACCATAATCTGAAAATAGCATTCCGAAATGCAAAGAAGAACGGTATTATCACCTATGCCAAACTGTTTGGTCTTGCGCTATCATTTGCAATAGCAATATTTGCAGCGGTATACGCATGGTACGAGAAGAGCTTCGACAGCTTTGTTCCAGATAAGGATAAAATATACCGCGTTTATACCGAGGGGGTATTTCAGGATGTAAATACATTTGATGTAGTGGTAACATCTCCTGTTTTAGCAGACTTTTTGAAATTACAGGTATCGGAAATTAAAGAAACCATGCGTGTAACCGAATGGGGAGCCGGTGATATTCGGTTTGAGGAGAAATTCTTTCAGGATGTTGAATTCCTGTATGTTGACTCAAACTTCTTCACATTTATGGGAATGGAGTACAGAACGAATCTTGAGAATCCGTTCGAATCGAAAAACTACATAGCCTTATCGGAAAGCATGGCAATAAAGGTTTTCGGCACCACAGAAAACATACTCGATACTGAGGTAAAATTCCGTGGCAATCCGGTTACCATCTCTGCCATTTATAAAGATTTTCCTAAGAACAGTCACCTGCAATATCCGGTTCTGACATCAATAAACAATTTC
The DNA here is from genome assembly GCA_003250355.1 of Bacteroidota bacterium. Lineage (GTDB taxonomy): Bacteria > Bacteroidota > Bacteroidia > Bacteroidales > SZUA-534 > SZUA-534. The sequence goes on from QKGS01000040.1 coordinate 65,716, forward strand.
GGGTTTATTAATGCCGGATTCAATAACAATGTTCTGTTTACATATCTGAAAACTAAGTCGACGAATGTTGACAACAACGAACTTGACTTTAAAATTACAAAAGCATTGTTTTCAAGTGTCGAAAGTCCGGTTGATGCTGAAAATGCCCAAACAATGGAAGACCTTATGTTCGACAATGTAAATTATACACGCTTTAGAGCCGAACCATTACAGGACATTCACTTTAGCAGCCACAGATACGACTGCGCAATAACTTCAAACAAAACTTACGTAAATGGCGCTATAATTCTGGCAATATTCGTTCTGCTGATTTCATCAATCAACTACCTGAACCTTACTATTGCCGGTATTTCAACACGTATGAAAGAGATAGCCGTTAAAAAATCGAACGGAGCATTTAACCGCACTATTTTCAGTCAGTTTATAACCGAAACGTTCATATTTTGGTTCGTAGGAATAACAATAGCATACATACTTCTCATATTGTTTGCAAAACCATTTGAAAACTATCTCGGTTTTGAAATAAACATTAACGGAATTACCATGATAAAACTTATGGCAGTAGCATTCTTATTGTTATTCATTTTCAACTTAATAATGAATGTGTTGCCACTGGTATTTATTTCACGTAAAAATGTTCTGAATCTGCTTAAAGATGAAAGTGCTGCAGCAAATAAAGTATCGTTACGCGGAGTGTTTGTATTCCTGCAGTTTGTATTCTCAGGCATGATAATTCTTGGGGCAATTTCGGTTAATAAACAAATAAACTATATGCTTAACGCTGACCGCGGATACGACCCTAGCAATCTGGTTTACGTAAATATGTGGGGACTTGGCGAAACCCGTCTTGCCAGTTTTCTTGACGAAATGAATAATATGCCTGCAATTGAAAGTGCTACTGCGTGTCAGGAAGTATTCGGACGAGAAACACGTACCGATGGAGCCAGATATAAGGAAGCTGAGGAAAATGACTTCTTCGGATGTGCGGTACTTGAAGTTGATGAAAACTTCTTCAATACTCTCGATATTGAATTTACCGAAGGTCGCGGATTCGATAAAAACCTTGAAACGGACCTTGATAACTCTATTATAGTGAACCAGCTTGCAATGAAGCAATATCCGGGCTATGCCGATGGAGAATCGGTGCTCGATAAAACACTGCTTTTCCGTGGAGAGCGCAGGGTAATTGGTGTTGTTAAAGATTTTAACTTCCGCTCATTGCACCACGAAATGGCTCCGGTAGTAATAGTTCTTTCAAAAAACAAAGGAAACGTAAATATAAAATTTGCCGAAGGGCAACTGGAATCAGGAATGAAAGAACTTCAGCAGAAATGGGTTGAGATTGGAGCTCATGGCGAACTGACGTATCAATTTGTTGATGACATTGTAGGTCAGGATTATGAAAGTGATAAGCAGGCTAAGAAACTTCTGCTGTCTCTGTCAATAATATCTATACTGATAGCAGCCCTGGGACTATATGCCATAAGCTACTTCACTATTCTGAAGAAAACCAAAGATTTTGCAGTAAGGAAAATAAACGGTGCTTCGGTTGCATCTATAGCCGTACACATTTCACGTAAGTTCATGATACTTGTTGCAAGCGCATTTATAATATCAATACCTGTAAGTGTGTATCTGCTCAAAAAATGGCTTGAAAACTTTGCTTACAAAACCACTCTCGACTGGTGGATATACGCAGTAGCTATTGGCCTGACAGTTCTGATAGCCGGAGTATCAATTATTTGGCACGTTGTAAAAGCAGCAACACGGAATCCGGTTGACTCGTTAAGGTATGAATAATGTGAAAGGTTTCAGGGTAGCAGGGTAACAAGGTATCAAGGTGACAGGGAGGAAAGGTTGAAGGGTGGAAAGGAGGCAGGAGACCGGAGACAGAGCAAGTCTTCAGTTCACAGCAGGCAGTTCGCAGACCTCTTTTTTACTGTGGACTGCCGACTTTGGGGTTCCGACTTATTTTAAGTAAAGAACACAAACACATATAAGTTTACCCACTAAAATACCATACAACAAAATACAGTGATTATAATATTGTAATATAGTGTACTTAATTTAAAAATATAGAGATATGAAAACACTAACTTTAATTGGAGTATTCGCTGTTGGATTTATTATAAATGGATTCAGCTCAGAATTGTTAGTTAATAAAATAAAATTTGCATCAATTGAAAAAGCTAACGAGCTTTTAGTTCAAGAAGATGATTATACAAAAAGTTGGAGTCAATTTGATATTGATTCAAGAATGCATAAACAGAATAGTACAAAAGACGAACTATTCGACTTTATGATAACTCAAACCAGAGAATGGTCAATTGAAGAACAAACCAAGATACTGTCTGTTATTGACAGCATTAGCAAACATATTGAAAATAAGGAATATATAATTAATTTTCCCAATGAAATATACTTTATAAAAACAACAGGTAACGAAGAAGGAGGTGCAGGTGGATATACTCGTGCTAACTATGTTGTATTAAAAGATGATGTGATTTTACAACCAAACAACGAGTTGGAACATATTATAGCACATGAATTATTCCATATCGTTACAAGAATAAATCCTGATTTCAGAAAACAGATGTATGAGATTATTGGCTTTAAACTAATGAATACAATCGAATATCCTGAAATATTAAAAGCATATCGTATTACAAATCCCGATGCTCCACAAACAGATAACTATATTCAACTTAAAGTAAATAATAAACCGGTTCATTGTATGATGATTTTATATTCAAACCAAGATTATACCGATGGAGATTTCTTTAAGTATTTGAACGTTGGGTTTTTAAGTTTAATAGGCGACCACAATAAAAAAGTCGAACTTGTTGATAATAAGCCTGTAATATACAACTTTAATCAGGTTGCAGATTTTTTTGAGCAAGTAGGAAACAACACTCAGTATATTATTCATCCCGAGGAGATTATGGCTGATAATTTTGCATTTGCCCTACTTGATAAAACCGGATTACCCAATAGTGAAATTTTAGAAAAGATAAAAGTGAAACTTAAAGAATAAACTAAAACCAACCCCCTCTCCATCAACCTTATCCCTGATATTATAAAGCAGGTAGTCATTCCGACCATCGGGAGGAATCTCAACTGTCAATAAATGAGAGATTTGAAAAAATACGTCATTGCTAGCGTAATAGAATGAAGCGAAGAATCTACTTGTGGTTAACTAGTTTAACCGGACACCAATAATATAATATAGCAAACTTAACTATCAAAAATAAATTAAAAAGCTGCAAACCAAAGGAGTGCAGCTTTTTAATTTATATAAAAACAAGATTAGTCTATAACATTAAAACCACAATACTTAACAAGCACTTCGGGAATTTGAATACCTTTTTCAGTTTGATTGTTCTCAAGTATTGCAGCCATAATACGAGGCAGAGCCAAAGCACTTCCGTTAAGCGTGTGTGCAAGCTGATTTCTCTTTTCACCCTCTATTCTGTAACGTAACTTCAACCTGTTTGCCTGATACGACTCAAAGTTTGAAACCGAACTTACCTCAAGCCAACGCTCCTGAGCTGCAGAATATACTTCAAAGTCGAATGTTAGTGCCGAAGTAAAGCTCATATCGCCACCACAAAGTTTTAATATTCTATATGGCAAGCTAAGCTTTTGAACCAAAGTTTCAACGTGCGCAACCATAGAATCGAGCATTGCATACGAACGTTCAGGCTTTTCTATTGCTACTATTTCTACCTTATCGAACTGGTGTAACCTGTTTAAGCCCCTAACATCTTTACCATAAGAACCTGCCTCACGACGAAAACAAGCACTGTATGCCGTATTTTTTATGGGCAATTCATTTTCACTCACTATTACATCGCGGTATATATTTGTTACCGGAACCTCTGCCGTAGGAATCAAATACAAATTATCTTCCGTAACATGATACATTTGCCCTTCCTTATCAGGTAACTGGCCGGTGCCAAAACCCGAATCTTCATTTACAACAAGCGGAGGCAGTACTTCGGTATAACCTGCCTTTTCATTTTCATCTAAAAAAAAGTTGATTAAAGCACGCTGCAAACGGGCTCCCTTACCTTTATATACCGGAAATCCTGCACCTGTTATTTTTACGCCAAGCTCAAAATCTATAAGGTCATACTGCTTTGCCAAGTCCCAGTGCGGTTGTTTTGCACTATCAGCAAGCACAGGCATTACACCACCTTCACGTATCTTTTCATTGTCGGTATCGCACTTACCAACAGGTACCGATACGTGTGGAATGTTTGGTATCTGAACCAGTAATTTGTGCAACTCTGATTCTATTTCGCTTAGTCGGCTTGTAAATACCTTAATATTTTCTTTTAGCTGAGTGCTTTGTTCCTTTGCTGCATTAGCCTCCTGCGCCTTTCCATCTTTGAAAAGCATCCCTATTTCTTTTGAAATAGTATTCATTTGCGCCTGACACTCTTCTTGCTGTTGCTGCGTTTTTTTTCGCAACTCATCCTTTTCTAAAATCGCATCAACAAGTTGTGTTGCATCAAAGTTTTTAACCTTTAATGAATCTATAACTGTTTTACGGTTTTCCTGAATAAACTTTAAAGTAAGCATGAAAATAAATTTTCCCCAAACCTACATAATTTTTCTTTTCATAAGAAAAATTATTTGGGATTATGTTTGTTCAAAAAATGTATTATTTAAAGCCTTATAGCTCTATTTTGCAAAAACAATATGGTATATACAAATAAAAAAGTCTCCTGATTAAAAATATCGGGAGACTTTCTTATGTTGAATTATCTAAATTTGCAATTAAGCCTTAGGCTCAACTGAAACGTATGATCTGTTATCTTTCTTCTTAGAGAATTTTACAGTACCATCAATTAAAGCAAATAGAGTATGGTCTCTGCCAATACCTACATTTACTCCAGGGTGGTGCTGTGTTCCACGCTGACGAACTAAGATGTTTCCTGCGATAGCATCTTGGCCACCGTAAATCTTAACACCTAATCTTTTACTTTCCGAGTCGCGTCCGTTGCGCGAGCTACCCATTCCTTTCTTATGTGCCATTTCTTAAAATCGTTTATGGATTAAGCAGTAATGCTTTCTATTGCAATCTGAGTATATTGCTGACGATGTCCGTTAAGTTTCTTGTATCCTTTTCTTCTTTTCTTTTTGAATACAATTACTTTATCGCCTTTAACATGCCCTAAAACTTTTGCAGATACTTTTGCACCCGCAACCACAGGTTTTCCAACCTTTACGTCTCCTTCGTTGTCAACTAGCAATACTTTATCAAAGCTTACTGTTGCACCTTCTTCAGCTTCCATTTTGTTAACAAAAACCTTTGCGTTTTTCTCAACTTTAAGCTGCTGTCCTCCTATTTCTACAATTGCGTACATCGCTATCAATTATTTTCGTTAAAAACTTTCGGACTGCAAAATTAGGAAAGAATAATTTAATGCCAAACAAATACAATGTTTTTTTTAAAATATTTTTATTTCAGATAATTCCAAATAATACTTATTAACAAATATTCGGCAGCGAAAGTTAACGAAATTAACTATCAATCCACCGAAATGCGCAGCAAGTTCTATGATTTTTATAAGAATTATACATTTAATATGGATATAATTTTTATTACCATACCAATTCGATTATTTTTGCCGCTCAAAATTTAATGAAAATGGCACAGGAAGATATTTTTAAAAAAATCATTGCCCACTCAAAAGAGTATGGGTTTATTTTTCAATCGAGTGAGATATACGACGGATTAAGCGCTGTTTACGATTATGGACAGTACGGTGCCGAACTAAAAAATAATATCAAAAAATACTGGTGGGACAGTATGGTTAAACTTCATGAAAACATTGTAGGTATTGATTCTGCAATATTCATGCACCCTACTGTTTGGAAAGCTTCAGGACACGTAGGTGCTTTTAATGACCCACTTATCGACAATAAAGATTCAAAAAAACGATACCGTGCCGATGTTCTTATTGAAGAATATATGGCTAAAATTGAGGCCAAAATTCAAAAAGAGGTTGATAAGGCAGCAAGTAAATACGGAGACTCTTTCGATGAAGAGCAATTTAAGTCAACAAACCAAAGAGTTTTAGAGAATGTTCAAAAGTATAACGAAGTGAAAAACCGTTTTGTTAAAGCTCTTGAAAATGACGATTTAGCCGACTTAAAAGCCATTATTGAAGAAGCCGAAATTGTATGTCCTATTAGCGGCTCAAAAAATTGGACCGATGTACGCCAGTTCAACCTTATGTTTGAAACTCAACTAGGTTCGGTAAGTGAAGATGCTTCAAGTATATATTTGCGTCCCGAAACCGCACAAGGTATTTTTGTTAATTACCTCAATGTTCAGAAAACTGGACGCATGAAAATACCTTTTGGGATAGCTCAAATAGGTAAGGCATTCCGTAACGAAATAGTTGCCCGCCAGTTCATATTCCGTATGCGCGAATTTGAACAAATGGAAATGCAGTTCTTTGTTCGTCCGGGCGAAGAGATGAAATGGTTTGAAGAGTGGAAGGCAATTCGTTTAAAATGGCATCACGCAATGGGATTCGACACCAATAAATACCGTTACCACGACCACGATAAACTGGCCCACTATGCAAATGCAGCTACCGATATAGAATTTGAATTTCCATTTGGCTTTAAGGAACTGGAAGGTATCCATTCAAGAACCGATTTCGACTTATCGCAACATCAAGAGTATTGTGGAAAGAAAATCCAATATTTCGATCCGGAATTAAATAAAAACTACGTCCCTTATGTTGTTGAAACATCAGTAGGCCTTGACAGAACGTTCCTTGCAATACTTTCTACTTCATATACCGAAGAAACAGTAGAGCAGGAAAATGGCAAAACCGACGAAAGAGTTGTATTAAAAATACCGGCATTCCTTGCTCCGGTTAAAGTTGCAATATTGCCTCTGCTTAAAAAAGATGGTTTGCCTGAAAAAGCACGTGAGATACTAAACGATCTAAAATTCGACATGAACTGCATTTATGAAGAAAAAGATTCTATTGGAAAGCGATACCGACGTCAGGATGCTATTGGAACCCCATTCTGCGTTACTATTGACCACGATTCTTTGGAATCGAACACGGTTACACTCAGAGACCGCGATACTATGGAACAACAACGCATTCCTATTGAAAAATTAAAAGAAATAGTTAACGATAAAATATCGTATGCCAACATTTTCAAAAAGATTTGTTAATTGCAAATAGCACTTTGGTATTTATTTTGTGTGGTATATTATAATTTTTAATTTTACGCACATTACATATAAAAACATATGCATATGATCAGAAAAACTTTACTGCCTGCAATATTTCTAATATTTTTATCATCATTGGGTTTTGCTCAGGAGCAGCCTATTACAATGCCTGAAAAGGGCTACCGATTCCAATACCGAATAAAGGGGCCTATGCACAAAAAAAGTAAAGTGCTTGAACTTATGGTCGATGAACATGGTAACTATCTGGTAACAACATTCCGCGGAGAAAAATCATCGTTCGTATATGTAATTATATATAACCTGTATACCTGGGACGAAAAATATAAGCTAAAACTCGACGATAACCGATGCGAGCTATATAACAGTTTCTTCGACGAAGAAGGTGTTCATATATATATTAATACCGATGTATATAGAAATATGTACAAAAAAGTAAACCTGAAAACAGGCGAAATAGTTAAGGTGAGCTGTGAAGAAACCCCCAAAGGATGTAGTAAAATTGAACCGCAGTTTTATAAACTCGACGCTTATACTGTTGGTGAAAACTATTATATATACCGCGACGAAAAATTTGAGAACTACATTAAAATCCTTGTAAAGAAAGAGATGTATATTCCTACCGGTGAAGATGAGTTTGACGAGTGGGGCGGAGGTGAGGTTAGTGATTTAGATCCCGAAAAAGGGGGAGTAGTTCAGCTGACTCCGGCAGAAATAAGAGACCTTAAATCGGGCAATGAAATAGTTTACAAAGGCATTACTGTATTCTACGACCCCAACAGCCTTGATGCCGATGGTAAACCAATTGATTTTATTCAGGTTAAAGGCGAACCGTATAAGCTCCGACTTACTCCACTAGATATAGGAAAACTAGAAAAGAAGGCAAGTTTCCTTATAGGTAAATTTGTACTGAAACTCGATCTAGATGCCTGGGAAGCAGAGCAAAAAGGAATGTAAAAAAGTTGACAACTAAAATAATTTTTATTTATATTTAAATTATGAAGAAGATATTGTCAATAATCGCAATACTGTGTTTTGTAAGTATTAGCTATAACTCAAAAGCACAGTGCGATAACACACTCATAAGCGAATGCGCAACAGGAAAGGAAAGTCTGAAGTATATAAAGCATTTTAAAATAAGATTCTCAGAATCGTCGAATGTAAAAACACGCTCCGAAGGAAAATTTACCGTTATGCTTATGAAAGGTAATCATTACCGTTTTTTTGCTTGTAATGATGTAACCAAACCGGGAAAAACAATTATTGAGCTTTCAAGCGATTTTGGAGAATTTGGAGGTAATTTAAACAAAGATACCGGTGCCGAATATCGTGCTTTCGATTTTGTATGTACTAAAACCGGACCATATTATTTGAATATGTTTTTCAAAGATGGAGCAGAGGGGTGCGGTGTTTGTATTATTTCTCTTGTTATGGAATAATTTGTTTGTTAATATTGAAAGAAAGGGCTGCTAAAAGTATTAGGCAGCCCTTTTTTATTTTTCTATTATAGAATAATTATATACAGCCGATATTGTTTCACAACAACTAAATTTTAAATCTTTTATCGAGCGGTTTGTGAGTAAATTGTTTTTTACCTTCGGCAAAGTCTGCAACTATTTGTTTGTTCCCTTTCATTACCCATTTGTATATCATTAACCCTTCTAAGCCTACCGGTCCGCGAGCGTGAATTTTATTAGTACTTACACCAACCTCAGCTCCAAGACCGTACCTGAAACCGTCGCTAAAACGGGTTGAACAGTTCCAAAAAACATTGCCGGTATCTACATTTTGAATAAAATAAGCAGCAGTAGATTCATTGTCGGTAAGTATAGCATCGGTATGGCCCGAACCGTATTGATGTATATGGTCAATAGCCTCTTGCATATCGACTACAATTTTTATCGACAATATATAATCGAGATATTCAGTTCGCCAATCTTCGTCGGTAGCAGGTTCAATATTAATAATTTCAGTTGTTTTTACACAGCCTTTAAGTGTTGCTCCTTTTGCTTCAACAGCGGTTTTGAATTTTGGCAAAAACTCCTTGGCTATTTTTTCATGCACAAGCAATGTTTCCAAAGCATTGCATACTGCAACGTATTGTGTCTTTGAGTCAACAGCAATTTTAACAGCAGCATCAATATCGGCATCAGTGTCAACATATGAGTGGCAAATACCATCGGCATGACCAAGTACCGGAATATTTGAATTGTTCATAATGTATTGTACAAATTCGTTGCTGCCGCGAGGAATAATCAGGTCAATATATTTATCGGCTTTAAGCATTTCATTCACATCGGAACGGGTTTCCAATAACTGAGCCCACCCTTCAGGAATGCCTGTTTCAGAAGTAGCTTCACCTATAAGCTTAGTAAGTATTCTGTTGGTATGCAAAGCTTCACTACCCCCTTTTAGCAACACTCCGTTTCCGCTTTTTAAACATAGTGTCGATATTTGAACTAGGGCATCGGGGCGCGACTCAAATACCACACCAATAACACCAATAGGGCAGCTTACCTGATACAGTTCCATACCATCGTATAGTTCGGTGGCTTTTATAGTAGCTCCAACCGGATCTGCCAGTTTTATAAGGCTTTCTATGCCGGTTATAGTATCGTCAATTTTGCTGTTGTCGAATTTTAAACGTTTTAAAAGAGGGGCTTCAAGATTGTTCTTTTCAGCTTCAGCTATGTCGGTATTGTTTGCTTCAATTATAGCAGTTCTGTTATTGTTTAGTTTTTTTGCAATAGCTGCAAGAGCGTTATTCTTTGCAATTGTATTTATTGCAGCAAGTTTGATCGACGCTTTTTTTGTTGTCTCAGCTAATTGTTGAATACCCATCTCAATAATAATTTTGTAGTGATTAAAAATGAGTAGCAAAATTAGGGTTTTCTTTTTAAGAAACAGGATAACATATAAAAAGATTTAAGGGAGTCGACTATCCCAAAAATAACCCAGCCTAAATTTAACATAAAACACAACGTTATTAACAAATCACTTGCTAATAATCAAAAACTTGCAACTTATTAACAAAGTGGTAAAAAGTGGTAAAAAGTGTATCTATGTGGTAAAAATTATCTAATTTTACAACCTGTGTAACTATATACAAACGGATGGCAAACTTTATCGGAGATCATACCTGCAAGGTAGATGCCAAAGGCAGAATACTTTTCCCCGCCGCTTTAAAGAAGCAAATGGCAGGGGACGATGAGTGTTTTGTGATAAAGAAAGATTTGTTTGAAGAGTGTTTGGTTATATATACCATGGAAGAGTGGGAACGTCAGAGTGAGATTATAAAAAAGCAAACAAACTTATTCAACAAAGAGCATTCTCGATTTGTAAGGGGCTTCTTTCGCGGAACAGCTGTAATAACTCTCGATGCTACGGGCCGGTTACTTGTACCACAGCGTTTCCTCGATTTGGTTCAGGCTGATAAAGATGTGGTTCTTTCAGGACAAGATTCGAAAATTGAATTGTGGAGTAAAGAAAAGTACGATTCAATGGAAGAAGATGAGTTTGAATTTGCCGCTTTGGCCGAAAAAATAATGTCGGGTTCTCAAAACAAGGAGGGCTAATGGAAGAGTATCATGTACCGGTATTGTTGAAAGAGAGTGTAGATGGGTTGAATATTAAGCCCGATGGCGTGTATGTCGACTGTACTTTTGGTGGTGGAGGCCACTCCCGTGAAATACTTAGCAGGCTTACAACAGGCAAGTTGATAGCATTCGATCAGGATTCCGATGCAATTGAGAGAAATAAGGATACTAAGAATTTGATTTTGGTTCATGGAAATTTTCGCTATATGCGAAATTATTTGAAATACGAAGGTTTTGAACAAGTAGATGGAATATTGGCCGATTTAGGTGTATCAAGCCACCATTTCGATGAAGAGAGTCGCGGATTTTCGTTTCGTTTCAATGCAAATCTTGATATGAGAATGAATCAACAGGGAAACCTCACTGCCGAAAAGGTTATTAACGACTATGAAGATGAAAAACTTTATTCAATCTTTCGTCAGTATGGCGAAGTTAACAATGTTGGTAAGCTTGTGAAATTAATTCTTGACGCACGAACAGGTCGAAGAATTAAAACTATTGCACAATTGAAAGAAGCTATTGAAAGTGCAATACCAAAAAAAATGGAACATAAATATTTGGCACAGGTATTTCAGGCATTACGCATTGAAGTAAATCAGGAAATGGAAGCCTTAAAAGAGATGATAATGCAGTGTGAGCATATTTTGGTGAAAGGCGGTAGGTTTTCTGTTATTACTTATCATTCGCTCGAAGACAGGTTGGTGAAAAACTACATGAAAAATGGAATGTTCGATGGACAACCCGAAAAAGACCTTTACGGAAATATTAAGGTGCCGTTTAGTGCAGTTAACAGAAAAGTAATAGTTCCAAATACTGAAGAACTTGAGCGTAATAACCGGTCGCGTAGTGCAAAACTGAGAATTGCCGAAAAAATATAAATATAAACTCAGTTCTGTTTTTAGTAAACTGAAGTGAATAATAGATATATGTTAAAAGGGAGAAAAATATTAGTTAACAAAAGAGGGTCAAAATCAATTCTGAAAAGTATTCTCGATGGTTCAATACTTACCCGCGAAGGAGTATTAGACCAACTTCCGTATTTACTATTCCTAACATTTATAGCAACATTTTATATTGCCAATCGATACCGAGCCGAAAGAATAGTACGCGAAACAGAGAAGCTTCAGTCTGAAATAAAGGAACTTAGAGCCGAAAGTATTACTTCTGCTTCCAAACTTATGTATGTAAGTAAGCAAAGTGAGGTTGCACGATTGGTTAATAAACATAATCTAGGCTTAAAAGAGGCTGTTGTGCCACCTCAACGCTTAACCATCAGTGAAAAATGACAGAGAATAAGGTATTAAAAGATATATCGGGCAGGCTTACCTTTATTTATATATTGGTATTACTATTCTCTATTGTTATAGTAGGGCGAATATTATACCTCATGACATTTGAACACAGCAAATGGTCGGGGGCAAATAGTATTTCACAAAAAGATATAATTATAGACCCTGTTCGCGGCGACATTTGTGCTCACGATGGTCGTATTTTGGCAACCTCTGTTCCAAGGTACGAAATACGAATGGATATGAAAGTACCGGCACTTACCAATAATTATTTTAATAAAAATATTGACTCGCTCTCTTATTTGCTCTCAAACTTATTTAAAGACAAGAGTGCTTCTGCTTACAAACGTTCACTTATCAGTGCCCGATACAAAGGCTCTCGTTATCATTTAATACAACGTAACGTCGATTATATTCAACTAAAAAAGTTAAAGAATTTTCCAATATTCCGATTAGGACAAAATAAGGGTGGTTTAATTGTGAATCAAGAAAATAAGCGGGTACAGCCATTTGTGGACCTGGCTACCCGTACTATCGGATACTACAATAAAGGCGGAACCAAGGTAGGTATTGAAGGAGCTTTTAATAAGGAGTTGGAAGGTGAAAAAGGGGTACGATTGGTTCAGCGAATAGCCGGAAACTACTGGATGCCTGTTAACGATGGCAATGAAGTAGAACCTATAAATGGCTCCGATATTATAACCACTCTCGATGTTAACCTGCAAGATGTAGCACACCATGCACTTGAACAGCAGTTACTTAAACACGGAGCAGGGCATGGTACAGCGGTTCTAATGGAGGTTGCAACCGGCGATGTTAAAGCAATAGTGAACCTTAAGCGCAATAGCGACAATTCGTGTACCGAGGTATTTAACTATGCTGTTGCCCAGCGTACCGAACCCGGTTCTACATTCAAAGTGGCAACTCTTATGGTTGCTCTCGAAGATGGATATATCGATTTGAACGACATTATTGATACCGGAAACGGTCAGGAAAAATACTACAATCACACTGTGACCGACCACCAGGAAGGTGGTTTTGGCAAAATTACAGTGAAAAATGCATTAGAAGTTTCTTCTAATGTGGCTATGGCCAAAATTGTTACTAAGTATTATTCAAAAAATGCCGAAAAATTTGTGAACCGTCTTCACCGTATGTCACTTGGTGAGAGTTTGGCTTTGGAAATTAAAGGTGAACGTCCGCCTTATATTAAGTATCCGGGCGATACTCTTTGGTCAGGCATTTCGCTCCAGCAAATGTCGTATGGTTACGAGGTGGAGCAAACTCCATTACAGATACTTACATTTTACAACGCTATTGCAAATAACGGCAAAATGATGAAACCCCGTTTTGTTAAAGCTATTGCAGAACACGGCAGGGTTGTCGAAAAGCTCGAACCAAAGGTTCTTAACCCCTCTATTTGCTCAAAAGCAACTATTGAAAAAGTGAAAGTAATGCTTGAAGGGGTTGTTGAAAATGGTACTGCCCAAAACCTGAGAAGTGCCAATTATAAAATTGCAGGAAAAACAGGTACTGCCCGTGTGGCAAATAAAAAATACGGTTACAAATATCAGGGGGTAGTTTCTTATCAGGCATCGTTTGTAGGTTATTTCCCTGCCGATAAACCAAAATATTCATGCATTGTGGTTGTTAATGCTCCTACCAGTGGGGTATACTATGGTAATTTGGTGGCAGGTAATGTGTTTAAAGAAATTGCCGACAAAGTATATTCAACCAATCTCGACTTACAAGAAGTTGAGCATCATGCACTTGCCGATGCTTCGGAGAGAGTGCCATATTCTAAAAACGGATACTGTCCGGAAATGATATCGGCTATGGAATATCTAAACGTTAAATACGACAATAAAGAGATAACATCGGACTGGGTTTCAACCCAAAAAAAGGACTCGGAGGTTAAGCTTTATAATCGTCATATCAACGATAAGCTAGTGCCAAATGTGAAAGGAATGGGAGCTAAAGACGCTTTCTTTTTGCTCGAAAATATAGGATTGAAGGTAGTAATACAAGGGCGGGGAGCTGTTTCGCAACAGTCGCTTATTCCGGGGCAGCGTTTCAATTCAGGTGATAGAATAGTTTTAAAACTTACGTAATGATACTCGATAACTTATTAAAACATATTGAAGTTGAAATAGTAACAGGCAATACATTGGTTGATGTGGTTGCCATTCAATTCGATTCGCGTAAGGTAACCAAAGGCAATATGTTTGTTGCTGTAAAAGGAACCGTTTCCGATGGGCATAACTACATTTCGCAAGTTATTGATGCCGGCGCAACTGTTATTGTCTGTGAATCTTTTCCACATAGTATTAATAATGATGTAACCTATGTTAAAGTTCAAAATTCAGCTTTGGCTTTGGGACAATTGGCATCGGCTTTTTATGGCAATCCGTCGAAGCAGATAAAACTTGTAGGAATAACCGGAACAAACGGTAAAACTACAACAGTAACATTGCTGCATCAGTTATTTGTAAACTTAGGCTATAAAGTAGGTTTGCTTTCAACCATTAAGAATCTTATTCATACCCGGGTTGTAGATGCTACACATACTACTCCCGACCCGGTTCAGCTCAACGCTTTGCTTGCGCAAATGGTTAATGAAGGTTGCGAATACTGCTTTATGGAGGTTAGTTCTCACTCTATTCATCAGCACCGTATAGCCGGGCTCGAATTTGCCGGAGCTATATTCTCTAATATTACTCAAGATCACCTCGATTATCATAAAACTTTTAAAGAGTATATTATTGCTAAAAAAGCATATTTCGACAATCTTCCAAATACTGCATTTGCACTCATTAATGCCGACGATAAAAACGGTTCGGTAATGGTGCAAAATACCAAAGCAAAAGTATATAAATACGGATTAAAAAGTATGGCCGATTATAAGGCTCGCATAATTGAGGCTCAAATGGATGGTATGTGCATAACCCTCAACAACAAGGAGTTGTGGACACGTTTTATTGGTGAGTTTAATGTATATAATATACTTGCAGTATATGCAACAGCTTTACTTTTAGGTCAAAACAGCGACGAAGTAATGCAGGCAGTTTCATTATTGAAACCGGTTGAAGGGCGTTTCGAGTATTTACAATCATCCGATGGAAAATTGGCCATTGTCGATTATGCTCACACCCCCGATGCTCTGGAAAATGTACTCAAAACTATTAAAGGTTTTATAGTTGACGGACAAGAGATAATTACTGTAGTAGGTGCCGGTGGTAATCGCGACAAAGGTAAACGCCCTATTATGGCAAAGGTTGCTGCTACACTAAGTAACAGAGTAATACTAACTGCCGATAATCCGCGCAATGAAGACCCCGAAACTATAATTAGCGAAATGAAAGCCGGAGTATTGCCTCCGCTAAATAATAAAGTGCTCTGTATTACAAACCGCGAAGAGGCTATACGTACTGCTTGTGCACTTGCCCGCCCCGACGATGTAATACTTGTTGCAGGAAAGGGACACGAAACATATCAGGAAATAAACGGGGTTAAGTACCCATTCGACGATAAAAAAGTAATAAACCAAACCTTTCAAAATATAAGTTAATGCTATACTATTTATTTGAATATCTGAACGAGTTGAGCTTTCCAGGAGCCGGAATGTTTCAATACATTTCGTTTCGTGCAGCAGCTGCTATTATTACTTCATTAATAATATCACTCCTATTCGGGAAAAAAATAATACGACGGTTGCAGAAAGCTCAAATTGGCGAGGTAGTTCGCGACCTTGGACTCGAAGGTCAAATGCAGAAAAAAGGTACTCCAACTATGGGAGGTATTATTATTATAGCTTCAATTCTTATTCCGGTACTCCTTTTTGCTAAACTCAATAATGTATACATTATTCTTATGCTTATTACCACTATCTGGTGTGGTACTATTGGATTTGTCGACGACTATATTAAGGTATTTAAGAAAAACAAAGAGGGAATGCCCGGCAAATTTAAAGTATTTGGCCAAATATCGCTTGGGTTAATTGTTGGTATCACCTTATATTTTAGCGATGATGCAATAATTCGTGAACGTATTCCTGTAGAAACAGGAAAAGGGAGCGTTGAAATAGTTGAAGGAATTAATGGCGAAGAACAAAGCATTCAGGTTATTGACGTAAAGTCAACTAAAACAACAATACCTTTTTTAAAAAATAACGAACTCGATTATCAGAGATTAGTAAACTTTTTAGGTGAAGAAGCTGCCAAAAAGTGGGTGTGGGTTGTGTTTGTAATTATTGTAATATTTATAATTACTGCTGTTTCTAATGGAGCTAACCTTACCGACGGACTCGATGGTCTTGCTACCGGCACATCGTCAATAATCGGTGTTACACTTGCCGTACTTGCCTATGTTTCGGGTAATATGATTTGGTCCGATTATTTGAACATAATGTATATACCGCATACAGGCGAATTGGTTGTATTTGCTGCTGCATTTATTGGTGCAACCATAGGTTTCTTATGGTACAACTCTTTCCCGGCTCAGGTATTTATGGGCGATACAGGAAGTTTAACACTTGGCGGTATTATAGCAGTATTTGCAATAGCAATTCATAAAGAGCTGCTTATACCTTTGCTGTGTGGTATCTTTTTAATGGAAAGCCTTTCGGTTGTAATGCAGGTATCATTTTTTAAATACACAAAAAGAAAATAC
Source organism: Bacteroidota bacterium (assembly GCA_003250355.1). Classification (GTDB taxonomy): domain Bacteria; phylum Bacteroidota; class Bacteroidia; order Bacteroidales; family SZUA-534; genus SZUA-534. The sequence goes on from QKGS01000040.1 coordinate 82,497, forward strand.
GGTGAAGGGCGCCGAATATTTAAAATGTCGCCACTCCATCATCATTATCAAAAAAGTGGATATCCCGAACCCAAAATAGTAACACGCTTTTGGATTGTAGGTATACTGTTGGCTGTATTAACAATTGTAACTCTGAAAATAAGATAGCTAAAACATAAACACTAACAATAAAAAGCTAAGAGTAAAATAAATGACCGAGAACAAAAACATAGCAATATTAGGAGCCGGCGAAAGCGGTGTGGGTTCAGCTGTATTGGCTAAAGCTAAAGGATTTAAAGTGTTTGTATCAGACTTTGGTAATATAGCTCAAAAATATAAAAACGAACTTAACCATCACAATATTGAGTGGGAAGAAGGTACTCATACCGTAAGCCGAATATTGGACGCAGCCGAAATTATTAAAAGCCCCGGTATTAGCGAGAAAGTGCCTATTGTTAAAGAAGCTGTCGAAAATGGCATCCCGGTTATTTCCGAAATTGAATTTGCAGCCCGATATACCAATGCTTTTATGCTATGTATTACAGGTAGCAACGGCAAAACAACCACCACACTGCTTACTTATGAAATACTTAGCAAAGCAGGCTTAAATGTTGGACTTGCAGGCAATGTGGGTAAATCATTTGCTCGGCAGGTGGCCGAAGAATCGTTCGATTACTATGTGCTTGAATTAAGCAGTTTCCAACTCGACGGTATGTTTAACTTCAAGGCAGATATTGCTGTTATTATGAATATAACTCCCGACCATTTAGACCGATACGACTATAAATTTGAAAAATATATAGCTTCTAAATTCAGAATAATACAGAATATGGATCGTAGCCGAAAATTAATATTCTGCAACGACGATGAGGTAATTATAAACAAGTTGAAGGAGGTAAACCCCGATATTGAGTTGCTACCATTTTCACTAAGTAAAAAGGTTCAAAATGGGGCATATACCGAGAATGACAATATGATTGTTAAATACGATAACAATGAACTAATTATGGACATCCGCGATTTAGCTTTACAAGGTAAACACAATACCTACAACTCAATGGCGGCAGGTATAGCTGCCAATGTTTTGAAAATTAAAAAGGATACTATCAGAGAGTGTCTTATGAATTTTAAAGGGGTTGAGCACAGGTTAGAACCTGTTATTAAAGTTCATAAAATTGAGTTCATTAACGATTCTAAGGCAACAAATATTAACTCTACATGGTATGCTCTTGAAAGTATGAAAAAGAGAACCGTGTGGATTGTAGGCGGTGTCGATAAGGGCAACGATTACGATACTCTTATCCCATTGGTACGTGAAAAGGTGAAAGCAATAGTTTGTTTGGGCAAAGATAATACCAGAATTCATGCAGCATTTAAAGGAATTGTAAATGATATTGTTGATACCACTTCAATGGACGAGGCTGTTAAGGCTGCATATTATTTGGCAAGTAACGAAGAGGTTGTTCTTTTATCGCCGGCCTGTGCAAGTTTCGACCTGTTCAACGACTATGAAGACCGCGGTCGCCAGTTTAAAGCTGCTGTTAGAAACCTATAGGAAGTATGAACTATTAATTACGAATCAATAACTAGGAAATACTAAAGTATAAAGTGAAGGAAAAGATAGAGAAATATTTTAAAGGTGATATGGTTATTTGGATAATCATACTAATACTTTCTATTTTCAGTATGCTTACCGTGTACAGTGCTACGGGTACACTTGCATACAAAAAAATGGGAGGTAATACATCATATTTTCTTTTCCGCCATTTAACTTTTATAATTGTAGGGTTTGTAATTACATTTCTGGTACATAATATATCATACAAATTTTACTACAAGCTGGCCAAACTCTTACTCTATTTAAGTGTTCCAATGTTGGCATGGACACTTTTTCGAGGAACCAACCTTAACGATGCGTCGCGCTGGATAACGCTTCCCGGCACCGGACTTTCATTTCAAACTTCCGATTTGGCAAAGTTTGCACTCATAATGTATGTAGCCGGAATACTTGGCCGTAGTCAGCAAAATATTGGCGATATAAATACCGTACTACGCCCTATACTATTTTGGGTATTGGTTGTATGTGGTTTAATTCTCCCTGCCAACTTCTCAACAGCGGCAATGCTCTTTTTCATTTGCCTTGTGCTTATGTTTATTGGTCGCATACCATTAAAATACATAGGCTCGATTGTTGGTTTTGGGGTAGTGGCACTAACTATATTTATACTTGTAGCATCGAAACTACCCGATTCAGGTAGGCTTGGTACATGGAAATCGAGGGTCGAGAGCTTTACAAGCAACGACAGCGATGGCAATTATCAGGCTAATCAGGCAAAAATTGCTATTGTTAATGGGCGATATTTGGGGCGAGGCCCCGGAAACAGTATTCAACGCAATTTTTTACCCCACCCATATTCCGATTTTATATTTGCAATAGTTGTTGAAGAATATGGTTTAATAGGGGCATTAACCATACTTGCTCTTTACTTAATGCTTTTGTTTAGGGTAGGAGCCATAGTTAGAAAAAGCCAACGTACTTTCCCTGCATTTTTAGTCACCGGACTGGCGTTAAGTATTGTTATACAGGCACTTATAAATATGGGTGTAGCCGTAAATATATTCCCTGTTACCGGACAAACATTACCACTTGTAAGTATGGGGGGTACTTCTATGATATTTACAAGTGCTGCTTTTGGTATTATTTTAAGCATAAGCCGTACTGTTCAGGCTGAAAGTGCTAACACAGAAGAACAGCTTGGTGAAAATTTTATTGAACCTGAATTGGAGGACAACGATTATGAAGATTATTATTAGCGGTGGTGGAACTGGCGGTCATATATTTCCCGCAATAGCTATTGCAAGAGCATTGCAACGCCGCAAACCCGATGTGGAAATACTTTTTGTTGGAGCTCAACACCGTATGGAAATGGAAAAAGTACCTGCCGCAGGGTATCGTATTATTGGTTTGCCCGTAGCAGGGTTACAACGCCGCTTAACTTGGAAAAACCTCACATTTTTACCTAAGCTTTTTATTAGTCTTACCAAGTGTCAGGGTATCATTAATTCGTTTAAACCCGATGTGGTTATTGGTGTTGGAGGTTATGCCAGCGGCCCAATGTTAAAAACTGCTCAACGAAATAAAATACCTACCGTTATTCAGGAACAAAACTCATACGCCGGGTTAACCAATAAGCTTTTAGGGCGTAAAGCAACTAAAATATGTGTTGCTTATGACGGTATGGATAAATATTTTCCGTCAAGTAAAATAGTATTTACAGGAAATCCTATTCGCAAGGGAATGCAAAACTTGGTAATGAACTCGCCCGAAGCATTCGAATATTTCGGCTTTAGCCCCGATAAACCTACGCTACTTGTTGTTGGTGGCAGTCTTGGAGCCAAGAGTATTAACGAAAGTATGGCTTTTAACCTTGATGAGCTTATTTTGAAAAAAGTGCAGGTTATTTGGCAAACAGGTAAAACTTATTACGATACCGCACGCAACGAACTTACAAAATACAGCGACCACAAGGTAAAGGTTGTCGATTTTATTAACAGAATGGATTATGCATTCTCAATTGCCGACGTAATAATTTCAAGAGCCGGAGCAGGTACTATTTCTGAATTATATGCTGTCGGTAAGCCGGTAATATTAGTACCAAGCCCCAATGTGGCCGAAGACCATCAAACTAAAAATGCTATGGCTTTGGTTAACAAAAATGCAGCTATACTGGTAAAAGACAGCGACGCAATCGATTCATTGGTTAAAACATATATTAACCTTATCGACAATGAAGTGAAAATGGTTGAGTTAAGTAAAAATATTAAGCAGTTGGCGCATATGGATGCCGACAACGAGATAGTTGATGAAATATTAAAAATAGTTGAAAAAGTAAAGTAGTTTATGCACTTTGAGAATGTAAAAAATATATTCTTTATTGGTATCGGAGGTATCGGTATGAGTGGTATTGCACAGTGGTTTCACAAGTCGGGCTATTGTGTGGCAGGGTACGACCGTACACCAACCGATATTACTTCGCATTTGCAAAATATGGGTGTAAATATTGTTTTCGACGAGTCGGAACAAGCAATACCCGATATTTTTAAACAAAGTACAAATGACACTTTGGTGGTTTATACCCCTGCTATCCCTGCCGAGCACGAAGGATTCAATTATTTTAAAAACAACGGTTATACCGTTATAAAACGTGCAAAGGCTCTAGGTATGCTAACTGATGGTAAAACAGGGCTTGCTGTTGCAGGTACACATGGTAAAACATCGGTTTCTACAACATTGGCTACCATACTTAATAATTCATCGAAAGGGTGTAGTGCTTTTGTTGGCGGAGTGTCAAAAAATATTGGAACCAACGTTATTATAAACCCGCAAGCCGATGCTGTTGTTGTTGAAGCCGACGAGTTCGACCGTTCTTTCCTTACCCTGTTTCCACAAATAGCCGTAATAACATCAATGGATGCCGACCACCTAGATATATACGGCGAGCCGGCTGAATTACATAAAACTTTTCACTCGTTTGTGTCGCAAATTAAGCCTGGCGGTGCAGTAGTTGTTAAAAAAGGATTACCCCTTTCTCACCACACTAACAGCTCTATAAGCTATTATTCATATTCGCTCAATGACAATGCCGATTTTTATGCAACCGACATTAAGATTAATGATAATGCAGACCATAAACTTGGTGGTAACTATTGTTTTAATATAGTACATCCAAAAGGGATAATTGAAAACATTGAACTTGGAGTACCCGGATTATATAATGTTGAAAATGCAATTGCAGCATCAGCCGTTGCCCTGATTTATGGAGTTAGTGAGCAAGAAATAAAAACTGCACTTGCCCAATACACAGGTGTAAAACGACGATTCGATATTATTTTAAAAACTGAAAACAAAGTATTTATCGACGATTATGCTCATCACCCTACCGAAATAGAGGCGTGCTACAATTCTATCCGTAATTTTTATCCCGAAAAAAGAGTTGCAGTTTTGTTCCAGCCTCATTTGTACAGTAGAACCAACGACTTTGCCGACGGTTTTGCCAAAGCTCTCGATGCTTTTGACCATATAGTACTTACCGACCTATATCCGGCCAGAGAAAAACCTCTCCCAGGAGTATCGAGCCATATGATATTGGGGCTTATGAAAAATAATAACAAACAGTTTATCCAATATTCAGAACTTGCCCAACGTGCAGCTTCAATTAATTGCGACATACTGGTTACTATGGGAGCCGGCGATATTGATAAGCTGGTAGAACCTATTAAACAAGAACTCATAAAAACAATGGAGGTACAATTGTGATAAATAAGTTCAAACATACTGCTCCATTTATAACTATTGCTATTTATATGCTGGTTATGCTCACTCTTGTATCTGCCAAGCGCAAAGACATTGAGTGTAGCAATATTAAAGTGAATATTAAAGATAAATCAGAATATCTATTCATTGAGGATTCCGATGTTGTATCTATTATTAACGAAAATAGCGACCGTTTAATGGGGCAGCCTATTGAAAAAATTAATATCGATAAGCTTGAATCATTACTTTCTGTACATCCGTCAATTAAAAAGGCCGATGTTTACCGAAATATCAGGGGCGACTTGTCGGTAAGAATTACGCAGCGAAAACCACTAATGCGTGTAATAGATAAAAACCGGGAAAGCTATTACATCGATATAGAAGGAAAAGTAATGCCACTGTCCCAAAAATATACTGCTCATGTAATAATTGTAAATGGTAATTTCAACGAACCGTATGCTAAAAATAAAGAGCTCAATGTGATAAAAGATGAAAATGCAAGCCCAAAATTAAAGCAACTTTTTACATTGGCCACATATATTTATAACAACGAATTTTTAAAATCGCAAATAGAGCAAATATATGTTTCAGGCAGTAAAGTTGAACTAGTGCCGCGAGTAGGTACTCATATAATTGAGTTCGGACATATAAACGATATTGAAGAAAAATTCATGAAGCTCGATGCCCTTTATAAACAAGGTCTTCCGGCTAATGGTTGGAACAAGTATAAAACAATAAACTTAGAATATAAAAATCAGGTAATCTGTACAAAACGATAGAGTTATGAACCCACAACAAAACATTGTAGCAGCAATTGATATTGGCACAACAAAGATTGTAGCCATAATTGGTAAAAAAGACGATACCGGCAAAATAGATATAATGGGCTATGGTAAGGCTCGCTCAACCGGCGTAAAACGAGGTGTTGTTCTTAATATAGAACAAACAGTTAATGCCATTCGCGAAGCGGTAACACAGGCACAGGAACAAGCCGGCCTAACCATTACCGACGCTTATGTTGGCATAGCCGGCCAACATATTCGCAGTAGTCGCAACCGAGGATACATTAACCGCGATTCATACGACGAGGAAATATCGCGCGAAGATGTTGATGCACTTATTAACGATATGCGCAAATATCCAATTGAGGTTGGCGAGGAAATTATTCATGTGCTTCCGCAAAATTTTATTGTCGATAATGAAACCGGAGTTAAAAATCCGGCAGGTATGTTCGGTAAGCGTCTTGAAGCAAACTTCCACATTGTTATTGGACAAACAACAGCTGCAAACAACATTAAAAAATGTGTTAACAGAGCAGGTATTAATGTAAAACAACTTGTTCTTGAGCCACTTGCATCGTCGCAGGCAGTTCTTTCCGAAGACGAAAAAGAGATGGGCGTTGCTTTAGTAGATATTGGTGGTGGCACAACCGATGTAGCTGTTTTTTACGATGGTATAATTCGTCATACTGCTGTTATCCCATTTGGTGGAAACATAGTAACACAAGATATTAAGCAAGGGTGCAATATTTTGGAACGATACGCTGAACAGGTAAAAGTTAAGTTTGGCTCTGCTTTAGCCGATCAGGCTCAGGAAAATAAAGTAGTTAGCATTCCCGGGTTAAATGGTCGCTTGCCTAAAGAAATATCGTTCAAGAACCTTGCTAATATTATTCAATCAAGAATGGTAGAAATTATTGAGCAAGTATATTTTGAAATAGATGCCTCAGGCATGATGCAGCACCTTGGAGCAGGCATTGTACTAACAGGTGGCGGAGCATTGCTTAAAAACCTTAGCCAGCTTGTTGCCTTCAAAACAGGTATGGATGTTCGTTTGGGTTTACCTAGCCAAAACATTAAAAGCGATGTACTTGGCGATGCCAACCAAACAATTTACTCAACCGGTGTTGGACTTATGATGATTGGACTCGACGAGGGCGAAAACTGCTGCGGAGCTAAGAAACAAAAACCTGAACCTAAAGCTGCAATTAAAAAAGAACCTAAAGTTGAGGTTAAGGAAGTAGTAAAAGAAGAGAAACCCGAACCTGTCGAAGAGAAACAAAAACCGAAAAAAATAGGTGGCCTTTTCGATAAGCTTGGCGATTTCTTTGAAGTAAAAGATGAACCTTTGAAATAACCTTTCAGTAAGTTTGCTTACGTAAAAATGAATTATTATGGCTGAAGATTTAATGCATTTCGATTTACCTAAAAATAAATCATCAATAATAAAAGTTATTGGAGTAGGTGGCGGTGGCAGCAATGCTGTAAACCATATGTACGAACAGGGCATTACCGATGTTGATTTTATAATATGCAACACCGATGAGCAAGCCCTGAAAGATAGTCCGGTACCTGTAACTATACAACTTGGCGAAACTCTGACAAAGGGGCGCGGAGCCGGAAACAAGCCTGAACAAGGGCGGCAGGCGGCCATTGAAAGCCTCGACAAAATAACCGAACTCTTGAGCCATAATACTGAAATGGTATTTATTACCGCCGGAATGGGCGGTGGAACCGGTACCGGTGCTGCTCCCGTTATTGCCGACGAAGCCCGCGAACTTGGAATTCTTACTGTGGGTATTGTAACTCTTCCGTTTCGCTTCGAAGGCAAAAAACGTTTAACACAGGCTATTGAAGGGCTTAATAAAATGCGTCAGCATGTCGACTCACTGCTTGTTATAAACAATGAAAAGCTACGTGAAATGTATGGCAATATGCCTTTTAAAGAAGCATTTAGCCAGGCCGACAATATTCTTACGGTTGCCGCAAAAGGTATTGCCGAAATAATCACTGTTCACGGTCATATTAACGTCGACTTTGCCGATGTACAAACAGTAATGAAAGATAGCGGGGTAGCACTTATGGGTTCAGCATCGGCTTCGGGTGAAAACCGTGCTATGATAGCAATTGAAGAAGCCCTTAACTCACCATTGCTCAACGACAACGACATAAAAGGGGCAAAAGATATTCTTCTCAATATTGCATCGTCGGAACAAAATGAGGTTACTATGGACGAAATAGGTGAAATAACCGATTATGTACAGGTATCGGCAGGATTGAGTGCCGATATTATTTGGGGTATTACTACCGATAATTCTCTTGGCGAAGGTATTAGCGTTACTATTATTGCTACCGGATTTGGTAATGAAAGTATACCTGAGTTAAATGTTTTGCAACAACCTAAAGAAGAAAAGTTTACTATATCGGAACCGGTTGACCGTAAAAATATAGTTACAGATAGCTATAACGAAAACGATGAAATAAAGTTTGAAGTTATAGATAAAAGCATTCAGAATGAACCTGTAAAAAATGAAACAAAACAACAAGATAGTGTTATAGAATGTTTCGACCTTTTTGGCGATACTCTCGAACATAGTAAAGACCAACCTGTTCAGCTTAATCTTGATATAGCCAGAGCTCCACAATCGGAAGATAAACCTGTTGCCGATGCTCCTAAACCAAAGGTTTCATATAAGAACGAAAGCGACATAGAGTTTTTGGAAAATCAACCGGCTTTTAAAAGAAAAAATGTTACTCTCGACCCTATGGAAGAGATTAAAGTAGATAATGTAGAAGTATCACGATTTTCACTTTCCGACGACGAAGGTGTTACACGAATTAAGGATAGAAACTCTTTTCTACACGACAATGTAGACTAATTATATTGTTTTTATTTTTCATATGTTGCTAAACATGTAACCTTGATTTGAGGGGGTGTTTTTGCTATATTGTGTTATAAATAGTCCAAAAACATTCTAATATGGAAACACCGGTAATTTGTGGAAGTAAAGTATCCACCTATGTAAAGTATCAGGGAAAGTACATTGCTACTACTGAGTATTGTAGTGAATATGTTATTGCTTCGGGCAATACAAAACAGGAGGCTTATGAAAGAGCTGTCCGTCAGGGTTATCCCACTCCTGTTATAGCATACATAGCTCAGGAACTTGCTGAAAATTCATTCTAATGTGTTTTTAGCTGTTTTGTATTTTCATTTATCAACATTCAATATAATTGTTGAATAATATTGTATTGTGTATTAACTATACACTCATCCCAAAAAAAATCCCCCGTATTTACATCCGAGGGATTTTTTATAATATAAAATTATTGTTTTGCCTTTAGCTGAATATTCAACTCGTCGAGTTGCTCTTTTGCTATAAACGAAGGTGAATCAATCATTACATCGCGACCCGAATTATTTTTAGGGAATGCAATAGTATCGCGAATAGAATCAAATCCGGCAAATAATGAAACCAGGCGGTCAAAACCAAAAGCCACACCACCGTGAGGAGGTGCACCGTATTTGAAAGCATTCATTAAAAACCCGAACTGGTCGTTGGCCTCCTCTTTGCTGAATCCCAGAGTGTCGAACATTTTCGATTGTATATCCTTATCGTGAATACGAATAGAACCGCCCCCTATTTCAACACCATTAATTACCAAATCGTATGCGTTTGCTTTCATTCGGCCCGGTTCAGAATCAAAGTAGTGAAGGTCATCAGGCTTAGGCGACGTAAATGGGTGATGCATAGCAAAAAAACGCTTACTATCTTCGTTCCACTCCAATAGTGGAAAATCAACAACCCATAACGGCGCAAATGTATTCCTATTCATTAACCCCAATTGCTTGCCCATTTCCAACCGAAGCTCACAGAGCGCACTTTGAGTTTTCTTTTTATTGCCGGCAAGTATCAGCATTAAATCACCGGGTTCAGCATTCATTACCTCAGCCCATTGTTTTAAAGCATCAGCATCGAAAAATTTATCAACCGACGATTTTAAAGTTCCGTCCTCATTGTATTTACAATACACCAAACCCTGAGCCCCTATTTGAGGTTTTTTCACAAAATCGGTTAATGCATCGAGTTGTTTGCGCGTATATTCAGAGCATCCTTTGGCTGTTATACCTGCTACATATTCGGCACTGTCAAAAACCACAAAGCCCGAGTTTGCAACTGTTTTAGTCAGCTCTACAAATTTCATGTCAAAGCGAATGTCGGGTTTGTCGCTTCCATACAGCTCCATGGCAGTATCGTAAGGCATTTTTTGAAAATCTCCTTCAAATTCAAATCCCTTAACTTCTTTAAATAAATATTTTGTCAGACCTTCAAATACATTTAAAATATCGTCACGCTCTACAAATGCCATTTCGCAGTCTATTTGTGTAAATTCAGGCTGGCGATCGGCTCTTAAATCTTCATCGCGAAAGCATTTTACTATTTGAAAATACTTGTCGTACCCGGCTACCATAAGCAATTGCTTAAATGTTTGCGGCGATTGTGGAAGCGCATAAAACTGGTTCTCATTCATTCGCGAAGGAACCACAAAGTCGCGCGCCCCTTCAGGAGTCGATTTTATAAGGTATGGAGTCTCTATTTCATAAAATCCCTGCTTGTGCAAATAGTTACGAATAGCTATACCCATATCGTGGCGAAGCTTTAATGATTTTTGAAGCGGACTTCTTCTTAAATCCAAATAGCGATATTTCATTCTTAACTCATCGCCACCATCGGTTTCATCTTCAATTGTAAACGGAGGTGTTTCCGATTCATTCAATACAATCAGTTGTTTTACTAGTATTTCTATTTCACCGGTAGGTATATTTTTATTCTTGCTTTCGCGCTCTATAACATCGCCAACAATGTTTATTACGTATTCTCTACCTAAATTAGCCGCATTTTCAGCTAACTGAGCATTTTTAGAGTCGTCAAAAACCAATTGGGTAATTCCGTATCTGTCGCGAATGTCAACAAATGTCATTCCTCCCAGTTCACGGGTTTTTTGAACCCAACCGCTCAGTTTTACCTCTGTTCCTATATTTTCGGCTCTTAACTCGCCACAAGTATGAGTACGGTACATAATTATTGAATATTTTTATTTGTAATCTTATTTATTATGCAATGAATAATGAATTAATCCACAATTCTGTATTTCTAGTCAATTAAACTCTTCCCGGATATACTTCCAATGCTTTCTCAAGTGTTTCCATAGCTTTTTTCAAATCTTCTATTTTCAGAACATAAGCTATACGCACCTCATTTAACCCCTTGTCGGGTGATGAATAAAAACCGTTGGCAGGAGCCATCATTACTGTTTGGTTGTTATATTCAAACTCACTCAGTATCCATTTGCAAAATTTCTCGCTGTTATCGACCGGTAATTTTACAATAGAATAAAAAGCACCCTTAGGCATAGGGCATACTACACCTTTCATTTTATTAAGAGCAGCAACCATATAGTTCCTGCGCTCAATATATTCGTGGTACACCTCGTCGAAGTACGATTGTGGCACATCGAGCGATGCTTCGCCGGCTATTTGTCCCAAACTTGGCGGACTAAGTCTAGCTTGGGCAAATTTCATGCAGGTATCTATAAAATTTTTGTTTTTACAAACCAATGCACCTATACGAAGTCCGCACGAACTATAACGTTTTGAAACAGAATCGACCATAATTACATTCTGCGACAATCCTTCAAGATTCATTGCCGAATAATGTTTCAATCCATCATAACAAAACTCACGATATACTTCATCGGAATATAGGTACAAGTCGTGCTTTTTAATTAGTTCACCAAGCTTTTCCAGCTCGTCTTTGGTATATAAATAACCGGTAGGATTATTAGGGTTACATATTAAAATACCTTTGGTTCTGTCGTTTATTAGCTTTTCAAACTCCTCTATTGCAGGTAAAGCAAAGCCATTTTCAATTTTAGCAATAATAGGTACAAGCTTAGCACCTGCCATTATTGAATACGAATTGTAATTGGCATAAAATGGTTCAGTAATTATAACCTCGTCGCCGGGATTTAATGTTGCTAAAAATGAAAATAAAATAGCTTCTGAACCTCCGGTAGTAATCATTATTTCATCGGGGGTTACATTAATACCAATTTTTTGGTAGTGTAACGCTATTTTATTCCGATACGATTGATTTCCCGCCGAATGAGAATACTCAATAATTTTATTGGGCAGGTTCTTAACCGCCTGCAATGCCACATCGGGGGTTTTAATATCGGGCTGTCCAATATTTAAGTGAAATACTTTTCGCCCCTTTCTTACTGCTTCTTCTGCATAAGGTACCAATTTTCTAATTGGCGACGAAGGCATAATTCTTCCTTTATCCGAAATTTGTGGCATAATTAAAATAATTTAAAAAATTTACTCCTGTTTTTGTTTATTAACTTTCTCATTTTAAGATAAACACAACATTTTTTGAAGTAGCCCGCAAAAATATGATATTATCTTAAATAATAGTCACTTTAACTGTTTTTTTACTTTCTGCAAAATAAAAAGGGTTGCAACACCCGGTTGCAACCCTTTTTATTTCTTATATATTAAATAAAAACTACCGGTTGCTAACCATACGCACCAAGGCGGCCGCACTAAGTGCCGCATATGCTGCATGAGCATTGTAAACCGATATTTTTATTTTATAACTGTTCATTTTTGTGCTGCAAATATAATTAATTTTTTACACGCATAAGTTCAAACATTGAAAACATCCAACCGGGAAGAGGTTTTTCTCCTCGCTTACGCAAATCGAGATACCAACCCAGTTTTTTCATTAATGGTATTTTATGTGTTTCAACAAATTCAATAAGTGTCCCTTCGGGAGCCTGAATATATGAAAAATTACCGGCTGCTTCACCCATATCGAAAGAGTCGTGAGCTTTTGCGCTATCAACAGTAAACGGGAATCCTTTTGTTTTTACCTCTTCGCGTAATTCGTCCATTCCGTTTATGTCGAAACACAAATGAATAAACCCGGGGTCGCCCCAAATCCGTTCTTCGAAAATATCTCTTGCTTCACGGTCAAGTACCTGTACAAGTTCAATTTGGGTAGGCCCCAATAGCGGGCTGAACGACCCTTTATATGTTTTTGAATGCTTTAATAGTACACGACGATATTCATTGTCGCAACCCGGAACTCCAACCCAGTCTGAAAATTTCCCCGTTTCATCGTAAACAATAGTGTCGTATCCCAGTATATCATTATATACTTTCATGCTTTCGTTAATATTTTTGGTTCCAATAATTGCACCATAAATACCGCCATTTACAAGTCCTTTATCTTTATATACAAATGGTTCATTCACTACATCCCATATATTACCAAAGGTGTCTTTTACATAAAAATGCTCATTCCCGGCAGGGTCTTTGGCTATTTCAGTAAGTATTTCAATATCTTTTTTCTGATAATCGGCATAGGTTTTATGTAAATTGCCCGACTTAAGTTTGCCAATACAAATACCAAGGTCGCCTATCTGTATTTCAAATTTTGGTTTTTCCGGTTTCTTTGCTGTATGTTGCCATATTTCAAAACCTCCGCCTCCTTGCATATTTAGGGCAAGTATAGCATGGCGTTCACGTGTTTGCCCTGCTGTATGTGGTAACATTAGCTCCGCCACAGCAGCCTCTTCAAACATTTTAACATCCATGCCGAAGTTCTTTCTGTACCATTCGAAACCCTCTTTAACATTGGTTACACCAACGCCCAACTGTTGTATTCCGTTTATTCTCTTTGCCATTATATAATTGATATTTTTTAGTTTTTTTGGTTACTGCCACCGTTTTTTATGAAACACTAAACTGATTTTATATTAATATTCAAAAATGCAAATTTATATAAATTAGAAAAACAATGATTTTTTATCATAAATATTTACTCTCCAAATTATGTTAATCTATTTTTTATTGAAAAAAATAATAGCCATAACCTTTGTTATTTCAAACAATTCCGACAATAATGAATTGTTTAATAGAATAAATAATAGTGTGTTTATAATATTCTATCGAAAATAAGTTGTTATTTTGCGCCCGTTTTTGTTAAAAAATGGCAACAAAAACATTATGTTGAACTAATAAACTGTTTATGGTAAGATATTGGATTACAGGAATTTTAATTAGTGCGGTAACATTCCTTACATTGGTTATGTGCGACGGTACTCATAAAACAACTGATTCTAATGAAGGGGAAGGAGCTATACATGAGATAGCAGATAGTTTGCCGGCAATAAATATTGAATACGGGCTTCTGATTGATTCTTTTGCAGTAGAAACTGCTACAATTAGGAGAAATGAATTGCTTTCAAATATTTTAAATAATGAAAGCATTAGTGCCGCAACTATTGATAAAATATCGAAAATGGATTCAATTTTTGATGTTAGAAAAATGCGTTCGGGTCATGTTTATAAATTATTGAAAAGCAGGGACAGTATTTCGGCACTTGAGTATTTTATATATGAGCATACCTTAACCGATTATGTTCTTATTCAGTTTAAAGACTCACTAAGCATGACCGTGGGAACAAAACCGGTAGCAATAGTAAAAAAACTGGCATCGGGTGAAATAGAATCAAATCTATGGGACGCTATGGTAAAGAATGGCATAAACCCAATGATGTCGATAGAGCTATCGGAAATATATGCCTGGAGTATCGACTTTTTTGGACTTCAGAAAGGAGACCAGTTTCATGTAATATACGATGAAAAATATTTGAGCGATACTGTATCGGCAGGTATTGAAAAAATATATGCTGCATTGTTTAATCATCAGAATAAAGATTTTTATGCAGTTTATTTTGTGCAAGATGAAACAGAAAGTTATTTCGATGAAGAAGGGAACAGTTTAAGGCGAGAGTTTCTGAAAGCACCATTAAAATATAGTCGCATAAGTTCAAAATTTTCAAAAGCTAGATTCCATCCGGTTTTAAAAATATATCGTCCTCACTCAGGCATCGATTATGCTGCTCCGGAAGGAACACCTGTTTACAGCGTTGGCGATGGTATTGTTATTAAAAAAGGATTCCAGGCTAATGGTGCCGGCAAGTTTATTAAAATAAAGCACAACAGCGTTTATACAACACAATATGCTCACTTATCGCGTTTTGAAAAAGGGATAAAGCAAGGTTCGCATATTAAACAGGGCGAATTAATTGGTTATGTTGGAAGTACCGGTTACTCAACCGGACCTCACCTCGATTTCCGTTTTTTTAAAAATGGCGAACCTGTTGACCCATTAAAAGTAGATGCTCCTCCGGTTGAACCTATTAAGAAAATAAACAAGGAAGAATACGAACGTATTAAAAATGAATTTGTGAGACAACTTGACGAACAACGAGTTAAGTATATCAATTCAAAAGAGACAACAATTAAAGCAAATTAAAATGCTTTATTCGTAAAAAAATGTTTTATAGTTATTATAAATTTTTTACATTTAATGTTTAACAGTCGATGTAATTAACATTGCATTATCTAGTTCAATGTAAAAAAAAGGACTACTTTTGCAGTAAGACAAACTGAAAATCTATGTTTAATAATTTTGATTTTAGCGGCAAGAAAATATTAGTTGCAGAAGATGAGAAAACAAACTATCTGTTTTTGGAGGCTTTACTTAAACGTACAAGCGCACAACTAATGTGGGCAGAAAATGGCAAAATAGCCATTGAAGCTGTTAAAGAAAACGATGATATAGATTTAATACTGATGGATATAAAAATGCCGGAGGTTGATGGATATCAGGCTACTAAAGAGATTAAAGAACTGAAACCAAACCTTCCGATAATTGCGCAAACTGCATATGCTCTTGCCGGAGAGAAAGAGAAAATACTTGAAGCAGGCTGCGACGATTACCTTTCAAAACCGATAATGGGTAAGCTGCTTTTAGAGAAAATTGATGCTTATTTGAAGAAATAATTTTTTCTACGTGTTTTGTAATACCTCATTTTAGCGTGTTATTTATTCGTTTTGTAATACATTCATTCAATTAGAATAAATCGCCAAGGTTTATTTTTCCATATCTCGCCTGCATAATCAATTCCTACACGAACATCGGTTCTAAATTTTACTTTTTTTACAGAATCATCAATCCACAAGCTTTCATTCATTGTTATTAATTGCTTATTGAATTCATTTGTAATGCTTAAAGCTTTTGTTAGTTTACCGGGGCCATTATAGTTTTCAATACCACGTATTAAAACTGCCTGAGGGTTCTCCTTTTTCGATGTAACAACATTTAGCATATAGTACATACCATAAATAAGGTAAACATAAATATATCCTCCTTCCCAATACATCACTTCGGTTCGCGGAGTTCGTCCTTTACTGGCATGACAAGCCAAATCATCTTCGCCTTTATATGCTTCGGTTTCGGTTATTGTATATGAATATATAGTTCCATCAGCGAGTTTGCGAACCAGTTTTTTGCCCAACAGGTCAGGTGCTACTTCCAATACATCGCGTTGAAAGAATGATTGTGATAGTTTCATTTACGGTTTTTAGATACATTAATTTAATATGTATTTTTATTATCGAGATTGTCCCATGCTTTAAATGCATTAATAGCCTCATTGGGCAATAGTTCAATAAATTTTATTCTGCGTTCCGGATGGGGCTTTGCTATCTCATGGTAAATAAATGAATCGTCGAAACCTATGTTATTAGCATCGGCAGCTTTAGAGCCATAGTAAACGGTATCGATATGTGCCCAGTAAATAGCACCAAGGCACATAGGACAAGGTTCGCACGATGTGTAAATTACACATCCCGATAAATCGAAAGTTCCTAACGATTTGCAAGCTTCTCTTATAGCACTAACTTCAGCATGTGCTGTAGGGTCGTTGTCGCGCACTACACCATTTGCTGCTTCGGCTATTACTAATCCATTTTTAACTATTACTGCTCCAAACGGACCTCCTCCAACTTTTACATTTTCTATTGCAAGTTCAATTGCCTTACGCATATATATATTGTGCTCCATAGTAATAGGTGTTTATTTTATACTTATTTCAAATAAAATAATATAAAAACATTAAGAATCCTTCATTAAACACAAATAATTCAATTTTAATGTTTATTTGGGCTTAATACTTATGGCTTTGCCTGAACATGATTTTACAATTTCAGATACTACCTCAATTTCATCGGGGAATATGGTGCGATACTTATTTGCAATAGTTTCGATATCGAGCATATCGGCTTTACCATCGGTTTTATTCATTATCCAAATATGGGGGGCAAGCATTTCACAGACAGCACAGCCGTTACATTTTGCTCTTATATATTCTATTTTTTTCATTGTTATATTTATTCCCAATTATTGCATTAAATCGGGAGAATTAGCAACGAGCTTATACATTTTATCGCCTCGGCGAATAAGTTCAGGTGTTTTAATGGAAAATATTTCGCCCTTTTTGGTGCTACCAACAGGTTTTAAATCAACTCGAATCTCATTAATAATTATTTCAACCACACCGGTTGTTTCGCCAAGAATAATAACTTCTTCGTTCACAGATAATTCGCCGCTATCAAGAGTAAACTCGGCAACTCCGATATTTGAGAAATAATTTGTGCATTTTCCCAAATATTCTTTCCGTTTGGTAGCAACTGAGCCGTATACTCCACTCCATTCTCCAAGTTTACGCCCAAGATAATAACCATCCCAAAATCCGCGGTTGAAAACGGTTTTAAGCCTTTGTTCCCAATTGTGTATTTTTTCTTCTGAAAATGTATTGTCAAATATGGCGTCTAATGCCTCGTTGTATGTTTCAACTACTGTTTTAACATATTCGGCACTTCTGGCACGGCCTTCAATTTTCAGAACTTTAATTCCGGCTTTTATTACTCTGTCGAGAAATGGGAGTGTACACAGGTCTTTGGGCGACATTATGTATTCATGGTCAATGTGTAGTTTATTTCCACTTTCGAGTTCGGTAACCTCGTATCCTTTACGGCAGGTTTGCATACATGCACCACGATTTGCCGAAGCATTGTTTTCGTGTAGACTGAGGTAACATTTTCCACTTACTGCCATACATAAAGCTCCATGGCTAAATACCTCAATACGAACCCTTTTGCCCAAAGGGCCGCATATATTCTCCGATTCTATTCGGCGGGCAATATCGGCTACCTGATTCAGGTTAAGTTCACGGGCTGTTACCATAACATCGCAAAAACGGGCAAAGAATTTAACTGCTTCAAAGTTACTTATATTCAATTGTGTTGATGCATGAATTTCAACCCCTTTTTCATAAGCGTATTGTATTACAGCCATGTCGGAAGCAATAACTGCCGTAACTTTATTTTCGGTAGCGGCATCAATAACTTTATGCATTAGGTTTACTTCGTGGTCGTATATTATGGTATTTACCGTAAGGTATGTTTTAACATTGTTTTCATTACATATACGAACTATTTCGTTCAAATCGGCAAAGGTAAAATTGTTCGACGAACGGGCACGCATATTTAACTGTTCTATTCCAAAATAAACCGAGTTTGCGCCGGCTTTAATTGAAGCCATAAGCGATTCGTATGAACCAACCGGAGCCATTATTTCAATATCGTTCCGATTTATTTCGTAGTTATGGTGTGTTTTCATTTTATTCTTTTTTCCTGTTCAATAAATTTCAATTTACGTGCAAATTTATTTCAATGTATCGCTAATCCAGTTTGCAGGGTTGTTAATAATATATTCGGATATGTTCCGATACGATTGTTCATTGCGAATTATGTGTTCCCAATAATTGCGTTGCCATAATTTGCCCATCGTTTCATTATTCATTTTGAATATTTTCAAACATTCATTCGCCACCAACGATTTGTATGCCCCAACAATATCGGATACCGTAGGGGCAACCCTTGCGGTTGCCCTGTTAAAATCGGTTGTTGCGTTATCCGTTTTATTTTGGGCAGGGGTGTTATTTATAATTTGTACAGGGGTAAACCCTGCCCCTACGGGCATTTCGTTCAATATAATAATGCCATGGATATGATTTGGCATTATTTGAAACACATCCAATTCAACGTTGGGAAAACGTTCGGGCAATTTTGACCATCCATTATTCGCAATTTTGCCGTATTCATTTAATGTCATTTCACTGTTATCAATGTGTCCAAACCTGCAAATCCTGTCCTGACAACAGATGGTTATAAAATACAGCCCTGCTTGCGAATAATTGTACCCTTTCAGGCGGATTCTGCGGCGGTTATGTTTGGCTGGATTGTAGGCCATTTTCTTACCTATTTGTCAGATACAGTTTTGTGTGGTTGTACTTTTATTAATTTGTCAAACAATTCTGTTTTTGTTATATAATTCTTTTTATCAAAACCGTTACCTACTTTTTCAATTTCAATTAGTCCAAAAAAACTTAGAAACCTTTCAAAGGTTCTGATTGAATAGCAATTACCCGCATATTTTTCAACAGTTTCATAAAATGGTGTAATTGATTCTAAGAATTGTGGAAAGGCTTTAAAGTATTTATCAGAATAAAAATAGTTTATCCGTTGTTCTGTACCATATTTGGACAAAAGTATTAATGAAAAGCCAAAACCGAATTGTCCTAGTTGTTGATCTTCATAGCGGTCATAGAATGCCCAACTAAATTTTTGAGTCATTGTTTTAAAAATCAATTCAAGCAAATCTTGATTGTTGGAAGCAATTTTTTCTCCGGTTTTTGTTAGGCTCAACTTGCCATTCCTTTTTTTGGTGAGGGCAGCTAATTCGGCTAAAAGTCTGGTCAGATTAACTGTTAAGGAGTCAGTCTCTTTATATAGTTTGGAAATTCCTGACGAAAATTGATGCTCATCAATAAATCCCTGACTATAAATCTCATGGACAATTTTAGTTGGTAAAAATCCTTTGGCAGTTAATTTAATTTCGCCTAAGTTTCTAACTATGTCCAAGTAATATTTTACCATATTGAACATTGGGCATTTTAAAAAATCAGATTCTGCCAGTTTTTGTAATATTATGGGGCTGTTAGGTTCGAAAGTATAATGCAGAATATGGTGCATTTCAAACGGTGAATATCCTTCAAAGTCAGGAATTGCCCTATTGTTCTGCTGCTTCATTACTTGGTCAATATGCTTTTGTAAGTCTCCTAAGTCCATTATAGATATTGTTTAGAATGAGGCGACATATAGCAAGTATATATGCACCGTCAATCTGAGGTTATTGTTAATAATCAGTACTGTTTACAATATTTGAAATATGTGAAATAACATTGGCGTTTGATATATTGTTCATACACTTAAAATGCTTTTTGGGGCATTTATCAAACCCTATTTTTGAACATGGCCTACATCGCAATCCATTAGTTTCAAATATCATCGATTTTTCATTTGGATAATACGGAGTCATTCCAAGTTCGGGAACAGTGTTGCCCCATAGCGAAAGTATAGGTTTTTTAAATGCGGCAGCTATGTGCATCATGCCGGTATCGGGTGTTAGTACTAAAGCACTTTGTTTAATAAACGATGCCGAATTATGGAGTGATATTTTCCCTACGGTATTTAAAAATGGCACTTTAAGTGTTGCCTCCAGTTTTACAGCATCGTTGGCTACATCGCTTCCGCCAATTAAGCATACAGGAACCCCACTGCCGTTAATTATAGCAGTAAGTTTGTCTAATGGTATTTGTTTGGTTTTATGGTTTGCACCCAATACTACTGCCATATATTTCCCTTCAAAAGCAGCATGTTTATCTTTGGCAATTATCTCTTCACTTGAAGGGATAAAGTAATCGAGCCCTTTATGGTCATCAGTTACATCGAACAGATGCACTGTATCAAAATATCGGTCAACAATATGAACATTGGGCATAAGGTTAATTTTGAAATTAACCAGCAACCATTTTTTAATATTTAATTTGTTGAAGCTGAAAGCATGAACCGGAACACTACGTTTTACTCGGGCTGTACGTAAATTGTGGTGAAGGTCAATAATGTAATCGTAGTTTTCGGCTATCAGCTCTTTAATAGTATCACCAAACTTCTCTTTAAGGGTAAATATTTTATCGATATGTGGGTTAGGAGTGAGTATTTGCTCAAAAGCGGGTTGAGTAAGAAAATGAACCTCAGCCCCTTCGACTTGTTCTTTTAAACTGCGAATTACAGGTGTAGTTAATATAATATCGCCAATGGAGCTGAATCGGACTATTAGAAATTTTACCATTATATGCCTATTAATAATTTGAAGGCAAAACTATGAAAAAACACGGATATAAATATATTATGACTTATCAAATACCTTTTAAAACAAAAAAGGCCTGAAGAAGACCTCAGACCTTTTTGAGGGTGATAGACCGGGTTCGAACCGGCGACCTCTGGAACCACAATCCAGCGCTCTAACCAACTGAGCTACAATCACCATTTTTTAGCGGTGCAAATATATGGAATTTTTAATAATTACAAAAGCAAAACAATAAAATAATTTCATAAACAAAATAGGAGGTTTTTTAAACTCTCTCTTTATTAATAACCTCTATATGTTATCGGATACTTTCATTTGAAAAGTTTTACAAAACAATTACTTTTGTCCGCTCAATTTTTTTAAATGAATAAGGTAGAGGTACTTGATAAAGTTTTTGAATTAACTATTCCTGAAGAGGATATTTTGATGGCAGTAAAAAGTGTTGCCAATAGGATTAATTCTGATCTTAAAGGCGAAGAAGTTGTATTTGTAGGAATACTGAATGGTAGTTTTATGTTTGCTTCCGACCTTTATAAAAATATTACCCTGCATAGCCAAATATCTTTTCTTAAGCTTGCTTCATATGCAGGTATATCTACATCGGGGGTTGTAAAAGAACTTATTGGGATTAATGAGGATATAAAAAACAAGACAGTAGTAATAGTTGAAGATATAATTGATACCGGCAACACCCTTAAAACTATTATTGAGCAACTCGAACAGTATAAGCCAAAGCAAATAAAAACTGCTACATTTCTATTAAAGCCGGAAGCTTATGTCGGTAATATTAAAATTGATTACACCGGAATAGAAATACCCAATGATTTTATAGTAGGTTATGGGTTAGACTACAACGGATATGGACGAAATTTACGCAATATTTACACTTTAGTTAAATAAATTCAATATGTATAGTTTAGTAATATTTGGACCTCCGGGGTCAGGGAAAGGAACACAGTCTGAAAAGTTGATTGAAAAATACGGTCTTACTCACCTTTCAACAGGCGATGTGTTACGTGCAGAAATTAAGTCGGGTTCTGAGTTGGGAAATCAAATAAAGTCTTTAATTGAGAAAGGCGAGCTTGTTTCCGATGAAATGGTTCAGGAAATGGTTAAAGCATTTGTGATGAAAAATAAAGATGCGAAAGGTTTTATTTTCGATGGTTTTCCACGCACAGTTGCGCAGGCTCAATGGTTAGATAATATGCTTTCTGAAATTAGCACATCGGTTAATATCATGATTTCATTAGATGTTCCCGACGATGAATTACGCATTCGTTTATTGAGCAGGGGTAAGGTGTCGGGTCGTCAGGACGATCAGGATGAGGCTATTATTAATAATCGTATTGATGTTTACAAAAACACAACATTGCCTGTAATGGAGTATTATCAGAAAGCCGGAAAAGCAAAAGGGATACACGGTTTGGGAACTATCGACGAAATATTTGGACGAATAACAGAAGCGGTAGCTTTGTAAGCTTAAGTGTATTACATAATTTAAAAGGGGCTCTCTCAAAAGTCTGTATTCATTAAAGAGAATTCAATATTTGAAAACAGTCTCGAATAGGTATACGAATAAAAAGGGGCTGTTTCAACTTTTTGAGACAGCCCTTTTTTTATGAGCGGAATAGGAATGCATACTGCTGCTAAACAACAATATTTACAATCTTACCCGGCACTATAATAATCTTTTTAGGCTCATTTCCATCGAGCCATTTTTGAGTAGTTTCATGTGCAAATACAGCTTCTTGTATCTCTTCTTTTGTTGCATTTGCCGAAAGGTCGAGCGTAAAACGCATTTTGCCATTAAACTGAATTGGATACTTTTTTGTATTCTCAATCAAATAAGCTTCGTTATATTCAGGGAATACAGCATCGGTAACCGATGTTGTTTGCCCAAGTGCACACCATAGCTCTTCTGATATGTGTGGAGCAAAAGGAGAAAGTATAATTGTCAGATTTTCAAGAACTTCTTTTTTGTTGCATTTCAAATCGGTAAGTTCATTTACACAAATCATAAATGCACTCACTGAGGTATTAAATGAGAATTTCTCGATATCTTCTTTAATCTTTTTTATTGTTTTGTGAATAACCTTTTGTTCTGCATCGGTTGGTTTTTCGGTTGAAATCATAAGCTCGCCGTTGTTGTCGAAATAAAGCCTCCAAAGCTTTTTTAGGAATCGGTGAACTCCTTCTATACCCGATGTGTCCCATGGTTTTGAATCCTCAAGCGGCCCCAAAAACATTTCGTAAAACCTAAGTGTATCGGCACCATACTGCTCTATTATAACATCAGGATTCACAACATTGTACATACTTTTACTCATTTTTTCTACTGCATGACCACATTTGTATTTGCCATCTTCAAGAATAAATTCAGCATTAACATACTCAGGCAGCCATGATTTAAAGGCATTAAGATCGAGAATGTCGTTGTGTACAATATTTACATCAACGTGTATTTCAGTTGTTTCATACTCGTTGCGTAAGCCGTACGACACAAAAGTATTGGTGTTTTTTATTCGGTATACAAAATTTGAACGGCCTTGTATCATCCCTTGGTTGATAAGCTTTTTGAACGGCTCATCTTTACATACATAACCAAGGTCGAACAGGAATTTATTCCAAAATCGGCTGTAAATAAGGTGTCCGGTAGCGTGTTCTGTTCCACCTATATAAAGGTCTACATCTTGCCAGTAATTGTTTGCCTCCTTTGAAACCAAAGCATCATTATTGTTAGGGTCCATATAGCGAAGATAATATGCCGACGAACCTGCAAAGCCGGGCATGGTACTCAATTCAAACGGATAACCATCTGCGGTTTCCCAGTTTTTTGCTCTTCCAAGCGGTGGTTGACCATCTTCAGTAGGTAAATATTTATCGACTTCGGGAAGCTCTAGCGGTAGTTTTGAATCGTCAAGAATCTCGGGTAATCCATTTTTAAAATATACAGGGAAAGGCTCGCCCCAATATCGCTGACGGCTAAATATAGCATCACGTAAGCGGTAGTTTATTTTGCCATAACCAAACCCTTTTTCTTCAATATATTTAATAATTGTAGTAATGGCTTCTTTAACGTCCAAATTATTTATAATGCCGGAATTAATCATTTTACCCTCTTTTGAGTCAAATGACTCTTCCCATGTTGAAGGGTCTGTAATTTCTTCGCCGGCTCTTGTAACAACTTGTATTATAGGGAGTTTAAATTCTCGGGCAAACTTAAAGTCACGGCTGTCGTGTGCCGGCACAGCCATAATGGCACCTGTACCGTAACCCATTAGTACGTAATCGGCGATGTAAATAGGTAATTCATTGCCGTTAAGGGGGTTTATGCCATATGCACCGGTAAACCGGCCTGTAACTTTATTAACATCGGCCATACGTTCGCGTTCAGTTCTCCCCTTAACCCAGGTTATATATTCTTCAATTTTTATTTTATTATCGGCAGTAGTTATTTTTTCAACCAATTCGTGTTCAGGAGCAATTACCATAAAGGTAGCACCATAAAGAGTGTCGGGGCGGGTTGTAAATACTTCAATAATATCGCTGTGCCCTTTAATTGAGAAATTAACAGAAGCACCTTCGCTGCGACCAATCCAATTGCGTTGAACTTCTTTTAGTGAATCGGTCCAGTCAATAGTATCGAGACCGTCGAGTAAGCGTTGAGCATAGGCTGATACCCGCAAACTCCATTGTTTCATTTTCTTTTGGGTTACCGGATATCCACCGCGAACCGATACACCGTCTTTAACCTCGTCGTTGGCCAATACGGTTCCAAGCTCAGAACACCAGTTTACATTTGTCTCTGAAAGGAAAGCTATTCGGTAATTAAGCAATATTTCCTGTTTCTCCTTTTCGGAAAATGAATCCCATTCCAAAGCAGTAAATATTGACTCGTGAGAAGTAGCAGCATCAATATTTGAGTTACCCGATTTTTCAAATATGGCAATTAAGCTTTCAATTGATTCAGCTTTCTGTGTTTTGTTGTTGAAATAGTGTTTGAACATTTGGGTAAAAGCCCATTGTGTCCATTTGTAATAATTGGGTTCACAGGTACGAACCTCTCTGTCCCAATCGTATGAAAAGCCAATCTTATCTAATTGCTCGCGATATCGTGTTATATTTTTTTCAGTGGTAATAGCAGGGTGTTGACCTGTTTGTATTGCATACTGCTCAGCCGGCAAACCATAAGCATCGTATCCCATAGGGTGCAAAACATTGAATCCGCTTAATCGCTTATAGCGGCTGTAAATATCCGATGCTATATAACCTAGTGGGTGTCCTACGTGCAGCCCGGCTCCCGATGGGTAGGGGAACATATCTAATACATAGAATTTTGGTTTTGAATTATCTACATCAACCTTGTAGGTCTTGTTCTCACGCCAATACGCTTGCCATTTAGGCTCTATTTCACTGAATTTATATTCCATTTTAAAAATATTGAGATACGAAGAAACATCTCTCCTTAAGTATGTTATTGAGCCGCAAAAGTAGTAAAAAAGGAGATATTTTCTTCTTTTATTAATTGCGTGCTTACACTATACATCTATATAGGTCATTAACAGTAGCTTAGTTTTCGCAATATCGTTACATATATAAAAAAGTAATAATACTGTCGCATAAGTCCTGTTTTGTTATTCTTTAATGCAATAAAAATAGTTATTAACAGGCTAAAGCATTCCGAAATACAATGTAAATAATTGAAAATCAAATAAAGGTATTTGCAACTTTTTAAAAATAATTACGTACATTTGAATCGAAAGGATAATTGTTAATAAAAAACACTTTGAAATGAAAATAAAAACATTAATGAGTTTGGTGCCGATAGCATTTATTTTTGTAAATACCTATGCAGGTGCACCAACCGATTTGAGCAAAGCATACATATTAAAAAAAGATGGAACAGTTATAGAAGGGACAGTACAGGAAATGGCTTGTACAGGGTTTGAACTTGAATGGGTAGTTGTTAATACTCCTTCTAAGAGCGTTGAAAAATTTAAGGCA
The DNA here is from genome assembly GCA_003250355.1 of Bacteroidota bacterium. GTDB lineage: Bacteria > Bacteroidota > Bacteroidia > Bacteroidales > SZUA-534 > SZUA-534. The sequence continues at coordinate 108,764 of QKGS01000040.1, forward strand.
AAAGATATCATGGAGTTGTCATTCGATGTTAGCAGTAGTGTGTATGAAACATTTGTTATGAGTATAATTGGTTATAATTCATACTCTGCCGATATTATAGACAATACAACAAAGGCAGCAATAGTAACTTTTGTTAGCAACCCTAATGATTCCAAAGCAAAGCCATCGGTGTTGGAAAGCTTTAATAAGGTTTTTGGGAACTATATTAAAGTTGAGAGTATGGAAAAGAATTTTTTGGTAAACAAAGGAGGACAAGAGATTGAGGTTACAGAGAGTAACTATTTAGAGGTAGCTGAAAATCTGTACGGCGATTGTCCGGAGTTTAATGAAGTTTTTGTTAACGGCAGTTATTCATATAAAGATATTCAGCGACACATTATGGCTTACAATTTACTGAAAAGGTTGTAAGAAAAAGGGCAAAGTGATGTTAGACAAAGCAGCCATATGGCTGCTTTTTTTGTTTTCAAATTATATGATAGCTGCATATAATTTCAAATACGTTCCCGATAGTTGTTTTATATTTCATACTTTCGTGCTCAAATAGTTAAAAAATGCAATTTAAAGGAAATACATTCTGGATAACCGGAGCAGCTTCAGGAATGGGAAAAACAACTGCAATAGAAATAGCCGGGAACAAAGCTCGTATTATAATATCAGACCGTGATGAAATTGGTTTGAAAGAAACAGCAAGGCAGATTGAAGAGTTAGGGAGCACTGTAAGGGTTGAGCCTATTGATATGTCAAACCCAAGTCAGATACAACAAATAGCAAAAAGAGTATTAGCTGAAGAGAAAGTAAAAGGGTTGTATCAGTTTGCAGGTATTAGTCAGCGTTCTTTAGTTATTGATACTCCAATGGAAAACTATCGAAAAATAATGGAGATAAATTATTTTGGTGTAGTTGCACTTACTCAGGCGGTATTACCGCATATGATTGAAAATGGAGGAGGGCAATTTGCTGCCGCATCGAGTATGGTGGGTAAGTTCGGGTTTCCGCTGCGTAGTGCTTATTCGTCGTCGAAGCATGCTTTACACGGTTATTACGAGTCGTTATATGCCGAAAATGCAAAGTATGGGATTAAAGTTTCAATGCTTATAGGTGGTCGAATACAAACAAATATATCAAAGTTTGCTTTAAATAAAGATGGACAGGAGCATGGCAAAATGGATGCCGGTCAGGCAAACGGTATTACGGCAGAAAAGGCTGCTAAGCAAATTTGCAAAGGTTTAAAACGAGAAAAGAGAGAAATAAAAATTGGCGGCTTTGAACTTATAATGTTACAAATTAGAAGATTTTGCCCTTCATTATACTTTAAACTTGCACAAAAAATCAAACCCACATAGTATCTTTTATAAGAGTAAGTAATTATTTGAATTATTAAGCCGGTAGTACTAGTTCAAATTCAAAGCTGTTGAATAGTGTATTCATTACATTTTTTTTAGTTTTGTACATATTTTTAAAATAAGTTTCAGTGAGGGAAGAGTTCGATTTTCTGGTAATAGGTTCAGGAATAGCCGGGTTATCATTTGCACTAAAAGTAGCAAACAATGGAAGAGTTGCAGTAATATCAAAAGCAAAACTCGATGAAACCAATACAGCCTATGCTCAGGGAGGAATTGCTGCGGTTACAAATAATCCCGACAATTACGAGAAGCACATAGAGGATACAATGATTGCCGGCGATGGAGTATCAAACAGAGATATTGTTAAAATTGTAGTTGAAGAAGCACCGGAGCGTATCAATGAGCTTATTTCGTGGGGCGCTGAATTCGATAAAAACCAAGACGGAACATATGATCTGGCTCGTGAGGGAGGCCACTCAGAACATAGAATATTGCATCATAAAGACAGTACCGGATTTGAAATACAAAGAGCACTTATTCAAAAAGTAAGAAACACCAAAAATATTGAAGTATTTGAAAATCATTTTGCAGTAGATATAATAACCCAACACCATTTAGGCAAAGATGTTCGTCGCTCAAATGCCGATATTACCTGCTATGGAGCATATGTTCTGAATCTTGACACACGCAATGTAATAACTTTCCTGTCGAAAAAGACACTAATAGCAACCGGAGGGTCCGGCAATAGTTATCAAACTACTACAAACCCGGTAATTGCAACCGGCGATGGTGTGGCAATGGTTTACAGAGCAAAAGGGACTATTGAAAATATGGAATTTGTTCAGTTTCATCCTACCGCACTGTATAATCCCGATGAAAAACCTGCATTTTTAATTTCAGAAGCTGTTCGAGGCTATGGAGCAAAGCTCAAAAATAGCCTGGGGGAAGATTTTATGTTTAAATACGATGAGCGAGGTTGTTTAGCTTCACGCGATATTGTAGCCCGCGGTATAGATTCAGAAATGAAAATACTTGGCGACGACCATGTTTATCTCGATTGTACACATTTACCTTCCGATGAATTGAAGGAGAAATTCCCTATGATTTATGAAAAATGCTTGTCGCTTGGATACGATATTACCAAAGACCTTATTCCGGTAATTCCGGCAGCTCACTACCAGTGTGGCGGTATTAAGGTCGATACCTTTGGAAGATCTAATATACATAACTTGTATGCATCTGGCGAGGCTGCTTCAACCGGATTGCATGGCGCAAACAGGCTTGCTTCCAATTCATTGAGCGAAGCCGTAGTTTTCTCGCACAGGGCAGCAATGAATGCCATCGATACATTAAACGAAAGTGTTATTAACTATCAAATACCGGTATGGAATATTGAAGGAACATCGCATCCCGAAGAAATGGTTCTTATAACTCAAAACTATAAGGAAATGCAAATGATTATGAGTAACTATGTAGGTATAGTTCGTTCTGACCTTAGGCTCGACCGTGCTTTAAGACGTTTGGAAATTATATATACTGAAACAGAAGAGTTATTTAAAAAATCAATTCTTTCAAGAAAACTATGTGAACTGCGAAATCTTATTAATGTTGGGTATCTTATAATTAAAATGGCTCGCAATAGAAAAGAGAGCTTAGGATTACATTATACTATCGATTATCAGTAATATTTCATAGCTTTATAGTGCAAAATATCGTATTTATTTATGAGTAGAATAGTAGGCTTTATAATTGTAATTTTCGTTTTCCTTGCAGCACTTGCGGGCTTTTATTTTTATTTGAAAATACAAAAAGCTCCGGAGTCGGTAATATTTAATGCTGTTCCGGTAAAAACAGCTATGCTGTTTGAAATAAAGAAACCAGGGAATACGTTCGACAATTTAAATGAATCAAATACTATATGGAGTAAAATTACTTCAATCGACAGCAGTATGAATATTCACTCTTTCTTTAAAAACATTCCCGTTTTTTTAAATGAATCAGGAGCATTAATTGATTGGAAAGAGAGGAAGGCTATTGTTTCTGTACAAGAGATTGGCAAAAATAAATTTTCGTCACTGCTATTGTTTAAGGTTAAAGGGAAGCAGGAGAGTAACCGATTCCTGAAATCATTGCAGTCACATATTCAGAAAAAAGGGGTCATTACTGAGTTAAAATACAATCATGTAAAAATATTTAAATGTGCATTAAATAATAATAATACGTTTTTTGCCACCTATCATAAAGGAATTGTCATGATAAGCGACAATCAAATACTTATTGAAGATGCAATACGTCAAACAGAGAGTGAAACCGGTATTTTAAATAGTAAAGAATTTCTATATTTAGTTAAAACAGCAGGCGAAAATGCCGATGCTACGGTATATGTTCAGTTTAATCGTTTCAGTGAATTTATAAAAAGTAAAATAGCAGTTGATTTGTACGATGCTATTGGAGTTAAAAACTTTGCCGAATGGGCTGCTTTTGATATAAATATAAAAAAAGAGACAGTTTTACTTAATGGCTTTGCGGTTTCAGGTGCAAAGCAATATAATTTTTCCAAACTCTTTGAAGGACAAAATGCAACCGGATTAGGTTTTTTAAAGTATGTTCCATCGTCGGCCGAAGGTTTTGTTGTTATGGGTATTAGCAATCTTAATTTATATGCCGAAAATTTGAAGTACTATATGGAAGCAAGCGATCAACTAAGTCGCTACAATGTTAATTTATCGCAAATTCGCGAAGTGTATGGGAATAGCACAGTTGAGAACTTAAACAAAGTGCTAGATGGTGAAATAGCATACATTACAATGCCCGATGCGAATAATTATTTTTTAATAAAAACCACCGGATTTCGCGATGCTAACGATTATGTAAAAAACACCCTGAAAAAGTACAACGCAGAGCGTGATGTCTCTTTTGAATCGCTTACTTATGACTACAATCTTGACAGCGATGCCAAATTTGAAATTTTTAATATGCCTTTAAAACATTTTCCAACTCGGATATTCGGGCCATGGTTCAATAAGTGCAATGCAAATTATGTAACAGCATATAAAGATTATTTAGTGTTTGGAAACACGGTACAAAGCCTTAAGCGATTCCTTTATGACAATACACTCGAAAAAACAATGTTTTTCGATAAAGAATATAGTGAATTTGAAAACTTTTTGTCGGCAAAACATAATTTTTATCTGTTTATGCCGTTTGTGGGTAATTCAACAAATCTTATAAATACTTTAAATACCGATGCCCTTAAATTTTATAAAGACAAACAAAATTCAATATCAGAGTTTTATGGTTTAGGGTGGCAGTTTTTAAACTCTGAAAATAAGTTATATAACAATATCGTTTTACATTATAAACCAAGCAATCAAATAAAAGCCGGTACGCAGTGGGAATCGCGACTCGATACTTTGGTAGGCATTAAACCCGTGTTAGTAATAAACCACAGTACCAACGAAAAAGAGATATTTGTTCAGGATATGAACAACAACATTTATTTAATAAATAATAAAGGTCGCATTCTTTGGAAGAAAAAAATCAACAAACCAATTCTTGGAGAAGTTGTACAGGTTGATTATTATAAAAATGGGAAGCTGCAATTTCTCTTCAACACCGAGGATGAATTACATTTACTCGACAGAAATGGGAATAATGTTGAAAAATATCCATTTTCCTTTGAATCAAAAGCAGTTGCTCCATTGGCAGTATTTGATTATGATAACAGGAAAAATTACAGAATATTTATCCCATTCGAAGACCGCTCGGTTAAGGCATATTCTATTGAAGGTAAAAAGGTTATTGGATATAAATTCAATGGTGCCGATAACGACATAATATCACAAGTTCAGTATTTTAGAGTGGGAGAGAAAGATTATATTGTAATAACCGACGATTCCAGAATATACTTTACTGACCGTCAGGGGAATGAGAGAATAAAGCTATCAAAACTTTTTGCTCCATCGGTAAACAATAAAATAATATTTCAACCCGGTAGCGATGCTAAGAATCATAGATTTATTCGTACATCAACCGATGGTAAAGTAAACTTTATTTATCTTGACGGAAATATTGAAACAGTTGAAATAAATAAGTTTACCGATAACCACTTTTTTGCATATAGAGACGTAACCGGCGATAAAGTTTCTGATTATGTTTTTGTCGATGAAAACTACCTTTCTGTATTTAACTCAAAAAAAGAGAAAGAGTTTAAAGTAAAATTTGCGTCAAATATAACATTGAAGCCTGCTTTTTATAAGTTTTCATCAAGTAAGTTGGCAATAGGTATAACCGATTCCCAAAACAGAAAAATATATATGATAGACCAACGCGGCTCCGTACTCAATGGATTCCCAATGCCCGGCAAAACCCGTTTTAGTATTGGAGTATTGTCGCCGGGTAGTAATCGATATAATCTTATAGTTGGTGGCGATAATCAGTATCTTTACAATTATAAACTTAATTAAAAATGGCAGAACTAATTAAGCTTATTGCTCCAATTATTATATCACTGGAGTTATTCTTTATAGCCGGCACAACAGGTTATTTTTCACAAAAGTTTAGCATAGGCGTTTTTGTCAGAACTACTGCCATTTGGTCATTCAGTGCGTTTGTTTTAATCCTGGGTAGTTATATAGGAGTTTGGGCAAAAAGCATTTTAATGGCTCAAAGTAGTTGGTATGCAACTACTATACTATTTGCAATGGCTGTTAAGTACATATATGTATCGGTACGACTAAAGAAAGCCAGAAATACAATTAACCCTCTCGACAATGCAGGATTGTTGATTTTACTATTGGGAATAGGTGTTAATGCTTTTTTCTTATCATTTGCCGGAGGCTTAATTACAGGTTCAATTATACCTTACATTTGGATAATCCCAACTCTTCTTTTTCCATTGGCAGGATTATTGTATGGCATAGTTAGCGAAAAGCTGGATAATTTCAGGATTGAATTATTATATGCGGCAGTGCTTATTTTAATTGCAGCAATAATTTTGAACAACAGCTAATTTTAAAGCAAAAATAAATAATACAGTTATGATTAAATTTCTGGTAATATTTTTCATAGTAATATATGCATTAGCATATTTAGGGCGTTATCTTTTAACTCGTTTTATAAGAAATGCAGCAAGTCAGGCCGGACGTAATGCAACATACAGAAGAACATATAGCAATAGAAAAGAGGGGAGTGTTACAGTTGAAAACAATAAAAGCTCAAAGAAACACTTCTCTGGCAGCGATGGTGAGTATGTCGATTATGAGGAAGTGAAATAATTTTCAGATAACCTAAATATTCATTTGTTAACTTAAATCAAAAAAACTATATTTGCGCACCTTCTTACGGAGGTTATTTCAGAAATGATATAAAGTATGCCCGGATGGCGGAACCGAGGAACGAGCTTCCGCCACCTGAATGTAGAAAGTTGAAAGAAAGCACACTTTCTAGGTATAGTAGAATGATATAAAGTATGCCCGGATGGCGGAATAGGTAGACGCGCTGGTCTCAAACACCAGTGGAGCAATCCGTGCCGGTTCGAGCCCGGCTCCGGGTACTTAAAAAACCCTCGGAAGAGGGTTTTTTTGTTTTTATTCATATGTAAGCATGGACGACATTAAAGAAAAACAAGATAATCTGGATTATAAATATATACAGATGGCTCGTATTTGGGCGGGTAATTCTTATTGCAAACGACGCCAGGTTGGGGCATTAATTGTTAAAGACCGCATGATAATATCTGATGGTTACAATGGAACACCTTCCGGATTCGAAAATGTGTGCGAAGATGAAAACAATGTTACAAAACCATACGTACTTCATGCTGAGGCAAATGCCATAACTAAGGTAAGTAAGTCGAATAACAGCAGTTTGGGAGCAACACTATATGTTACCGCTTCTCCGTGTATGGAATGTGCAAAATTAATTATTCAGGCAGGTATTGTAAGAGTTGTATTTGCTGATTCGTACCGGCTCGATGATGGTATTAAGTTGCTCGAAAGAGCTAATATTGAGGTTAAACAAATTAAAGAATTATAGAATATCTCATTATTTTAGCGATTCTTATAGCAGATAATAAAAAGTCTGCCAAAAACAATTGAAATGAGTAGCCAAAAAAAAATCACAAAGTTTGGAATGCCTTTAATTATCTCACTGTCGGTAATTTTAGGAATGTATGTTCAGAAAACACTCGATAAAAAGCCGAATAGCTTATCGTCAGGAAAATCAATGTATTCATCATCAAAAATTGAATCGCTTATTCAGTATATTAAAACCGATTATGTTGATACAGTTAATATTCAGCAACTTGAAGAAGAAGTAATACCGGTTGTATTGGAAAATCTTGACCCTCATTCTGTATATATTCCCAAAGAAGATTTTCAGGCTATGAATGAACCACTTGAAGGTAATTTCGATGGTATAGGAGTTCAGTTTAATATCAGAAAAGATACAATTACTGTAATTAAAACAATAGCAGGTGGACCATCAGAAAAAGTTGGAGTAAAAGACGGTGACCGCATTATTACAGTTAACGATTCCGTAGTTGCAGGTGTTAGCATTACCAATGACGATGTAATGAAGTTGTTACGAGGAAAAAAAGGAACTAAAGTAAAGGTAGGCATTTACCGAAAGGGAGAACCCGATTTGATACCTTTTACAATTACACGCGACAAAATACCATTATATAGCATTGACGTATCGTATATGATTGACAATAATATAGGGTATATAAAGTTGTCGAAATTTTCGAGAACTACATTTAAGGAATTTCAAGAAGCTGTTGCAAAGCTAAAGTCAAAAGGTATGTCGAAATTGATATTTGACCTGCGCGGCAATAGTGGCGGTTATATGGATATAGCCATTAGTATAGTCGATGAGTTTTTGCCGGCCGACAGATTAATTGTATATACCGAAGGTAAATCGAGACCTAAGGCAGAATATAAGTCAACTCACAGAGCTTCATGCACTAATATTGAAATATTGGTTATAATTGACGAGTGGTCGGCCTCGGCCAGTGAAATTGTAGCAGGAGCTATTCAGGACAACGACCGTGGGCAAATTGTTGGTCGCCGTTCATTTGGGAAAGGGTTAGTTCAGGAACCAATTATGTTTACCGATGGTTCGCAAATGCGCTTTACAACAGCCCGTTATTACACCCCTTCGGGCAGAAGTATTCAAAAATCATATGAAAATGGGCAAGATGAATATAACGAAGATATATTAAACAGATACAGCAAGGGAGAGTTTTTAGAAAAGGATAGCATTCATTTTTCAGACACATTAAAATATTTTACTCTTTCGGGTCGTACGGTATATGGAGGCGGAGGAATAATGCCCGATATTTTTATACCCTACGACACATTAGGAGAGTCGGAGTACTATACTAAGGTTAACAGAAAAGGGCTTGAATATACTTTTAGCTTCGAATATGCTGATAATAACAGGGCTGAATTAATTAAATATACCGATGTAAATTCATTGAAAGAGTATTTAGATAGGCAAGATTTGTTAAGCAAGTTTGTTGTGTTTGCAGAGAAAAACGGCATTAAGCCTGTTAAAAAGGATTTAAAAATATCGGGAGAATTAATAGAAATACAAATTAAAGCACTCATTGCAAGGAATGTACTCGACAATGAGGGGTTTTTTCCTATATTTCAGGAAATAGATAATACATTAAAAGAGAGCATAAAAATATTGAAAGAATAAATGTTTTTATTTATTTAGCAAACAAGTTAAAAAATATACCGTAGTAGTAATAAATTATAAATTCAAAAATATATGTCTGAAGTTTTAACAGGAACCCTGCAATATAAAGTTGCCGATATAAAATTGGCAGAGTGGGGACGTAAAGAATTAGATTTAGCTGAGATTGAAATGCCGGGTTTAATGGCATTGCGTGAAGAGTATAAAGGAAAGAAGCCTTTAGCTGGCGCAAAAATTATGGGTTCGTTACACATGACAGTGCAAACGGCTATTCTTATTGAAACATTAGTAGAACTTGGTGCCGATGTGCGTTGGGTTTCATGTAATATATTTTCAACTCAGGATCATGCAGCAGCAGCAGTTGTAGTTGGAAAAAAAGGTACTATTGACAGTCCAAAGGGTACTCCGGTATTTGCCTGGAAAGGCGAAACGCTGGAAGAATACTGGTGGTGTACAAGCAAAGCTCTTTTGTGGCCCGATGGTTCCGGACCAAACTTAATACTCGATGATGGTGGAGATGCTACTATGTTAGTAGTTAAAGGTGCTGAATTTGAAGCAGCAGGAGCTGTGCCCGATACCAAAAAAACCGACTCTGAAGAGTGGGGTGTATTTCTGGAGCTTTGCCGCAAGCAATTAGCTGCCGACTCTAAGCATTGGACTAAAATGCGTGATGCAATTCGTGGTGTTTCAGAGGAGACTACTACCGGAGTACACCGTTTGTATCAAATGGCTGAGGCAGGTAAACTTCCGTTTCCGGCTATTAATGTGAACGATGCGGTTACTAAATCAAAATTCGATAACCTTTATGGCTGCCGTCACTCATTAACTGATGGTATTATGCGTGCTTCTGATGTTATGTTGGCAGGTAAAGTTGCAGTAATTTGTGGTTACGGCGATGTGGGTAAAGGTTCTGCACAGTCGCTACGCGGTCAGGGTGCAAGAGTTATTGTTACTGAAATTGACCCTATTTGTGCATTACAAGCCGCTATGGAAGGTTACGAAGTAAAAACTGTTGAAGATGTTGTAGAATATGCCGATATTTTTGTAACCACTACAGGGAATAAAGACATTATTACAGCTGACCATATGAGCAAAATGAAAAATATGGCTATTGTTGGTAATATTGGTCACTTCGATAACGAAATACAAATGGCTGAACTTGCTGCTGTGCCGGGAATTAAGAGAACAAATATTAAACCGCAGTTCGATAAATGGACATTTGCCGATGGACATAGTGTTCTTATTCTTGCAGAAGGTCGTTTACTTAACCTTGGTTGTGCTACAGGACACCCAAGCTTTGTAATGTCAGCTTCATTTACTAATCAGGTACTTGCGCAAATTGAGCTTCATACTAACAACAATAAGTATAAAAATAATGTGTATACATTACCTAAATTCTTAGACGAAAAAGTAGCCCGTTTGCATTTAGATAAGTTAGGAGTTAAGCTCACAAAACTATCGAAAGATCAGGCCGAATATTTAGGTATACCTGTTGAGGGGCCTTATAAACCTGAGCATTACAGATATTAGGAAAGTAAGAATCTCAAATTCTGAATGTAGAAGTTATAGAATTAAAATAATACAGAATGTACTAATATATGAAAGCGACTTTTACGAGTCGCTTTTTCATTTTACATGAAATTTGTAGATTAGCTAAAATGAAATACATTCAAGCAAAATCAATTTTAACGAAAGTTCGTAATGCTCCCGATTCGTGGTTTGGGTTAACTTATAATATGAATCTATATCGTGGGTGCCAACATCAGTGTATATATTGTGATTCTAGGAGCGAATGTTATCGTATCGATGATTTTGCAGAGATTAGAGTTAAACAGAATGCTATTGAAATACTTAAAAAGGAACTTAAAAGCAAAAAACTCAAAGGGACTATTGGTACAGGTGGTATGAACGATCCATATATGCCTGTTGAAGAATATGAAATGCTTACCCGCAGAGCTTTGGAGGCAATAAATATGTATAGATTTCCTGTTCATGTGCTTACCAAAAGCAATCTGGTTTTGCGCGATATCGATATTCTTCAGGAAATAGGCAAAACATACAGTGCAGTGTCGTTTACTATTACCACAGCTATTGATAGTTTGGCAGCAATTACAGAACCCGGGGCATCATCATCTACCGAAAGATTTGAGGCCATGAGCCAAATGGCTAAAAATGGTATTTATACCGGAATGATGTTAATGCCGGTACTTCCATTTATTACCGATTCATCGCATAATATACGTACTCTTGTAAAAATGGCTGCCGATAGCGGAGCAAAATATATTGTAGGAGCTATGGGAATGACACTTCGCGACAAACAACGAGAATACTATTACGCCCGACTTGATGAGAATTTTCCGGGACTAAAAGAGAAGTATATTAAGAGTTTTGGGTTTAAATACGGAGTAGGCCCATCGTATGCCAAAGAGCTGAAACAGTTATTTGTTGATTGCTGTAAGGAGCACGGGTTAAAGATACGAATGGATTTTTATAAGCCTCAAAGCATTGACGAACAGCTCAGTTTATTTTAATTGAAGTCATTATAAAGGAGGTATTTTTTTCGTATCTCCATAAATGTTGTAATATCTTTTTTCCACATTGCTCTTATTGATTCAGCATCCATATTATTCTCAATTTGCGATTGCAAGTCTTTGGTTCCGGCAAGGCGATAAAAGAAGTTATTAAAAAAGTCGGGGTTAGCTTTGTTGTATTTATATGATGTAATAAGATATTCAAGATTCACCTTGCCATTTGCATATAATGTATCAAGCGGAATAGTTCTAAGATCATAGCCCATACAGGTTTGGTTGTTATATTTTGGATGCTTTGCACCTTCTATGCTCACTGGAGTGAAGTTAAATTCACCGGTTTTAAAATCAGGATGCCCAAATACCTGAAATGGGAATGGAGTACCGCGACCTACACTCATAATAGTTCCTTCAAACAAACCCAATGAAGGATATAACAACACCGACCGTATGTTAGGTAAATTTGGCGAAGGCTTTATTGGTAGCTCATACCGACTATTGTGGTCATATCCTTTACACGGTAAAACCATCAGGTTGCATACAATATTATTCTTTAGCCATCTTTCACCATTTATCATAAGTGCATATTCAGCTATTGTCATACCATGAACTAACGGCACTTTATGCATACCAACAAATGAATGTGCAGCAGAATCAAGAACAGGCCCATCAATGTAAAAACCATTTGGGTTTGGGCGGTCAAGAACTAAAACAGGAATACTGAGTTCAGCGCAAGCTTCCATAATATAGTGAAGTGTCGATATATAAGTATAGAATCGTACACCTACGTCCTGAATGTCGAACACTACAATATCAATACCGTGGAGGTCAGATGATGTAGGCTTTTTGTGCTTTCCGTAAAGCGATATTATTGGTAATCCTGTTTTTATGTCAGTTTCGTTATCAACTTTTTGTCCGGCATCGGCAATACCTCGGAAACCATGCTCCGGGCTCATTACTAATTCTAAAAATATACCGGCAGCCAGTAAAGTATCGGCCAAATGAACATTTCCAATAGTAGAGGTTTGGTTTGCAACTAATGCTACTCTTTTATTTTGCAATACAGGAAAGTAACTTTGGGTTTGCTCTGCCGCTGTAATTATTGTATTGGTTTGCGTGTAGCAGCTAGAGCTTATAAATGCTAAAAGTAGCAACAGAATATAAAAACGCACATTGTTCATATTAATGGTGTAAAAATAGAATATTTTTTCAATACTAGTAATTATGTTTATAATAATTATCCTCCTAATTGTTTTAAAAACAGGCATTTTAAAAAATGAGTAAAAAAAGAGTAATAGAAAAATGAACAAATACTTGAGGCTTTTTTAAAAATTTGTAGGTTTGTGAAAATCAAAAAAATTTAAATATGAAACTTCTATCCTTATCTATTTTGTTAGCTTCTTGTTTGGTTTCATTTGCGCAAAAACCATTTGCATATTACTCTAACGGTCAGCCTGCCAGTGTTGGAGATATGGTTAAAGGAAAAGAGCAAGGGTTGTGGGTATATTACGATAGTATTGGCAATAAGCTTCAGGAAACAGAATTTCTTCATGGAGTTGTTCACGGGAAGCTAACATATTATTATAAAAATGGGAAAATAGAAAACCAGGGAACTTTTAATTTTGGAACTATTGATGGTAAATATTTTGAGAACTATTCATCGGGAAAGAAAAGAATTGAAGGCTTTTATAATCGCGGCAATAAAGATAGTTTGTGGGTATCGTATTACCATACAGGCAACAAAGAAAAAGAGGAAAACTACAATGGCGATACTATAAAATTGCTTAATTATTGGGATATTGATGGTAATCAGATAATTAAAAATGGGAACGGTATTTTAAAGTCATTTTATAACAATGGTAGTTTAAAAGAAGAAGGTACATATAGCAATGGGTTAGAAACCGGAAAAATGAAGCGCTACTACATGAACGGTCAGTTAATGTCGGAAGGTAATTTAACCAATGGTGTAGAAACCGGAAAGTGGACAACTTACTACAAAACAGGCGAGCTTAATAGTGTGATTAATTATGAAAATGGAATGAACACTCGCTACTATGAAAATGGAAATAAGGAGTTTGAGGGAGTGTTAGTTAATGGAGAAAAAAATGGAGAATGGAATTACTGGTATCACGACAGTAGTTCAAAAATAAAGGTTACATATAAAAATGGCTTAAAGCATGGTATGCAAACAAGCTGGAATGTAAACGGGCAAAAATCGAATGAAACAAATTTTGTAGAAGGTAAAAAGCAGGGAAAAGCTACATGGTGGCATGAAGATGGAAAGCTCGATGTAGAAGGAAATTTTGAAAACGATGTTCAGGAAGGCTTATGGACATATTGGAGAACCGATGGACAAAAAGGGAACGAAGGGTATTATAAAAATGGCAAAATGACCGGAAAGTGGACTTATTGGTATGCAAATGGAGAGGTATGGAAGTATGGCGATTATGTTGAAGGAGAGCGGCACGGGCATTGGGTAATATATTACGAGAACAAACAGAAATTTCACGAAGGCGATTTTGATAATGGTAAAGAAATAGGTTTTTGGCAACGTTGGTATGAAAATGGTCAGCTTGAACTAACCGGATATTTCGATTATGGAGTTATGGATAGTGTATGGACTTCATGGTTTGAAGATGGTTCCGATAAATATCGCTTAACATACAAAAATGGGGTAAAACACGGTAAGGCAGAGTATTGGTATGAAAACGGCAATAAACGTCTTGAAGAACACTTTATAATGGGAGTAAATGATGGAAGCTATTTAACATGGAGAGTTGACGGAACTAAAATCTTAGAAGGTAATTATTCCAAAGGAGTAAAAAATGGGACATGGAATTATTATAGCGAGGTAGGGCGTCAATTGCGAAGCGAAAACTATTTAAATGGAGTAGAAGATGGCTTATGGCAAGAGTGGTACAAAGAAGGGCCTCTTAGAACAGAACTCAACTATAAAAACGGAATGAAAAATGGTACTTATAAGTATTACGCAATAAAGGGAAAAGAGGTTATTTACGAAGCTGTGTACAAAAATGACAATGTTGTAAAGGTAAAGGTCGATAATCGTCAGCCTAAGTAATATATGCTATACGTTTATAATTATATAAGAGTATGATTTTCGAACACGAGTACTTTATGAAACAAGCTTTGCGTGAGGCCGAAAAAGCTTTCGAAAAAGCTGAAATACCTATTGGTGCGGTTATAGTTTATAAAGATCAGATAATTGCCAGAGCACATAACTTAACAGAAACTTTAAATGATGTAACCGCTCATGCCGAAATGCAGGCATTTACTTCGGCTGCCGATTTTATTGGAGGAAAATACCTGATTGATTGTTCTCTGTATGTTACAGTAGAGCCTTGTGTTATGTGTATAGGAGCATCATATTGGACGCAGATAAGTACAATTGTGTATGGTGCTGCCGATTCAAAAAGAGGTTTTACACAATTTGGGAATACTCTAGTTCATCCGAAAGCAGAAGTTGTTGGAGGTATAATGGGAAAAGAGTGTGGTGATTTAATGAGGCGGTTTTTTAAAGGAATTCGTTAAATAATTATAATAATCAGAATGCAAATAGATAATAAAGCACGGGCAGCAAAAGTAAAATTACTTTATATGCTCATACTTTTAATACTACTGTTAATTACAGGTGGTATTTTTTTAATGTCCGACAAAATACTACTTGTTCCTGCAGTAATATCAGTAACACTAATGTTACTATTTGTAATTTATGTATATGTAGTTCGAATATCATATATTTCGGCACTTGTAAGCCAGGATAGTATCCGGTTCAGATATAAGGTAATGAGTCCTTTTAAAACTTCAAATAATTCTGTTAAAATAGAATCAAAAAAATTAGTAAAAACCGAAATTGTAAAAAATGCCTTCGGATTACGTTACGACCTGGTTTTTTATGTACATACTCCCAATGGAATTGCCAAATATAATCCCATTAGTTTAAACGGATTAAAGAGAGGAGAAGTAGAGAAACTTCTGAAAGCTTTTATGTTGATAGAAACCATGAACAAGTCATCATAATACATAAAGTTTATGAATGACACATTATATAAATATCTTGTTCTGTGGTCAGTATCGGGGATAGGGAGCATTACTGCCCGAAAAGTAATATCGTATGCCGGAGGTATTGAAAATGTTTTCAAATTAAAGCGCAACGATTTTTATAAAATACCCGGCATCGGTGAAAGTTTGATATCTTCATTTTTATCTGACAATAATTATAAAAGAGCCGATTCGGTAATAGAATTTTCTGAAAAAAATAATATAAGAATTATATCATCTTTCGACAAAGACTACCCGTTTCGTTTAAAGCAGTGTGAAGATAGTCCGCTAATAATCTTTGTTAAAGGGCAGAATATTGAAAATGACAGAAAATATATAAGCATAGTCGGTACTAGAAATTCTACGTCTCGCGGCGACGAGTTTTGCGATAATATAATCAGGCAATTCAAAGAGCGCGGGCACAATGTGGTGATAGTAAGCGGTTTGGCATACGGAATTGATATTGCAGCCCATAAAGCTTCGTTAAAGTATGGTTTGCCTACAATAGGGGTGCTGGCTCACGGACTCGATACAATTTATCCGGCAGCACATAAAAGTACAGCGAATGAAATGATAAAAAGCGGAGCGTTAGTAACAGAATTTTTACCAGGTCACTTTGCCGATAAATCGCATTTTGTGCGTCGAAACAGGATTATTGCAGGGCTATGTGATGCTCTCATAGTTGTTGAAAGTAAAGATAGAGGTGGAGCTATTATTTCAGCCAATCTTGCTAATTCATATTGTCGCGATGTATTTGCAGTTCCGGGTCGAATAAGCGATAAAACATCGGAGGGGTGCAACAAGCTAATTAAAACAAACAAAGCTGCACTTATTGAGACAGTTGACGATGTAGAATATTTGTTAGGCTGGGATAAAAAAGTTATACCTAAGCAACAGAAGTTATTTGCAGAAGTTTCGGCCGATGAGCAAAAAGTATTAGATCAAATTCCCGATGGTGAGAATGTAAATATTGACATTATAGCAAGAAATGCCGATTTACCCATGGCTAAGGTATCAGCTTTGCTGTTAAACCTTGAATTTGAGGGATTAGTAAAGAGCCTGCCTGGAAAGGTATATTCCAAATATTAAAAGCCCGTTGTTTTATGACGGGCTTTATTTTATTCTAATTAACCAATTATATATTGAGATTCTTCTTTCGTGCCATTTCCAATATAAGGTCAACAGTATTGTGAGCATTGAAATATTGGCGGTTTAGGGTTGCGTCGAATAAATAGTCGAGGTTTCGAGGCTGTTTTTCAAGAAAATAGTAAAATAGTTTATGCCTCATATCGTCAGTATCGATAGCCCATTCTTCCGCTTTTTCCATTGACCATTGTCTGTTTTTCATTATGGTTTCAATCCTCCAATAGAAAGGAGCTGTTAGTCGGATATTCAATACATTGGGTTTGCCTTGTAGTATTGCTGCTCCGGCGCGACCAACCAAAACTATATTGCCTTGTTGACAGAATGAGGTAAGAATCTCTTTTACAGTGTTTTTTATTTTAAGGTCGTTTACATGGTCTTTACTGAATGAGATAAACATATCAATAAATTTCGATGTTTCATTGCCTTGATAGAAACTTTCAATTTTATGCTTGCTTAATCGTAGTTCTTTTGCACTTTTTTCAAGAATTTCCTTGTCAATAAAGCTCCACCGTTCATCGCCGGTGTGTGCATTAAGTCGGTCGGTAAGTATGCGGGCAATTTTTGTAGCTTCGCATCCTGCCTGACGGGAAATAGTTATAACAGGACCAAAATTATTCTCTTTCATCATGTTTTCTTTGGCCTCTTTATGTCTTTGCTCGAAGTATTTAAACAGTACATTTTCCATGGTATCCTCCCGCTTTTCATTGACAAATATTAAACATATCTAATTTAATAAAAATCAGTGAATTATTCAATAGCGGCTAAGTAGCGTTTGCTTTAATATAAGCTGTTTTTAAACAAGAACTTATCGCAATTATTACGTGTTTATTAATATGGGAGCAAGCTTTTTTATATATCAAAAAGGAGGATATATTTTTCTGTTTTAAAGCATAAAAAAGGGTGACCAATTGTGATCACCCTTTTTTTTAGTTTCCTTCATTGCATAAGAATTTTATTCTTACTAATCTAATATCTTCTTCGGGATATTCATCTTCGCCAAGCTCGGCCAATGCTGCTTCTATTGATTCAGTTTCGGCTTCCTCCATAAAGTATTCGTAAATATCTTCCTGACGTTCTTCGTCAACAACCTCATCAATATAGTAATCAATGTTTATTTTTGTTCCGGAATATACAATTGCTTCAATCTCTTTTAGTAAGTCGTTCATTTCTAGCCCTTTTGCTTCTGCAATTGCGTCAAGAGGCATTTTTCTGTCAATACTTTGAATTATGTAAACTTTAAGACCCGATTTGTTAACAACCGACTTTACAACCATATCAACAGGTCTGTCTATTTCATTTTCATCGACATAGTTTTTAATGAGCTTAATAAAATCTGCGCCGTAGCGTTGAGCTTTTCCGGCACCAACGCCACTCATGTTTTGCAATTCTTCAAGTGTAATAGGATAATGAGTTGACATATCATTAAGCGAGGGGTCTTGAAAAATTACAAAAGGAGGTACGTTTAATTCTGTGGCAATCTTTTTTCTTAAATCTTTAAGCATTTTGAATAGAGTGGGATCGGCCGATGCTGTTCCACTCTGTGCTCCCTGCTCTTCCTGCTCGGCTTTTTCATAATCATGATCTTTTACAAGCATAATTGATTCCGGCGACTTTAGATATTCGTGTCCCTTTTCAGTAATCTTTAGTAATCCGTAGTTTTCTATATCTTTTTTAATCAGTTTAGCAACAAGAGATTGTCGTATTACACCATGCCAAAACTTAGCGTCATTTTCTTTACCAATACCAAATTCAGGTATTTTATGGTGTTTAAATGATTTTATTGAATAGTCGGCATGTCCGCTTATTAGGTTTGCGATATAGTCGGCTTTATAGTTTTCGGTTACTGCAAGTATTACTTTAATAAGTGTAGTTACATATTTTTTACCTTCAAATTGTTCTTTCGGATTATTACAGTTGTCACAGTTATTACATGGTTCAGTCATATCTTCACCAAAATAGCTTAGTAACATTTTAGGTCTGCAAACTGCCGATTCGGCATATGAAACAGTTTCAAGAAGTAAGTGTTTTCCTATTTCTTGTTCTGCAACAGGCTTCCCCTGCATAAACTTTTCTAGTTTTTGAATGTCTTTATATGTATAAAAAACTATACATTGACCTTCGCCTCCGTCGCGACCTGCTCTGCCTGTTTCCTGATAGTAACCTTCAAGACTTTTGGGTATATCGTAATGTATCACAAACCGAACATCGGGTTTGTCAATACCCATACCAAATGCAATAGTAGCAACAATAACATCAACTTGTTCCATTAAAAACATATCTTGATGTTTTGAACGGGTGGCACTATCCATACCTGCATGATATGCCAATGCATTTATGCCGTTAACTTGTAATGTTTCAGCAAGTTCTTCAACCTTTTTCCTGCTCAAACAGTAAACTATTCCTGATTTGCCCGAGTTGTTTTTTATAAACTGAATTATTTGCTTTGTTTCGTTTACTTTTGGTCTTACTTCGTAATAGAGGTTTGGTCTGAAAAAAGAATCTTTAAATACATCGCCTTCGCTCATACCAAGGTTCTTCATTATGTCATGCTGAACTTTTGGTGTAGCTGTTGCAGTAAGTCCAATAATAGGAGCTTTACCAATTTCTTCAACTATGGGACGTATTCTTCTGTATTCGGGTCTGAAATCATGACCCCACTCCGATATGCAGTGAGCTTCATCTACAGCATAAAACGATATTTTAATCTGCTGTAAAAAGCTGATATTTTCTTCTTTAGTTAGTGATTCCGGAGCAACATAAAGCAGTTTTGTTTTTCCGGCAATTACATCTTCTTTAACTTTATGTATTTCACCTCGAGTTAGCGACGAGTTGAGAAAGTGAGCTACACTATCGTCGTTGCTAAAGCTTCGCATAGCATCAACCTGATTTTTCATTAAGGCAATTAGAGGCGATATAATAATTGCTGTTCCCTCTTTAATAAGTGCAGGCAATTGATAACACAATGATTTGCCACCTCCGGTTGGCATTAGAACAAATGTATCTTTATCAGCAAGAATATTTTTAATTATAGTCTCTTGGTTACCTTTAAATGTATTGAAACCAAAATACTTTTTTAATTGAGCCGTTAAATCCATATTTTAACCCTTTAAGAATATAAAATGTGCTTCTTTAAGTATGTACTCCTTTATCTAAATTAATAAAAAAATATTAATTGGGAAAGCCTTTTATTCACAATATTTTAACGTAAATGCCTGTTTAACAAAAAGATGCTATAAAGCATATTAGTAATCCATATTGGAAATATGTACTGAATTATAATTATTATTAAACGAGAAAATATAATACACCTAATAAAGTGAAAGGCATACAAAAATAGCATTTTTACAGAAATGCAGTTAATTGTTTTTAGTTAAATAACTCATAAGTATTAATGATGGTATCGTTTTTTTACACTTTTCAACATAAAAACGTTAATAACAAAGGTGGTACAGGTTGTTTCATGAATCTGAATTAGGTTAGTTTTGTAAAAAACTTATTGAATGTTGAAACTGGGTATTGTAGGTAAGCATAATTATGTTTCTGAATTTGTTAATGATTTAAGTACTTCCGATTTTTTTGTTTTTGCAGGAATATACGATCCTGTTTTTCAAATAAATGGAAAGGGAAATGTTGGTGTTGGAGTTAAGTTTTTTTCTGATTTTGAAATATTCATCAATACTGTTGATGCTGTTGTGTTTTATTCTTGTGAAAAAATAAATTTTCATTTATTGCAAAATATTATAAAACAGAGTGTACCGGTGTTTATAAAAGGGACATCAAATTTCGATATTGAGCAACATAAAATATTACTGAAATTAGAAGAAGAGTCGGGACAGGTAATTCAGGTGTATCACCCTTACAATTTACATAATATTGTAAATAGGAAAGGTGGCTATTTTCAACTCCCTTATCATATTTCAGTCGATTGTTCATTAAATGATATTTCCTTAATAAAGGATAATCTTAGAAATTCTATTAATGCTGTTTTGTTGTTAGCCAATTCTGACATTAAGAAAAGCTCAGAACATACATTTTCAGTGTTCAACAATATTCCCGACAGTTATAATGTAAATATTGATTTTAGGAATGGTAGTATTGGAAAAATAGATGTAAGGGCGACCGATGATATTAGTGAGCACATTATAAAAGTATACACACACGATGAAGCATATTTTTTTGATATTTTAAAAGGAGTGTGTATAAAGAAAGTTAAGAATAATGATGAAATATTGAGTG
Organism: Bacteroidota bacterium; assembly: GCA_003250355.1. GTDB lineage: Bacteria > Bacteroidota > Bacteroidia > Bacteroidales > SZUA-534 > SZUA-534. Next base: position 129,777 of record QKGS01000040.1, read on the forward strand.
AAACTATAGATACTAATATGATGTTTTCTCTTAATAGTCAGTTGAAAGAGTTTTATTTGAATATTTTATATAATAACAGTATAAAAAGTGGTTTTTCATATAGTCTTAAGTCACAGCAAATTATGAATAAGATTAATGAAAAAGTTAAAACGGTTTTTAGTTTGATATAGAGAAAAATAATTTTTTATTACTTTCTTTACGCAACCTTAACAATAGAGTGTGCATCGAATTAGTATCGACACAAGGGGTTATATCCTTAAAGGAAAAGCAAACTTATGAAGCAGGCAAGAAATACAAAGCAATTTCTAAAGTATTTTATACCCGATTATCTGGCAGCAGTTATATCGTGGACACTGTTTTATCTTTTCCGTAAAGAATACATAGGATCAACAATATACGGTTATGAATATTCCATAACTCTTGATAAGGCATATTATATGGGAGTAATTATAGTCCCTTTGTTTTGGGTGTTGTTATATTATTTGAATGGAGAATACCGAAGAGTTTTTAAAAAATCGCGACTTCAAGAAATTGGGAATACAATATTTGCAACAACACTAGGGGTAATACTAATATTTTTTGCGCTCATACTTGATGATGAGATACATAGTTATAAGAATTATTATCAGTCGTTTGCTTTTTTGTGGGTTGTTCATTTTGCATTAACATATGTTCCCAGATTAATAACAACAACAAAAACAGCACATTTAATACAAAGCCGTTCTATTGGTTTTAATACTCTAATTATAGGAAGTAATCAGGAAGCGTTAGAGGTATATGAGGAGTATTTACAGGGTGCAAAGTCGGCAGGGAACAGGTTTGTAGGGTTTATTACTATCAATGGTGATTCAACCGATCCGTTAAGCGACCACCTTCCATATTTGGGTAAGATATCGAATTTACAAGAGTTGGTGAAAGAGCATAAAATTGAAGAGGTAATTATTGCAATAGAGCCATCGGAGAGGGCAAAAATTCAGATGATTCTTATAAAAGCAAAATCATGCGATGTAACTATCAAAGCGATACCCGATTTGCTTGATATACTGTCGGGAACAGTAAGAATGTCGTCGCTGTTTGGCGTGCCTTTAGTTGAGCTTTCTCATGGAGTAATGCCTGTGTGGCAAGAGAGTACAAAACGAGCAATTGATGTATTCTTTTCAATGCTTGCGTTAATAATACTATCTCCATTTTTTATAGTAATAGCTATTATTATTAAAGCAACCTCAAAAGGGGCGGTTTTTTATACACATGAGCGGATAGGTAGATATGGAAAGCCATTTTCAATATATAAGTTTAGGTCAATGTATATTGATGCTGAGAAGCATGGTCCGGCACTATCGAAAGACGATGACCCTCGCGTTACAAGCATAGGACGGTTTATGCGGAAAACACGTGTAGATGAGTTGCCTCAGTTTTTTAATGTTATTAAAGGTGATATGTCGCTTGTGGGGCCACGTCCGGAGCGCCAGTTTTTTATTAATCAGATTGTAGAGAGAGCTCCGGAGTACCAGTTATTGATGAAAGTGCGTCCCGGAATTACATCGTGGGGGCAGGTTAAGTATGGATATGCCGAAAATGTTGATGAAATGATTGAACGATTGCGATATGATATTATTTATATAGAAAATATGTCGCTTTATGTTGATCTTAAAATAATGATATATACTATTAAAACAGTATTTGAAGGTAGTGGCAAGTAGTTTTTAGCCATTAAACTATCTGATTAATTGGTTGTTAATTTCCATATTAAAATTGACAATTCTCATCTTATTTCTACAGTCAGGGAAAGGAATAATTTTTATCTTTGGCGTCGTTATCAAAAAAAATACAATTTACTTAATATGAAGAATATCAACTTTGTTTCAGCAGAGGAAGCTGTAAAGGTTATAAAGACCGGAGATCGTGTGCACTTGAGTAGTGTTGCTGTTACGCCTCATAAGCTAATTAGAGCTATGGTTGAACGTGGTCGCAGAAAAGAGATTCATGACGTAAAAGTTCAACATATACATATTGAGGAGAAGGTTGATTTTGCAGACCCTGAATTTGAAGGAATATTTATATCGGAGCAGTTTTTTGTGGGGGCAAACCTACGTAAACAAACGCAAGCCGGTTTTGCTGATTATATTCCAATTTTTTTAAGTGAAACTCAAAAGCTGATAAGAGAAGGTTACTTAAAGGTGAATGTTGCACTTATAATGTGTTCAGTACCCGATAAGCATGGGTTTGTTTCTCTTGGAACATCAGTAGATGCCACACTTGCAGCTATTGAAGATGCCGATGTTGTTATTGCAGCAGTAAACCCGAATGTACCTAGAGCATGGGGCGATGCAATGATTCCTATGAATATGATTGATTATTTTGTAGAAGATGACAGTCCGCTATATGCACATGGAATGGCTGAGTTATCGGAGCTTGATATTCAAATAGGTAAAAATGTAGCACAGCTTATTGAAGATGGAGCTTGTTTGCAAATGGGCATTGGAGGTATTCCTAATGCGGTACTTGCTCAGTTGGGTAATCACAAAGATTTAGGTGTACATACCGAAATGTTTGCCGATGGTATTCTTCCGCTTGTAGAAAAAGGGGTTGTAAACGGAAAGCGCAAACAAATAGATAAAGGAAAGATGGTAGCTTCGTTTCTTATGGGTTCGCAAAAATTGTACGATTTTATTGACGATAATCCCATGGTTGCAATGATGGACGTAAAGCATACCAATAGTGTAGATATAATACGTAAAAACGACAGAGTAACAGCTATTAATTCGGCACTTGCCATAGATATTACCGGACAAGTATGTGCCGATTCTATTGGTACTAAGCACTATTCGGGAGTTGGAGGGCAGATTGACTTTATTCGCGGAGCAGGGTATTCAAAAGGGGGTAAACCAATTATTGCAATGCCATCGGTTACAGCTAAGGGAATATCAAAAATATCACCTACTCTTATTGAAGGTTCAGGTGTTGTTACTACTCGTTCTAATATGCACTGGTTTGTTACAGAGTTTGGTGCAGTTAATCTTTATGGTAAAACTCTTCAGGAAAGAGCAAAACTAATTATAAGTATCGCTCACCCTGACCACAGAGAGTGTTTAGATAAAGCTGCATTTGAACGATTTGGGTCGCATTATCATTTTGTAAGAAAATAAATAAAAAAGCTGTCTGGATAGGGCAGCTTTTTTTTTAAATTGTATTTCACGAACACATTTTTTTTGTTTCTTGCAGAGATAAAGAAAGAGTATAAGTATTATGGCGTTAAAGGCAAATAAATCATCGGCAACACTGATGGATCCAATAGGTCGCTTAATGGGATTACGTTATAAATCTCATCCGTGGCATGGAGTTGATATTGGTGATAATGCACCAGATGAGGTTACATCGTTTATAGAGATGGTACCTACCGATACAGTAAAATACGAAGTAGATAAGCGTACCGGTTACTTAACTATAGACCGACCGCAGAAGTATTCGAATGTAATACCGGCGTTATATGGGTTTTTACCTCAAACATATTGCGGTAAGCGTGTAGGGGAGTATTGTATGGCAAAAACCGGACGTACCAATATTAAAGGTGATGGTGATCCGCTCGATATAGTAGTACTTACCGAAAAGGATATTACCCATGGCGATATATTGGTGCATTCTATCCCTATTGGCGGATTTAGAATGCTAGATGGCAACGATGCTGACGATAAGATTATATCTGTATTGCGCGATGATGCTACTTATGGACATATCAGAGATATTTCGGAAATACCGGCAATAGTTACTGATAGGTTGAGACATTATTTTTTAACATATAAAGATATACCGGGCGATGATACCGGTAAAACTGAAATTCCTCATGTGTATGGCCCGGCTGAAGCTAAAGAGGTTATTTCGGCGGCAATGGACGATTATATTGATTGGCTTGACAATATTCATAATGCATTGGCAAGCGTTTAGATAGTGGGCAAAATATTAAGGTTTCATATATCTTATTGATTGTAAATATGTTATTTGTGTTGAAAGAAAACTCAAAGGGGGAGTAGTTTCAGCATTTCCAATTTAATAAATACTGATTGTGTATAGAGCGAGTTGTGTTGTAGCAGTAGTTATTCTTTTATTTTCATTCTCATGTACAGAGAAAAGCATAAAAGAAGCAGTTTTAAAAAAAGAGTTTACATATAGTTGCGAGCAGAAATCACAACTTGAAGAACTATTTAATAAGTACGATGAAAACAGAAGATTTCATGGTGTTTTATTGGTTGGTCAAAAGGATAGTGTTTTTTTCTCGCAGGCAGCCGGAATAGCAAATCATTACACAAACGATAGTATTACTTTAAGCTCATCGTTCCAGCTTGCTTCTGTTTCAAAGCAATTTACAGCGGTAGCAATACTCAAACTTTACCAAGAGGGAAAATTGAAACTTACCGATTCTGTTCAACGCTATTTTCCCGATTTTCCTTACTATGGAATAACTATTCATATGCTATTGGTACATAGGTCGGGATTACCCAATTATCACTATTTTATGAATTATATTCCTACATCATATGACACCTTACTTACAAATACCGATTTGGTAAATGAACTTATAAACAGGCAGCCGTCAATATATTGCAAACCCGACAGAAAGTATTCGTATAGCAATACAGGGTATGCTCTGTTAGCCTCGATAGTTGAAAAGGTATCGGGGAAGCTATTTGCCGATTATTTGAAAGAAGAGATATTCCAACCACTGGGAATGCACAACTCCTTTGCATACAGAGCAGACAGAACAACGTTGTATCCACCCAGAGTTACAGGTTATATTCGATACTGGCGTGAGGCCGAAGATAACTATCTCGACGGGGTGCTTGGCGATAAAGGTGTATATTCAAGTGCATACGATCTTTTTTTATGGGATCAGAGTTTGTATAAAGGGACAATTGTACACACCGATACACTTGCTTTGGCATTTCAGCCAATGGGAAGACCTTTGAAGGCAAGAATTAATTACGGATATGGTTGGAGAATTATGTACTGGGGAAATGATTCAGTGAAGGTCAATTTTCATTATGGGTGGTGGCATGGTTTCAAGAGTTTGCTTATGCAAATACCACAAGACACAACAACAGTAGTGGTTTTGAAAAATTGCACTAAGGGGCAGATGATTAAGGCAGTAGCAATACTAAAAATATTGTACCCGCAACAAGATACTATTGCGGGTACAGATTTTCCGGAATCGGATGAATAGTATTTTAAATTCTTAATTTCATTAATCGGTTAGTTTGCTTGCGTAGTTTGAACCTTTCTACATAATTTATTATGCGGCGTAATGAATCAAAATAGAGGGTTACGCAAAGCAATATGGTAAAAACCCATACAAAAAGCATATTGAATAGCGGTGTGCCAATTTTTATTATCCCTATTTGCTTGTATGGAGCAAAAAAATGAGCTCCTCCATTGTTGAATAATGGGGGCATATATATAGGGTCTTTCTTCTGAATGTATTTATTGTTAAAAAGCTCTATTTTTTGCAATTCATTTTTACGCAATACCCATTGCGCCAGTTTGCTGTTGTAGTTATCTTGTTTTAATTTAAATACCGCTTCTTTTGAGCCTAGTTTTTTCACTAAGTTAGAATATACTTGATCTTTCTTTTCTTCAAAAGAGAAGTACATATGTCTGTAATATGTTTTCTTAAAATCGAGCTCTTCTGCTACTTTCTTGTGTATTTCACTATTGTAAATGTTTTTATTTAGTGAATTAGTCAGCTCTTTATTTTCTAATTCTATTTTAGGTAAGTTTATTGATAGAATGTTCAATTGCTCATAGAAACGGGCAGTATCGTTATTTTTAAAATGCCATAGAGCCTCATCGTTTCGTCGTTCAAGTTCCGGTATTAGAAGCGAATAGTAATATGAGTATGTACTTAAATTTAGGTCGTATTCAAAAAAGTGTTTCTCAAATTCATTGTTTTTATACTGGTTTACCGATAGTGCTTCGAAACCCCAGCGTGAAATCATGATATTACCAATTAAGGGGACTTTTTCTTTCGACGATATTGATTTATGCAGTTTGTCGAAGTCGACTATAACACCGCTGAATAGTATTTGAGGAACCAGAATAAGTGGTATAATAATATAAATAGATACAACAGAGTTTAGACCACTACTTATGTTTAATCCCAGGATATTTGAGAAAACCGATAGTGTAAATAAAATAGCCCAATAACTTAAAGTCATACTTTTTATTTCCAAAATCCCATTACCAATAAGCACAAACGATAATGTTTGAATAGCAGAAATAATAAGCATAATAGTTACTTTACTAGACAAATAGCTAAACCGCGACAGGTTAAGGAACGTTTCGCGCTGAAGTAGTTTTTTGTCTTTAATTATCTCTTCGGCACTGACATTTAACCCCATGAACATTGCAACTATAATGCACATAAAAATATATGCAGGAATGTTTACATTATCGGAGAAAATGTAAGTTTCGTTATCGAGGTATTTGGTAAAGAAACATAGTATGAATGCCAAAGCCGGGGCTTCAAGTAAAGTGAGCATCATATACTGTTTATCTTTTATTTTCGACAACAGGTCGCGTTTAAGGTATATAATAAATTGGTTTTTCCGGTTAGGAATTCTAAAACGGTTCGATGGTAGTTTTTCCTTTTTGTCGAGTGCTTTATTGTTTTTCCAGGTATATTTTTTTTCGAATTTTTCAAGATACTTTTGGTACCATTCTTCGGGCTTTACTTTTCTTTCACGAATTATTTTGCCTTCGGGGTTAACCATACGGGCTTCAATAATGCGCAGAGGCTGTTCGGTTTTTACATTTCCACAAGTACCGCACTCTCGTTCTTCAGGGTTTACATAGTTTGCTTCTCTTTTAAAATATTCAATAGCATCCATAGGGTTGCCATTGTAAATAATACGCCCACCCTTATCAATTAAAAGCAACTTATCGAGCAGTTTGTACAAGTCAGACGATGGCTGGTGTATGTTTATAATAACAAGCTTGCCTTTAAGTGTTTGCCTTTTTAGCAAAAGCATAACCTTTTCCGAATCCATTGACGAAAGTCCTGATGTAGGCTCATCGACAAGCAGCACCGATGGTTGTCGCATAAGCTCCAATGCTATATTGAGGCGTTTGCGTTGACCTCCGCTAAGTATTTTTTTTAATGGATTACCTACAACTAAGTCTCTTGCTTCAACAAGGTCAAAATCTTCAACAGTTTCGTTTATTATTTTGTTTATCTCTTCTTCCGACTCTTTGCTGAAACATAATTTTGCATTATAGTATAGGTTCTCATATACTGTAAGTTCCTCTATTAGAAGGTCGTCTTGCGGAACATATCCGATAACTCCTTCCAAATCTTCACGTTCCGAATGCAGGTCGAAACCGTTTATGGTAATACGGCCGTGACTTAATTTGAGGTTTCCGTTCAGAACATTAAGCAGAGTTGTTTTTCCGGTTCCACTACCGCCAATAATACCCCAAAACTGACCTGAGCGGCAAAGCAAGCTGAATTTATGTGTGGCTATTTGAGTTGGGTTAAACTTATATTCAACGTCGTGCGCTTTGTAAAGTATACGCGACCTTCGCTGAGTGTCGAGAAATTGCTCGGCAATAGTACCATAATACACCGGCGGCATTAGCGATGTTTTTATTACAGCACCAGGAGCTAAAATATAAGGGCGGTTTTTATCTACACGGTTTCCGTTAAGGTATAAATTTCGTTCGCCTGAATAGCGGAATACAAAAGTGTCGGTACTTTTAACGCGTAAAAACCATACAGTTACCTGCTGTTTTTCATTCAATATATGTTTGTAGCCTTTGCCGGCATCAAGTTCGTTTCCGCTAATTATTAGTATTGAGCTTTTGTTTTCAACATTTTCGGGAGTGTCGAGTATAAATGTTTTTAATGCGTCGGAGTCTTCTTTATTTATAAGTAACGATGTTGCTAAAGAATCGAATAAGCATAGTTCTTCGCCGCCTATTTTTGATTCTTTGCGCAGGAATTGCAGCAGTTGAATAAATAATGATATTTTTTCACCCTTTTCAAGCTCTTTATTAAGCTGTTCGCAAATATTGGTTATTGCTTTTTGGTTATTCTGCAATTGCTCAAGTTGTTCTTCCTTGTTATGCGAAAGAGTTCCTTTGTGGTATTCATTTAAATATTCGTCGAATATTTTAGAATATTGGTCAACGTATTCGCGGCTAAAATGCTTCGATAAGTATTCATTTACATGAGTGTGAGCAGTACCCGATTGCTCTTCTTGTCGCAAGTCGGTAAGTAATGCAAATAATTGCATTAAAGCTTTTAGCAGCGATTCTCTCATTTTATAATATTATTCGGTATATTTTGTTCTAATAGTATCAACCTTTTGAGTAATACTTGTAATTTGCTCGGCAGTTATACTTCCTTGTTCCATTGTATCATAAACCGACTTAATGTCAGTTAGGTCAGTTATTAATTCAGCAACAAATTCTTTTTCACTGTATTGGTCAAGCAAGCTGACAAGTTTGCTTAGTGGCTCTTTTTGGTTCATTATTATTTTAATCATATTCACATCGTTAAATGTGTCTTCCGATATATGGGTGCAAATGTATAAACCTTCGAGCCAACTGCCTGTTAAAATAAGCAAAGCCAGTTCTCCGCGCTCATTTTTATTTAAGTATTTGTAAGTATCATAAAATGATGTGCTTATAATATTTATCAGAGCATCTTTATTATCCTGATTTGCTTCAATTTTAGTTATTATACTGTCTTCAATTGCCGATGTAAGACCTAGTTCTTCAATAAGTTTATTGGAAGCACTCATGTAGTCAATAGTTATTTGCTTTTGCTTATAAGTACTTGCATAACTAAGGTCGGCTCCATACACACCCAAATTAAATGCTTTACTGTTTACTGTAAGATATTTTTCGGCATTTTCAACAGGGTTTGACAGCGATAAAATATAAGCAGCTCCTATTTCATTAAGCATATTGGTAAGCTCGAACGATGTTGGTAGCGGATATACCAGTTCCGAAACTTCATCTTTAACGGTTCTTCTTTTTATTTCGGAAATAACAGATTCGTCGTCGTTATCGGTTTTTTTATTTTCGGAGCACGATGAAAATATGAGTGTTGTACTTATTATTGCAATTGATAATAGTGTGAAGTTTTTCATAATAAAGGTTTTTGAATATTCGATGCAAATATAGATGTAATAAAGTAAATAAAGCACAGAATAAGACCGTTTTTACTTGAATTATGTATAATATCATAAAGTTATATGTAATTGCAATATTGTATATTGTCAATTGAAGTTATTGCAAGAGCTTAAAAATACCTATTTGCTGAATTATTTAATACATAATAGATTTGCAAAAAAAACATATGCTTTCAGTAATTTATTCCGACGACTATTTGGTTGCAATTAATAAGCCTCACGGTTTATTGGTTCATAGGTCGAAGTATGCCGATGAGGCAAATATTTTTGCGGTTCAGGAACTCAGAAATCAAATAGGTAAGTATGTGTGGCCGTGTCATCGTATTGACAGGAAAACCTCGGGGGTATTGGTTTTTGCTTTGAGTTCAGAAATAAACGGTAAAGTTCAGAAACAGTTTGACAACAACGAGGTAGTTAAAACATATCGTGCTATAGTGAGGGGATATACCGACGATGATGGTACTATTGACTATCCGTTAATTAATGATAAAGGGAAAGAGCAAGAGGCTGTAACTCATTTTAAAACTTTGATGCGTGTTGAAATACCTCTCCCTTTCGGAAAATTTGAAACATCGCGTTATTCTTTGGTTGAGGTTTATCCCAAGCATGGTCGATTACACCAAATAAGAAAGCATTTTGCACATATTTATCACCCGATAATTGGCGACAGACCGCATGGTTGCAACAAGCAAAACAAGTTATTTAAAGATAAATGGAATATTACAACCATGATGCTCCATTCACAAAGCTTGTTGTTAGCACATCCTGTCAGCGGTGAACCGTTATCGATTACAGCCCAATATAGCCGGGAGTTTGAAGTATGTTTAGAGATTTTAGGATTCTAAGGAGTAAAACCACCAAACTGTTACTGTTTATTGCAATATGTCAGGTGTTTTGCTAAAAATAACAATAGTACAATACTGTTTAGTTAAAAAGTGAACCCTGTATTCCGATAGCTTTCTAACCCCTCAATTTAACCCGCTTTATTGTTAGTTTGGGCTTGACTGCGTTAGGAGAAAGTTCTCGAAACCTGACAAAAATCAGAAAATGGGGGGGGTAAATTGGATTTTTATTTTAGTTTATTTGCGCCTATGTTTTATGGCATAAAATTAACTGATATTAACCAATTTAATTAAACAATAAACAAATGAAAAGAGTAACGTTACTGCTAACTGTATTAGCATTTAGTTTTGGTGCTTTTGCTGAATTACCAATAAGTTTAGACCTCATGGGGACAAATGGTAT
>QKGS01000065.1 GCA_003250355.1 Bacteroidota bacterium
TTTATTCCATTATGTTTTTCAAGCTGCGATTTTAAGTTAGCAAGCAGGTCAGCTTCGTCTTTTATGGTTACACGCTTATGACCTAAGGCAACTAACTGCTTTACTAAATTATCTTCTAGTGCTTGTTCCGATTGTTTATTCATTTTATTTACGACCACTTTTTAATTCTTTTTTCAATCTCCTTTTTGGGCAAACGGTTATTTAGCACGTAAAGCTGTTTAATTTTCTCAATAGCATTGGCATTACTCAATTTCTCATTTTCAATTAAAACATCGAACACGTATAGTATGCCTTTAACATCGGTTGTTGTTTTCTCTACTTCTTTCCTTAGGTTTCCATCGCCAGTAAGTAAGGTTCCTTGTATTTTAGTTGTGTAATGCCAAATTGAACAATCTTCAAAACTCAGGTTCTTAACTTTAAGGTTAAAAATATCGGTATAGTCTTGTGCTTTTGTTTCAGCTATAAACAGCTTTCCTTCATTGGCTAATTTCAGAACCTGCTGTTTTTGCGCTTCATTTGTAATTTCATTCATTATTAAATCGTTGGTATGAAATTCAAAGTTGCACGACAGAAAAGATTCGAGCAAACCAATTGCCATAAGGTCAATAAGAATGTTTGTATCGTTTACCAGAATCTTTTGCACTGCTATTTATTATAAAATTGTTAACTGTTTTTGCAGTGAATCTATATCGGTATTAAGCATTGCCGATGCTTTACTTATAGATATTAACTCCTGAGTTAAGCCACGGTAAACAAGCTGTTTGTATCGGTTCGATGCTTCGTCGTTTAAAAAGCGTACCTCGTTGATATATGCTTTAAAATTAGCATCGGTGTTTTGTCTAATGTAAAAGCTTTTTATTTTGCTTTGACTAATAATATTAAGCGAAACCAAACGGTACATAATAGCCCCAATACTTAAGCCAAAGCGCTTTTGAAAACTTATTAGCTCGGTTACCGAAATGCGTTTACGAACAGGGCCAACTTCTTTAAGCAAAGTATCTTTGGGTAAAAGAACAGCTCCTGCAAAACGGTCGCATATTTTCTCTTGCTCCTTATCGGGAAAGTGCTCAATGTTTAGTAATAAATGGCCAAGTTCATGTAGCAAGGTAAAGCGTTTGCGTTCTACGTTGTAGTTTTTATTTATAACCACCGCAGGGAATTTATTATTTACCATTCCCGACATACCATCGAAGGCATTGTTATCGTCGGCATCAATTTCAATTACTTTTATTTCGTTGGCTTCAAACAGAGCTATTATATTACTGATAGGGTCGTTGCCTATTTTCCATTTTTTTCTTAGTTGTAGAGCAAGTTCTTCAACATTGTCAATGGAATTGACTACGTTGTTTTTTAGTGGGTCGTTAAACTCCGATTTTATAGCTAAAATATCCTCAATTAACAGATAATTTTCCATGTTGTTAAGGATGTTTATTTTAATTTGCTCAATAGTTTTTTTTGATGCTTTTGCCTTTTTGCGGAATTTAATATCGCTCAATTCAACAGTGGCAGGCATGAAAAAATAATCGGGTTTTACACCAAGAATATTTGCCAAGGCTATAAGTTTGCCACCATCGGGCATTGATAAGCCTTTTTCGTATTTTGAAATCATTTGCTTTGATACACCAAGCTCTTTAGCAAGTGATTCTACACTGCCAAAGCCCTGTTGAATACGGGCATTCTTTAATCGGTATGCAAATATTTCGTTCATGATTATATGATGTTTGACGGTTGACAAATGTAATAATAATTTACTACTTGTCAACTATGGCATTGTATATTTGATAACATAATGTATTACACAAACATTTTCTGCAACAACCCTCTCTTATACTCCTTAGCCTGCTCTATCTGCGTTTTTACACCGTTTATTTGCTCGTCAATTTTTGACAAGAAATCGGCTATCTTTTGTTGTTCTTCGAGGCAGGGGATTTTTATTCTAATCTTCATCAATTCAACTTTTGACATGTTATACCTTGTACTACCCTGTGCCAGCTTTATTATTTCTTTGCGAAACTGAGTTGAACGAAACAGATATTGGGAATGCATAGGAACAAGCTGTTCTAAACAATTAGGCCTATACCCAAAACAAAAGCTATTCAGATACATTTCCTCCACTTCAGACAATAACACTGATGCAGTCCCTATCTCAAGTGGTGTTTCTGAAGATGTTGTAAAAAAAACATCTCCATATTTAACTTTATTTTGTGACTCCTCATTGCTAATATAAACTTTATTGCACTCATCTATTTTTATAAATGAATTGGAGAAAATTTGCATGTATTGAATAAATGGAGCTCCGCTGCCAAAATCATCTTTTGTTTTACCGCTTAAACCATTGTAAGTTTTTCCAACCTCCCCCAACTTCTTCTCTTCCCACTCTTCAAACTCGCTGCCATCTGCTTGTTTAAAGCGTAGGCGCTTGGGGTCGCCTTTAGGAGCAAAAATGCGTTGCATTACCCCTTTTTTATATTGTTGCAGTAGGGTGTGTTCTTTTTCAAGGCTGCTTATGTAGTCGTCAACCGCCGTTAAAAACGAGGCTATCTCTTTTGTTGCTCGGGGAGGGAGGGGAGAGATATTTTTATTCTATAAAAATCACCATGATTTAAGTCTGGAATTGTTGAAGTTCCTGCTAGTTTTAATATTGTATTCTGAGTTTTACTATGACGCAAAAAGTAAACTAAATATTCCTTATTTATTTGTGAAGATTCATACTTGATTTTAAAGAAATTATTATGAAAAGCACCATTAACACCAGTTACAACTTGACCAGTATTTCCAGTTCTAGTCATTAGTATATCATTTGCATCGCATATTACACTTTTGGGTGGATTTAATATGAAATACCTTTTGTCAGAGCTTTGCTTTAAAAACTCATTAGTAATATAGAAATAACTGTTTTCAATGGATTCAGTATATCTATCAGAGATAGGTATTTGCAAACCTTGATTTATTTTTGTTAAATGTTTTAGTTTTTTTAAAACCCATTTCCCATTAAACTCAGGAAACCTTAGTTGTGGTGTATTTTGTTTGCACTGCCTTCGACTCCGCTCAGGCAGCGAGGACATAGGTAGCGTATGCTTAGTCATCGAAGACTCCGGCAATGAAGATTCGGATAGCGAGGACTCAGGAAGCGAATACGAAGGCTCGCTCTCTGTTGTTTCGGCTTTACTCAACGACTGGTCATTAATAGTTTGTTTATTATTCATATCATCACTTAGAGATTCTTTATTCATTTTGCTTGTCTTCGGCTTCGCTCAGACAACTTTCGGCTTCGCTCAGACAACTTTCGGCTTCGCTCAGACAACTTTCGGCTTCGCTCAGACAACTTTCGGCTTCGCTCAGACAACTTTCGGCTTCGCTCATACCTTTATCACATCTATCTTCTGCCGCCGCTACCTTCGACTCCGCTCAGGTAGCGGAGTCGAAGCCAAGGTGCGATGTTTCATTCATACACTTTGCTAAATCATGTAACAATTCCGGCATATTGTTTATTAAAGCCTCTTTCTTTTTTCTACTCCACCCTTGCACTTGTTTTTCTCGGTAAAAGGCTTCATCAATTCTATCAAATTCTTCAAAATATACCAATTCAACCGGCAACCGTTTTTTTGTATGGTTTGCACCTTCACCATTTTGGTGTTGCTCCAGCCTACGGTTCAGGTCTTTTGTACTACCAGTATAGTACGAATCGTCATTGCATTTCAATATGTACATATATCCTTTCATATTATATAATTTTTGTCTTCGACTTCGCTCAGACAACCCGACTTCGCTCAGACAACCCGACTTCGCTCAGACAACCCGACTTCGTTGACTGAGCGGAGTCGAAGTCAAAACGGCGTTGGTATTCCTAATTCAGTACAAAATCCTTTTATGCTCTCTTCTGTTTCTTTTCGGTTGTTGCGAACTGTTACAAGCTCATTTGCAACAGCGGTCAAATCAACAGGTTCTTCTTCCTCAAAGGTATCTACATAACGTGGTATATTAAGGTTGTAGTCGTTTTCGGCTACTTCGCTTAGTGGTGCGGTGTAGCTGTATTTATCTTCGGTTTTGCGCTCGTTGTAGGTAGCAACTATTTTTTCTACATCGCATTCACGTAGGTAATTTTGGTTTTTAGCTTTTTCAAAATGGTTACTGGCATCAATAAACAGAATATCCTGGTTGCTTTCACGGCATTTTTTAAATACCAAAATACATGTAGGAATACTAGTGCCGTAAAATATATTGGCAGGTAAACCAATAACGGCATCTAAGTAATTGCGGTCTTCAATCAAATAACGGCGAATATGCCCTTCGGCTGCTCCACGGAACAATACACCGTGTGGCAGAACTATAGCCATAGTTCCGTTTTCGTCCAACTGGTGTATCATGTGTTGCACAAAGGCAAAGTCGGCCTTGCTGCTTGGGGCAAGCACTCCGTACTCCGAAAAGCGGTCGTCGTTCAGAAACAGTTTATTGGCACTCCAGTTAGCCGAAAACGGCGGGTTAGCTACAATAGCTTCGAAACGTTTATCGGAATGTTGTGGTTTTTCGAGCGTATCTTCTTGCTTTATGTCGAACTTGCTGTAGTGTACACCATGCAGAATCATGTTCATGCGAGCAAGGTTGTATGTGGTACGGTTCATTTCCTGACCGTAAAACTCGCTAATATCGCTAACCTCTTTGGCAACACGCAACAGCAACGAACCCGAACCACAGGTAGGGTCGTACACGCTGCGTAATTTGCTTTTGCGCTGTGTAACCAATTTTGCAAGTATTTTACTTACCTGCTGTGGTGTGTAAAACTCACCTGCCTTTTTACCTGCACCCGAAGCAAACTGCCCAATAAGATATTCGTAGGCATCGCCCAGTACATCGGCATCGGAGTTTTGCAGTTCAAAGTCAATGGCATCGAGATGGCTCAGTACTTTTGCAATTATGGTGTTGCGCTCTTTTACTGTACGCCCCAGTTTTGTAGATGTAAGGTCGAGGTCTTCAAACAGGTTTCCAAAGTCGTCTTCGCTGTCAGTTCCCAGTGTGCTTTGCTCTACGTGCTTTAATATGGCTGCAAGCTCTTCAAGTATAAAGTTGCTTTGCACTTCGGCTTCTTCATCGTCAGACTTGGCGTTTCCTTTTTTAGCTATCACGCTAAATAACTCTGAAGGTTTAAGGAAGTAACCCAAGCTATCCAAAGCTTCTTCACGAATAGCTTCTATATATTCTTTACCTTCATCGGTATCTTCATTTATACTCTGATAGGTGATTTTATCTTCCTGTAATATCTCGTTAGCGTAGTTATTCATCCGCTCCGACAGGTATTTGTAAAATATAAATCCTAATATATAATCACGGAATTCATCGGCATCCATTTTACCACGCAGGGTATTGGCAATATTCCATAGCTGCTGTTCCAGCTTTCGTTTCTGTTCTTCTGACATAAAGTTTTACTTTTTGGGAATCGGGCTTAAAGTTAAAAATATCGGGTTAAACAACTATACCTTACTGAACGATATTTGGGCTGAGTTAGCAAAAACCAATATTATACCCTTTCGCACTAAAACAAAAAAAGCCACCATAAGGCAGCTTTATAATTATATATTGCAAACACAAACTACTCTGTAGCACCGTCTTCGGCATTAAAGGTTCGGTTTTCTTCCTCTACCTTTTTACCGTCAACCGGAGTTTCTGAATTATTCTCTTCAACTCTTTCAGGAACAACTGCCGGAACGGGCGCAGAAGCATTTTTCTCGTAAGCATCGTCTTCATGTTTTATAAAGTTTACGTGCTTAGTAAGGTCGTATAGATATATAGCCGATACTTGAACTGAAAAGTTTTTTGATTTTGATGTGCCTTGATTTTTCTCTACATCGGTAAAACCACCTGCTAAACGTAGGTCAACAGCCATTTGGTCGGTTTTATTTACAGGAAACTCTGCTCCAAAAGCTGCCATCCAACCAAATTCTACTCGTTTATAAAAGTCTGAGATTATTTGCTGATCATACTTATATTCCGGATGCTCAAAAGCAAAAAACTCTGCCGCCATAGGGTCTTCCGCTTTTTTAAGTGTATTTACCGTATTGTATTTTACACCTGTAAGTACATCGGTATAAAAACCACCCGACCCATATACTTTTATATCGGAAGTAACAGGTATTGAATAGTTAGCTAATATTGGCAAACCGATATACCGATAGTTTTTATTTGATTTTTTACCGGCAAGTTCATTTTTTACTCCATATCCTTTTGTTGAATAGACTAATTCTGATTGAATCGACAAATCTTTAGTTAATCCAAGCTTACCTACTCCACCTATTTGAAAACCTCCATTGTACGATTTTTCATCTCCGGGTAAAAAATATGATTCCTCAACATTGTTATAACTAACATTACCGCCAAGCTTACCACCCACATACAGGTAACCCAAATCTACCCTAACACCTCAAACAATTGCGATTTTGCAGTAAATGCAAACATTGTAATAGCTGCTGCTGCCAATAAAATTTTTTTCATTAGTTTAGTTTATTTATACAGTTAACAATCTGTGATTCAAATAAATAATCACACAAATACCCATTATATTTTATTACCGCAAAAGTATAAACACTTTTTATAAATCAAAGACAAAATAAAAAGCTAATACTTCGGAGTTATTCCCATATTATACATCATAAATGCAAACATATCGGTGTACTCCTCAATAACTTTCTCGGTAGGTTTGCCGGCACCATGCCCTGCATTGGTCTCTATCCTGATTAAAACAGGATTACTACCCTTATATTTTTCCTGAAGTGTAGCAATATATTTAAACGAATGTGCAGGCACAACCCTATCGTCATGGTCGGCTGTTGTAACTAAAACCGGGGGATAATCTACGCTATCGCAAATGGAGTGAACCGGAGAATATTTATATAAATACTTAAACATTTCTTCAGAATCCTCACTGGTTCCGTAGTCAGCAGCCCAATAACGACCTATAGTAAACTTATGATAACGCAACATATCCATAACACCAACTAAAGGAAAAGCAGCACCAAATAATTCGGGTCGTTGGTTTATTACCGCTCCAACTAGTAACCCCCCATTTGAACCGCCCATAAGTGCAATTTTCTTTTCTGAGGTATATTTTTCATTTATTAAATATTCGGCAGCTGCAATACAATCGTCAAAAACATTCTGCTTGTTCATTTTAGTGCCGGCTTTATGCCACTGTTCGCCATACTCTCCTCCGCCGCGCAAATTCATAACAGCATATATACCCCCCTGCTCAAGCCAAAGTAATCGGGTAAGGCTAAACGACGGGGTTAAACTAACATTAAACCCTCCATAACCATAAAGCAATACCGGGTTTGAACCATCGAGCTTCAACCCTTTTTTATAAACTATAAACATTGGCACTTTAGTGCTGTCTTTACTTTCGTAAAACACTTGCTTAGTCTCATAATCGCTATCGTTAAAATCGAGTTCCGATTTTTGAAAAAACACCGACTCATTATTTTTAATATCGTACTTATAAACCAACGAAGGTGTTGTAAACGATGTTATGGTATAGAAAGTAAACTCATCGGTTGGCTTACCGCTAAAACCGGAAACAGTACCCATAACCGGAATGTTTATTTCCGATTCAAATTCACCATACTTTGAGTATACCTTTACCTTACTATGGGCATGTTCAATATAATTTGCAATAAGCTTATCCCCTACGTAATTAACAGATTTTAACACTCCCTCACTTTCCTGAATTATATCTTCCCATTTTGGTTTTTTAGCATCATTTACGTCCAATGCCACAAGCTTATATTTTGGAGCGTCATAATTTGTCAGAAAATATAACTTACCATCAACATAGTCAATCAATTCATAATCGTGAGTAAAAGCGGGAACTATATTTACAATAGGAGTATTATTCTTTAAGTCTTTGATATAAATGCAGTTACCTGAGGTAGTTTCCGTTCCTGCTATTACCATATAATTATTATCGGACGATAACATTACATAAAAACCTCTTTCAGGGTGCTCAATATCTTGAAAAATCATTTCATCGGTTGCTTGTTGAGTACCCAATTTATGATAATATATTTTGCAATGTTTATTCTCCCCTTTTAGCTCATCGGCTTTATCGGGCTGGGGATAACTTGAATAATAAAAGCCTTTGCCACACCACGAAATATCTGAAAATTTAACCCACTTTATATGGTCGTCAAGCATTTGCCCTGTTTCAATATTTTTAACAAATATTTCGTTCCAATCGGAACCTCCACCGGCAACCGAGTATGCCAAATACTTTCCACAATTTGAAACCTGAAATAGTGTTAAAGCTACTGTTCCGTCACTTGATAATTTGTTAGGGTCGAGCAGAACTTGTCCTTCGTGGTTAATATTATTTTTCAAATAAAGTACCGACTGGCTTTGGAGTCCGTCGTTTTTCATAACAAACCATCGTCCCCCTTTTTTAACCGGTGCCGATATTTTGGGATAATTCCAAATATCGGTTAGTCGCTGCTTAATATTATTCCGAAACGGTATTTGCTCCAAATAATTATCAGTAACCTTATTCTGCGCCTTTACCCACTCTGCGGTTTCGCTGCTCATGTCATCTTCGAGCCAGCGGTATGGGTCGGGCACACTATGCCCAAAATAAATATCGACAGTATCAACTTTTTTTGTCATCGGATATTCAATTTTATTTCCTGTTTTATAAGCCGATACAAAAATGGCTACAATTATTACAACTAACAATCTCATTTTGAATAATATTAAAAATTCAAAGAAAATAAAAGAAAAAGTAATTTTAAAATATTAACCATATATATTGCTTGTTAAAAACATAAGCCGTATATTTGCATCCTTAAATTTATAAGGATATACTTATATTGTTTTACTTAAAAAAGACAACACGGTTATGTACTTAACAGCAGAAAAAAAACAAGAGTTTTTCAAAACTTACGGAAAAGGGGCAGAAGATACCGGCTCTATTGAAGGTCAGGTAGCTCTTTTTAGTTATCGTATTGCTCACTTAACTGAGCACTTAAAAAGCAACAAGAAGGATTACAGCACACAACGCTCACTTCTTAAGTTAGTAGGTAAGCGCAGAAGCTTACTCGATTTCCTAAAAGCTAATGATATTGAAAGATATCGTGCAATTATTAAAGCTCTTAATCTTAGAAAATAAGATAAAACAAAAAAGGATTCCGGTTGGAATCCTTTTTTTTATATTTTAAAATCTATTCAAATATTTCGTTTAAGTCAATTTTCAAATCGGGAAACATAACAGGACTAACAGTTTGCTCCGATACAAATTTACCCACCAATTGGTACTTATCGTTTACTAAAGTGAAAATATCGAGAATCTTATTCTCGGGGTCTACTATCCAATATTCTTTTACTCCATTCTCCTGATAAAGCTCAAACTTATTTTTAATATCTTTCGAGGCTGTTGAAGGCGACAATATTTCAATTATTAAATCGGGAGCACCTATACAGCCATTGTTATCGAGCTTATAACGGTCACAAATTATGCAAATATCGGGTTGAACTACCGTAAAAGTATTTTTACTATTGTTTCCATTTGGAAAACGAACATCAAATGGAGCCGAAAAAATCTTACACGATTTTCCTCGCAAATAACTACCGATAGTTATGTGCAAATTACTTGACAATATCTGATGATATGAAGCCGGAGCTGGCGACATTTTAAATATTTTACCCTTTATTAATTCAACACGCTCTTTAAATTGCCATTTCAAATAATCGGCATACGAGTATAATTTATCCATACTCAACATTGATATATCTGTAATAATATCGTGCTGAGTAACACCGCAACCTACCGAAGGCTCATTAACGTTATTATATTCATTGCCCGTGTTCATATTGCAAAGTTACGAAATAATGGAGTAAATTCAAGACAAACCTCAATGCTATAAAACCACAGAAACTAAAGTTGAATATCAATAGTCATTTCGACCAAATAGAGAAATTTTGTAATGCGGTATACTTCAGCAAAAAAGCTATTATTCCTCCTCGTCGTCATTAGGAGGTTCTTTTAATAGTTGGTGGGCGGGTAGAACAAACGATATATAATTAATATTGTCGCCGTCATCGATATGAAGTTTTTCATAGTGAGTTTGAATCGACAATATTTCGTTTATCCATTGCTCAGAATACAAGTCGTCGGTATTTCTTAATATCTCAAGAGAATTAAAACCTGCTACTTTATTGGTATAATTATACAAAAATGTACTGTCGGTTTTCAGATTAACAACACCGTTATGTTTCAAAAATTTTTGATAATATGTAAGGAAAGTTGTTGAAGTGAGCCTTTTTTTAGTCCTCTTTTTTTTCATTTGAGGGTCAGGGAAAGTTATCCATATTTCGCTTACTTCATTGGCTGCGAAGAATGAGTTTATAAGCTCAATTCTGGTTCGCAAAAAACCAACATTCTTCATTCCATTTTCAAACGCAGTAGTAGCACCACGCCACAACCGAGCACCCTTAATATCAACCCCTATATAGTTTATATCACTATTCCTTTTTGCAAGCCCAATTGTATATTCCCCTTTTCCACAGCCTAGTTCCAATACTATCGGGTTGTTATTTTTAAAAAAATCGGTATGCCATTTCCCCTTCAAAGGGTGGTCTACTGCTACAAAGTCCTTAACATGAGGCTCTACCACATGTTCATAGCTTTTATTGTCGTTAAATCGTTTAAGCTTATTCTTCCCCACTTTAGTAAAATATCTTGCTCTTGTTAAACTATTTTCTAAATTCTTCAACTCTTATGCCGGCATCGAGAATATGTTTTAGTTCTGTCTCACGCATGGCTTGCTGTAACCGAAACTTATATAGCCCTTTTTCAGGAAAGCGTACATACCCTTTATAAGGTATTTGGTACGACCAAATATTGCCAAATCCACTACCCAGCCACTCTCCGCTTGGCTTTGCCAACATACACTCCAACGTATCCCTTTTAACCGAACTGTCGGGCAAGGTTGTTTCAATAAATAAAAACAAGTTAGAATAATTGTATTGCCCATTAATGCGACAATTTACAAATATATTATATGCCACCTGGCCGCTTGGAATATTTACATCAAATGCAATAACTGAGTCTTTGTGCCATATCTCATTATTGAAACTTATATTATTTTCATATAACCGATTGGCGTCGCAGCTACACATAAAACCTGCAATGCAAACAAACCATATTAATGGACTAACTGTTTTCATCTCTGTTTTGATTAAATCGGGGATTTGGTTTACGTTTTTTTCGCTTCTTATTATGCTGAGGCTTCTTATTGTCAAATCTATCAAGGCTTTCCTGACCAACTACATCGGTAAAGTCGAGCTTTTCAGGTTTTGGCTCATTCGATGCTTGTATATCGCCAAGTATATATTGCTTACCCTTTTTATTTACACTTATTATTTCCTTAACCTTTTCAACCGATAGAGGGAATATGGTATTTAAATTTTCGTTATTAATGGCATACCACATAGTTCTTCTGAACACATCGGTTTTAATATGCGAAGCTTTTCCCTTTTCGGTATTTAAAATAAAATCTTGCTGTGGAAAATCTTTGCGCTCATCCATATAAGCATCAACCTCATAATTGAGACAACACTTAAGCTTACTGCACTGTCCGGCAAGCTTTTGCGGGTTAAGCGACAATTCCTGATATCGTGCTGCATTTGTAGTAACCGACACAAAGTTAGTAACCCACGAAGCACAACAAAGCTCACGCCCGCAAGGCCCAATACCTCCTATACGCCCCGCTTCCTGTCGGGCACCTATTTGGCGCATTTCAATACGAATACTAAAGCGATCTGCAAGTACTTTTATAAGCTTACGAAAATCGACCCTTTCATCGGCTATGTAATAGAATATTGCCTTGGTTTTATCGCCCTGATACTCAACATCGCCAATTTTCATATTTAATTTCAAATCAGCCGTTATTTTTCGCGATTCTATCATTGTCTCCTCTTCAAGAGCTATGGCTTCTTTCCATTTATCAATGTCGTACTGTTTTGCCTTACGGTAAATGGTTTTAAACTCAGTATCGGCACTTAAGCGATTCCTTTTAAGCTGTTTTAAAACCAATGGCCCTTTTAGTGCCACTATCCCTATGTCGTGTCCGGGCGAAGCTTCAACAGCAACAAAATCGCCAACTTCAATACTAATCTTATTTGCGTTGTAAAAAAAACCTTTACGAGTATTTTTAAATCGTATTTCGTAAATCTCGTCTTTATTTATAGCTTGTGGTATATCATTTAACCAATCAAATACATTAAGTTTTCCGCAGTATTTATATGTTGTAGCCGTTCCGTTATCTATTGTTATTTTATTGAGGTTACATCCTCGTGAGAACTCATCGTTCATATATTATATAGTTTATTTATTCGTATAAATTCGGGTAAAGATAGTTTTTTTTCTTAAATCAGCGAGTTGCCTTTTTGTGATGTAAATACGCACATATTGCAACTTCCCATACATTAAGCTATTTTTACAAAATAAAAAGAAACATAAACCAATATACTATTCGATTGGTTGTTTTTTTGCTATTGCTAAATAAAATCTTTTTATACTTTTGCCGCTCATTTTTTAAAATATGCAGATAGATATAAGCAAATATAAGATTATACTATTCGACCTCGGCGGAGTAGTAATGGATATTGATATGAATAACACATATAGCGTGTTTGAAGAACTTGCCGGAAAGGCTAATGTTGAAAAATTCTTATTGTCCGATATTGTAAGTAAATTTGAGAAAGGCTTATTAACTCCCGACGAAATGTATTCTCAGTCGTGTTCTATTCTTGAACTCGACATACCACAACAAGAATTTTTCGATATTTGGAATCTATTATTGCTTAGTTACCATTCCGAAAGAATTGATTGCATTAGAAAGCTTGCCAAAAACTACAAGGTAATGCTTTTAAGTAATACTAACTATGTGCATATTCAAAAGGTTGAGGAGAAACTGTACAATGAATACGGAGAGCGTTTGAATAGTTTATTCAACAAGTTATTCCTTTCGTATGAGTTAGGTATGCTTAAGCCCGACAAAGAGATATTTAGCCGTGTTATAGAACAAACAGGTGTAGAACCGTCGGAAATATTGTTTATTGAAGATACTGCCAAAAATGCAAGTGCAGCTTCTGAATTGGGAATAAACACACTTGTAATAGAGCGAAATGAAAACTTTTACAAGTACCTCAAATTCGATTGCAATAAATAATTTATAAAAACAAAAAAAGCTCCTGTTGGGAGCTTTTTTTGTTTTTATAATGTGTAATTATTTCTTTTTAAAGGTTTCGGTTTTATCACCGTAATTTAGAAAGTAATCTCCTTTTTTAAGATTTGCAATTGACACCCTGGCATCAATACCTTTTTTTACAAGATTTCCATAGTAATCGTAAATTTCAAACATGGTTTCTTGAGAAAATATTATGTTATCGTCATTTTTATCTATTGAAAATGTTACAGGAGAATCCATTGAGCGAAAGCGAACTTCCTTACTGTATCTTGGTTTTTTTGTGTAGTCAACTTGTTTGATTCTAAAACGATTGTTGCCTGTATGAGGGCTAACTTTTACAGAGTAGCTATTTTGAGTAGCAGTACCTTTGCCTTCAACTTCTCCTACCTTAACCCATTTGTTCCAACGAAATTGCTCTACAACAAAAGGTAGAGAACCGCTTTCGCCGGTTGTTTTCCATGAAAACTCACCATCGGAACTTACCTTTAGGTAGCTGGCTAAATATGTACTCTGAGGCTCTAAAACTTCAGGGTTTATTATTTTAGGGGAACAGCCGTCTTTGTGTTTTATTTGAATATCGAGCTTGTCGCCTTTTTGAAACTGAAATATTGTAAGGTCTATTTCAAATGCCGATGAGTTTATTTCATCTGTTGTCATCTGTCCGTTTACTCTAACTTCATAAACACAGAAACCAACTCCCGATGAGGCAAATGGGTTCATTACATATATGTTTTTCCCTTGGTAAACCCCTTGTATATTGATTTCTCCTGCATAACTGCCGATAAACAGAATCGTAAGGAAAAATACTATTATAGTTCTAAGCTTCATCTATCTGATGTGATTTAATATTGGGTTATAGTAGTTAAACTTCTCAATTATTTTATTAATTATTATACGGTAAGCACCAAAACTAATACAAAATTTTTTTTTATGAAAATTTAGATAATTAATTATTAATAAATACTGTAAAAATGTATGTTTAGCCGACTCATTATTTTATATAAAAATATAATTATTGCCACATTTGCCTATTTAATAGGGGTTGGTATGTCAAATTATTATTAATTTGCGCAAAAAAAACAGAGCATGATAAATTTTATTCATTGGTCTCCAAAACCGGAGTTGTTCTCAATTAATTTATTCGGTATGGAGTTTGCTCCACGCTGGTATGGAGTTTTATTTGCCGCAGGTTTTGTATTAGGATATTATATTATAAAGCAAATATTCAAAAAAGAAGGAATAAAACAGGAACTACTCGATAGTCTTACTGTATATATGTTTCTTGGCACAGTTGTAGGTGCTCGACTTGGGCATTGTTTATTTTACGAACCTGCATATTACTTAGCCGACCCCATAAAAATATTTAAGATTTGGGAAGGAGGGCTTGCAAGCCATGGGGCTGCAATTGGTATATTAATTTCGTTGTATTTATTTGGAAAGAAGCATAAAAAACCATTCCTGTGGGTAGTTGACCGTATTGTTATAGTTACAGCTTTGGGTGGTGCTTTTATCAGATTAGGCAACCTTGTAAATTCCGAAATAGTAGGCAACCCTACCAATGTATCGTGGGGTTTTGTGTTTGAACGTTTAGGAGAAGATTTTGCTCGCCATCCGGCTCAGTTATATGAGGCATTAGCGTATTTTGCTATATTCGGAGTTTTGTGTTTTATGTATTCCAAAACCAAATGGGGACAAATGAATGGTGCACTATTCGGGTGGTTTTTGGTTTTTGTTTTCGGCTTTCGCTTTTTTGTTGAATTTACAAAAGATGTACAAGTCGATTTTGAACAAGGAATGACACTTATTATGGGACAAATATTAAGTATCCCATTTGTTTTAACCGGAGTTGCAATGCTATATTTTGCAAAAAAGAAGTATAAGAAATGAGATATTTAACTATAGTAGTATTTATATTTTTATTTGCCTCATGTAAAAAAGAAGGCGAGGTTGAGTTTGTATATCCCGAAGCTTATTTGCCGGTATATCCGGGTTCTTTTTGGGATTACACCAACGGAGAACGCTCTGTTGTAAATCCGAACTATCAGGTTCATTGGTATGAAAAAAGTGTAAACTCAACCGAAGTTTCAACCAAAAAACTTGTCCCGCTATGGGACGATAAATATGTATATGGCTACAGTATATATCAGAATTACCCCAATTATCCAATGAAAAAACTATTGGCAGAGGATAAAAGTTCATGGATAGTTCATCAAATTAATGGTGAAAATATAAAAAGAGAAGTTGTTAGTATCACCGACTCTGTCGATATTTCACTGTTGGTTAATAGTATTTATATTGATACCACATTTCGCAATGTAATAACTGTTGTTGAATATGTTGATTCCCTTGGCGTAAACAGGTGGAATAGCAAGGAGTACTATGCCAAAGGAGTTGGCTTGGTTCAGGCTGCAGCCAACGATCCTTTCAGTTCAACCGGTGCTGTTGTTTACAAAAAGCTTCTTCGATACCATATTAATAAATAAATGAAAGCAAATAGAAAAATCACGTCGAATCTAATTTTTACATTAGATGGCAATCCGGTTAAAAATGGAATTATAGAAATAGATTCGTCGGGTGTAATTGTATCTGTTTCTGATTCGAACAGACAAATACCTCACATTGCCGGAATTGAATATTTTCCCGGTGTTATTGTTCCTGCATTTGTTTGTGAAGGCGAAGGCCTCATTGAATTATCGGCCACTTATGTTTCGGTGTATAACACTTATAGAAAAGCATGGCAAAAAGGAGTTCAGGTTTATAGTACTAATTGTAACCCCGACACTATTTGGAATTTACTAAAAACAGCAATGCATTTCGAAGAGCAATTGATAAAAAATACATTCAGTGCAGCTAAAAATATAAACCTTAGCAACAAATACGGAAGTATAAAGGCAGGTAAAATACCCGGATTAGTTAATTTAACAGGGTTCGATTTTCAAAATAGGGTTTTGACCGAAAAATCGACGCTAAATAGAATTATTTAACTAACTCCACACTCTTTTAGTTTTTTTACCAAAGTAGGAGTATAGTGTGAAATATAGTCGGGATATGTGTATTTTAGGTAGTTAAATAAATTAATAAACAATAATTCGGTACATTTTTTCTCGCAGTCAACCTGAAATGCTTCGAGTTTTTCCATAAACTCTTTGTGCTTCTCTTTAAAATAAGAGTAATCAATTTCTGCAACAGAATTTGATAATATTTTTTCATCTAACAAATATCTGTGCGCAAAATCTAAAAGCGAAAAATATACTTCGTTTCTAATTTTATTAAACTGCTTATTTGCAATGCAATCGCCCAGTTCATTTATTATTCTTAAAAATTCCTTATGTTGTTCGTCAACTTTTTTTAAACCTACACTATAAGATTCATTCCATTGAAAAACTTCTGACTTCATGTATAATTAGCTTTAGTTATATAAAACAGGTTTATTGATTTAAATCTACTCGTTTTTTTATTCAAAAGTATTACTAAATTGTTCCCTCTGAAATGATTAATATCATACACTGTAAAAAGTTTCTCTTTTTTGTTGTACGTGAAAAAAAA
This sequence comes from Bacteroidota bacterium, assembly GCA_003250355.1. GTDB lineage: Bacteria > Bacteroidota > Bacteroidia > Bacteroidales > SZUA-534 > SZUA-534. The sequence goes on from QKGS01000065.1 coordinate 16,773, forward strand.
CAGTAACGAAATATCGGTTCTTTTTTGTCCTTTAAATTGGGGCTTAGGCCATGCAACACGAATAGTTCCAATTATACGGAGCCATATTCAACAAGGCGACAAAGTTTTTATTGCAGCATCGGGCAATGCTCTAGCATTTCTTCAAAGTGAATTTCCCGACATCGATTTCATTAAGTTTAAAGGGTTAAATGTTCGATATTTCCGCCCTCCTTTTTTATTTGTCGGTCTGCTGCTCCAAACTCCGCTATTTGCATTAAGCATTGTTTATGAGTATTTTAAACTAAAGAAAATACTAAAAAAGCAAAAAATCAATTTAGTTATTTCCGATAATCGGTATGGAGTTAGAACCAAAAAGGTAAAAAGTGTACTCATTACACATCAACTTTATATTCAACTACCTAAATCAATTAAAATTATTTCGCCCGCATTACATTTACTCACCAAGTATCTGATATCAAAGTTTTATGAGTGCCGGGTGCCCGATTATGAAGATATACACAAGAGCTTGTCGGGCGAATTATCACACAGCAAAACAGTGCCTGACAATGTTAAATATATTGGGCCGTTATCGCGTTTTAGCGGAATTATGCCCGAACCAATAAGCTATGAATACAATACAGTAATTATAATATCCGGCCCCGAACCCGAAAAAACTCAATTCATGAATCGCATGATTAAAGAATATGAAAATAAAACATTTAATACTTTAATTGTTGCGGGGAATACTAATTTAAATATAGAAGAATATAGCATTGGAGCAGTAAAAGTTTTACCTCATTTGAAAACAGAAAAACTTATGTATGCTTTGCTCAATTGCAATACTGTTATAGCACGTTGCGGTTATTCCACTATTATGGATATGCATATTTTAGGAATAAAAACCATAAAATGGTTTCCTGTAAAAGGGCAGACTGAGCAAGAATATTTATATAAATGGCTTAGTAAATAGAGCCCTGAACCTGATTTGACTTAAATTAAGTTCCGAAAACGTTTCCTGAATTTCAACCTTTTGTAAGGTATTTTGTTAAAGCTTTATAACTGACCTAAAAAAGAAAATATCTATTTTTGTCAGCTTAAACAAACCAAAATTCGTTGTTTCTCGCAATTATGAGTGATCAGGATAAAATATTAAAAGACGTAACACAAAGCGATTATAAATATGGCTTTGTTTCCAACATTGAAAGTGAAACAATACCAAAAGGGTTAAATGAAGATGTAATCCGATTAATTTCACAGAAAAAAAATGAACCTGAATGGATGTTGGAGTTCAGGTTAACAGCTTATAGCCGTTGGCTGGAGATGGAAATGCCCAAATGGGCGCATTTAAAAATCCCTGAAATCAATTATCAGGATATAATATATTATGCTGTGCCAAAGCAAATGGCAAAAAAGGAGAGCCTCGATGAAGTAGACCCTGAGTTGCTCGATACTTTTAACAAGCTGGGCATACCGCTCGAAGAGCAAAAAATGCTAACCGGGGTTGCTGTTGATGCTGTTATGGATAGCGTATCGGTTAAAACTACTTTCCGCGAAACACTTGCCGAAAAAGGGATAATATTTTGCTCATTCAGCGAAGCTGTGCAGGAACATCCCGACTTAATAAAGCAATATATGGGGTCAGTAGTATCATCGGCCGACAACTATTTTGCAGCCTTAAATTCGGCAGTTTTTTCCGACGGCTCTTTCTGTTATATTCCCAAAGGGGTTCGTTGCCCAATGGAATTAAGCACATATTTCCGTATTAATGCCGCTAACACCGGGCAGTTTGAGCGAACACTAATTATAGCCGACGAAGAGAGCTACGTTAGCTATTTGGAGGGGTGTACCGCACCACAACGCGACGAAAATCAGCTCCATGCTGCAATTGTTGAAATAGTAATTATGGACAATGCCGAAGTTAAATACTCAACAGTTCAAAACTGGTATCCGGGCGATAAAAACGGCAAAGGTGGTATATACAATTTTGTTACCAAGCGGGGGTTATGTAAAGGTGTAAATTCCAAACTAAGATGGAGCCAAGTAGAAACAGGTTCTGCCATTACATGGAAATATCCGAGTACAATATTGCTTGGCAACGATTCAAGCTCCGAATTTTATTCGGTAGCTGTAACCAACAACTATCAGCAGGCCGATACAGGCACCAAAATGATACATATTGGCAAAAACACCAAAAGCACAATAATATCGAAAGGTATTTCGGCAGGTAAGAGCCAAAATAGCTACCGGGGTTTAGTAAAAATAAGTAAAAACGCATCGGGAGCACGTAATTTTAGTCAATGCGACTCGCTGTTGTTAGGCGACAAGTGTGGTGCTCATACATTTCCTTATGTAGAGTGTGAAAACAACTCGGCAATACTGGAACATGAAGCTACTACCAGTAAAATAGGCGAAGACCAAATATTTTATTGCAACCAGCGCGGAATATCGACCGAAGATGCTATTGGCATGATTGTAAACGGATATGCAAAGGAAGTATTAAACACGCTGCCAATGGAATTTGCCGTTGAGGCTCAAAAGCTACTGCAAATTAGCCTTGAAGGAAGTGTAGGTTAATTTATATTAACTCTATTGCGATTAAAAAACAACAATTAGAAAATAGACAATTATAAGATATGTTATCAATTAAAAATTTGAAAGCCGAAATAGACGGTAAAGAGATACTAAAAGGGATAAATCTTGAAGTAAAACCGGGTGAAGTTCATGCAATAATGGGACCCAATGGTTCAGGGAAAAGTACCCTTTCATCAGTATTGGCAGGCAACGACCGCTTCACAGTAACCGATGGCGAGGTTCTTTTTAATGGAAAAAACCTATTGGAAATGCCGGCAGAAGATCGTTCGCGCGAAGGACTATTCTTAAGTTTTCAATATCCGGTTGAAATACCCGGAGTAAGTATGGTTAATTTTATGAAAACCGCCGTAAACGAAAAAAGAAAGTATTTAGGGCAAGGCCCTATGAGTGCAGGCGATTTTCTGAAAATGCTCCGCGATAAAAAGAAAGTGGTTGAAATTGACGATCGACTCACTTCTCGTTCTGTAAACGAAGGATTCTCAGGAGGCGAAAAAAAGAAAAATGAAATATTTCAAATGGCTATGCTTGAACCTAAATTATCGATACTCGACGAAACAGATTCAGGCTTAGATATAGATGCGCTTCGAATAGTTGCCAATGGAGTGAATAAATTAAAAACAGAAAATACATCGTCAATTGTAATTACTCACTACCAACGTTTGCTTGATTATATAGTGCCCGATGTTGTTCATATTCTTTACAAAGGGCGAATTGTAAAAACAGGCCCCAAAGAACTTGCACTTGAACTTGAAGAAAAGGGATACGACTGGATAAAAGAGATTAATTAATATTTAGCCTTTTTAGGTTAAATGTATTTAAACTCATATTTTTTATTTGCCTGTAGAGCAGGAATTAAATATATACAAAATGAGTGATTTTATAGATAGCAATACAATGAAGTACAAGCTTATAAACTTGTACAATCAGAATAAAAACACTTTGTGTGAAGGATTACCCGATGTAATAAATTTACACAGAGACAATGCCATTGCCAATTTCGATAAGCGCGGCATACCACACAAAGGCGATGAAATGTATAAGTATACCGATCTTATGAGGGCATTTGGCAATGCATACGGATATGCATTTCAGCCACCTAAAAGCGGTGTAGATCCTAAAACCATATTCCGATGTGCAGTACCGGAACTCGACACTTACAATATTATAATTGAAAACGGGTGGTACTATCAAGGCAATAACTCTGACTATAATTATCCCGACAATATAGTTGTATGTAGCTTCAAAGAAGCAGCAACAAAATATTCCGAAATATTTAAAGAGCATTATAATAAGTATGCATCGGAGCATATGAATGCAACATCTTCGTTAAATACCGCTTTTGTACAAGATGGTTTATTTCTTTATATACCCGACAATGTTATTGTTGACAAGCCAATACAGCTTATTAACCTAATGCGCGGAAACAACAATCAGTTGGTTAATCAGCGAAATCTTATAGTTGTAGGTAAAAATAGTCAAGCTAAAGTTGTGGTATGCGACCATACACTTTCGCAAATGCTTTTTTTATCAAATATGGTTACTGAAATAGCTGTTGATGAAAATGCAATATTCGATTTTTACAAAATACAGAACCAACATAATCAGTCGTCGCAGGTATCGTCGGTTTATGTTAATCAAAAGCGAAGCAGCAATACACTGTTAGATACATTAACATTGCATGGAGGCTTTGTTCGCAACAATGTTTATGTAAAACTTGCAGAAGAGAGAGCCGAAACAAACCTTTTCGGGCTTGCAATATGCGACGGACAACAACATGTTGATAATTATACATTTGTAGACCATGCGGTGCCAAATTGCAATAGCAATGAATTGTATAAGAGTATAATGAACCACGAGTCGACAGGAGCATTTAACGGCCGTATTCTTGTACGTAGCGATGCTCAAAAAACTCAGGCTTTGCAAAGCAATAAAAGCATACTGCTAACCGAAAAAGCACGATTTTACACCAAACCACAACTTGAAATATATGCCGACGACGTTAAATGTAGTCATGGTGCTACTGTTGGTCAAATAAATGAAGAAGCATTATTCTATTTGAAAGCGCGCGGCATTGGCGGCGATGAAGCCAAAATGATGCTTACATTCGCATTTGCTCATGAGGTGATTGGAAACATTCGTGTTCCGGTATTGGCAGAGCGATATTCCGACTTGGTAAATAAACGCTTGCGAGGAGAATGGAGCAAGTGTGAGGGATGTTTTGTACATTGTAATTAACCAATAAAAGTTCAATATTTTAATGGGTAAGATTTTGGTAGAAGGTATGGAATTCTATGCCTATCATGGTTGCTTTAAAGAGGAACAAATAGTAGGAAATCATTTTAAAGTCGACCTTGAAATGGAAGCCGATTGTACAATAGCTGCCCAAACAGATAACATTTCCGATGCGGTAAACTACCAAAAAGCATATGAAATTATTAATAAGGAGATGGCTATAAAATCGCATTTACTGGAAAATGTATGTGATAGGATTCTAAATTCTCTCTTTTTTGAATTTAAATCATTGGAAAAAGCAACAGTGAAAGTGTCAAAAATGAATCCTCCTATGGGCGGTAAAATACTGTGTACTAGTGTTGTTATGACAAAAAGTAAAAATGAGTAAAAATAAATAGTTGTTATATTTGATTAAATCAAAACTAATTTTATAAATTTGCAGCTCAATTTTGGTCTCGTGGCCGAGTGGCTAGGCAGTGGTCTGCAAAACCACGTACAGCGGTTCGAATCCGCTCGAGACCTCAAGAGGAAACTCTTAAAGAAAGTTGGGCTAATGCCCTTTGAAAATTTATTGTTAACTAAAATTAGAAAATTATGTCTGACATTGCATCAAGAGTAAAAGCAATTATCGTTGACAAATTAGGAGTTGATGAAAACGAAGTAACTCTAGAAGCTAGCTTCACTAACGATTTAGGAGCTGATTCATTAGACACTGTTGAGTTAATCATGGAGTTTGAAAAAGAATTCAACATTGCTATTCCAGATGATCAAGCTGAGAAAATTTCTACTGTAGGTGAGGCTGTATCTCATATTGAAGAAAACGTAAAGTAATCTTAGCTTAGTTTTATTTTATTTGAGTTTTAAATTTAGACACTGAAAGTTTTATGGAATTAAAAAGAGTAGTAGTAACCGGTATTGGTACAATTAATCCTTTAGGCCACAATCTTGAGGAAACTTGGGAGAGTCTCAAAAATGGCGTTAGTGGTTCTGATATGATTACTCGCTTCGATGCGTCTAAGTTTAAAACTCAATTTGCTTGCGAAGTTAAAAATTACGATCCTAACAAATATTTCGACAGAAAAGAGGCTCGTAAACTTGACTTATACGCACAATTTGCAATGATAGCTGCCGACGAGGCAATAGCAGACGCAAAATTCCCTGACAATATCAACAAAGACCGTGTAGGTGTTATATGGGCATCGGGTATTGGTGGACTTATAACATTCCAGGAAGAGAGTGGAGCGTTTGCAAAAGGAGATGGAACTCCCCGTTTCAATCCATTCTTTATCCCTAAAATGATATCTGATATTGCAGCCGGTCAAATTTCGATTAAGTACGGATACTGCGGTCCTAATTTTGGAACAGTATCAGCGTGTGCATCATCGACAAATGCAATTGCCGATGCCTTTAACTACATTCGTTTAGGTAAAGCCGATGTTATTGTTACAGGTGGTGCCGAGGCTTCAATCGCAGAGTCGGGTGTTGGTGGCTTTAACTCTATGCAGGCATTATCAACCAACAACGAAGAATACAAAACAGCTTCACGTCCGTTCTGTAAAAGCCGCGACGGTTTCGTAATGGGTGAAGGTGGTGCCGGTCTTATTCTTGAAGAATATGAACACGCAAAGGCACGCGGTGCAAAAATATATGCTGAGGTGGCGGGTACAGGTTTATCTGCCGATGCGTATCACTTAACAGCAACACACCCCGAAGGGTTGGGAGCCGGTAAGTGTATGAAGTTAGCTATTGAAGATGCAGGCATGAAGCCTGAAGATATTGACTATGTAAATGTTCACGGAACATCGACACCTGTTGGCGATATCCCTGAAACATTGGCAATAAAACGAGTGTTTGGTGAGCATGCATATAACATTAATATCAGCTCAACTAAATCAATGACCGGTCACTTACTTGGTGCAGCCGGAGCTATTGAATCTATTGCTTGTATTATGGCAATAAACCACGGAGTGATTCCTCCAACAATTAATCACAAAGAAGCAGACCCTGCTATTGACCCAAAGTTGAATCTTACTTTCCATAAAGCACAACAGCGCGAAGTGAAAGCAGCTTTAAGTAATACTTTCGGATTTGGCGGCCATAACGCTTCTGTTATTTTCAAAAAAGCATAATAAAATTTGGCTAAGGGGTTTTTATCGTTCCATTTTAAAAGAGCTTTAAGTACCGATAAACGCTTTTACGATTTATTGCGCAATATTACAGGTTTATATCCGCGCAACGAAGAGCTTTATAAGCTTGCTTTTATTCATAAGTCGGCCTCATTAAAGCTTGAAAATGGTCTTGTGATAAACAATGAGCGTCTTGAATTTTTAGGCGATGCTATACTTGATGCAGTAATGGCAGAGTATTTATATTTAAAGTTCCCTGACCAAAAAGAGGGGTTTCTTACCCAAACACGCTCAAAAATTGTTAATGGCGACAATTTAGGTCAGTTGGCAATAAAGTTGGGTTTAGACAATCTTATAATATCATATGCCAGTAATTACAATAAAAACAAACATATTCTTGGCGATGCTTTTGAAGCATTTATAGGTGCACTGTATCTTGATCATGGCTATAAGGCTGTTAAGAAATTTGTATTTAAGCAATTGTTGAAAAAACACATTGACTTAATGGAAGTTGTAAGTACTGAAACTAACTTTAAGAGTAAACTTATTGAGTGGGCTCAAAAAGAGAAAAAGAATCTGATTTTCGACACCCGTCCTGAACAAACAGGTGGAGCTCCGGAGTTTGTCTCTGATGTTAAAATAGATGAAGAGAGCGTTGCTCATGGTGTAGGACTGTCGAAGAAAGAAGCCGAGCAAAATGCCGCCAAAGAAGCTCTCGACGCATTGGATATTTAAATAATTAACTGATGACAAAACCGGTAAAATTGAAAATAGAGCTGCAGTACGATTTTCTGTTATTTGGTATTGTGTCATCGGAGCCTGTTTACAGAGTGGCTTGGTTAATTAATGAAGCTTTGCGAATTAATTTATCGGAAGCAGAAAAGCGGAAGCTATACAACTCTAAGAAGGAAGTACTACAATTTTTCGATTATTTTATTTCAGAAGAACCCAACGATGAAATATTTGAATTAATTCACAACAAGTGCGAAACAGGGTACTTGCTTGAGGAACATTCAAAAATCGATTTTTTACTCAAAATTACCCATTCATTAAGTGATGTTTCTAATATTGTTAAAAAACTTAAGCACTTGCAAGGGGTTACTATGGTTTTTAATATTGATGTAGATACACTTAAATCGAAGAATAGACTTTTTTTCGATGAACAATCTTAGTTAGCTCTCACCATGCATGGATTCTATATATAAATCACTCCCAATTTAGAATAATTTTCCCGCAGTTTCCTGTTTCCATAATATCAAATCCCTTTTGAAATTCGTCGATGCTTAATCTGTGAGTTATAATTGGCGATATATCAAGGCCTGACATAAGCATTTGCTCCATGTGGTACCATGTTTCGTACATTTCGCGTCCGTAAATACCTTTAATAGTGAGTCCTTTGAAAATAATTCGGTTCCAGTTTACAGGAGTATCAGCAGGAAGTATTCCCAATTGCGATATTTTACCTGAATTGTACATATGTTCTACCATGAGGTTAAATGCATCGGGAGAACCGGAACACTCCAGGCCTATGTCAAAACCAATTATGCTAAAATCGTTCATTGCTTTGCGCAAATTGTCGGTTTGGGGGTTTAAAACTTTTGTAGCACCCATTTTTGATGCCAGGTTAGCCCTGTATTGGTTGATTTCGGTTGCAAAAACATATCGGGCACCTGCAAAGCGGGCTATTGCAATGGCCATACTACCTATTAAACCTGAGCCTGTAACCAATATATCTTCACCTATTAGAGGAAATGAGAGTGCGGTGTGTGTGGCATTGCCAAATGGATCCATTATGGCAACTATTTCATCGGGGATAGATTTGTTGATTTTCATAACATTAGCAGCCGGAACTTTAACATACTCGGCAAATGCTCCATTTATGTTTACCCCTATACCTAACGTGGTTTCACAAATATGCTTTCTGCCTCGACGGCAGTTTCGACAATGACCGCAAGCTATATGCCCTTCGCCGGTAACTCGGTCGCCTTCTTTAAATTCAGTAACCTCTGAGCCAACCTCAGCAACATGGCCTACATATTCATGACCTATGGTTAAACCAATAGGAATAGTTTGTTGAGCCCACTTATTCCACTTGTATATATGAAGGTCAGTGCCACAAATTGCGGTTTTCGATATTTTTATAAGCACATCGTTATGGCCTGTAACAGGTTTGGGAATATCTTGTACCCACAATCCTTTTTCCGGTTTCGATTTTACGAGTGCTTTCATACTTTAGTGTCAGGTTATGAAATACTATAAGTCAGATATATTATTTATTCTACAAAGTACTTATAAAACAACGGAATTGTCTCTATTCCTTTAAAAAAATTGTGCAGTGGAAAATTCTCATTGGGCGAATGTATAGCATCAGATTTTAGCCCGAATCCCATAAGGATACTTTTTATCCCGAATATTTTTTCAAATTCGGAAATAATAGGGATACTTGCTCCGCTGCGAACAGGTACGGGTGTTTTTCCGAATATTTGCTCGTAAGCTTTTTCAGCAGCTTTGTAAGCTTTAGTATTAATGGGGCATACATAACCTTGTCCGCCATGAAGACAATTAACCTTAACTTGTACACTTTCGGGAGCAATAGATTCGAAATGTTTACAAAACAGCTCACCTATTTTCTTATAATCTTGGTTAGGAACTAGTCGGGTAGATATTTTAGCGAAAGCTTTTGAAGGGAGAACGGTTTTTGCCCCTTCGCCCATATAGCCGCCCCATATTCCACACACATCGAGTGAAGGGCGAATGCCGGTACGTTCATTGGTCGAATATCCTTTTTCGCCGGTAAGCTCAGTTACTCCAATGCTTTTTTTGTATTCATTTTCATTGTACGGAGCTTTTGCCATATCGGCTCTTTCACTAGCCGATACCTCAAGTACATTGTTGTAGAATTGTGGAATGGTGATATGGCCGTTCTCGTCGGTAAGTGAAGCAATCATTTTTGCCAGTACGTTAATGGGGTTGGCAACAGCACCGCCAAAAATTCCCGAATGCAGGTCGTGGTCGGGGCCGGTTACTTCAATATCCCAGTATGCTAATCCGCGCAGCCCTGTTGTAATTGAGGGTATATCTGAAGCTATCATGCTTGTATCGGAAACCAATATAACATCAGCTGTTAATAACTCCTTATTTTTTTTACAAAATTCGGGAAGGTTTGGCGAACCTATTTCTTCTTCACCTTCAAGCAAAAACTTAACGTTGCATGGCAAAGAGTTTGTTTGAACCATGTATTCAAATGCTTTTACGTGCATGAATGATTGCCCTTTGTCGTCGTCGGCACCGCGTGCAAATATTTTACCGTCTCTAATTTGAGGCTCAAATGGCGGCGTAGTCCATAAATCGAATGGTTCGGCGGGCATTACGTCCATATGCCCGTACACAAGTATAGTGGGAAGCGAATTGTCAATTACTTTTTCGGCATATACTACCGGATTTCCCGGGGTATCCATTATTTCTGACTTGGTGCAACCGGCATTAAGTAGCGCTGTCTGCATAAATTCAGCAGCGCGAATCATGTCGGGCTTATGCTTGGTTTGCGAGCTTACCGATGGTATTCGTATATAGTCGAATAATTCGTTTAATATTCTTTCTTTATTGTTGTTTAGGTAGGTTTGAATATCCATATATTTATTTTTTAAGCCATTATGGTGTTAAAAGTAATAAATTCATTTACTAAACCATATGTTTTTTGGCAATACACTCATGTTGGCAACAAGTGTGGAAGAGCCCCGAATAAACTGTAAGTATCCTATTAATAAATGTGTTAAATTTGACAACAAAACTGAAATGAATGAATAAAACACAATTAATAGAGCTTGTAACTGAATTAACCAAGCAACCTAGTGAAAGTGAATGGGTTGAATTTAAATTGAATTTTCATTCAGCCGAAGAAATTGGGTAGCGTATTTCTGCCTTATCAAATGGTGTATGTATTCATAACCAGCCATTTGGCTATCTGGTATTTGGCGTTGAAGACAACACTCATTTAATAAAAGGAACAACATTTAACGCAAAATTACACAAAAAGGGTAATGAAGATTTAGAACATTGGTTGGCGACACGTTTGAACCCGAGAATAGATTTTTCAGTTTTTGAATTTGATTATGATGAACTGCGACATATTTCAATTTACATAATACCTGCAACTAAAAGTCAGCCAGTTGAGTTTTTACATCAAGCATATATTCGGGTTAATACAATTACGAGAAAATTAAATAATTTCCCAGAGAAACAAGCAAAGATTTGGAAAAAGGACATCATTCCATTTGAAAAGGAAATCGCAAAAGATAATCTAAATGCCTCCGACATCACTAAATATTTGAGCACAGAAACTTATTTTGATTTAATTAAAATACCATATCCATCAACACAACAAGGGGTTATTGATAAATTTATAGAAGAAAGATTAGTCGTTAAAAGTAAAGGGTATGCAATTACTAAATTAGGTGCGATTCTTTTTGCTAAACAATTAAAGGATTTTGAAGCAATTGAACGAAAATCTGTTAGGGTAATTGTCTATAAAGGAAAAAACAAAGTAGAAACTCAAAGAGAGCAAATTGGAACAAAGGGGTATGCTTTAGGATTTGAAGGATTAGTGGATTGGATTAATAGTCAACTTCCTGCCAATGAGGAAATAGGGAAGGCATTACGAAAAGAAACAAGAATGTACCCTGAAATTGCAATAAGAGAATTAGTTGCCAATTCACTTATTCATCAAGACTTAACAGAAAAAGGGTTTCCAATGATTGATGTATTCACAGATAGAATAGAAATTTCAAATCCAGGTACACCTGTTGTTACTCCTGAAAGATTTATTGACGCATATCTATCCCGAAATGAAAAATTAGCTGATTTAATGAGAAGACTTGGTTTCTGTGAGGAAAAAGGTAGTGGTTTAGACAAAGTAATATTTTATAATGAACTCTATCAATTACCAGCTATAAATGTAATTGTAGCTGAAAATAGAACCAAAGTGTGCATGTATAGTTATAAACCATTAAATAACTTAGATAAAAAGGATAAAATAAGAGTATGCTATCAGCATGCTTGTTTGAAATATGTTTCAAATGAAAAAATGACAAATCAATCACTTCGTGATAGGTTTAAGATAGAAGACCAAAATGCAGCAATTGCATCAAGAATTATTCGTGACTCATTGGAGGAAGGAGTTATTAAAGAAGATGACCCTGAAAGTAAATCTAGAAAATATGCTAGTTATATACCAATATGGGCATAAAATCTTATTTGATGGTTATTTGATAAGGAATATAAGTGTGTATGATAAAATGCTGAATATCAGTAAAATCTTATTTGATGGTTATTTGATAAAAACAAAACACCCGTTGCCAACACGCGGTCATAAAACATTGGGGGTGAAGTGGTTGTTTGAGCCTAGGCACTCGCATCAAAGTTCGTTGTATCTTGATAGTGAAGTAGTTCCGAAATCACCAACGTTTCATGCCGTCATTGTCAGAAAATATTATTGCAAAAACAACGAACTTAAAATGCGGCTAAAAAACCTTTAAGGTTCTGTGATGTTTCAAGTCCGAGTTTTTTTCGCAAACGCGACCGCGATACTTTAACGCTTTCGGGGGTAACATTTAATACTGAAGATATTTCTTTTATATCGAGGCCTAACCGTATAAGTGAGCATAGCCTTATTTCGCTGCCGGTAAGGCCTGTGATGTACGAAGTAAGGTTTTTTTCAAAATTAGGGTGTAGCTTATTTGATGTTATATCGAAGCGTGCTGTTTTGTTGGCAGCTTGCAGTTCATCAATCTCTTTTTTTAATTGAATGGCAAGTTGGCGGGCTGTAAAGTTTTCAAAGCTTATGGCATCGTATAAGGTTGTAAGTTTTTTTGAAACCGACTCTATAATATTTTGTGATTGCAGTATCGATAAATCTTTCTTTGTCAGCTCTTCGTGTGTTATGGTAATTATAGCCTCCCTAGAGTTTATTTTATCGAGAAACTGATGCGTTCGCTCTGCAAGGCTTGCAATATTATTGAGAGGTTTTTTCATAAGGCTAAAAGAACCTGCTTCTATCGATTGTGCAAAATAATCGGGTGTTATGTCGTGGGGGCAGGTCATAACTGTAAGTACATCGAGTTTAATGGCTTTTTCCTTAAAAAGCGATATAAGTTCCAACCCTGTCATATCGGGCAGTTCCCAGTCGATAATTATAAATTTTGGAGAGCATTTATTTATTATTTCTATTGCTTTGAATCCGTAGTTTGCTCTCAATATTGAATAGTTGGAATGTTTTTTAATTTCATCGCAAAATGAATCATAATATTCCGGATAGGAATCGACAATAAGTATTTCGCAAAGATTTTTCATAACCCTCGATTTTAAAATCTTTATATTTTGCTGACAAACAGTATTATGCAATATTGCAATTATATAAAATCTATTTCAAAGGGCTGCGTTTGTTTTGATAAAAAACGTGATTTATGTCATATTATTATAAAAAGTATTGTTTTTTAGTTTTACATTTTCCTTTATAGCTTGTTTTAATTAGCTTCGCAAAAAAAATTTATTGTTATAGTGAAGCAACATATATTATTTATTCTTTTTGTTGTAATATCCACAACGGTGTTTGGACAAATATCGGTGGGATATCGTCATGGGTATGGAGCTCATAGCATAAAGCTTGAGCCGGAATCGCTAACTTTTGGTGTAAGTGAGATTAACCAAATGAATTATGGTTTGGTGTTTTGCTACAACAATGAGAATAATTCGGGATTTCAGATAGAATTAAACTATGCACCCAAAGGGTGGATTGAATACCACCAAACAATAGCCGAGGCGTATTATAAAAGGGTTATAAATTATGTTGAAGTTCCGGTGTTTGGCCATTGGGAAATAGGCAAAAAGAGATTTCGTGTAATAATTGATGCCGGCCCTTATTTGGCATTTAAGGTCAACGAGGTTATAGAATCGCAGGGATACGACAACATAATGGAGCTAAGTACATTTAAGCACTATACTATGCCTTCGCGCGATGCCGGATTTGGAATTAAGTTTGCAACCGGTGCAAAGTATAATTTTACCGAAAGGTTTGGTATTTTCATAGAGGCACGAACCGATTTGCAACTAGCCGGGAGTAGTGATATATTTGCGGGTAAGCCTAATGGCATTGGTGCTTCGCGCCTTAAAGAAACCGGCGGAGTATTTGGTGTGCTGTGGCACATAAAACCACAGGCAACTAAAGCTGAAGTAAAGCGGTATGTGCCTAAAGAAGATTTGTAACTACATTGGGTCTACGTCGAAAATAATTTGAACCGATTTATAATTATCGTTTTGGTTTAATAACTCAGCTTTTTTACGTATTGTGTTTTTTATATCGGTCAAATCTTGAGTACGGCTTAGTTTTACAAGTGTATGTTTAATATACAGGTTTTGAACTTTCATAATTACGGGGTTTGTAGGCCCAAGTACTTTTATTCCCTCTATTTCTTTAATATTGTTAGCAAATAATATTGCAGCACTGTTGAGAGTGTTACTATGGCGATGCTTCATTATTATTTTTATTAGTCGGCTGTAAGGCGGGTAAAAGAATTGTTTGCGTTCGTTAAGCTGCTGGCTGTACATAAGGTCGAACCGGTTGTGCTTAACCTGCATTATTATTTTATGCTCGGGGTAGTATGTTTGTATTACAACCGTTCCTTGTTTGTCTCTGCGTCCGGCACGCCCTGCTACTTGTGCCATAAGCTGGTAGCTGCGCTCAAATGCTCTAAAATCGGGGTAGCCCAGCATACTGTCGGCATTGAGTATCCCTACAACTTTCACGTGGTCAAAGTCGAGCCCCTTGGATACCATTTGTGTTCCAATAAGTATATCGAGTTCGTGATTTTGGAAGTCGCTGATTATTTTCTCGTGTCCGTGTTTCCCTTTGGCGGTATCTAAATCGAGGCGGCCTACTCTTGCATTTCGGAATATTAGTGATATTTCATCTTCTATTTTTTCGGTTCCAAAGCCCTTGGTTTCAATATCGGCTTGTTTGCATTGCGGACAGTGAATAATATTATTAATACTGAATCCGCAATAGTGGCATACAAGTTTGTTTATCGCTTTGTGGTATGTAAGACTTACGTCGCAGGCTTTGCATTTTGGTATCCATCCGCAGCTATTACATTCTATAAATGGTGAAAAACCTCTGCGGTTCTGAAATAGTATCACCTGCTCGTTATTAGCCAAAGCGGTATCAATTTGTTTGATTAACTGAGGCGAAAAGTGCGATACCATTTGTTTCTTTTTTCTTGCACGTAATGTATCGGCTATCTCTATTTGGGGTAGCTGAATGTTTTTAAATCGATGATGTAGTTCGGCAAGGCCATAACGGCCTGTTTGTGCATTGTAATAGCTCTCAATAGATGGTGTTGCCGAACCAAGCAGGGTATTGCCTTTGTGCATTAGGGCAAGTACTATTGCCATATCGCGGGCATTGTATCGTGGCGAGGGGTCGAATTGTTTATAGGTATTTTCGTGTTCTTCGTCGACTATAACAAGGCCAAGGTTCGAGAAAGGTAAAAATACCGACGACCGTACACCCAGTATTATTTTGTATGTATTTTCATTGTTCTGCAACAGGTTTCGATATATTTCAACCCGTTCGGCATCGGAAAATTTTGAATGATACACCCCTATCTTATTTCCAAATACCTTTTGCAGCCTGTGTATAATTTGTGATGTTAAAGCTATTTCGGGCAATAAGTACAGCACCTGACGACCTTCGTTTATGGTTCTTTCTATTAAGTGTATATACAACTCTGTTTTGCCGCTCGATGTAACTCCATGAAGCAGTACTGTGTCTTTATGTTTAAATTGTTCTATTATGCTGTTATAGGCATTTTGCTGATGTTCGTTTAGTTGGTGTGCCGGTATGGTTGTAAACTTATTATTGATATTCAGGCGCGATATGTCGCCGGTAAATTCTTCTAGTACACTTTTTTCAATTAACCCCTTTACAGCTGCATTTGTAAGGCTGTGTTGCTTTAAAAAGTCGTGTTTGTTGATGCCGTTGGTATCGAAAATATTGTTTTGGAGTGTACTAATAAACAGAGTAAGCAACTGTTGTTGTTTTACGGCATTTTTAAGTGAATCGAGAATTAGGTTTAGCTGTATTTCGGTGGTAACGGAACTATGAATGCGTAACCGTTTTTCTGTTTTAGGTTTATAGCCTGTTTTTACTTGCTCCTGAACTATGGCGGCATTGTTATCGAGTAGCTCTTTAATAACTGTTACCGGGTTTGCGGGCATGGTTATTTTGGCTATATCATTTGCGGTAAGCGATATGTTATTTTCAAGTGCATAATATACCATACGGCCATTTTCCGAAAGGTGGTGTATATGTTCGTAATTGAGTGTCGGCAATATTTTTGTTTCGCTCTCGATACGTAATCCCGACGGCAGGGCAGCTTTGAAAAAATCGCCCATGGGGCACATATAATAATTGGCACTCCAGCTCCACATTCTTAGTTGAAATTGATTAATAATGGGTTCAGAGTCAAGAATATCGAGTATTTGTTTTACCTCAAAATGTTCGGGTTTGTTGTTGTGAGTTTGAAATACTACGCCGGTATATATTCTTTTTTTGCCAAACTGTATAAGTACACGACTGCCAACATAACATTGCATTTGCATATGCCGGGGTATTGAGTATGTATACTTGTCGGCAAGTGGCATAGGCAGTAATATGTCGGCGTAAGAGTGTGTCATTTGTGAATTGTTAGCCGGGCAAATATAATATAATGGCTTAAAGAATGGAAATAGAAGAATTTGAGAATGCAGAAGTAGTAAAACACTATAATAAATGCATTTGTATTAAAATAATAATTAATAAATATGTATAAAATAATATTAGCACTAATATATCTAATTTAAAATTCAATTACAAATTAGTATTTATAGCTATTTTAATAATAAAATAGATATACTAATATTTAAAATCATCAATTTTATTTTACTAATTAGTATAATAAAACTATTGTAATTCTATTTTGTTTTCAAATTATTAATATAAAATATATATTTATTGAATATTGAAATTAAATAAGTTATAATTAGTTACACATACCATTTGCCTGATATTTCAATAACTAATATTTATTTTTCTGATGATAAAAAAAATTGATTACAGATTAAAAACAACCGAGGTAGATGCTTTAGCGTTATTAATAGTAAATATGTACAAGGAGATGAATCTGGAAGCCGATTCAAATTTAGGTAACATTACAACCCGCATATATAGTATGCAAACAGAGCTGAATAATGCTGTTAAAAGGGTAAAAACCGTGTCGTGGCTCAATGAATACCGCAATATTTTAAATAAAAAAACACTATCGCTATTTCACTTGGTTGGCGGGTATATGTGGCATCCCGATGAGAGTATTTGCAAAAATGCAACTGTAATAAAAAAGGTGCTCAATAAATATGGAGCCAATATGGTACATACCAATAATGCAACACAAGAATCGCTCACTCAATCGCTGCTTACCGACCTTTCAACTCCACAGTACAGCGATGCACTCGAAAAGCTGTATGGCTGTACCGGGTTGGTAAGTGATATTACAATAGCTTACAATAATTTGAGAGAACAATATATTGCATATAAGCAAAAAGTAAGTACGGAAAGTAGCATGACATCGGCTACGAAGCTGGCCAAACAATTGCGCGAATATATTAACAGTACATTTATTGTATATGTAAATGCCATGGCTATTGTCGATGCTGACAGATATGGGTTCTTTGCACGTACGGTTGCCCAAATGATTAACAATGCCAACGATACAGTTGCCCGACGATATTCAATGCGCAATTCCGATAAAGAACAATAGCCTGAAGATGTAGTACATTCAGTTCGGGTTTAACAAATAATATTCTAATTACAAAAAAGCAAAATATGTCAGACAATAAAGAAACAACCTTAAAAGAGCTTCAGCACAAGGTAGACGGGTGGATAAAAACTTATGGAGTTCGATATTTTTCGGAACTTACCAATATGGCAATATTAACAGAGGAGGTAGGAGAACTTGCCCGTATTATGGCTCGTACATATGGCGACCAGTCGTTTAAAAAAGACGACCTTGAAAAAAATATTGCCGACGAACTAGCCGATATTCTTTGGGTACTTACCTGTATTGCTAATCAAACAGGAGTATGCCTTGAAAGTGCATTTCAAAAAAATATGGAGAAAAAAACCATTAGAGACAGCACCAGGCATATCGACAATGAAAAATTGCAACAATAAACAATAAACCTGCTCTATACTTAGCCCGCCATCTGAATTTTGTATATTCTAAAAATCACGCTCTTTGCTGTCAATAATAATAGTAACAGGGCCGTTGTTCAATAGCCGTATGTCCATCATGGCGCCGAATTTACCGGTAAGGGTATTTAAGCCCGACTCGGCTTTAATGGTTTCTACAAATTTGCGGTACACCGGAACGGCAAAGTCGGGTTTCGATGCCCTTATGTACGACGGCCTGTTCCCTTTCTTGGTTTGTGCATGGAGTGTAAATTGCGACACTAAGAGCAGCTCGCCATGAATGTCGACAACCGATTTATTCATAACACCGTTTTCGTCGTCAAATATTCTTAGGTTAGTTATTTTCTTGCTCAGGTAGTTTATATCATCATCGGTATCGGTATCTTCAATACCAACCAACACAAGCAATCCATTACCAATTTGTGAAATAACTTCACCCTCAACTGTTACCGATGCTTCTGTTACCCTTTGTATTACTGTACGCATATTGTATTGATAATATTTAACATTCTATTTACCCAACAATGCCTGGGCAATAATTAAATCCATGGGGCGGGTTATTTTTATGTTCTCAACATTCCCTTCAACCAAATTTATACTATTACCGGCTCTTTCAACAACACCGGCATCGTCGGTAAACTGAGCCAAATATGGTTGTTTGTAAGCGGCAAACAATATTTCCGATTTAAATACCTGTGGTGTTTGTACCATTTTGTATTTGCTGCGGTCAACAGCTTTGCTAATATTGCCCTCAACAACTCGTATTGATTCGGTAACATCAATAACCGGTATTGCCGAACCTGCTTCGATAGCTGTATTATATGTGCGGGCAATAGTTTCAATACTTACAAGCGGGCGTACCCCATCGTGAATACCTATTACTGCATTGTCAGTTTTAATTGCGCCAAGCCCGTTTAGTACTGAATGAAACCGCTCGTTGCCACCATCTACTATAGTGTGATTTATGTTGAATTTATACTTTTTTGCAAGTACCGACCAATATGTTTGCTGACTTTTGGGCAGAACAAGTACTATGTTTATTTTGTTATCATATTTGTAAAAACACTCTATGGTATGCATAAGCACAGGTTTTCCGGCAACAAGTAAAAACTGTTTGGGGATATCGTTTCCCATACGAGTGCCACTGCCTCCGGCTACTATTATTACGTACTTTTGTAAAGTTTTACTTTCTGTAGTCAAAATTTTATATTTTTAAATAGTTAACTTTTCAAATATTTAAATATCATGCTAAAGAACAACATAATACCTTTTTTGCAAGAACTGGCGCAAAATAATAATAAAGAATGGTTCGATAAGAATAAAAACCGATATAAACAGGCACATTCCGAATTTGTCGATTTTACCAATAATTTAATTCAGCTATTGTTACATACCGATGCAACACTTACGGGTGTTGAAGCAAAAGAATGTGTGTATCGTATATATAAAGATGTTCGCTTTTCGAAAGATAAAACACCATATAAAACTCACTTTGGGGCAAATATTGCTGTTGGCGGACGTAAAAGTAAACTTGCCGGTTTTTATATTCATATAGAACCTTCGGGTGTTAGTATGGCCGGGGGCGGGGTATATATGCCCGAGGCGGACATACTAAAAGCTTTGCGGACTGAATTTTACAACGTACCCGAAGAATTACTTGAAATAATTGACAGTAATGATTTTAAAAACAAATGTGGCAAACTATACGAAGAGGGTAAGCTTAAAACTGCACCCAAAGGCTTTCCTAAAGATTTTGAACATATTGACCTGCTGAAATATAAAAGTTACATTGCTGTAAAGGAGTTGTCGTTACATGAAATTGAATCAGACAACTTTGTAGAGCAATTGCTCGATATACATAAAGCTATGTATCCACTCAACAGGTTAATAAACGACATTATTGCCGATATTGTATAAAATGTGGCATACTGCATTTTTAGTGGAAGATTTTTTATTTATTCACCTAAAATATGCTTCGGTTTTTAGTTTTTAGTTCACAGTTTGCAGTTATCGGTTCGCAGCAACATCAAGTTCAATAATTCGTGTGCCGTTTTCTGCTTCACTAATGCGAACCTTGGTAACGTGCTCTGGCAATAGCTCTTCTACCAGCTCGGGCCATTCAAGAAAGCAATAGTTATTGCTGTAAAAATAATCTTCATATCCTATATTATAAACCTCTTCAATATCTTTTATCCTGTAAAAGTCGAAATGAAATATTTTGTTATTATCAGAGGTGTGATATTCGTTAATAATAGCAAATGTAGGGCTTGCTACTACGTCAATAACATTTAACTTTTGGCAAAGTGCTTTAATAAAAGTTGTTTTACCTGCTCCCATACTACCGTAAAATGCAAAATGCTTGTTACCTGCGGTTGCATTCAAAAACTCGTCAGCAGCAGAATTAATATCGCTAAGGGTATTAAACGTTATTATCATAAATAATTATAATTGAACAATTAAGGTATATACAGAAGCGGCAATCAATAAAGCAAATGCTATTTCTCCATAAATTTTTCTACGCAACTCAACAAAATATTTTGCCAAAATTACCGATGCCGGGAATGCAAAAAAGAACACAATTCCAGTTCCGATAAAAGGATATACAAGTTTTGAGATAATAGAGTAAAGCATTATCCAAAGCATCATTATAAAATTCTTTCGTGTAGTAATTTTTCTTGCTCCTATAATTGATGCCAAGTAAACAAAAGCTATAAATAATATAAGAGCAATAAAAATAATACCAATAAGCGACATATTTTTTACTACTATATCGGCTCTGTTAGTTGAAATAAAATCATTAATAAAACTAACAAATACATATTCTTTGTTAGTAAGAAAAAGAATTACAAAATAAAACACCAACGGAGTTAAAAACCCAATAATTGAAGCAAACCATTCTCTGAGGGTAAACTGGCGGAATACAAATTGAGTTACCCAAAGTATAAATAAAAAAACTCCGACAGGCAAATAAAACAAACCACCAATACCTAAAATAAAACCTGCCTCATAATATTGTTTTATACTACTACGCTCCATTTCAATAGGAAAACTTTTGTACACAGCCCACAAAAAGGCTAGCGAGCCTATCATTGCAGGGTGAAACGTTTGATAAAAAGGCAAAGTAGAGCAAAGTAAAATAAAGAAGAAAGTAGGCAATTGTGTTTTAGTTTCTATAAAAATGAATTTGAAATTCAGTCGGTTTAAAACAAATGCCATTAACAATATGAACAAAAAAGCAACACCCTTCAAAACCAATGGCGAAACATTTATAAACTCATAGAGAGATATAAACAGAGGCGTATCAGTTTTAATATTTGGGATATAATAAGCGGTATTGCCAACAAATGCCGGTATCCATAACGCTGCACCGGCAATTGTTGAAAGAATAATTATTATTGGGCTGTTACTTTTAAATAATCGCAATAGCATAAGTAGTAGTTTATAAATCGAAACCTATGTCGTTTCTGTAATATTTCCCTTCAAAATTAATTTTCTCTGCACTAATATATGATTTTTTCAGAGCTTCATTTTTATTGGCTCCATACGAAGTAACAGCTAAAACTCTACCTCCCGATGTAACCACACTATCTCCTTTTTGGGCTGTTCCTGCATGAAACAACAGGCTCTCTGTTACATTTTCAAATCCGGTCATTACTTTACCTTTTTCATACTCTTCAGGATAACCACCCGACACCATCATTACCGTAGTTGCTGTTAGTGGCGATACTGAAAATGGAACTTTGTTTATGTTTTTTGTAGGAACTGCCGCTAACACTTCAAGCAAGTCAGATTCAACACGAGGAATAACAACCTCTGTCTCAGGGTCGCCCATACGAACGTTGTACTCTATTACTTTAGGCTCTCCCTTAACATTGGTAAGGCCAAAGAATATAAAGCCCTTATAGTCAATACCCTCAGATTTCAGCCCTTTTACGGTTGGGTCTATTATTTGCTTTATTACCTTATTCTTAAATACTTCGTCGGCAAACGGAACAGGCGATACTGCACCCATACCTCCGGTGTTTAACCCTGTATCATTTACCCCTATTCGCTTATAATCTTTTGCTTCGGGCAATAGTACATAATTATCGCCGTCGGTGATTACAAAATACGAAACCTCAATTCCATCTAAATACTCCTCAATAACAACCTTGCTCGAAGCTTCGCCAAACTGACCGTTAAGCATTACTTTCAACGACTCTTTTGCTTCATCCAGATTATTGATAATTAAAACACCTTTTCCGGCAGCAAGACCGTCGGCTTTCAAAACATATGGAGCCTCAAGTGTTTCTAAAAACTTGCAGGCTTCGTTATATGTCTCATTTGTAAAGCTTTCATAAGCCGCAGTTGGAATACCGTATTTAATCATGAATTTTTTTGAAAACTCCTTACTCCCTTCAAGTTGCGCTCCCACTTTATCGGGACCTATAACAGGTATATGTTGAATATCGGAGTCGGCTTCAAAATAATTACGAACCCCTTTAACCAATGGTTCTTCGGGGCCAACTATAATCAGGTTTATATCTAATTCCAAACATTTTTGTTTTAAAGCGTCAAAATCGGTTGCTGAAATATTGATATTTGTTCCTACCTCCTTAGTTCCGGCATTACCCGGGGCAATATATAGTTTTGTTAACTTTTTACTCTGAGCTATTTTCCATGCAAAAGTATGCTCGCGTCCTCCTGACCCTAATATTAATACATTCATTTGTTTATATGTTTATTGCTTCTTTTTTACTTTTAAAATACTATTTACGTGATGCAAAAATATAAAATAATAAACTAACTGTAAATTAGCTTCGACATTACATCGACAGAAAGGTATTCATTGGCCGCATCTTGTATTTGCTTAGCCGACAAATTTTCGATTTTCTCAAATACTGTTTTCAGTGAATCAACTTTATTAAAAAGCAGGTAGCTTCTGCCAATACTTAGCATTAACCCCGATAAATTTTCTGACGATATAGCCAAATTGCCTATAAGCTGTTTTTGAGCCCTATGCAATTGCAATGCTCCAAGAGGCTTTTCGCGCAATATTTTCAATTCCTTAGCAATAATTGAAAAACACTTTTCAACTTTTTCTTTATCTGTTCCAAAATATATACCCAAAATTCCGGTGTCGGTATATGGTGTATAAAACGATTCTATGTTGTATGTAAATCCGCGACGCTCACGCAATGCCATATTCAGCCTTGAATTCATACCCGGCCCACCCAGCAAATTATTCAACAGCTCAAGCGGCAAACGTTGCTTATCGGAAATAGAGGGTGCTCTGCCTCCAATTATACAGTGCGATTGGTGTGTCTTCTTTTTTAAAAAAATATCCTGAGGTTTGTACCCATCTATAACCTCTCTCCTTTTGGGTTTAGTATGTGTAGTTATCTTTCCAAAATGTTTGTCGACATAGCTCACCAACTTTTTAAACGGCATATCGCCAACCGAACATACAACCAACTGATTTGTATGATATTGCTCCTCAACAAAATTCAAAACATCGGTTCGGGTAAAACCCTTTAAAAGTTTAGGTGTTCCCAAAATATTTCGCCCGAGAGCATATCCTGAGAATATCTGTTCCTCAAAATCGTCGAAAATTAATTCGGCAGGGCTGTCTTTGTATGAGTTTATTTCGTCGAGAATTACCTCTTTCTCTTTTTTTAACTCTTTATCGGGGTATGTTGAATTGAAAATAATATCGGCAAACAGCTCAACAGTACGCTCGTAATACTCATTTAAAAATGCAGCGTAAATGCAGGTTTCCTCCTTAGTAGTGTAGGCATCTATCTCACCACCAACATCTTCGAGGCGACTAATTACGTGATACGCCTTTCGCTTAGCAGTTCCCTTAAAAATAAGATGCTCAACAAAATGAGCCATTCCATGTTGGTCTGCCCTTTCGTCGCGCGAACCGGTATTCATTATCACTCCCAAATGCGATACACTACCTTTAACCTGCTTATGAATAAGCCTTATGCCATTATCCAGTTCAAAAAAATCAAAATCCATTTTAAAAATTACCAAATTGCAAAAGTACTCTTTTAAAATTTATCGCCTCTTTTATTCAACACATTTATTTGTATTTGAGCTTAAAGTATATTTAAATATCTTTACAATGCAATATTGAACTATGAAATAGTGATACAGAAATATAAAAATTATCTTATACCACTTCTTGTTTTTTCGGCACTATATTTAGCCGGCTATTTTATTTTTATAAACAATCAATATATTACACCATATAATAACTCAGCCAAATTAGTATTGCATATATGGAACTTTATTACAGTTGCATTTATAACTTTTACACTAATACTATATAAAAAAATAATAGCTTCGAAAGTTTTCAGTAAAACAGAAGAGGAAGAGATACTTCAACTTCAAATAGAGTTAATGAAAAACCAGCTCGACCCTCATTTTATATTCAATGCACTAAATTCAATTTCATTTTCAGTTAATACAGGCGACAAAAAGAATGCATATCATAATCTTGGAGTTTTCTCAAAGCTCATGCGCCAGTCGATAGTTGAAATGGAAGAGTTTTACAGAAATCTGGAAGACGAACTCACATTTGTAAAAAACTATTTACATCTCGAAAAGTTTCGATTTAAGGAACAATTTAACTACCACATAATTATTTCTCCGCAAGTTAATATATCGGCTCTTGTACCCAAAATGTGCTTATTTTGTTATGTTGAAGCGGCATTGAAAAAAGGCGTATTAACCAAGCTAAGCGGTGGTAATATTGAAATAAAGATTGACAAAAACGATAATGAAGACTTAATACTATCAATAAAAGACGACGGAATATATCGAGATGTTGAGAAACTAAAAAGCAACATATCAACAAGCACTACTGCAATGAAGCACATTGTTAATTATTATAACAAACACAACACAAATAAAATTACCACTGAATATACCGATATTGGTACTGCCGATAATCCGGAGGGTAGCCAAATAGTAATAACTATCCCATACGGTTTTCGATTTTAAATAAAAAAATATTTATGTAGGTTTGCCACACAAATATTTTTTACTGCACAATGACTAAAGAACAATTAGAAAAAGCTTTTGAAACATTTAATAATACATCGGTACTAATAATAGGCGATGTAATGATTGACGCATACCTTTGGGGGAGTGTTGACCGCATATCGCCTGAGGCTCCCGTTCCAATTATTGCTGTAAAAAAACGCGAGAATCGACTAGGCGGAGCAGCTAATGTTGGATTAAATATCAGGGCATTAGGGGCAAAACCTGTAATGTGTGCAGTTATAGGCAATGACGAAAAAGGAGATATATTCAAGTTGTTATTACAAAATCGCCAAATGACCGAAGATGGTATTTTGGTATCCGACTCCCGAAAAACCACAGTTAAAACAAGAATAATAAGCAACGACCAGCATTTGCTTCGTGTTGACGATGAAGTATCAGAATCCCTTTCGTCGGAGTTGGAATTACAATTCATAAGTCATATCGACAAACTGTTTGACAAAATAGATTTTCAGGCTATTATATTTGAAGATTACGATAAAGGAAATATTACGCCCGCAATAATAGAGCATGTTGTTGCTAAGGCAAAACAACGCAATATTCCAACATTAGTAGACCCCAAAAAAAGAAATTTCAACGCATATAAAGGTGTAACCTTGTTTAAGCCTAATTTTAAAGAAATATGCGAGGGATTAAATAAAGATATACCCAAAGGCGACTTTGACGCCTTAGCCGAAGCTACTGCAATACTACAAGCCAACTTAAATGCAGAATATATAATGGTAACACTTTCGGAGCTTGGAGTATTTATAACTAACACAACCGGCTATTACCGAATACCGGCTCATATTCGCGACATTGCCGATGTGTCAGGTGCCGGCGATACTGTTATTAGCGTAGCCGCCTGCTGCCTTGCTGCAGGTGTTGAACCAAAACTTGTTGCTGCAATATCGAATACTGCCGGTGGCTTGGTATGTGAAAAAGTAGGTGTTGTGCCGGTTGAAAAAGAGAGGCTGTTTGAAGAGGTTGTTAAAATTATTGAAAAGAAATAATTCTTTTAAAATAAAAAAGGGTTAAGCCCAAAGCGAGTCTTAACCCTTAAACCAAATTTAGCCCAAAAAACATTTAATCTTAAATCTATAGTTAATCGACTATTTATGTATCAATTAACTTACACAAATGTATTAGAAAACATTTTACCGAACAAATATTTTCCGTTAGCAAAACGTTAACACTACATTAATAAGGATACGATTATACCCTTTCGAAAAAACCCACAAAGACATGAATTAAAAGCCATTGCAGGTATCGTAACAATGCGATTTACCCGACACAAAACCCATCATCAATCATATTAATACCTGTTTTAAGTCAATTATTTTCCTTCTCTTTCTGATTTATTAATGAAGTGCTACACATAAAAATAAAAACCCTGCCTTTAACAATATACATCATTGTTATTTAATACATTTTAGACTAACTTCGTACATCTAATAAAGTTTGGTTATGAATACCGGTTCCGACAATCCTGTTTTTTCATTTGGCAAAAGCCTTTTGCCTCAGGAAGAGATGCTTGATATAGAAACAGATAAAAAGCAGCTCAGAATAGCAATTCCCAAAGAATCAATAAGTACAGAAAACAGGGTAGCTCTTGCTCCTCACGCAGTGGAACTTTTGGTGAATAGAGGCCACGAGGTAATAATTGAATCGGGTGCCGGTATAAGGTCAAACTTTACCGATATAATGTACAGCGAGCTTGGAGGCACAATAGTATCTGACAAATCGATTCTATACCAGGCCGACATAATAGCAAAAGTAGCACCACTCTCCATTGAAGAGATAGACCTTCTGAAAGGGAAACAAACAGTACTAAGTATGTTTCAATTGGGTACCCAAAGTCGCGAATACCTAATTAAACTACAAGCCAAAAGAATAACAGCTATCGGCTACGAATTCTTTATGGATTATAAAAATGAGACATTCCCCATAATTGAGAGCATGAGCGAAATATCGGGTACTACCTCTATTCTGATAGCAGCCGAATACTTGAGCAATGCACATAATGGCAAAGGCGAAATGCTGGGAGGAATAAGTGGCATAGCTCCTACCGACATTGTTGTACTTGGAGCAGGAACTGCGGGCGAATATGCGGTAAAAACTGCATTGGGACTAGGGGCAACAGTTAAAGTATTTGACAAATCGATGCCCCGCCTTAGAAACTTACAAGAGAAACTTGGCAACCGTATTTACACATCGGTATTGCAACCCAGAATACTTAACAAAGCTCTTAAATACGCCGATGTTGTAATTGGCGCAATACCAATTGGCGAAGATTGCAATTTTATGGTAACAGAAGAGGCGGTTAAAAACATGAAACCCCATTCTATAATTATTGACCTTTCAATAGAATACGGAAGCTGTTTTGAAACATCGAGAGTTACCTGCTTTAGAGAGCCTACTTACATGAGTCACGGTGTAATACACTACTGTGTACCAAACATACCTTCGCGAGTAGCACGAACAGCCACATATGCTCTAAGTAATATTTTAGGGCAAATACTAATGGATGTATGCGAAGCCGGCAGTATAAATAAATTAATAAAGGGACGCCCCGGATTACGGTCGGGTATATATTTACTGAACGGGATACTTACAAAAGAAAGTGTAGGATCAAAATTTTCGTTGCCTTATCAGGATATAAACTTACTGCTTGCAGCATTTTAATATTTAAAAAGTAAAAACTAATTCAACTTTTTTGTATTTACAATGTTAAATACTTAAACAGAAATTATATGGACAATAGAAACAGAACATACTCAAACGATGATATTACGGTTTACTGGAAACCTGCGGAATGTATTCATGCCGGCATTTGTTTCAGGGAGTTACGCAAGGTATTTGACCCTGCCAAAAGGCCGTGGATAGACCTATCGAAGGCTACTACACAGGAAATAATTGATATTGTAGACCGATGCCCTACCGATGCCCTAACATACAAAGACAATGTTGGCAACACAACAACTAATGAAGCTAACGAGCCGAGTGAACAAAGTGAAGCTACTGATACACTCACAATTTCAATAATGAAAAACGGCCCTATTCTTGTTGAGGGTAGTTTTAAATTGATATACGACAGCGGCAAAGAGCAGGAAATAAAAAATATAACTTCGCTATGTAGATGCGGAATGTCAAAGAATATGCCTCACTGCGATGGAACTCATACTAAAAAAGGTTTTTTTCCCGACACTCCAAACGAAAACTTTTTATAGAGTTATTTGTATTTAATAAAGCACAAATGCTTATTATTTATTGCAAACCTAATAAAATAGAAAAATGGAAAATAAGATAACAGTAATTCCTAATGGCCCGTTTGTTGTTGAGGGGACATTTTCACTTAAAGGTGTTAATGGAGAGTTAATACCACACTCAGGTAAAACATATTTATGCAAATGCGGGAAATCGAAAAATAAACCTCATTGCGACGGGGCTCATAAGAAGTAATTTAACCCGCATTATGCATTAGTTTTTAAAATTAACGTTACTCAATTAGTAACCAGTATCTTTCTAATGCAACGCATTATAGCGGGTTGAACCCGAAGGGTTAACAACACAGACTCTATAAAGCTTTATGAATCCTTCATTTAACGTTAGTGTTTCAATTTAAATGCATGGTTAGGGTTTAATAGGGGATGTCTAGAAAAGTGGATATCCCTTTTGAGAATCAACTTAAAAAACAAAGTAGGTGTCCAAAAAGTCACGGGGTGAATATATTTGTTAGAATTCTCAAACGACAAATTACTGTATTGCAAATAATTAGCAATTCACCCCGTGACTAATCTGAAGTTTTTGCAGCTTCTTTGTGTTTTATATGATTGTTCAGTACGATACCTTACCTTTTATTGTAGTCTTTGAATTAACCAACGAAATTATTTCCCTAAAAATACTATCGGGGTCGAAACCACAAATAGCATAAAGCTGCATAGGGGTACCATGTTCAATAAAACGGTCGGGTATCCCCATTCGCTTAATGTTTGCGGAATAATTGTTGTCGACCATAAATTCGGCAACTGCACTGCCTAATCCTCCGTTAATAGTACCGTCTTCGATAGTAATAATATTGGTAAATTTCTTAAATACCTCATGAAGCAAATCTTCATCAATAGGTTTTAGGAAACGCATATCGTAATGGGCATAATTTACCCCTGATTGTTCAAGCAGTACTCTTATATCTTCCACAAACATACCTGTATTGCCAATTGTAAGTACTGCTATATCGTTACCTGCTCGAATTGTTCTTGCTTTTCCAATTGGAATTAGTTCAAAATCTTTTTCCCAATCGGCAATATTACCACGCCCTCTTGGATATCTAATTGAGAACGGGCCATACATATTTGCCTGAGCAGTATACATAATATTTCTAAGCTCAACCTCGTTCATTGGTGCTGATACAATTAAATTTGGCACCGTGCGCATAAAAGCCAAATCATATGCTCCGTGATGTGTAGCACCATCTTCACCAACCAAGCCTCCGCGGTCGAGACAAAATACAACATTCAGATTTTGTAAAGCCACATCGTGAATTACCTGATCGTATGCCCGCTGCATAAAACTTGAGTAAATATTGCAGAAAGGGATAAAACCTTCGGCTGCAAGCCCGGCCGAAAAAGTAACAGCATGCTGTTCGGCAATACCAACATCAAAAGTACGCTCAGGCATTGCGCGCATCATAATATTTAAACTACATCCCGATGGCATGGCAGGTGTTATTCCCAATATTTTATCATTTTTTTGAGCAAGCTCAAGTATAGTTTTACCAAATACATCCTGAAATTTTGGAGGTAATGGTTTATCAATATCGGGCTTAATTATTTCACCTGTTTTCTTATCGAAATGCCCCGGAGCATGCCATTTGGTTTGGTTTGCTTCTGCTTGTTTGAACCCCTTCCCTTTTACTGTTTTTACATGAAGAAGCTTAGGCCCCTGAATATTTTTTAAATCGCCTAATACCCTTGTCATATATTCAACATCATGACCATCAATAGGTCCAAAATAGCGAAAGTTCATAGCCTCAAACAAGTTGCCCTGTTTTAACAATATAGCTTTTAAGCCGTTATCGATACTTTGTATTAACCCCTGCGTATTAGGTCCAAATTTTTTCAACCTTCCTGTAATATTCCAAACCTCATCTTTTAGCTTGTTGTATGTTCTTGAGGTAGTTATATCGACCAAATATTCTTTAAATGCTCCAACATTTTCATCAATTGCCATTTCATTATCGTTCAGTATAACCAAAAGGTTTGAATTCTGAACACCTGCATTATTTAACCCTTCGAATGCCATTCCACCTGTTAGTGCACCATCGCCAATTACAGCAACTACATGACGGTCGGTTTCACCTTTAAGCTTTGAAGCCATTGATAATCCTAATGCCGCCGAAATTGATGTTGAGGAATGCCCCGTACCAAATGCATCATACTTACTTTCAGCTCTGTTGGGAAAGCCACTAAGCCCATTCAAAAGCCTTTGTGTATGGAATTTATCACGGCGTTCAGTTAATATTTTATGAGCATAAGCCTGATGGCCAACATCCCAAACTATTTGGTCGTATGGGGTATTAAAAGCATAATGTAAAGCAACGGTTAGCTCAACTACACCAAGGCTTGCGCCAAAATGCCCGGGAAGTTCACACACTACATCAATAATATATTGACGCAGCTCATCGCTCAAGTCGGCAAGTTCTGTTACCGCTAGTTTCTTAAGGTCATTCGGATTATTGATTTTAGAAAGTAACTTCCCTGCTATAAAATTATGCCCCATCGCTTATTTACTAAATAATCTGCAAATATAGCAATAATTTTACTGTTGTTCTTGTGATAATGTCAAACAAATTAAATTTTGAAATAAGAGTATATCTAAACCAAATAACTTGAATTTACAAACACCTTAAAGTGTTATACAATAACCGCATTAACATAAAAAGTATCGTTCGCCGGCAATAGAATAAAAGTTATTAATCTTCATTCACTAACTGCATTGCAAGAATATTACGCGACAAGCGAATGTGGTTTTTAACAAGTACTTCGGCCAGTTCGGTATTTTGTTTTTCTATTGCTTCAATAATATCAATATGTTCTTTGTAGGTTTCGGCAGGCGAGCGTAGCAAACCTGTTTGAACAACCATTGAATTAATATTTCCAAATATGTATAATCTGTTTAAAATATCGTTCCCTGAGTACTTTACCAAAAGTTTATGAAACTGGTCGTCGGCATAGGCATAAGCTTCCATATTAATTGAGTTTATACTGCTTTCAAATGGTTTAAATAACGTTCTAAGTTCATAAGCCAGCTCGTGCGGGTTATTTTCAATAGCTAACCTTACGGCAATAGTTTCAAGCCCTTCGCGGGTATCAAATACATCTATTAATTCTTTAATGTCTGTTTTGCGAACATACATCCCTCTGCGCGGAATACTCTCAACAAAATAATCGAACTCAAGTTGCTGAAGAGCTTTATGCAATGGTGTACGACTAACTCCAAGCTGCTTGGCAATTTTCTCCTGCACTATTTTTTCGCCGGGCTTAAGCTCATTTGACAGTATCATTTGCTTTACTTTGTCGTATATAGGCTTACTCAGGTCGGTATGTTCTATTGCATTCATAACTGACAATATTTACTTCAAAATTTATAAACAAAATAAATATTTAAGTATGAATTAAACAAGAATGTGGTGCGATTTTGTTTTTTGTATACATTCTTGAGAGTGAATTGAGCTATTATGAACTAAGATTACACACAATATTACAAAGATTATCCAACCATTACCGTTAGGTGCAAGCTATCTCGATTCCTTCTTTGCTAATCTTGTTAATGAAAGCATCTCCTGAGTTATAATAACTTGACGGATATGGATGAGTTTCAATTTCAGGATACTTAAGATTGATTTTTGAATAAAGCTTTAAATTATCAAATACGTTATCATTAAATTGGTCAGAAATTAATAGTAAATCAATATCAGACCATTCATGTGTCATATCTTTTGCTGCCGAACCAAAAAGAAGTACTTTTTTAAATGTTAATCCGCTAGATTGACAATCATTTATAAATAATCTAGCTGTTTTTATTGCACTTTCTCAGTAACCATGATTTTAATAAGTTTGTTTTTTCAATCATTTCTGCAGTAAACTCTTTATTACAGATATTATGCATCTTGGTCATATAATCAGGATATCTCCCTTCTAACTGAAACCTATTGAGATATAATAAAAATTCACTTTTTTCGTCATCAAGTTTAATCGGTGTTGCAGACATTAAATGTATCAAGTTATGTGTCGGGGAGGCACGTTTTCTTGATTATGCTTAATCCACAAAGCTTTGCATATTTTCTCAATCACCAAGTGGGTAAAGAATAAAGACTGCAAGTAGTTTTTTCCTTTAAAAAGAGTGTCTACTGCAGCCCAATCATCTTCAGCTTGAGATAACCAAAAACCTATATGTTCATCTTATGTCATCATTTAACAAATGATATTTAATTTTTACCTTTCAAGAAAAGTTATTAAAGACTTTTATTACTAATAAAACCCAAAATTAGAAAAAGTCTTAGCTTGACTACTATACCCTCAAGGGCTGACTTCTTCAAATTTAGCAGTGAATTATACATTCATTATACTGCTATTATACAACAATGATACATAAAGCACATTATGTAGTTGTTTTTCAGCACAATACAAATGTTAGTTTTTCCAGGATAGTATTCCTTCGTATTTTGACACTATAGTATATCCGGTATTTGCCGAAATAAGGGCTAAAATGAATGAGATACCTATGGCAAGTGATTTTTGGATGATAACACTTGACCAAACACAGGAGATTGATGTTCTGGAGGCATTTGGCACCGACAGAGCCGGATACGAATGGTGGAATACACAACTACATTTGAGTCATCACACTTTTATAAGAGAACCTTTTCAAGACTATCAACCCAAAGACAATGGGAGCTGGTATAAAGATGGAAACAGAAGATGGAGCGCATCATACTTTCGTATAGGCGTATATTGGAAAAGCCCTTTTGAACTTGAGTACTATATTGAAGGCGAAATGGTTCGCTCGCTTTACCACAATGCTGTTGCCGATAAAACAAGTACCGGATGGAAATATTCATACCAAAGCAAGACCAATGGAGTTGTGAATGAAAGTGCCGGATACCACACCATGACAACCCACAGCACAAGTACTGATTTCTCGCAAAGCAAATTAGAAGCAGCCAGTGCAGCATCGCAGGTTAATATTATTGACGCATATAATTATCTGAACAATACCGGACTTTCGAGAAAATCATACCTGCTTTTC
>QKGS01000075.1 GCA_003250355.1 Bacteroidota bacterium
TGCTTAAGATTTATCAAACCTGATTTAGAGTAGTAATAAATTGCCGCAGGCAAAAACAAAATCAGCGGAACAAAAACTCCTATAAGTACAGCAATATCTCTGTAAGGCCAACGGTTTACCGAAAATGCGGCACTTATTAGGCTGATAGTTATTGCTATTGACCCTATAAGAACAAGCGGAAACAGAGTTTTCTGTTTTTTTAATATATACGAGTTTACTGCAGGAATAAATAATCCGATACAGATAAGTATTCCCAGTAGTAAAAGTATGCCTGCTAACGGCAAATGATAAACCTTACATAGAGCTCCTGCAAATACGGTATTTGCTGATATAATTGCTAATATTTTAATCTTTTTAGTCATGGCTGTATTATTTAAGTTCTCCCTTTTGGGTTGACAGTTGGTTAATTAATTTAATAATCTCATTCTGGTGTAAAAGCAGAACATTGCTATACAAATGGATATAATTCATAGGAACTCCTTTATCAAGCTTATATAAGTTTGATTTTCCCCCGGTGACTTCCTGAACCTTTTCATATTCAGAAATGTAATTATTGTATAACTCTAATAATTCCAAATCATTTGGTACTATAGCATGACCTCTTTCTCTGGAATTTTTACTCAAATAATAGTCAACATTATTGTATGAACTTATAAATGATTCTATAGCTTCAGCATTTGTTGAATCAGAATAAGATTTTGTAAGTAAAGCCGAATACTTTTCATTATCGGCATTCAGTTTTTCAGCTTGTGCAGTATAATACGAATCGCAGTTTTTGTTGGTATTATAGAACGACATCATACTTCCAATAGTTATCCATATTGATACAACTATAACAAACAATGAACGGGCAGGCGTACAACTTTTACTAAGAATGTACTTAGGTACTAAAAATACATTTATATACACAAGACTACCTACAATTATCCACGAAGCTCCGGGCCAATGCATCATTTTACATTGCAATCCGGTTAATAGAGCTATTATTCCAATAATAGCAGGAATTATTATGCTTTCCGGCTGTAGCTTTCTCTTTACAGAAATGAGCAGGAACGGAATATTAAGAAGAAGTAATACTCCTCCTGCAAGTAGTAAAATATTAGCTCCGGGCCAATGCATTATTTTAAACAGCAAGCCAAACGAAAGTATGAAAGCACTTATACCAACAGTAATGTGTGGAGTGAGGTACTTCTTGTCGTTAAATTCGGTATAACTTACTACCGATAATGCCGGAATAAGCAAAAAGTTAAGAAATAGAAAACCTAATACAAGCAGTGCTGCTGCTCCGGGCCAATGGTAAACTTTAGCCATTGCGCCTGCGGTGATAATTAGTGGTACTAACACACCAAAAATTTGAACAATTTTTTTCATAGCGGAATAAAATTTATTTGTTAGTAATAAAGTTTGCTTCTGCAAATGAGCAAGATGACTCATGGAACAATCCAAAAGCACATTGTCAAAAGCATCTTTAAACGACTCTCCACTTTCCATACGGTATTCTATGTCGCAACACATATGGTCAAGCAAATCATCGCGCAGGTGTGAGTAATTTATACCGCTTTTGTCTATAAAATTTTCTAAATACTGTATTTGATCCTTAGTTAAATCCATGTCGTATAGGTTATAGGGTATGAGTTTTAGGTTCTATTGCTTTAATTAATTTAACAGTGATATAATTCATTTACCCTTTCCCCTATCGGGACTTTCCCTTAAAGGGAAAGAATCAATGATTAAATTTTTCTTCAATGCTTTCTCCCCTTTCTAGGGGAGATGTCGACAGACAGAGGGGTGAATATTTCACCCGTAAAATTGTATTAAAGCCGTTATAAGTAGTAGGTTAAAATGAACTTATAACCTTGAACTTAACAGAACTGCAACCCTAAATTTGGCTTCAGAAGTATTTGTATGGTGCTTACAAACTCTTCAAGTTCTTCAATCTTCTCCTGAACCACCGTTTTCCCTTGCGGTGTCAGGCTGTAGTATACTCTTGCACGGTTGTTTACCATTTCGGTATCGGTGCTTAGAGTTCCATCCTTTTCAAGCTTATGTAAAATAGGATATAGTGCGCCATATGAAAGCTTTACCTTCCCTTTGGTTATTTGTTCCACGGTTTGAGTTATTTCGTAACCGTACATTCGTCCGTTCTCTTCTAATACTTTTAGAATTACCGGCTTTAAAACTCCTTTTAATAGTTCTTTTGATATCATGATTTATATATATATATTGTATTACGATATATACAAATATAGGATATATTATTCAAACACAAATATGTTTTGCGTTTTTTATTAAAAACACTCACAAAAAACCCATCTCTTTTTTGTATCTTTTCACTTGTATTTAACCTTTATGTAATGCTCAATTTCAGTGAAATATTCGATTTTTTAGTTAGCTCTCTGTTGGTTATATACCTTATAGTACTTATTAGGCGAAGTACTGATTATATAAAAACCTATTGGTTTTGGGGAATAGCTGCAATATTATTTTCAAAGCTGTCTACCATACTCGAATCATTTATATTTTCTTCCGGTTTTAATATTGCAGAGCATTTGTCATTTACTATTGGCTGCATACTTTTATTAATTGGTATTATTAAGCGGGAATTGTAATGGAAACACACATAATAATATTATTAAATATATTGTCGGCTGTTACTGTAATGGTTGCCGCAATAGTTGTGTTTTTTCGCTTTTTCAGAAATAGAATTTCTCACATTTCATTATTAATCTTAGCATTTGTTATACTTTTTATAATTTCAACAATAAATATTCTCGATTATATGAGAGTGTTAAAAAGTGCTGAGGAATTTGAACAAATATTTAGTGTATTATTTATACCCGTACTCATATTTTCAATACACTCGCGCATAATAAGGTCGGAGTTAAATCTGCGTTTACATAGCGAACAAAAGTTTAAAGGAATATTTGATCAAACATTTTCGTTTATAGGGCTACTAGATAAAACCGGAAGGGTGCTTGAAGCCAATTCTACCGCATGCCAATTTGTAGGATACGAAACCGACGAATATAAAGGACAACTATTTGCCGATACCAAATGGTGGAAACACTCCGTCGAGGAGAGAGCCCGCATTATTTACTCTATTTCAAAAGCAGCAGAGGGTGAAACTGTACGTTTGGAAACTTTTCACCTCGACAAAAACGGGAATAAAATTCATGTTGATTTTACTATAAAGCCGGTATATGATAACAATGGGGATATTATTTATTTGATACCCGAGGGCAGAGACATTACAGAAACCAAATTGGCACGCCTGCAGTTAGAAATGCATAAAGCTAACCTTGAAGATATAATAGGTGCAAAAACCCGTGAACTCCAATTTGCTAACGACGAACTACAGGTTATAAATGAAGAGCTGAAAGCAACCAACGAAGAGTTACACGATAAAAACATTACTATAAAAGAACAAAATGAAGAGTTGAATAATACTCTTCAACACTTAAAAGAGACACAGAACCAGCTTATTCAGTCAGAAAAAATGGCTTCACTTGGTATTCTTACGGCGGGTGTATCGCACGAGATAAATAATCCGCTCAATTATATTACCGGTGGATATATTGGGTTGGAGCGTTATTTGAAAAAGCATAATATGCTGAATGAAAATGAGATTGCTATTTTTATTGAAGCAATAAAAGAGGGTACTGAACGAGCTGCAAAAATTGTTAAGGGGCTAAACCAGTTCAGCAACAATACCGATAAGTTTATTGAAGACTGCTATATACACGATATACTCGATAACTGCATATTAATGCTTGAAAGTAAACTGCGAGACCGCATTAGTGTAACAAAAAAGTATTCGCCAGTAAATATTTATACTGTTGGTAATATTGCTGCTTTACACACTATGTTTACCAATATTATAATAAATGCAATTCAGGCAATAGAGTCAAAAGGGGCTATTACAATAGAATCAATGGTAAAGGATAAAAACGCTTCAATAGCCATTGCCGATTCAGGGAGTGGTATTACTGACGAAGTATTGCCAAAAGTACTTGACCCTTTTTTTACTACCAAACCTGCCGGTAGTGGTACGGGGTTGGGCTTGTCTATTGCTCATACTATTGTTCAGGAACATAAGGGAACTATTAATATTGAATCGAAGGTTAATAAGGGGACAGTTGTTATTGTAACATTGCCTGTTATTTAATAGGGGTATTTGTTATTATAGTTACAGTCCGCAGTATTCAGTAAAACTGTATTCTGCGGACTGGCTACTGCCGATAGGGCTCAAAGCACCAATGTGTGGTAAGGTCTGAACATTACCTGTTTTATTACAAAAGTACTTTTCCTTTTCTGAACTCATTCTCTCGTTAGATAATTGGTTATGCCGCTAATGGCGGCTGAGGTACTGCCTACTAAAAACCGAAGCATATTTTAGGTGAACAAATAAAAAATCTTCCAATAAAAATGCAGTAGTACCTTTTTTTAAATGTTCCTTCTCCAATATTTCCCCTGCCATGTATTTAACCTTTCCAGCTCTTTTTCAATTGCTGCCACCACATGAAAATTTTTCATTCTGTCCCACTTTGGTGCTATAAGTTTATCGTGAGGCACAGTACTTACAAACCGTTCAATAATAATATCGGGGTTCAGTATTTCAACAAATTTTACTATTAAAGGTAAAAAATCGCTAAATGCAAACAGCTTAACATATTCGGGGTTTTCGGCATATCGTTTTGCAAGAATGGTATTTTTGGTAACCTGCAACTGATGTAGCTTAATAGTATGAACAGGCAGTTCCGATATTTTACGTGCATGGTCTAACATTATTTGTTCACTTTCGCCGGGCAACCCAAGTATTAGGTGAACTCCTGTTTTTATACCATATTCGGCACAAAGCATTATTGCCTCAACTGTATCGTTGTAAGTATGGCAGCGGTTTATCTCTTCCAATGTCGGATTGTGTGTACTTTCAACCCCAAACTCAATTGTAACCGGATAGCTTTTATTTATATCGGCAAGCATTTCAACTATCTCTCTATTAATACAATCGGGGCGCGTTCCCACTATAAGCCCTATTATTTTATTGTGTTCCAGGGCTTTGTTATATAGTTTTTGCAAATGGGCTACGGGAGCATAAGTATTAGTATAGCTCTGAAAATAAGCCATGTATCGCATTTCGGGATATTTATCTTCAAAAAAAGCTATCCCTTTGTTTATTTGCTCAGTAACCGACAGCTCGGGCTCGCAGTATCCGGGTTTAAATGAACTGTTGTCGCAGTATATACACCCGCCTGTACCTTTTGAACCATCGCGGTTGGGGCATGAGAAACCAACGTTTATCGATATTTTTTGAACTCTGCTGCCGTAGGTTTTTTTTATATAATTCGGAAAATCGTTATATCGGCGTGTATGCCCCCATTTATATATTGCTTCTGTCATTTGTATTGGTTCAAAAGTTTCGATTGCAAAATTAACATTGTTGTAGTAATTTTCACATTGCATTAATTAACAAAATTAAAAAACAAGTGTTGAACCAAATTATACTCGTGTGAAAACCATAACATACATATTTACAATACTTTTTGCAACATTAATTATAGGTTGTGAACATAATAGTGGAACTAAAACCATATCGAAAAAACATTTTAAAGCTCATACTCCCGACCTTAGTTTCGACGATTCGGAAAACAAGAGCAAAAGTGGCAAACCTAATACGAATATTTATGGTTCTGTAAAAAATGATACTACTTCGTATATATATTTCTATTGCAATAAATATATTGACACCTCTATAATAAGAGCCGACGGGAGTTTTGAGTTTAACTTACCGATAGAGTATCCTCAATATGCCCGTTTGGTTTATAAAAACAAGGGGATAACTATTTTTATTTCGCCTAAAAATAATTTATCTGTCACATTTTCGGGCAACGATATTTTTAATTCTATATCTTTTGAAGGAAAGGGGAGCATTGAGAATAACTATTTAAAAAACAAGCATTTACTTATGCTCAAATTGGGAATTCCCGAATTGCATTTGTATGAATATAAGCCGGTTGAATTTAAACGAATAGTTGACTCAACTTATGTTGTTCAAAAAATATTTCTCGACGAATTGCTTAACAACAATAAAAATATATATATCACCTTCAGGGAAATGGAGCACGCAGCTATTAAGTACGAGAGGGCAACCAGGCTTTATGAATACCCTGTTCAGAGTAGTTATTATACATCTTTGCCCGATGATTATTTTAAGTTTGAAAATAATATTACACCTAACGATTATAGTTTAATAGAGTTGTTCGATTACAGAATGTATTTGAATACAATGCTCGACTATTACACGTTTCGCCATTTTCACGAAAGTAACAACCTGAACTATACCCCATTGGAACACACTTACGTGAAAATGAAGTTTTGCACAGAGCGAATAAATACAAATGATGTTCGTAACTATATAATGTTCAGTGTATTAAAATCGCACATTAAGTATTATGGATTTAAGGGAACTGAGCATTTGTTCAATTTATTTGAACAGGAGTGTACCAATAAAGAATTGAGAGACCGCGCACTTACTCCATTTAGAAACTATTTGAAATTACAATCGAAGCCGGAAGCATCGCTCTCTACTTTTGCATCGGCGGATGGAGAAAATTTTAGTTGGGTCAGTTTTAAGGGGAAGTATATTTATGTTGATGTTTGGGCTACATGGTGTATACCTTGCAAACGGGAGTCGGAGGCATTTGAAGAGTTGGCACAAAAATATAAGGCTAAGAATATAGAGTTTGTAAGCCTTTCGGTCGACGATGATATAGAGCAGTGGAGACATTTTATTAAAAAGAGCGAAACATCTTATAATCAATATCATGTGAATGATATACAACTGTTTCTTGATACATACCAAATAAAAACTATTCCTCACTTTTTAATTATTGACGAAAAGGGATACCTGATTAATGCCAATGCCGATAGGCCTTCGGAAATTGATAAAGCATTTTTTGAAAAGCTGCCGGAAAGAGCAGGAGTTTAACCCGAATGGTTACAGCACTAACCATATAAAGCTTTGAAAATCCTTCATTCAACTACAATATCTCAATTTAAATGCATAGTTAGGGTTTAATGCTACTTATGATTCCAGGTATCAATGCAAATAAAAAATATCTCTTTCCCATTCCTTGCGAATTTCATCAATATTCATGAGTAGTTCAGAAGCCCTTTCCTTTGAAATACAGCCTCTAAAATCGGAAGGTTTCCGACTGCTCTTATTTACCTGTTCATCAACAGGTAAAACTATAATTTCAAATTTCCCACTTTCAAAATTATCAGGAAGAATCAAATTTAATGTATGATTTTTCACGTTTACTATTTGCCTGTATGCTTCCTTATATAATTCAAAGATACGACATTTATTAGTTTAACCCCACTAGGTTTTTCAAAACTAAATTAATCATAAATAAAAGCCCTGCCGAGAACCGACAGGGCATATTAAAAAAGGGACATAATGCTAAATTTGGAAATTGTCCCCCACGCTTATGGCTTACAAATTTTTATAGTTTTCATTAAGCGATCGTTTTTAATATTTAGTAAGTAATAACCTGACGGTAAATAATCTATTTGCATTATCTTTTCTTCGCCCGTATCGAATAATTTGCTGCTTAATAACTGCCCATT
The DNA here is from genome assembly GCA_003250355.1 of Bacteroidota bacterium. GTDB lineage: Bacteria > Bacteroidota > Bacteroidia > Bacteroidales > SZUA-534 > SZUA-534. The sequence continues at coordinate 7,630 of QKGS01000075.1, forward strand.
CAAGCTGATAACAGATACATTGCACGACTCATTTTCCAAACCGCTTATGTACACATTGTCGGTTGCCGGATTGGGGTAAGCAAATATTTTGGAACTAAGCTCATCGGGGCTTGATACTGCCGGCCCAATAGTAACCGGATAAATCGATATCTCTTTTAAATCGAGGTTAGTGTTCATAACCCTTATAAATAGTAAATAACCATGCCCTGCGGGTAATTCCGATGAAGGAGTAAGCCCTGCAAGCGGTATGTTAGCTACCGATGTGCCCGATTGTTTACCTACTGCACTTTGGTCTTCAACCTTAACTTCTTTCACAATTGCCCATTGTTGGTTTGTATTAACCAGTCGCAAAAAGTATGTAACCCCTTTTAAGGCTGTGCTAATAGTTTCGCCTTCGCCTGCATTGAAGTTTGTAGTTACAGTTAATGTACCGCCCGATGGATACGTACCGTAATATTTCATTTCGTTATCGAGTGCAATAGAGAATTTTGCTTTAATGTGTGTTACTGTTACCATACATTCGGAAGTAACTTGTTCATTTTTAAGTGTTGCAATAATTTTAACCGTACCTTCAGCTACCGCAGTTACTACGCCAAACGTATCAACAGTAGCAATATTGGTATTATCGGAAGTCCACAATACAGTATCGGCATTGGAATTAGGCAATATGGTTGCCGATAAGTTAGTTGTTTGCCCTTTTTCAATTGAAACCGATGCAGGCGAGACTGTTACTTTAGCCCCGGCTACAACTATTTGAGCAGTAGCTGTTAAACTGCCATCTTCGGTTGTAACTGTAATATTCGCTGTCCCTTTAGTACCTGCAGTTACCAGGCCATCAACAACAGTAGCTACTGATGGGTTGTCGGTGTTCCATGTTACATTTTTATTGGTAGCATATGCCGGACTGACAGTTTCATTCAGTTGTAACTCATCGCCCGAAAGCATAGTGTATGAGTCAATATCTAACTCAACTAAAGTAACCGGAAATGTAAGGTCGCTGCTTATTTTAATAAGTTCAATACTCTCCATATTCCACTGCCATGCATTAGTACCACTTGCTTCAATTTTAAATGTGTGTGTACCGGCAGGGATTAATGCCTCCTTAGCTGCAACAAGCGGATAATAGTTGTCCCACGCTCCATTTTCGGGAACCAAATCGACCGATATTTCATTTCCATTCAAATAAGAAGTTATCTCGGCATTGTCGCTTGGAGTAGAAATGTAATAAGTTATCTGGTAACGTCCATCGGATGGAATAGTAACAGAGTATTCGGCCCAGTCGGTATTATTAACCCAGTTAATACCTGTGCCGGCATTTACTTTCACCCCTAAATCGGCAGTGTATGCAACCCCTCCGGTGGCAGTAAAGTTCTCAGCTTCAATTGTTATAACATCAGTATTGTCAAATACATTAACTGTTACAGAATCTTTAAATCCGCCATTATTAGTTTGGGCATAAACTTTAACAGAACCTTTTGATACTCCTGTTATTTTACCTGTCGGTGTTACAGTTGCAATATCAGTATCGGCCGAACTCCAGTTTATAGTTTTATCGGTAGCGTTAGATGGTGTAATAACAGATTTCATATTGAAATACTGACTCTGGTTCAAGTATATTTCAACAGGTGATATTTCAATTCCTGCTACATCAACATTGACAATATCGCCGGTTTTGGTAAAGTCAATTTTATCGAGGTTCCACTGCCATGGGTTAGTTCCCGAGGCTTCGAGCCTTAATACATGAGCTCCGGCAGTAAGCGAAACCTGCACCGAAGCATCGAGTGTGGTATATGTAGCCCAGCTGCCTGTTGCCGACACCGCATCGGCCGATATGGTATAACCATCAAACAGATAAGTAATTGCAGCATCGGCCGATGGGGTAGCTATGGTATAGGTAAGTTTATACATACCGGCAGTAGTAACATTTATATCGTACTCAACCCAATCGCCTGCGTTTACGTAGTTTATTTGTGTGGCATCTTTGCCTACTCCTCCCCCATTGCCATCGTTGTATCCACCGCCGTCGCGGTCAAAGCTTTCGGCTTGTACTGTAAAATCGGCTGCCTGCAAATTAACAACCCCTAATACTAAAATTAGTGTAATAAGCTTATAAAAAGCTAATTGTAGATTTTTGGTTTCCATAGCGTGAGGTTTAATATGTTTCTATTTCCTACACATGGGAGGTAAAAAAAACAGATAAAAATCACAACTGTGTTTTTACCTCCTGAGTATTAATACTCATATACGCTATGTTTAATGCAAAGGTTTGCAAAAATGCAAACTTTATTAAATGTATATTGTACGTTTTATAAGGGCTGTAAGGCAAAATATATGCCTAGGCGGGTGTAAATATTTTTATGGGAAAAGATACTTTTTATATATTTAAATTTAACCCGCATATGCATTAGGTTTTTCAAATTGACATTAATCAATTAGTAACCAGTGCCTTCCTAACGCATAATTAGGGTTTAACAACCACAAGGCTTCGGCTTCTTCTCTTCGCTCTTTATTTTTTTCTTTTTTTTGGTTTTTTTAAAGCGCTTTTTTTTATCCTTTTGAAACAAATTATCGGCAAATAATTTATTGCCGTCAAATTGCAACGGAACATTATTTTCAATAAAAATATTACCAGAAATAAAATGCTTTGCCGAACGGTCTATTTCTTTTATTAAAAACGTGAATGATAGTAGTACGCCAATTAGGAATATTGCGGTAAACGATTTCACTTAAAGAGTATTTAATTAAACATTAGTTTTTCAGTCAAATGCAAAAGAAACGAAATTTGATTACCGAACAAATATAAATAAAAGCTAATTTATCGCAGTGAATAATTTTGTTAATAAGTATAAATACCCACAACGAATTAGTAATAAACGAAAATTAAATATTTGGCATTAGCTTATATTTGTGTGTTATGGACGGATTTAGCCTCAACGGAATAGTAGTGTTAATAACACTTGCAGCATTGCTGGTTTTACTGGCAAAAGAGTGGTTGCGCCCTGGCATTTTGCTTTTTTCGGTTGTAACTATATTTATGGCATTTGGTATAGTTTCGTCCGACGAAGCGATGGCCGGATTTTCAAACAAAGGTATGCTTACGGTATTTATACTATTCTTTGTTTCGGAAGGGGTTCGCCAAACCGGGGCTTTAAACAGGCTTGTGGGGGTATTGCTGCCCAAAGAGAAAGGGCTGCTCCCTGTACTTCTTATAAAAATGATGATTCCGGTATCGGTTCTATCGGCATTTTTAAATAACACCCCGGTAGTAATAATATTTGCCCCTATGATAAAAAAATGGGCAGAAAAGTTGCGATTACCGGCATCGAAATTTCTTATCCCTCTTTCATACGCTACTATTTTTGGCGGTGTTTGCACCCTTATAGGCACTTCAACAAACCTGGTTGTACATGGTTTAATGCTCGAAAACGGTTTTAACGGATTAACAATGTTTGAACTTGGCAAAGTAGGGATATTTATAGCCGTAGCAGGAATAATGTACCTCTCTGTTGCAAGTGTATTCCTACTTCCCGGTAAAAAGAACAGAGATGCATATGTTGAACAACGAAAGTATTATTACGATGCTATAATACCTGAGAAAAGCCCGTTTATAGGCAAAAAAATATCGTATGGCCACTTTCCCGACCACCGCGATATAATAGTAAACCTTATAGAACGCAATAACGAAACAATAGTTGCTACAAAGGGCGAAACCGAAATAGAAGCGGGCGACCGACTTGTTATTCACGGCAACGAATCGGTACTGGAGCAGCTAATAACCATAAGCGGTATAGAGATAGAAGACTATGAGAATATTGACCCATGGTTCAAAAAAAAGAAACTTATAAAAGCCGAGGTTGTACTATCGGAGGCATTTCCCGGAATAGGGCAAACACTAAAAGAATTCGATTTTTATAATTACTATCGCGGAATAGTGGCAGCTATTCAGCGCAATGGTGAAAAAATTACAACTCACACCGGCGATGTTGAATTAAAAGCGGGCGATTGTCTTGTGGTAATGGCAACTCCAAATTTTATTGAACGGTGGAATGGGCGTAGAGATTTTTACCTGCTCTCGAACCGCGGCGAGGTTGAAACACCACAAAGCAAACCCAGGATATGGATATCGCTTGCACTTACCTTGTTAATGGTAATAGGTGCAGCCATGAGCGATAAAATACCTTCATTGAACGGAACACGTGTCGATATGTTTTTTCTTGCTGCCTGTGTTGCTACTATTATGTTTTGGTCGAAACTTATATCGCCCAAAAACTATACTGCCGCAGTAAACTGGGATGTACTTATAACCATAGCGTGTGCATTTGGCATAAGCCGAGCCGTTCAAAATTCGGGTCTTGCCGATTTTATGGCTCAGTTCATGATTAACATAGTAAAAGACTCGGGCCCTGTTGCGGTAATGATAGCACTGTATTTGCTTACTATGGTTTTTACTGAGATTATAACCAATAATGCAGCGGTAGCAATTATGTTTCCTATTGCTTTGGCTGCATCGAAACATTTGGGCGTAAGCCCCCACCCCTTCTTTATTGCGTTGTGTATTGCCGCTTCGTCGAGCTTCTCAACCCCTATTGGCTACCAAACAAACCTTATAGTTCAAGCTATTGGGGAATATAAGTTTAAAGACTTTCTGAAAATAGGGCTTCCGCTCAATTTTATTGTGTTTATTATTAGTATTATTCTTATTCCTCTGTTTTGGAGTTTTTAACTATTGTTAAACTACATATCTGCAAGATTCTTTTGCTGCGAATTTCAAACAGGAAAATCGCTTTTAAACTAAAAGCAATTCTATAACAACAAAAAACGCTAAATACCTGGTTCTACTACCATTTTAGTGAGTAACCCTTTTGGTGTTAGCTTCCTTTAATCAGAATTGAATCGGCAGTAAACAGAGTTCTGCAAACTACTGACTGCAAACCAAAAATCGAAACACTTTAAACACCAATAAATAGACATCTTCCAGTAAAAGTACAGAAGTACCAATCCAAATGTATGTTCCTGTTGCATTAATAGCTCTATTTGCCTCATACAACTTCCCTTTTTTAATGTAAATATTATCTTTACGCAAAAAACGTAGCAAATGGATTCAAAAATTTTTGACATAGCAGTACTAATAATACTTGCTTTTAGTGCATATAAGGGCTTTGCAAAGGGATTAATAGCATCGGCGGCATCGCTTATTGCACTTGTGGCAGGTGTTTGGGGTGCTTTCAAATTTTCGTCGTTTACGGCTCAACACATCTCCGGGTGGATTGATGTGAGTTACAAATACATGAACATAATAGCTTTTGTAATAACTTTTATAGCCATTGTTATAGGAATACACCTTATTGCAAAGGCTCTTGAAGGGGTTGCAAATGCCGCAGCCCTTGGATTTGTAAATAAAACAACCGGTGCTGTTTTTGGAATACTAAAAGGGGCATTTTTAATTAGTGTTTTATTAATTGTGATTGATGCTGCCAACGCCAAACTCAGTTTCATAAACCCTCAACTAAAAAGCAACAGCTTACTATACAACCCTCTTTCGGGCTTTGCCAATACTGTACTCAAATATCTCGATTTTGAAAAAATAAGAGGCGGAATAGACAATATTAAAGATGAGGTTGAAGAAAAAAAGAATGAGATTATTACTTAATGAGTTCATGTGCTTATGAAGAGTAATGTGAAAATTTAGAAATGTATTACTAACGCCAATTAATTCTTGAGTAAGAAACTATTATATATAGCTCCACTATACCGGGGGCGTTCGCCCGGGCAACGATTTCGTTTTGAGCAGTTTATGCCTCACCTTACGGAAAATGGCTATGAAGTAACCTATTCAAATATTCTTAATGAAAACGACGACAAACTGTTTTATTCTAAAGGTAAACTATGGTTCAAATTATGGATAGGCTTAAAAGGTATTCTTATCCGATGCCGCGACCTTGTACGATTAAAAAAATTTGATGTTGTAATAGTTTATCGCGAAGCTCAGTTTTTAGGAAATACATTTTTTGAAAGGAAAATAGCAAAAAGCAAAGTTCCCATGATTTTCGACTTTGACGATGCTATATGGCTAAACGATACTTCGGCGGCTAATGCCAAATTGAAATGGCTCAAAAAACCTGAAAAAACAAATAAGATAGTTCAATATGCCAATGTTACTATTGTAGGCAATAAATACCTGAAAGAGTATGCTCTGAAATATAGCAACAGCGTTGAAATAATACCTACCTGCATTAATACCGACATATTCAAAAACGGAAAAAAAGAGGTGTCTGATACCGTAGTTATTGGTTGGACAGGAAGCCTTACAACTCTAAAGCATTTAAAGCAAGCTGAACCAGTACTCAGAGAACTGAAAAATAAATATGCCAACAAAATATCGTTCCTGGTTATTGGCGATATTTTTGAACCTTTCGATACTGTTGAAGCTGAATTTGTTAAGTGGAACAAAGAGACTGAAATTGACGATTTATCGAAAATAGATATAGGCATAATGCCGCTCCCCAACGATGAATGGAGCATGGGCAAGTGCGGCTTTAAAGGGTTACAATATATGTCGCTGGGCAAACCTGCAGTAATGTCGCCGATTGGGGTTAACACCGAAATAATAGAACATAAAGTAAACGGTTTTCTTGCCTCTACAAACTCCGAATGGATTGAGTACCTGTCGGAGCTTATTGAGTCGGCTGAATTAAGAAAAACCATCGGTGCCAAAGGCAAAGAAACTGTTATTGAAAAGTTTTCGGTAGCTTCACAGAAACAACTGTTTTTGGAGATTATTGAAAAGTTAACATCTTAGTTTTAGATGTAACTAATCATAAAAAATACGATGTGTTTTTTTTAGCACGCAAAGAAAATACTGCTAATGACGAAATATTGCTAAATATTGTATTTTCGTCAATAAGGAATTATCTTTGTAAGAAAAAGAAAAATGATTGAAAGAAGATTATACTTAAATCGCTTAAAACAACTTAAAGACCAGAACTTAATAAAAGTAATAACTGGAATAAGGCGTTGTGGTAAATCTACACTTTTAGAGGCGTTTACAAATTTGCTACTTAATGAAGGAG
>QKGS01000025.1 GCA_003250355.1 Bacteroidota bacterium
ACGGGTATTCATAACCATCGGGGTAGGCAACAATAAATCCTTCGCGCTCGGCTATTTCGGTAAAGTGTGTTGCTCCCTCCATAATTATACCATTCGATGTAGTACCGTGAAAAACTATTACCAACGGTACGGGTCTTGTTCTGTTAACAGTTTGAGGTACACGCACCAGAAATGTTCGTTTCAGATTTGCATGTATAATGGTATCAATAACTCCTTCTTTTATTGAAGGTACAGGGGTAGTATTCTCCTTTTTACAGCAAACTAAAAGCAATGGAAGTAGTAAAATAAAAGTTCGTAGTTTCATTAGTTATTGGTTTATAATAATTTGACTTATGTTTATGACCGTATAAACTGCAAATACCCTTTAAAATATTTTGTATGTATATAAGAAAGACTTATCAACAATGGTTTTCAGATTCATGTAACACCGGCTCGACATTTTTCGGGAAGCGGCATTAAAAGAAATCGCACTTTGTGGGCTTCATTTGCTTTTGCTACACCAACTACAAGAATTTATATTGGCGGCTATAGCGGTTACTACACCCATTTTTCTGATGTAGGTGAACAGGTAAACCTTAACGATACCACACAGCAATTTGGTCAGTGGTGGAGAGAGGTGAAAGAGCATTTTATTACTATAATAGCCAAAGCTATGTTCAATATATAAGATACGACAACCCGACTAAAAAAATAAATCGGTCGAAAAGTCTAAAAATATATTGCATTTATAAATTCTGTTATTATATTTGCAACTGAAAAACGAATTTAGTCGGTTAATGGAACTAGCAAAAGACGAAATAGTAAAACTTGAAATAGTAGAGCAAGCTCAGAAGCTTTTTCAGCAATATGGTTTAAAAAAAACCACTATGGACGAAATTGCTGCTGCTTGCGGTAAGGCTAAGAGTACCTTGTATCATTACTACAAAAGTAAAGAAGAGGTATTTGATGAGGTTTTGCTAAAAGAGATGAACTCATTGAGAAACCATGTTGAGGCTAAGGTTCAAAACGTCGATTCTATCCGCAAAAAGATAGTAACTTACATGATTGAGTTTCATAAAGAGGCAGTACAGCGTATTAATTTGTACCGGATACTTAAACAAGAAATGACAATTCAAAGTGTTGGTGATAAGGCATTTAAGCAATTGGCTAATTCCGAAAAAAGCTTTTTGGTAAAAATCATAAACGAAAACTTCGACCAACTTAACGATGGGTTTATTAAACGCGACGATGTGGTATTTTTTGCCGAATTAATGATTGCCGCTTTTATGGGTATAGTTCGTTATACTATTGATACCGATAACAATTTTGATACCGATAAACTTAGAAAATCAGCTGAGTTTATTGTGTCAAAAATGTTTTAATTTTTTTTACCCAAAAACAGACTAAAAATCAAATATGGTCGAATGGTTTATTGTCTTGAGGTAAATATTTTTTAATCAAAAACCGACTAAAAAACGTATATGGTATTATTATGTATTTAAAAGTGATTTGTAAAATGAAGTGGAGTATTAAAGTGTTGATATTGATAAATATACAGATTGTATTTTTATCAGGAAGTTTGCTTAGCCAAAATTCTACATTGAATTATAATGCACTCTCGTTTAGCGAGGCTGCTGAGTATATTAGTTTATACAGTTATACCCTAAGTCGGTACGATAAAGCAGTAAAACAAAAGGAGCAGGAACTTAAAGCAGCTCGCGGGTTGTATTTACCAAGAGTGGGATTATCGGCAAACTATATATTCATGTCCGACGATATACACATGGATTTAACCCCGGTAAAAGATGCAATAACCCCATTGTATGAAACCATGGGTAATTATGGTGTTTTTTCAGGTGTTCCAAACCCCGACCCGACTACAAACTCTGTAATGCCTGTTTTGCCCGATAACATTTCTACTAGTGCTGTTCGGGGTAAGATGCTCGAAGGGTTAAATGAAATAAATTCATCGGAGTGGAATAGGGTATTGCAAAAGAGAGAATTTGGGACTGTGAATGCCAATTTTGTAATGCCAATATATACAGGTGGTAAAATTAATGCTGCTAACAAAGCTGCTCGTATTGAGAAAGACGAAGCTCAATTACAAATGGAGTTGAAACACGATGAATTATTCTGCGAATTAACAGAACGATACTATGGTTTAGTGCTGTCGCAACGAGCGTTAGAGGTTCGCAAAACGGTACTTGCCGCAATGGAAAATCACCTAAACGACGCCACAAAACTCAAACAGCAGGGAATGATAGCCGAAGCCGAATTTTTACACGCTAAAGTATATTACTCCGAAGCTGAACGTGAATACAAAAAGGCTATGAATGCAAATACTATTGTAAACAGGTCGTTGCTTACCACATTATCGGTTGATACGGTTGTGAATGTACTGCCGGTTTCAAACCTGTTTTATACACAAAGTGTTAGCCCTATTGAGTATTATACACAAAGCGCACAGCAAAACAGTAAGATGATTGAAATGGTGAAACACAAGAAGCAGTTGGCTCGACAGGGATATAAAGCTGAATTTGCAAATTACATACCTACTGTTGCTGCTATGGGAACTTATGATATTGCGAATAAAGATTTGTCAGAAATGGTTCCTGAATATGTTGTGGGTATTGGTGTAAGCTGGACCGTGTTTGATGGAGCAGCCCGTTACCGAAATGTGAAAGCTGCCAAGTTGCGCGAATCACAAGCCGACGATTATCTTCTGCAAACAGAACTTGATATCAATATGGCTATTCAGAAGTATTATTCCGAGCTAACTAATGCACTTGAACAATTGCACGACTTGGAAACAGCCGAGCAGTTTGCCAACGAGTATTATCGTGTTCGCAACAAGGCTTTCAGCGAAGGAATGGCAACCACAACCGAAGTTGCCGATGCCAATCTGGCATTGGCTAAGGTGAAAATTGACCGCTTGCAGGCTGCATACAACTTCGATGTATCATTGGCTAAGCTATTGTTTTATTCCGGTTCAATGAACGAATTTGGTCAATATCAAACCGCATCAGGTGTTATGTTCTGTGAATAGCTTTTATCCATTATCATGTAAGTAGTGTTAAAAAGGATAAGAAATAATTGAAAACACAAAAATTAAGTCAAATTATTTATACATAAAGAAATGAATAAGTCGAAAAGAATAGTCGTACTAACTGTTATAATACTGATAGTATCGTTTATAGCATACTCGGTGTATTTGCTGGCAAAGCCTGTACCGCTTGAAATACAGGGGCAGGTTGAGGCTACTCAGTACAGAGTGGCATCGAAATTAGTTGGTAGAATTGATTCACTGCCGGTAAAGAAAGGGCAGGAGGTTAAAGTAGGCGATTTGTTATTTACCATTAACAGCCCCGAAGTAGAGGCTAAGTTACAACAGGTTTCGGCAATGAAAAAAGCTGCCGAAGCTACCAGTAAAAAGGCCGAAAACGGTGCTCAACCCGAAGATATTCAGGCAGCTTTTAATACCTGGAAAAAAGCTGAAGCAGCTGCCGAGTTTGCTAAAAAAACATTTGCCCGAATTGAAAATTTATATAAAGAAGGGGTTGTGGCAGAGCAGCAAAAAGACGAAGCCCAAACCAAAATGATAGCCGCTGATGAAACAGCAAAAGCTGCTTACTCTGTATATGAAAAAGCTAAAAACGGAGCCAGAAGCGAAGACAAAGAAGCGAGCAAAGCTCTTGTTTTACAAGCCGATGGTGCTCTTATGGAGGTTAATTCATACTTGGGCGAAACACAAATATTTGCTCAGAACAGGGGTGAAATTGCCAACATCATTGCCGAGAAAGGTGAGCTTGTTCCGGCAGGATATCCGGTGGTTACTATTGTTGATTTGAACGATGTGTGGGTGTCGTTTAATTTGCGCGAAGATTTGCTTGCCGACATTAAAAAAGGGACAGAATTAACAGCTCGCTTTCCGGCTTTGGGCATGAAGGAGGTTAAAATGAAGGTTACTTACATTAATGCCCTTGGTAGTTTTGCTACATGGAATGCAACAAAAACATCGGGCGATTTTGATATGAAAACTTTTGAAGTACATACTGTTCCTGTTCAAATGGTAGAAGGCTTGCGCCCGGGTATGAGTGCATTGGTTAATTGGAACCAGTTTCGGTAATTATTAATGCAAGTAGACAATGCTGTTTTAATAAATATCTAATATTCAATTGTTTGTAATGTAACAATTCGTGCTTTTCGAGCCTTTCGTTATCAAATTAAATAGAATGAAAAATTCTCCATTATTCAATGTGTTTAAACGGGAACTTTGGCGCATTGCCGATAGTAGAACTTTGCAGTTTGCAGCTGTTGCAGGGCCTATTATTTCGTTTCTGATTATTGCCCTTACATTTTCATCGGGGGTAGTAAATAATTTGCCGGTGGCAATTGTCGACAACGACAACTCGCAATTTTCACGAAAAGTGATGCAATTAATCGATGCTTCGCCAGTTGCTAAAGTGCAATGTTTCAGTGATATAAATGAGGCTTACCGCCAAATGAAGCAAGGTAGCATTGGTGCCATTGTAGAACTGCCGGCAAATTTGGAACGTGATATTGTAAAAATGCAAACACCTGATATAGCTTTATTTATTAATAATGCTAACGTAATAAAAGGTGGTTTGCTATATAGCGGAATATATAAAACACTTGCAACCATTAATGGCGGAGTTAAGATTAATATTAGCATGAAACAGGGGCTTACCTATTCTCAGGCACTCGATAATGTACAACCCGTTGGTGTCGATACCCATTTGTTATTCAATCCGTATGGAAATTATTCATATTATCTTACACTTAGCTTGCTGCCGTTAATGGTAGTGGTATTTGCATTTTTTGTAACTGTATATGCATTAGGTAAAGAGCTGAAAACAGGAACTGCTGGCGAGCTTATGCGAGTGTCGCATAATAGTGTAATGGTGGCAGTTACCGGTAAAACGCTTCCCTATACCATCATTCTGTTTTTAAATATGGTACTTATGAACCTAATACTTTTCAGAGTATTAGGTACTCCGCTCAATGGTACTTTGGTGGTGCTTCTGTTTTCCGAATTTTTAATAATAGTTGTTTACCAACTTGTAGCAATTGCTTTGCTTGGGCTAACATCGAATATGCGCTTAACCCTTTCGCTGGGGAGTGCATATACACTTATGGCAATGACATTTGCCGGAATTACATTTCCAACATTTGCCATGCCTCAGGTTGCTAAAATATTTTCGTGGTTATTTCCGTACACATTTTGGATTAAAATATTTACCGGCGAAACTATTAAAAACCGCCCACTGTTTACCTCAGTACCCGAATTTATGGTTCTGCTCATGTTTATACTCATATCGTTATTAATGTTGAAACCGTTGAAACGAAAATTAACCAACTCCAAATATTGGGGGCGTTCATAAACTTTTGTATGAAAAGAATAATTGAAAATGCTAAGGCAAATGTTAACGTTGTAGGATTAACATTTACCGACAGTTTAAAAACAATATTTACCGATAGCGGTGCATTGCTTATAATAGTATTTGCGGCTTTATTTTATCCTGTTGTATATTCTATTGGATATAATAATCAGGTGGTTACCGATATTCCGGTTGCAGTAATCGATAACGATAATACGGCACTTAGCCGTAAAATTATTAATATGGTCGATGCTACTGCGGCAATAAAAGTACATAAATCAGTTACCGATATGAATATGGCAGAGCAAATGTTTTGGGAAAACAGTGTAATGGCTGTTATTCGTATTCCCAATGGGTTTGAGAAAGATATTATGAAAGGGAAACATACCAATATAAGCTTGTATGCCGATGCAAGTAATTTTTTGTTGTACAAAGAGTCGCTTAAAAGTACTATGGAGGCAGTAGGTACTTTTTCAGGCGGAGTAGAGTATAAAAGATTTTTGACCAAGGTTAAAATGCCCGAACTTGCTGTAAACAATATTTCGCCTATGAATACCAGGGTTCAAAATATGTTTAACCCTTCGGGCGGGTACGGTCATTTTGTAATGCCTGGGTTAATGTTACTTATTATTCAGCAAACACTATTGGTAGGTATTGGGTTAATTGGCGATGCAGGGCGCGAACGTAAACGGAATCACACCCGTATTTTCGGATATAATCTTGCACAATATCCATTTGCCGCAATATTGGGTAAGTCGCTTGCATTTTTTATTGTTGGTATGTTCAATGTACTGTTTGGTACTATATTGATATATAATTGGTTTTCATTTCCGGTTAAGGGTGAGTTTATTAACGTAATACTGTTATCGGTTCCGTTTTTGTTGTCGGTAGTATTTTTGGGTATGATTATTTCAATGATTTTCAAGCATCGTGAACATTCAATTATTGCATTGGTTTTTCTATCACCAATAGTTTTATTTATATCCGGACTCTCGTGGCCGGTTGAGGCTATTCCCGGATTTTTACATTGGTGCTTTAATATTTTCCCGGGCAATATGGCAATACCTGCTTTTATCCGTTTACGAACAATGGGAGTGGAGCTTGTGTATATTAAATATGAATTAGTGTTTTTAATTGTTCAAATGGTAGTTTATTACATAGTTGCATCGCTCTGTTATAAAATGGTGTTGAAATGTGAAAATGTGAAAATGTGAAAATGATGGAATTGGCAAATTTGAGAATTTGTAAATTATACGTACCATAACAAAAGAGGGTGTATAAAAAGTCATGGGGTGAAAGTATTGTAGGAGTTTTTAATAATTAAGTCCAAATGCCCAAAGTGGTATAACATTGCGATAACCATATTCTATATCGTCTTTTACAATAAATGATTTACCATCTTTTTCTATTTGACTTTGTTGTTTATTCTTTCCTCCTATTTCAAAGGTGTATTCTTCAATCACAAAATCTACCTTTTTTGAAGATATAACTTCATTATTTACTCGCATTTGATTAAAAAAGAATGTTTCTCTTAAATTTCCAATATTGGATTTTTCTCCAACTAAGTTGAAAACTATATTGGTATTGTTCAAGTAAACTTTATCAACCTTTCCTAATCCTCTTATACCACTTGTTTCATTGCGTAATTGCTCAATAAGTCCGGCTTTTTCCATATATGAGAAATAATCATCTAAAGAATTCCGACTTACACCTATCATTTCGGAAATTTTTGAAAAGTTAGGTTTGAATGGTACACTTTCAGCAATTATAGAAAGTAATCGTTTTAGCTTTCGACTCGTTCCAACATTTAGGTTTGCATATTGTGGAATATCTGATTCTAGGGTCTGTACAATTATCTGACCTAGACGTAAATTAATTTCATTCTCTATTCCAAATGGATAGTACCCACGTTTCAAATAGTCATTAAATAATGGTAAAGGATGTTGTATGTTATCAAGTTTCACTTCATTATTTATGATTTGTTCTAAAGAATAAATCTCTGTATCATAATTGTGAAATAATTTCAAATATTCGCGAAATGATAATCCTTGTAATTTATAAATAATTGCTCGCCTACTTAAATCGGCAGAGCCTTTAAGAATATCTAAAACAGAAGAACCAGTAAATACAACTTTCAATGTAGGAAATGAATCATAAATGTTTTTTAGTTCCCGTGACCAATCTGTGTATTTATGAATTTCATCGATAAACAGGTATTCTCCTGCGTTTTTATAAAAATCATCTGCCAAATCAAACAATTTGTTTTTGCCAAAATACATATCGTCAGCAGAAACATACAAAGCTTTTTTACTATCTAAGTTTTCCTTAATATGCTGTAGTATCATTGTTGTCTTACCAACTCCACGGGCACCGATTATTCCAATCATTCGACTTTCCCATGCTATGCTACCGTATAAATAACGTTTAAAATCAGTTGTTGTACTTTGTAAAAGCGTTTCAAATTTCTGATATAGAGTTCTCATAATTAACCTAAAATGTTTTTATAAAGATATAAAATGCACAACATATTTAGCAAATTATTCAGATAATTGTTCAATCAAATGTGCAGTATCTTTTTTTGCTTGGCGTTAATAGCTAGAATATGCATAGTTAGGGTTTAATAAATGTACAAAAGTTAAATTAATCACTATAAAATAAAACAGTACGCAACCAAGTTTATATTAATAACGTCAATGTAACAGGAAAGTAAAAAACGGTTAAAGGTTAATTTTCATTGTTCACCGATAAAAACTTAACAGTAACCGAAAAGGTTTATATAAAGTTGGTGTCGGAATGTAAATTTGAACTATATAATAAAGATTTTCATAGGTTTAGTTTGTTTAGTTGGAGGAGCGACGCCCGTTGCCCTCCTTCTTTTTTTCAACAACCAACCGAGCCATTGCTTTAGGGTATCCGCGTTTAGCAGCTATTTCACTTGCCAAAATATCAACTTCACTTTTTAAAATATTATTTAGAAGCTCATTTTGTTTCAAAATAGGTACACTACCGTTATAAATACCCTCTTCGGCTAACTTGCAAATAATATTGTTTGCCACTGTTAATGCCGACGATGCTTTTATTATTTCGCAGCGAGCATACATTTTTGTAGGGAAACTAACTTCTCCAACTCTACGGCTAAGGCTTTTTCCACGTACTTGTTGTACGCCATACAATGGCTGAGCTCCAGGGGTTGCTGAGTGAAATGATGGTACAAACCTACTTACATATTCAATTGCTTTTTGTGTTCTGCTTTGAGTTTCAGATTTGTCCCAATTACCCCAAATTTTTTGGTTTATCTCATTATCAAAAGTTGGTTGTATATTATTACCATGTGAGCAAACCAATCCATTTTTAAATAAAGTTATTTCATTGGTCATACCATGTATTTGGTAATAGTGTTCGGCATAAGGGGTAAGCTGAGCCATTCCGTGTGGAGTGCCGCGTTCGCCATGGAAAATAAATTCGGGAAGCAAACCGGGTTGAGGCTCCCACCGCGAAACGTAGGCCGCTTTAAATTCTATTAATCGTTCATTGTTAATCATTAGCGGTTCTTCTATTTTGCCTGTCATGTACCCGCTCGAATTTACTAAATAATGAACTTTGTAAATCTCATTTTCAGTATATATTTCCCAGTTATATCCTAGCTTCTTATTTCGTACATCGTTAATTTTGGTAACGGGTGTATTTGTTTTAAGCTCGCATATATTGGTGTTGTTTAAAGCCAACTGAGCCTGAGCTGCTGTACGGAACATATTCCATCCGTATTCCTGAACCATAAAAACCGGGGTTTTAAGTTTTTCAATATCTATAAGTTTTACAGCATTTATCATCCATTCGTCTAACGATTCCGGATTATTAACTGTTGGCAGTTGCAATAATTGTTTTAATTCGCTTTCAGTATATGCTTTATAATAATTGCCGGCAGAATTAAGAACTTCGTTATATTGGTCATTTTCAATAAGTTCATAGTAGTATTCGGTAATCATATTAAGGCGATTCTCAATATCTGAGGTGTTGTAAATTTCTGATTTTGGTACGCTAATAAATGTTGGTCGCTTATCAATAGAGTGGGGGAAAAGCCTTGCCATTTCTATCGATTGTTTTAAAAGTAAGCGACATTCATTATCCGATATGTCGGGGTACAGGTTTCCACCGGCATGAAGGTGACAAAACGGCGGGCCGTTTATGATACTGTTTTTTTGTTCAAATAATACACTCTCAATGCCGTTGTCGGCAAGTTGCAGAGCCGTTACAACTCCCGAAATACCTGCACCTATAATACCTACACTATATATTTTATTCATATTATAAATACTTTTGTATATCAGAAAAATTATTGGCTACAATAGTTGGGTTATAGTCGGCTATATGCTCATTGTAATTGTAACCGTAACTTACACCAATGCTTTGCATTCCGGCATTTTGAGCAGCTAGGATATCATTTTTTGAGTCGCCCACCATTATACAATTGTCAACACTTACATTAGCCTTTTCGGCCAAATAAAGGAGCGGAACGGCACTTGGCTTTTTTTGGGGCAGTGTATCTTCGCCAATCCAAAGTGTAAAGAATTGTTTTATGTTAAGTTTATCTAATATAGTTTCAATAAATACATATGGCTTATTGGTGCAAATAGCCATTTTGTAACCTTTTTTATGTAAATACTGCAATGTTTCAAATACACCGGGAAAAAGGCATGTTTCTACACAGGTATCTTTCTCATATGCAGCCAGATATATTCTAAATGCTTCTTCAAATAAGGTGTCAGGTATGTTATCATTGTTCATTGCAAATATTAGAGCTCGCTTTACAAGTAGCTTGGCACCGTTTCCTATAAATGGGGTTACTTGTTGTATTGTTAATGGGGCTAAATTATAGTGCGAAAGCATTTTGTTTATAGCCAGCGTTAAATCGGGAATACTGTTTATTAGTGTCCCGTCGAAATCGAATATTATTAGTTCCTTATTTTTGAAATTCATTGTTATTTGTTTTTGTGCAAATATGTGGAACATTTATTTAAAATGTAAATAATAGAATAGGTTAATTGGTAAATGTTATTTGTCAATAAGCTTTATTTTGCCGTATAATTCATATATATATATGTTACATGCAAGCTAAAACAACCGAAAATGCTAATTATAGTCTGTGGTGAGATTTGAACACTAAAGTTAGCTTTGTGCAGACTTTAGTTAGCAATGGAATCTAAACAAGAAATATTAAATTTATTCGGAGCAAACGTTAGAAAATTCAGACGCTTACTCAACATTTCACAAGAAGAATTAGCTCATAAAGCTGACCTTCACAGAACCTATATTGGAATGATTGAGAGAGCAGAAAAAAACATTACTCTCGTAAACATTGAGAAAATTGCTAATGCTTTAGAGGTCAAAATTGAAGACTTATTAAAACATAGCGATAATGGAAATAACGATTGAAGAATTTTCTGAACTACTTGACAACAAATACATAATTGTAGAATCGTTCCGGGAACACTCAAAAGCTTCCGAAAAATACATTGATGTAACAATCGTCCAAAAAGATGGTTACACTTGGAAAGGTTCGATTCCATATTTCTATAGAAGAACAGGACTGTTCATTGAAACTGCCAACGATTTAGTTGAATATCTAAATGAAATTTATCCTCATTTTACTAAAGCGGAAATTGAAAAATTTCAAGCACAAGAAAAAAAGAGATGGGATGAAGAAATGTCAGGCAAGCAGACGACTAAAGGATTCTTTGATAACTTACTTGACCTTGAGTGGAAAAGCGTAAAATACGATTTGCCTAATAATCCTAATTGGGCAAGAAGAATACAAGATATTAAAGAATTTGGATACACATTAGCAACCGATACAAGACGAACAGTTAAAGGAAAATATGAAACAGATACTCATATTTTGCTTGTTCCAATACCTAAAGGTGGAGTAACAGGATATGAAGTTATGTCACCAGCTTTCAAGGCAAAAGCAATTTCTGTAATGGAATCTATAAATGTTTATGAATTCAGTAAAGCTAACAAACATGGGCTACTTCCAGACCATAAATTCCCTGAAATAAGATGGGATGAAGAAACGAGAGCGGAGAATCCTGATGAAATGCCAGACAAAGAAATCAAAGAAAAATTTCAACTTGTTGATAACCAAAGGAATCAACAAAAGAGAGAAGTTTGTCGAAAGTGCTTTCAAACAGGCGTAAGAGGAAAGCTTTATGGAATAAACTATTACTATCAAGGCAATGAAAATTGGCCAGACGATATTCCAAAAGTTGGAAAAGACGCTGAAAAAGGTTGTGTTGGTTGCGGTTGGTATGATATACAAAAATGGAGAGAAAACTTAAACGCATTAATTAAAAAGAACCAATAATTTGCATACTAAAGTTATCATTATTTTGTAACTTTGTGTCAGATTAAAGATATTATTATGGGTAAAGATTTAACATTTGGCAGTGTTTGTTCAGGTATTGAAGCCTCTCAATTGGCTTTTTCCCCTTATGGGTTTAAACAATTATGGAGTTCAGAAATTGCAGAGTTCCCTTCAAAGGTTCTTGAACACCATTTTCCTGACATACCAAATGTTGGCGATATGGTTAATATTCCAAATTCAATTCTTAATCGTGAATTTGAAGCACCTGACATTTTTTGTGGCGGTACACCTTGCCAAGCTTTTTCATTAGCAGGATGGAAAAATGGACTTGCTGACGAAAGAGGACAATTAACAATAACCTTTATCGAAATTGCAAACGCAATCGATAAAATAAGACTTGAAGACGGAAAAGAGAAAAGTATTGTTTTGTGGGAAAATGTTGAAGGAGTGCTTAACGATAGAACAAATGCTTTTGGGAATTTCATTGCAGGTTTGGCAGGTTTTGATGAAGAAATTAAAATTGGTAAATGGACAAAGTCAGGCTATTTGGAAGGAAAAGACAGAAATGTTGCATGGAGAGTAATAGACGCTAAATATTTTGGACTTCCACACCAAAGAAAAAGATTATATGTCCTTGCAGGTGGTAAAGACTTCAAGCCTGACCAAGTATTATTTGAATTCGACAAAAAGGATATTGTAAAAGAAATAAAATTAAAGGCTAAAAAATCAGCTTCAAATATGCCTGACTTATTTTCTTCAAATCTTCCTAAAGAAAAAACCGAAAATATTTTCCACAAAGGAGATTCAAAATTCCAAGTATTTAGAGAATATACGGATTGTTTATATGCAGCTTATGGAACGAAATGGAACGGTAATGCCGCAGCATATAATGGTTCTTTATATGTTGCAGAAAATGATAAAATTAGAAGATTCACACCTTTAGAATGTGAAAGACTAATGGGATTTCCTGACAACTATACAAAAGTAAATGGAAATAGTCATACTAATAGGTTTCAGGCGGTTGGTAATTCTTGGGCTGTTCCAGTTGTTAAATGGATTGGTAGCAAAATAAGTGAGTTTATGGATAAAAAAACCAAGAACGAATTTACTGAATGGCAAAAAGCAGTTCAACCAAAGAAAAATAATAAAAACGCATTACTATATCTACTAGAAGGAACAAACCAAATTAGCCAAACTGAATTTTTGAACTCTTCAAACATTCCAAACAATCCCATTTATGGAGATTTAAAAGACATTGTTGAACCAAATCACGCTCTTGACAAATTCTATTTGAGTGCCAAAGCTTGTGCAGGTATCTTGAGACGAAAAGAAGAACGCAACATGAAAATGAATTCGGAATTGGAGCTACTAATGACAAAAATAAGCAAAAGCGAAAACAAGAGTAATACGAAAGAAAAGAAAGAAAGCCTGCATGTAACATTGTGTATAAGCAATAGCGGGTTTAGTGATAAAAAGGAAAATATTCTTGTCAATCAAAGTTCAGTGCTTGGCTGAAAGTAAGTGCTTTTCAATCCGCTACTGCTCATGCACTAAACGTTGTGCTCAATATTACGAAATGAGAAACTTAGGTGCAAATAGAAACAAATTGACAACAAATGTTGTATATACCATATATACTATGTATATTTGCAATACATATTGTAACATAAAGATGGCTGCAGGTCTATCTGCAGAACTTAAGATAAAAACAAAAAACATAGATAAAGAGCTATCCAGATTAGTTGATAGCTCTTATTTTTTATATATAAATTGACTTTTAAAATAAAACAATATGGCTTACAGTTCTGAACTTTTTTCTTTTGCGTACTTCCCAAATTATGATAACGAATCAGATTTTTAGGTGAAAATTTAGCATCTCAAGAAGAGTGGGATTACACTGACTCTCAGACAAAAACTTATTCAATTCTTAAAAATTATTTAGAATTTACATTCCGCAAATTAAAACAGGAAGGAAAAGTCGTTTATACTTCTGATAATAAACATGCTTGTTTTAATACTGGATTGGTAACAAATAATTTAGAAGATATTTTTGCATACTTTGAGGAGTATAAGAATCCAAGATCAGGAACAACGACACCTTTTTGCTTCAAAGCATTTCTGAAAGAAAGTGACAACAATATCCTTAGAAATTTCTATGAAAATATACCAGAAATAGCAAATTTTTTCGAGAAGCCTGAACTTTTAATATTTAATCCGAAATGCAGATTAATTCCTGATATTGACCACATTATTCAAGATAATATAACAAGATTTCCTGCTCACTTGCAGGGAGCTGGTGATGGAGAATTAAGACGCCAATTAGTTGGAGCAATTGATGAAGTTCGTAAGAAAGTACGGACTAATTATAAAATTGCTGTTCCACAGTACTACGATGGAAAAATCCAATTGCTTCTTCCTTTATGTTTAACAGCGGGTTCTCCAAATCCAGACTTAGCATTGGTCGTGCATAAATTGAATGAAGAAACTTATACAGCCCGAACTTGTTTGACTTTAAAAATGGCGTATAATAATGCAAGACTGATTGTAAAACCACAAAGTAATTGGCTGAGACCATAAAAAACTGGTCATAACAATGTGTCATACGTAATGGCGGGGAAAGTGCTAAATGTCAAGGTTTGTAGCTCGCATCAACACCATCTCGGTTTGATAGCGAGAAGCTCCTAAATCCGCCACTACAAAGACTTAGATAAGTTAGTTATGGATTCGTATCTTGAAGTATCTGCCGAAAAAATGGGCTATAAGAATGTCGATGAGTTAAAAAAAAACTTAAACATCTAACTCTCGTGAAAGCAGTAAAAACAACACAGCAAACTGGTCAGG
>QKGS01000081.1 GCA_003250355.1 Bacteroidota bacterium
ATACCTTCTTTTTAATAATTCTTCGTCGTTATTGGTGATTTTTTTAAATATTATAAAGATTTCGAAAATGCCAGAAACAATCAGTAGTATACCATTTGAAATCATAAGAGGCTTGAGCCCAATTGATTTATACAACAACGCACCAATAATTGGCCCTATGATGCTTACAACAGAACTAATTGCCTGTAGCATGGAATTGACTTTATGAACATCTTTGCTTTCAGCGATTTGAGGAACTGACGCGTTGACTGACAGTCCAAACACAGCCTGAATAGAACCCACTATTACGACATATACTCCAAACAACCAAAGTGCATTATGTGCGTATCCAAAAACTACGACAAAGCAAAGCACTATCATTCCACTTAAAATATCAGTTGAAACCATAAGTTTCTTCTTATCATGTCTGTCTACAAAAGCTCCAGCTAAAAGATTTATCAAAAGTCCTGGAATTATTGACAAACTTATTATCGTTGAAAAAGCTGCTGCTGAGCCTGTTATATCTAAAATATAAAGGCTCAGTGCAAAGTTAAAAACGTTAGTTCCAAGTATTGACGCAAGTCTGCCAAATCCCAACATTGCTATGTTAAAACCATACTTTTTATTGGAAACTATCAAAATGTCATTTTTTTTCATTTGTTTAATTCCCCCGTTAGCAGTTAAATGCTTGTGGCAATTTTGACTTTAAATCGCAAAAACTATTATATAATGCTTGTTCAATATCTGCTGCTTTTTCGAAGTAACTTATTATCTCATCTCCAAACTCATATTCCTGATTTCCGTACATATTTCTTATTTCATTAGTCATAGAATACAGAAGTTTTATATCTTCTTGAAGAATGGTGTGTAAATCTTTATTACCACTTAAATATATCTGTCTGTTGGCATATAAAAAGTTTAGTTTCCATACTATAACCTCGCATAAGCTTTTTTTATGTTCTTCGATGTAATCGTCTAGACTAATATCACCATTTCGGCAACAATCCGCCAAATATTTAAATGCATCTCTGCAGCTACAGAAATTGAAACCGTCATGCTCATAATAGTTTGACTCAAAACTATTCATATAAATGTCAACAAACTTGAAAACCCTTTTATTATCAAGCAACGCCTTCATGTTTATTTCCATAACTATGAAATGTGCAAACACCTCAAAAGCTTTTAATAGAGTTGATTTTTTCAATACCCCAACTGACCTGTTTTCTGGGTGGTGTTCATAATTTTGCATATTCATAAAGTTAGGACTGTCGACATAATAAAAATTCTCTTTATCATGGCCAACCATCAGAAAAAAGTGCCATGATTCTTCGGGTTTTACAGAAATATCATCTAGCGAAATATATCCGTTATTAAACGGAAGTCTTGGGTGATATGTGTGTACTACAGGTGTTTCTCCTGAATCTAACAAGTCTTCTAACACCTTTACTGCCTCTGTTCCATTACCCATGTACTCGCTTTTTTTTGTAAATAAGTCATCGTTAAACTCAAACTTTGGCGAAACAAGCAAATCTGCAAACTTAATATTGTTTGAATATTTCACAAACACGGATGTATCATTTACAAAAAGGTTATATGGCATATGAATATTCCTAATTTTTAATTTTAAAATCATATACAATGGGAATTCATTGCATGTTAAAAGGCCAAAAAAACTATCTACTACCTCCCCTTCATAATAAACATAGTTAAG
>QKGS01000067.1 GCA_003250355.1 Bacteroidota bacterium
CTTACCATAATAAGCGATGGTCTGAATAAGAACGGAAAAGAAAACCGTGAGGAACTTACACGGTCGTTAAAAGATTTTAGTGATACATTCTCTAAAAACGTTAAAGAGTTTAATGACCTTCAAAAGCAGAAGTTTGATTCTATGTCAACCAAACAGGATGAACTGGTGAAAGCTACAGAACTGAAACTGGAAAAAATGCGTGAAACTGTTGACGAAAAGCTCCACAAAACATTAGAAGAACGTCTTGGACAATCCTTTAAAATTGTAAGTGAACGATTAGAAGCCGTTCAGAAAGGACTTGGTGAGATGCAGAATTTGGCTAACGGAGTTGGGGACTTGAAAAAGGTTTTAAGCAATGTGAAAACCCGGGGTGTTTTAGGTGAAATACAGCTTGGAAATATCTTGGAGCAAATTATGGCTCCGGAGCAATATGAGGCAAACGTAAAAACAAAACAGGGTTCAAACGACCATGTGGAATTTGCAATCAAACTTCCGGGTAAAGATGATTTTGGTAAAGAAGTATACTTGCCTATTGATGCCAAGTTCCCACAAGAAGACTACGTTCGTTTACAAACGGCTTACGATGAAGGTGATATTGCCGGGATTGATTCGGCTAATAAAGCATTGGTACAATCCATTAAAAAGTTTGCAAAAGATATACGTGACAAGTATATCGACCCACCACATACCACCGATTTTGGGATTATGTTCTTACCCATTGAAGGTTTGTTTGCCGAAGTGGTGCGCCAACCGGAACAGGTGGCTTTATTGCAGCGTGATTTTAAAATTATAGTAACCGGGCCTACTACATTGGCAGCCATGTTGAACAGTTTGCAGATGGGCTTCAAGACCTTAGCAATACAAAAACGAAGCAGTGAAGTTTGGCAAATTCTAGGTGCAGTGAAAACCGAATTTGGAAAGTTTGGTGGTGTACTTGAAAAGGCTCAGAAAAAAATTAATGAGGCCAATGTTGAATTGGATAATTTAGTGGGTACACGTACCAAAATGATGCTGTCGAAATTGAAAAAGGTGGAAGAATTGCCATCGGCAGAAGCAACCGCTGTATTGGGTGAAGCAATTGAATTAGAAACAGAAGATTAAATAATTATATGGCTAAAAAGAACGGAAACGGAGCGGACGAAAAGCCTGAACAGAAGCTGTGGAAAACGGCAGATAAATTACGGAAGAATAATAATCTTGTTTCATCATCGTTATTAAAAGAAAGAAATCAAAGATTTGATTGGCATACCTATTTTGTAAATATTGTGGTTAAATAGAAACTGCCGGACTTATAAAAGCCCGGCAGTTTTATTAATTATAATTGAATTAAGCCTGCACAACAGCTCCGGCCAATACTTCTACTATTTTTGTTTCAAGCTCTTTGGCAAGTTCAGGGTTATCAACCAATAATTGACGTACAGCTTCGCGTCCTTGGCCCAGTTTAGTGTCGCCGTAGCTAAACCACGATCCGGCTTTTTTTATTACGTTGTGTTCAACACCAAGGTCAATTATTTCACCTGTTTTCGATATTCCTTCGCCATACATAATATCAAACTCTGCTTTACGGAAAGGAGGGGCCATTTTATTTTTTACAACCTTAACCCTAACCTTATTCCCAACTACATCTTCTCCGTCTTTTATCTGCCCTATGCGACGTATGTCGATACGAACCGAAGCATAAAATTTTAGTGCATTACCTCCGGTTGTAGTTTCAGGGCTTCCAAACATTACACCAATTTTATCGCGAAGCTGGTTTATGAAAATGCAACAGGTTTTAGTTTTACTAATAGTTGAAGTTAGTTTACGTAGTGCCTGTGACATAAGTCGGGCTTGTAATCCCATTTTAGAGTCACCCATATCGCCTTCTATTTCAGCCTTTGGGGTAAGTGCAGCTACTGAGTCAATTACTATTATGTCAACTGCACCACTACGTATTAGGTGGTCTGCAATTTCAAGTGCTTGTTCTCCGTTATCGGGTTGTGAAACAAGGAGCTCGTTTATATCTACGCCAAGTTTTTCAGCATAAAAACGGTCAAATGCATGTTCGGCGTCAATAAAGGCAGCTATGCCCCCTGCTTTCTGAGCCTCTGCTATTGCATGTATGGCCAAAGTTGTTTTACCCGACGACTCAGGTCCGTATATCTCTACAATTCTCCCTTTTGCGTATCCTCCTACTCCCAGTGCCAAATCCAAACCAATTGACCCGGCAGGTATTGCAGGTACATCTTCTATTGCATCGGAACCCATTCGCATTATTGCCCCTTTTCCGTAGCTTTTTTCTATTTTATCTAAGGTTAGTTGTAGTGCTTTTAGTTTTTCTTTGTTTACTTCTGTTTGTTCTTTTGCCATATTTATATTGTCTTGAAAATGAGTGTTAAATGATATTTATTTATAAAAACTCATCAAATATAGATAAATATTTGATAAAATAATTAGCTAGCGTGCTAAAAATATTAGCACAATTAATTTGCAATGTTAAATTATATAAGATTAAATATGAATAACCTCGTTATAAGCCGCTGCGGCGGCTTCCATTATGGCTTCGCTCATAGTTGGGTGCGGATGTATTGATTTTATTAAGTCATGTCCATCGGCATCGAGCTTTTTCGACAATACTAATTCTGTAATCATTTCAGTTACATTTGCTCCAATTAAATGTGCTCCTATAAGTTTATTCGTATTATTGTCGAAAATAAGTTTTGCAAATCCTTCATTTTCACCTGCGGTAGTTGCTTTACCTGATGCTGTAAAGGGAAATTTCCCGATTTTGAAATCAATTCCGGCTTCAGTTGCTGTTTTTTCTGTCATACCTACCGATGCTATTTCAGGTATAGTAAAAGTGCAACCGGGTATGTTTGTATAGTCAATAGGTTTTACTTCAATACCGGCTATTTTTTCTACACAAGTTATAGCCTCAGCCGATGCTACATGGGCAAGAGCGGGAGTATTAATAATATCACCGATAGCATATATACCGTTAATATTGGTTTTGTAAAATTCATCAACTTTAATTTTCCCTTTTTCTGTTTCTATTCCAATCTCTTCAATCCCAATATTTTCAATGTTTGGAGTAATTCCTACTGCCGATAAAACTATGTCGGTTTCAATGCGTTCTATACCTTTTTTACTTTTTACGGTAACAATACATTTATCGCCCGATTTATCAACACTTTCAACCGAAGAGTCAACCATAACCGATACTTTATTTTTTTTAAATGACCGTCCAAGTTGTTTTGAAACCTCTTCATCTTCATTTGGAACCACGTAAGACATATATTCAATAAGAGTAACTTTGGTTCCTATTGAATTATAAAAATAAGCAAATTCGCTCCCAATAGCTCCGGAACCTATTATCACCATACTTTCCGGTATTTGAGTAAGGGTAAGGGCTTTTCTGTATCCAATTATTTTTGTGCCGTCTTGTGGTATATTGGGTAAATTGCGAGAGCGGGCTCCTGTGGCAAGTATTATATTTTTGGCTGATATGTTTTTTTTATTGCCTGTTTCGTCAGTTACTTCAACAATGCTATTCGATATCAGTTTTCCAAAGCCATTAATTAGTTCAATTTTATTTTTTTTAAATAAATATTGTACTCCGTTACTCATTCTTTCGGCAATGGCTCTGCTGCGTTCAACTATTTTTGTAAGGTTGGGTTTTGCTACCCCTTCGGTTTCTATTCCGTATTCATTGGCATTCGATATGTAATTATAAACCTGAGCACTTTTCAAAAGCGATTTTGTAGGAATACAACCCCAATTTAGGCAAACACCTCCTAGTTCCGCTTTTTCAACTACGGCAACATTCATTCCCAGTTGCGATGCTCTTATTGCTGCAACGTAACCGCCCGGACCGCTACCAATAATTATAATATCGTATTCCATTATATTTAGTTTTATTATTTCCTGTTATTCTTACCTGAAATAAATTTATAAACTTTTGCAAAAATGAATATCAAAGTGAGCGTAAAAATAATTGTAGCACCGGAAGGTATGCCGAAATAAAAAGCTGCAAATAGTCCTGCAATAGTTCCGGCTAAACATATTAATGATGAATAAATCATTATGGTTTTAAAATTGTCGGAAAATAATAGTGCTGTGTTTTGAGGGATAGTTAGCATACTCATAACTAGTATTATACCTGCTATTTTTATGTTTACAACTATGCTTAGGGCAACAATTGCCATAAGCGAATAATTAATTAGCGTAACCGGAGCATTTTGGCTTTTTGAAAAACTCTCGTCAAATGAGATATAAAGTATTGGACGGTAAAATATAGTAAATGCAACTGTAACCCCAACAGTAAGTAATATAATAATAATAAGTTCGGTTAAGCTTACTGTTAAAATACTGCCAAATAAGTAGCTCATAAGGTTAGGAGAAAAACCAGGTGTTATATATATAAATATAATTCCTAAAGCCATTCCCAGCGACCACAGAATACCAATGCCTGAGTCATTTCTGATATTACCTTTTTTTGAAAACCACTCTATTAAAAATGCTGCAATTAATGAAAATATCATAGCTCCGGTAAATGGGGCAATACCCAAAAAGAAAGCCATACCAATACCGCCAAACGAAGCGTGTGTAATGCCTCCCGATATAAAAACCATACGCTTAGTTACTATATATGTACCTATTATGCCACACAATACGCTTGAAAAAAGTGAAGCCCAAAGTGCATGTTGCAGGAAAGTATATTGAATAATGCCTGATATGAATTCCATATATTAATGTTTGTGTTTTGCCAAAACCTGGTGAGGAACTTCGCCGTGTGTAATTATTTGTATAGGGCATTCATAGTGAGCAAGTTGTTCGGCTGTAATTTTATTCGACTCATGATAATGCAAATGCTTATTAACACACGCTATAGTTTTTACTTTCGATGAAATAGTACCTAAGTCGTGCGATATCATTAGTATTGCCATATTCTTATTTAAATCGGCAAGCCAGTCGTAAAGCTTCATTTCAAATTTGCTGTCAACATATGTCCCCGGTTCATCAAGAATAAGGAGCTTGGGCTCATTAATTAAAGCACGACAAAGAAGAGCTCTTTGCATTTGTCCACCTGATAATTTTCCAATTGGTTTTTTAAAAATATCGGATATTCCTGCTTGCTCAGCTAGTTCTTGAGCTTTTGTTATGTCATTGTTTAAATATCGCTTCCAAATACCTTTTTTCCCACTCAAACCCGATAAAATAACATCGCCAACAATTATAGGAAACTGTTTGTCAAAATCATTTGTCTGGGGCAAGTAGCCTATTTCTGATTTCTTTATATTCAGGGTTATTTCACCTGACCATAGCGGAACCGAGCCAAGTATTGACTTTACAAGAGTAGTTTTTCCTCCACCATTAGGCCCGATAACTCCAATAAAATCATTAGAATTGATATTTAATGAAACATTATCAAGAACTTTCTGGTTTTGATATCCTGTATGTATATTCTTTATTGATATTATTGTTTCCGGCATTGTCCTTTTCTTGATTTTTTAAAGATAACATAATAATTGCTCAAAAGTTCAATATAAATAATTGAGATACCTGCTTGTAACTATTTTAAAATAACCTTAATTAGAATTGTATTTGAGTTAGCGTATTCTTTAATTATTTCATATTCCGATATATTAATATTTTGGAGTTCTTCTTTAAAAAGGTATCGGTAGTGATCTTTTTCTGATATGCCATTGCGGTTAACTTCATTTAGCCAATTGTAATTTTTAGTAATACGATAAAAGTTAATAGTTGGTTCAAAAAGCCAGCTAATGCCTAAGTTTACATTGTTTTCTGAAATTGTATATTCTGATAGGGTTGTCAGCATATTTTTTGTATTCATATCATACTTCCATTCACCATAAGCATACATATCTGATTTCGTTATATAACTAATTGATGATATCGCTGACAATATTATTAATGATGTAATGATAATTTTTTTTTTATCATTTATCAGAAAGTATTTTATTAAAAAACCGAAATGGATAATAAAAAGTGGAAATAAAAATATTGCAAAGCGTCCTATTGGATAATCAGAACCAAATAATACATGAAGCAATATTATAATAGCAGATATTGAAATAATAATAAAAGTACTTAAAATCAGTTCAGTATTATTTTTTATAAATGTTTGATTATGAAGTTTAATGTTTTTTGCAATAATATATAGCGAAAAAGAGGTAGCTATAATTATTACAATTGTTATGGTTGTTATTATAAAGTTAGGAATGTGCGCATTGTGAAAAGTATTTATTATGACACTGTAAATAGTATCGGATAAAAAATTGTTTTTCCCCCCAAAGTTAAGGTTACTATAGCTGATAACCCTTCTTACAGGCTCGAACAAAATTCCCAAAGCTATAATTAATGGTATTGTGTGAATAATATTTGCTTTAATGAGGTTGAATTTATTTTTTAGCACAATATTTTTCAATAATTCATATATGTTGAATGTTAAAAGTATTGATGCATAGAATGTTAGTAGCGTAAAATTGCTTAAGGAAGCCATTAGTGCA
This sequence comes from Bacteroidota bacterium, assembly GCA_003250355.1. GTDB lineage: Bacteria > Bacteroidota > Bacteroidia > Bacteroidales > SZUA-534 > SZUA-534. The sequence goes on from QKGS01000067.1 coordinate 6,510, forward strand.
CCAAAATGGAATAATCCTAAATTTAAATATCGCTTTTTGTTTTTTATAAACTTTGAAAAATGGTAGAAGCTCATAATCATAAAACCTACCGATAGTCCATATCCTCGAGCAAGACCAAATAGATTGTTTAAAAGCGGATTAGTTATTAGCAATAGAAATATTGAAAGTGTAAAAAGGAGTTTTTCTGATTTGAAAAGAAAAAAAGAATATATAATGTAAACCGCAAATAGAATGATATTTGGAAATCTGAGTGCTAATTCTGATGAACCTGCAATAATTTCAGCATATTTCATTAGTAAGCTGTTTAGTATGTGATTATTTGTATACCAGTCGCTGAATGATATTATTTGCATAAATGTACTGCTGCAATAGTTAAGGTATGAAAAGCTCTCGTCGTGAGTAAATGACGAAATATTTGCTTTTATTAATGCAAAAGTCAAAATAGCCAGTCCGGAAAGAAATATTAGTGTTTTAATTATTGTAGATAATACAGGTTTCACATAGATAAATTTTAATTAAGTATTCGGTATTTTTAATGGCTCAAATCAGTTATTGTTGTATATACTTCAAATATGTAAGATTTTCATCAAAATATTATTTATTAAATGCACTTTCAAATTCACTCATTGTGTTAAACCATTCATATGCCAAAGGATTCATAACAACTACATTTCCACCTATTTCTTTAGCTATGGTTTCGGCTTGTGCGCTGCTGAATTCTTTTTGAATAAATATCATACGGATGTCGTTCTCTTTTGCAATAGATACTACTGTGGCAAGTTGCTTTGCTGTTGCTTCTTTCCCGTTATGCTCTATCGCTACTTGATGCATACCAAGGTCTTGTGCCAAATATGTCCACACAGGGTGATATACAATAAAGCTTTTCCCTTTTTGCGGTTCTAAATTTTTTATAAGTCTATTTTCAACAGAGTCGCATTTCGAAATAAATGATTCCAAATTTGATTTCATTTCAATACTATGTTGCGGAAATAGTTCAGCCAGTGAGTTGTATATGTTTACAGCCTGTATCTTTACTAACCTGGGCGATAACCATATGTGCGGATTATATGCACCATGGTGGTGTTCTTCGCCATCATGGTCGCAACTATGTTCTTCATGGGTTAATTCTATTCCGGTTGAAGTATCATATACTTTCATTTTTTTATTTACCGATGAAATTTTTTTCATCCAAGCCTTTTCAAAACTAATATTACCTATTTTAAAATAAGCTTGTGAATTGCTCAATAGTAACATTTGCTGGGGAGTTGGTTCATATACAGCATGGCTTGCCCCCGGTGGTATCATTACATTTACTGTAAGCCATTCTCCTGCAATTTGGTCTATAAAGAATTTTTGAGGTATTATACTAACAGTTACCGTAGGTTTAGTGTTTCTTTGGCTTGTTTTACAGCCCGATATTGTTATTGCAAATAATGCTAATATTAATATGTGTTTCATTTTATTCATTTTTAGATTCAGTACTCTTATCTCTATAATATAAAGGCGCTTTATTATTATTACTTTTTCAAACAAATATAGAATGCTATTGTTTGTCAATAATTCCCATTTTTTCCATCAAAAAAGAGGCGTTCATGTTTTGTGTAATTCCGTTGCGAAGTTTATAGTCAAATTGTAATTCGTTGTTTTTAATTTCCACTTCAAAACAACATACTTTAAAAGTATCGGGCTGTTGTTCTGCCAGTCGTGCAAGCTCCAGATCGTGAGTAGCAACAAGGCCGTGGGCAAGTTTCTGTGTTATTTTTTTTACAAATCCAATCGACCCTTTTCTTTTATCTTCTGAGTTGGTTCCCCTGAGTATCTCATCAAGAATTATAAATAACTTTTTCTCTTTGTCAAGTTCATGTGTTATTTTTTGTAACCGTTTTAGTTCGGCAAAGAAATACGACTCATTGTTCATGAGTGAATCTTCAGCTCTCATGCTGGAGTAAAGAGGAAGGGGAGAGAATGTTAGAACTTTAGCACATACAGGAGCTCCACAGCCTCCAAGAACAAGGTTGGTTGCAATTGTCCTTAAAAAGGTGCTTTTGCCGGCCATATTTGCTCCGGTAATTATGGCATACCGGTTATTGCTGTTTATTTCAAAATTATTGCATATCCTTATTTTTGATTTTATTAAAGGATGTCCCAAATTCTCAGCTTTAAATACAAAATCTTCACTGTCAACAATTTTTGGGAAGGTGTATTCTGTATTATTGAAATGTAAATTTGAAAGACTTAGCAACGCATCTAATTCACCAATTGCATTTAGCCATTTTGTAAAATCGGGATTATGCTTCTTTTGCCATTTCTCTATTCGGTAAAGATATTGCCAGTCCCATAATACTAAAATATTCAAAAGAGTGCCTGCAAGTATATTGTTTCTTATATCAATATTATTAAGTAGTGCTGTTAGTTTATTAATCTCAGTACTTGCATAAGAGTTATTCTCGATGAAAGCTAATTGTATTTCTTGCAGTTTCTCTGATTTAAAACTGTGATTTTCAATTTGTGTAATAAGCTTTGATATTTTTTTTAAAATAGTATGGCTGTTACTTAGTTTTTGATAGTGCAAATTGAATGTTCTTATTCTACTGCCAACTATACCAAGGTTCACTATTATTATTGGTATAAGTAGAGTTGAAGAAAATATTCCATATACTATTCCTCCAATAGCAGCAACCGTAATAATGGGTATGAACCATAATATAATATTGATTAAAAAAGGGTGTTTAAAAAAAGGTTTAAGCATTAGCCAGTCGTTTACGATACTTTGTTCTTCAGCATTGCTTTTAAATATTTTGCCGGCGGTAATAAATTCTTGTCTGAAATCAATCTCGTTACTCAATTCTTTAATAGCCTCCTGATGCAATTGTATAGTATTATTATCTAAAGGGGTATTTGCAAGCCAATATGACAGTAGTTTCTTACCTTTGTCTGTAATTGTACGGTTTAAATATTGAAAAAGCGACCCATTTCCAAATAAGTCGATATCGAATGAATAAGGATGGCTGTGGTCAATAAATTCATTGCCTCCATCGAATTGGTCAAATGTCCCTTTACAGCATAAATACTCGTTATTGTTTACTGTTAAAATAGTTTCGAGATAAGTCTTGAGATCTTCCAGTTTCTTGTGTTTTTTTAGGAATATCACAAAGCCAATTATTCCGGATATACCTAATGCAATTCCGGTTATTATGTGTATTGTAATAACGTAGAACCAAGATATTATAGTGGCGCAAAATATAATTAGCCTTAACCATGATATTATAGAGTGTTGTTTATTTGTATTTGAGAGAAGGTCTGAAAATTTTTCAATTCGGTTAGAATATATTGTCGACTTTGACGTGTTCATTTTAAAATAATTTGATACAAATATTCAAAAAAACAATTTAGAAACAAAGCAGTAGTTATGGAGCTGTATTATTGAATTTAGAAGCATTGTGCAGCTATCTGCAAATGATATTTTATAAGAATGAGTTGTTGAAAAATTAAAAAATAGTATACATTTGGTATTTTAAAAAAAATGCCAAATGTGATAAAAAAGCATTTGTATAAAAATTAGAATGATTTTAAAGATGTTTTATATATTCAATAATCTAATAAATTTTATTTTTGCAACCCGAAAACATATTAATTTGAAATGTTACCAAAGTTTTTAATTGCAGACAACAGTCAGGAAGCTCCTGGCAAATTGTATGTGGTTCACGCAGAAGAACCTCGTTTTATTTTAGAAGGCAGTGATGAAGATTTTAGCGAAGATCAGGAAATTCACTGGATTGATGAGCCGGAAGAGAATGAACTGGAATTGGCTCGGTTAGTATCGGCAGCTGTCGAATTCTTAGAACAAGAGCTGGTCAGTCAGGAAGATCTTTATGACGAAGACTTTGAAGATTAGTATTCAGGTTAAATAAGTATAGCCGCAAGCTATGCTTATTTTTTTATTGAACATTTTTAAACAAATATATATTAAGTATGACTAAAAGTGCATTGCAGATTGCAAGGGAAGCTTACCAACCAAAGCTTCCGGAATCGTTGAAGGGTTCTGTAAAAATTGTTGAAGGCGAAAAAACACAGTCTGTTGCAGACCAGACTGAAATTGCTGCAAAATTCCCAAATACTTATGGGTTGCCTATTCTCACATTGGAAAAAGGCGATAAAAAAGCTTATCCTGCGATTAAGGTAGGGGTTATATTGTCGGGTGGACAGGCTCCCGGCGGACATAACGTTATTTCAGGCTTATTCGATGGTATTAAAGCTATAAATTCAGACAGCAAACTTTATGGTTTTCTTGGCGGTCCTTCAGGCTTAACCGATAATGAATATGTTGAATTAACTTCTGATACAATTAATGAATATCGTAATACCGGAGGGTTTGATATTATAGGTTCAGGTCGTACTAAGCTTGAAGAAAAAGAACAATACGATCAGGGTCTTGCAAATTGTAAAGCTATTGGAATTAATGCAATTGTAATTATTGGTGGCGACGACTCTAACACCAATGCTTGTGTTCTTGCTGAGTATTATAAAAGTATAAATGCCGGTGTTCAGGTAATTGGTTGCCCTAAAACTATTGATGGTGACCTTAAAAATGAAATGATCGAAACATCATTTGGGTTCGATACTGCTTGTAAAGTTTACAGCGAGCTTATAGGTAATATTCAGCGCGATGCTAATTCGGCTAAAAAATACTGGCATTTTATTAAGCTAATGGGGCGCTCAGCTTCTCATATCGGTTTAGAGTGTGCTTTACAAACCCAACCTAATGTTTGTATTATTTCTGAAGAGGTTGAACAAAAGCAACAAACTCTCGATGAGGTAGTTACATATATTGCCAATGTGGTTGCAGCTCGTGCTGCAAAAGGCGAAAACTTTGGCACAGTGTTAATACCTGAAGGACTTATTGAGTTTATTCCTTCATTAAAAGTTCTTATCGCAGAGCTTAACGATACAATGGCTGCCAATGAAGCTGCAATTGAAAAAATGGATTCTGACGAGGAAAAAGTTGAGTTTATTGTTGCTAAGCTATCTGCTGAATTAGCTGCAATTTTTACAAGCTTACCTAAAAATATTCAGTATCAGCTATTAGCCGATCGCGACCCTCACGGTAATGTTCAGGTTTCTAAAATTGAAACCGAGAAAATGCTTATAGAAATGGTCGATGCTAAACTTAAAGCAATGAAAGCTCAGGGTAAGTATGTTGGCAAATTTGGTGCACAAAACCACTTCTTTGGTTACGAAGGACGTTGTGCAGCTCCTTCAAATTTCGATGCCGACTATTGTTATTCATTAGGCTATACTGCTTCGGTTCTTATTGCTGAAGGTAAAACAGGGTATATGTCGAGTGTGCGCAATACAACAAAACCGGCTGACCAATGGATTGCAGGTGGCGTTCCTACTACTATGATGATGAATATGGAAAAACGTCATGGACACATGAAGCCTGTTATTCAAAAAGCCCTTGTTAAACTTAACGACGCACCGTTTAAGAAATTTGCTTCTATGCGCGACGAGTGGGCTAAAACAACAAGTTATGTTTATCCGGGACCTATTCAGTACTTTGGCCCAACTGAAGTTTGTGACCAAACAACAAAAACACTTGAACTAGAGCAAGCTTAAGCTTCCTAATTTACGATATAAATAAAAGACTGCCTTAGGGTGGTCTTTTTTTTGCTTCAAAATGATAAAGCTTGCATATTTCTGACTGTGAGTTTTAATATTCCAAAATCAAATGGTTAATGATATTGATATTTGATATAGGTGCATATATTAAGTATAGTAAATGAAACTTGCAACTTGTAACCTGTAACTTGTAACGTAAATAAACCTTTTATATCTATTTTCATTAATGTTATTTCCCTACATTTGTCATAAAATTAAACAATAAATATTATGCGTCATTTTACTTCAGTACAAGACCTTCCCAACTTAAAAGAGGCACTTAGCGTAGCTTTCGATGTTAAAAAGAATCCGTTTGCACATCAGCATTTGGGTAAAAATAAAACTATGGTAATGATTTTTTTTAATTCAAGTTTGCGTACTCGTTTAAGTACACAAAAAGCAGCTATGAACTTAGGAATGAATACTATGGTACTTGACGTAAATGCAGGGGCTTGGAAACTTGAAACTGAGCGTGGTGTTATTATGGACGGCGACAAACCTGAACATTTGCTTGAAGCAATACCGGTAATAGGTTCTTATGCCGATGTTATTGGTGTTCGTGCTTTTGCAGGACTTACCGATAAGAAAACCGATTACGAAGAGAAAATTATTAATCAGTTTATTCAGTATTCAGGAGTTCCGGTTGTTAGTATGGAGGCTGCAACTCGTCACCCGTTACAGAGTTTTGCCGATTTGGTTACAATTGAAGAGCATAAAACTAAAGAAAAACCTAAAGTAGTTTTGACCTGGGCACCTCACCCAAGAGCATTGCCTCAGGCTGTTGCTAATTCTTTTGTAGAGTGGATGCGTGAAACCGAATATGAGTTGGTTGTTACTCATCCTAAAGGCTACGAGCTGGCTCCTGAGTTTATGGGTAGTGTTATTCCGGAATATGATCAAATGAAGGCATTTGAAGGAGCCGATTTTATTTATGCAAAAAACTGGTCGGCATATAACGACTATGGTCAAATATTAAGTAAAGATATGAGCTGGTGTGTTAGCGAGCGTCAAATGGCTGTAACAGACAACGCTAAGTTTATGCATTGCTTGCCTGTTCGTCGTAATATGATAGTGTCAGATGAAGTGATAGAAAGTAAAAATTCAATTGTAATTCAAGAAGCAGCTAACCGTGTAGTTTCGTGTCAGGCTGTATTAAAAATGATACTTGAGAAGATTTAAAAGTAAGCAGTTCTCAGTTTACAGTAGCAGCTAATATCTAATATGTTGACTGTTCTACTGTGAACTGAAGACTGCGAACTTAAACTGTATTTAAGCCTCCATTTCTTTCAATATCTGCTCTGTATGCTCTTTTGTATTTACTTTTTTGAATATTTTTAAAATAATTCCGCTCTCATCAATAATATATGTAGTGCGTATTACCCCTTCGTACTCTTTACCGTACATCTTTTTTAATCCCCACGCACCATAAGCTTTTAGTATTTCTTTATCAGTGTCGGCAATTAAATTAAATTGTAGATTTTGCTTGGCTATAAATTTCTGGTGAGAACTTATACTATCAGGGCTAACTCCAACTACTTCATAACCTTTGCCCAGTAAATCTTTGTAGTTATCTCTCAGATTGCACGATTCAGCAGTGCATCCCGGAGTGTTATCTTTCGGATAAAAATATAAAATCAATTTCTTGCCTGTAAATTGAGCGAGAGTTATTGTTTCTTCATTTTGATTTACTCCTGAAAATGCCGGAGCTTTATCACCTTCATTTAATAGTGCCATTGTTATATGTTTTGAATTTACTATAAAAGGATTTTATAGCAATTTTGTTCATTTTGTTTAGTATACTTTTAATGTGTCCTGAATTATTGAATCGCCCGGGTAATTAAATCGAAATATATATTCACGCTTTGCATATCCCGAAAAGCTATACGTAGCAATTGTGTCGGGTATTTGTTCGCATAAGCATTCATCTTCATATCCGGATATCCCAATGTAAATGGTGTCACCAATTTGCGTATCGTTGAATCCGCCGAATTTACTACAATGGCTGAATGGAAAATATTTTATTGTTAATTCAGCTTTCGAGCCATAAGCTATTGAATCGGGCATATTAACACTATGTGTATACATTTCGTAACTTGCATCGCAACCTTTTTCCATAGGTGTACAACTTACTATTAATGTCAAAATTATTGTAAATAATAGGTGATAGATTATTAAATTTCTCATTGTATTTAATTTTTAGAATTAGATTCCAAAGATAGCAACTTTTTATTTTTTCTTTAGCCTTCTGTTAATAGTTTTCAGAATAGAATTTTGGACATTTAATATGTTGACATATAATTAATTGCAGTAGTTGCTTTTGGAATATGTATTGTTTGTAAATAATTGTATTGTGAAAAAAAAGGAATATATTTGCATTGAAATTTATAATACGTAAATCATGGGTAGTTCAGAAAAATTAAATCCGAGATTTGAAGGCTTATTTGATACAACTGATGAGAATGAGTTAAATCTTATTTTACACAATGATGAGGTTAATACATTTGACCATGTTATAAATAGTTTGGTTGAAGTTTGCTATCACGATAGTAATCAGGCAGAACAATGTGCTTTTATTACTCACTATAAAGGGAAATGTGATGTAAAAAAAGGAGGTTATCAGGAGCTTTCGTTAATGAAAGATAAGTTGAATAGTAAGGGCTTAACTGTAACTATTGATTAGTATGTCGCTCACGGCTGTAATTATATTATTAATCATAGGATTAGCTCTTATTTTTATTGAATTTTTAGTGCTGCCCGGCACTAATATAGCAGGTGTTATTGGTATAGTTTTGATAATATCCGGCATTATATTTAGTTATCGTGATATTGGAGTTCCTGTTGCTCATTATGTTTTGGGAGGGACTTTTATCTTTTTAATACTCAGTATTGTTTTTCTTTTACGCTCTAATACATGGAGTAAGCTTTCGCTAAATGAGGCTATTGATGGTAAAGTTGTAAATATTGAAGATAATTCGGTTAAGCCCGGCGATATCGGAAAAACAATTACACGGCTTGCTCCTATGGGGAGTGTTTTGGTTAATAATGTAAAATATGAAGCCAAAGCAGCTAATATGTTTCTTGACCCTGGAACTGCTATTGAAGTAATCCGGGTTGTTGGCAATCATCTCGATGTGAAGCCAATCGTCAATTAGTGGTTAGCATTCTTTTATCTTCAATTTTAATTATAGGCATATTGTGATTGTTTGCTATATGCATAAAAGGCAGTGTTAAAAAGTTGGTTAATTAAAAAACACATCTTATCTTCGAACTTTAACCAAAAAATAATAATATGACTGGTATAGGATTTTATGTAGTAGTAATTATTGCCATAATAGTTGCTATTTGGTTTTTGTTTTATTTTATCCCTGTTGGGCTTTGGTTTTCTGCTCAAATATCAGGTGTTAGAATATCGTTATTGCAGTTAATATTAATGCGTTGGCGTAAGGTGCCTCCCAATGTTATTGTGCGAGCAATGATTGAAGGGCACAAAGCCGGTTTGCAGGGTATTACTCGCAACGATTTGGAAGCTCATTTTTTGGCAGGTGGTCATGTTGAAGCGGTAGTACATGCATTGGTTTCCGCAGAAAAAGCCAATATTGATTTGTCGTTAAAAATGGCAACAGCAATAGACCTTGCCGGACGCGATGTGTATGAAGCGGTGCAAATGTCAGTTATACCAAAGGTAATTGACACTCCCCCCGTAACCGCAGTAGCTAAAGATGGTATACAGCTTATAGCCAAGGCTAGGGTTACAGTAAGGGCAAATATCCGCCAGTTAGTTGGTGGAGCAGGAGAGGATACCGTCCTTGCTCGTGTAGGCGAGGGTATAGTATCGTCTATTGGTTCGTCGAAAGATCATAAAGCAGTACTGGAGAACCCCGATAGTATATCAAAGTTGGTTTTAAATAAGGGACTCGATGCCGGAACTGCTTTTGAAATACTTTCGATAGATATTGCCGATATTGATATAGGTAAAAATATTGGGGCAGTCCTTCAGATGGATCAGGCAGAAGCAGATAAGAATATTGCTCAGGCAAAAGCTGAAGAACGTAGAGCTATGGCTGTTGCTCAAGAGCAGGAAATGAAGGCTTTAGCCCAAGAGATGAAAGCTAAAGTTATTGAAGCTGAAGCTGAGGTTCCTAAAGCAATGGCCGAAGCATTCCGCTCCGGTAACTTTGGAATAATGGACTATTACAGAATGAAAAATATTGAAGCTGATACGCAAATGCGTAATAGTATTTCAGATAGTCCAATAGCAGGAAAATCAACTGATGAGTAAGGGGATGTGATTTTAACTATTGGCGGTTATATAAAGAGCCTGGTATTTTTATATCAGGCTTTTTTATTAAATGTTAATAACTCGGAATCTCTTTTCTGGTGTTTTTTAAAAAATGACATATTTTTGCCAAAAATTTTAGATATGGAGATAACAGGAAGAATAGTTCAGATATTGCCTGCGCAAACAGGGACTTCGGCAAGGGGAGAGTGGAAAAAGCAGGATTTTATAATAGAAACCCAAGATCAATTTCCAAAGAAGGTTTGTTTAGCTAATTGGGGTGATAAAATTAATGTTGAAGCAATGGGAGTAGGGGCTGTTGTTACTGCTTCAATTAATATTGAGAGTCGTGAGTTTAATGGTCGTTGGTATACCGATGTTAAAGTATGGAAAATGGATATTGCAGGTGCTGCGTCAGGTTCTCCTGAAGGATTTCCTCCACCTCCTCCGGTATCGACCAATGATTTGCCACAACAGTCAACCGGTGAACCATCAGAAGATGATTTGCCATTTTAAAAAAAAAATGAAATTTTTATTATTTTTCTTTTGGAAAAGTAGATTGATTTTATACTTTTGTGAACCCGAAAATGGGAACTATTCTGGAGAAAAATAATTCAGAAAATATCTCAAGGAGAGTTGGGTGAGTGGCTGAAACCACCAGTTTGCTAAACTGACGTACGGGTAACCGTACCGGGGGTTCGAATCCCCCACTCTCCGCACATAAAATGTGTAGTTAAATGAAATCCAATCTTTTACAAGGTTGGATTTTTTGTTTTTGTCAACTATCTTTAATGTTCTTATTCCTTAGTCATATACTTAAATCTTTTTATGGACTAAAAAAACTCTTTTTTAAGGTGTTCGTTTTGTCAGTTTTTAAAGGTTAATGATGTCGGTAGCATAAATAGTACATTCACTTTTTTGTTAGATTTTTTTTGAAAAAGCAAACATGAATGTTATCTTTGAACTGTAAAAGCAAACATTATTTGTTTGATTAGTATTGATAAATACTAAATATAAAGTATTTGGATTGCATTTTTTTTTTTTTAATTTTAAAACAACAAAAGTGAATGATTTTTTTGGATCGAGATTAAAGCAGTTAATCAAAACGTCTGAATATAAGACGATTAATAATTTTGCTGAAAGTGCGGGAGTACACGCAAATTCTATATCGAGAATTGTAAGTGGTCAGAATAATCCAAGTTATGACCTTATTATATCTTGTATAAACCTCTTCCCAAATACAGATATGTTTTGGTTATTAACAGGTGAGAGTAGCGAAAGTAAGTTGGCTATTGAAAACAAAATGTTGCGAAAAAGAATATTTTCTCTTGAAAGGAAGAGAGAAGCAGCAGTAAAAGCCCTCCGGTAGCCGATAAAGTTCTCAGTTAACCTTGTGTTCGAAATTAGCACCTGTAAATTCGGTTACCAATAATTATAGGCTTACAATATTAGCGTAAAAGCAAAATATAGCAAGTTAGAAAATGGTAAACAGGTTGCAGAATTGGTTGCTTAGCCTTTTTATTAAAACGTAAGGAGTTTAAATTTATGTGATTATGGGCAGGGTTCGAATCACCCACTCTCTGTAAAGTAACGTAACAGTTTCAGAAAAAACAGTAATCGAATGTCGTAATACGTTCGATTTTTTTTTACCCAACCGAAAAGTAACAGATTTATGAAAGTATTGTTTTGGTTTGCAAAAAGTAAACGTAATAAGCAAGGGTGTGTTTCTGTATATTGTCGTGTTACAATTTTGCTGTTGAAAACTAACTAATACAAAATATTACTATATACACTAAACTTGTATTCGTTTTTTTAATTTTACGTTAGTTAAATGCTCAAAAAAATATTGAAATGAAAAATATGGTACTTTCCACTTTATTTAGTGTTGCTTTTTTTATGGTTGTTTTTTCTGCTTTTTCTCAAGTTGAAATTGAAGAAATGCGTTGGGGTGCCGATTTTAATATTCACATTACATTTTCAAATGACTCAACTTCAATAATGGATGTAAAAGGTCTTCATCACTCATCTGTTTCAAACTACAACGAGTCGGATAATGAAGTTACTTATTATCCGGTTAAGCTCGACCATGCCTTTGTGGACGCACTTAAAGATAAAAAAATTGAGAGTTTTGTAGATACAACGCAAAATAGTAAAGACAGTACTTTGGTTAAGAGCAAAACACTTTGGAGTGCAATACACTCAAACATAGGTGGAGGTTGGATACATTTTATCAATTGTCTTGTATATGCTATTGAATCGGGGCAGGTTGATTTATATTCGCCTTTAATGAAGCGACCTGTATCTGATTGGAAACCAAAGCCAATGACGGAATCATTCAAGAGAACAAAAAACTGGGAATGTTATTATCCAAATACTCAAAAACTTGCCCACAAAGAGTATAAAATTAAGGCAGGTAAAGGTGAACTTGGAAATATAAACCTACTCCCTGAATCATTTATAAATACTTTTTTGGAAACCGATGATAAGCAATTGTTGGAGCTGAAAAATCCGAATAAGCTTGCAATTATTAATATGGTTAGGTTGTTGCTTGGAGCAAATTATTTGGGACAGGAACAAATTGACTATTTGCAAAACTCAGTACTTTTTGCTGTAAAGCGATATTCTGTTAATAGTCTTCCTTCTGTAATAATTTTCGATGATTTTGAAGCAGCTGTTGCTATGACACTTGATAATAGTGGTTATAAAATTGAAAAAATAACTTTTAATAATGAAAATGAATTATCAGATGAAATCAAATATCAACGAATAGAAAGAATGAATGGCATTATTTCTAAAATAAATGATGTAAACAAAAAAGTATTTGAGCAAAAACTGAAAAGCTATTACAATTAATCGGGAATATAAACTTCCATAATTTTTGATAACCCTGAAATTGGTTTAAGCATACATGAATCAATCATGGCAGGTAATAAAACCGTTTCACCTTTTGTCATTATAACCGGCTCCTTACTGTCGTTATAATAGATCTCTGTCTCACCTTCAAGAGCTATATATATAACAAACGAGTCTAATGAATAATAATCACATTCTATCTCTTTATCTATTTCAAGTAGGTTTGTTTTAAAAAACTTACATTCTACAATATTCGTTTTCTCATTCAATTTTGAAATATACTCTTCCTTATATTTATCGTACTTTTTAAAGTCAATAGCATCTAAAGCCAGCTCAGTATGTAGCTCCCGAGCATTGCCACTATCATCAACCCTGTCCCAATCGTATATTCTGTAAGTAATGTCAGATGTTTGCTGAATTTCTGCAAATAATATACCGGGACCGGTTGCATGGATGCGACCGGCAGGCATAAAGAATACGTCACCGGCTTTTACTTTTTCATAATTTAATATATTACGTAATGAACCACTGTTTAGAGCTTCTAAATACTTTGATTTGTCGAGTTCTTTGTTAAATCCGACAATTAATTCTGCATTATTATTAGCTTCCATAACATACCACATTTCTGTTTTTCCATATGAGTCATGAAGCCTAAGCGCTTTCTCATCGTCGGGGTGTACTTGAATCGAGAGCCAATCATTTGCATCAATAAATTTTATTAATAGAGGAAATTCAACTCCAAATTTTTCATAAACCTTGTCGCCAACAAGGTCGCCCATATAAACCTCAATAAGTTCCTCAATATCATTATCGGCTAGAAAACCTTCCTTAACAACTGATAAACTGCCCTGAATAGCAGATAGTTCCCAGCTTTCACCTGCCTTATCAATGTTATGAGTTTCCTTATTTAAAATATCTTTCAATCGGGTTCCACCCCATATTTTATCTTTTATTATTGCTTTAAACTTTAGCGGATATAAAGAGTTTTCCATATTTAAAATTGTTTTTTTGAAAACAAATATTTACTATTTTTAATTAACTAAACCCATGTTTATAATTGAAATAGTTTTTAAAAACGCATTCGCAAATATATGTTTGAAAAAGCAAAAAACGAAAATATACTGTTTCTCGATATTGAAACTGCCGCTCAAGTGCACAAATACAATGATTTAGATGAAAGACAAAAGCATTTGTGGGCAGCAAAAATTCATTATATTGCAGAAAGAGACAATAAATCGGCAGAAGAATTATTCAATAAAGCTGCTATTTGGGCTGAATTTGGCAAAATTATTTGTATCTCAGTAGGGTATTTAATTACCGAACAAGGAAACACTACCCTAAGAGTAAAATCATTTTATGGTCATAATGAAAAGCATCTCCTTGAAAATTTTTCAGCTTTGTTAACTAATCATTTTAATAAAGAAAAGCACATACTTTGTGCTCATAATGGCAAGGAGTTTGACTTTCCATATATTTCTCGCCGCTTTATAATTAATAATATTCCATTACCCAAGCAATTTGCCAATTGGGGCAAAAAACCATGGGAAATAAAACACCTTGATACTTTGGAGTTATGGAAGTTCGGAGATCATAAACATTATACCTCACTCGATCTGCTTACTGCAATTTTGGGTATTCCATCGCCTAAAAATCAGATAGATGGTAGTATGGTAAATCATATATATTGGGAAGAAAACGATCTGCAAAAAATTGCAGGTTACTGTCAAAAAGATGTAATTGCTGTTTGTAAGGTGTTTTTAAAATTTAAAAACAGCGATATTAATGAGTCACTACATATTGAAATAGTATCACCATCAATAGCAAACTGAGGCAATTAATATTTCATTTTTATAACTTATTTAGCCTTTTATATCAAAATAAACCTTTTCAAACAGCAAAAATGTATATTTTTACAATGAAATATTGAATTACACCATGTTGGCAAAAAATCTCATATCAGAAATAATACCTGCAATAAATCCAAACGATAAAGCGGCAGAAGCTTTAAACTGGATGGATGTATTTCGTGTTTCGCATCTTCCAATTGTAAAAAACAATACTTACATTGGTCTTATTTCCGATGCCGATATTTTCGATATGAATGAACCAAGTATTTCTGTTATAGAGCATCAACGTTCACTTGCCCGTCCTTTTGTGTTTGAAAATCAACACATATATGAAACCATTGATGAGGTTACTTCTAATAAACTTTCATTAATACCTGTTTTAACAGAAAAAGAGATCTATGTTGGAGTAATACGAAGTGCCGATTTAGCTCACCAATTTCTTCAATTAATATCATCGAACAGTCATGGAGGTATAATTATTTTAGAGTTAAATACCAATGACTATTCAATGTCAGAAATTGCCCAGATAATAGAATCAAATGATGCAAAAATTCTTAGCTCTTTTATTTCTACACCAAGAAATAATGAAACTATGAATGTTACCATAAAAGTAAACAAAACAGACCTTGCTGCTATTGTGCAAACTTTTGAAAGATACAACTACAATATTTCTGCAATCTATAGCAGTAATAACGAACTTGATGTAATGATGCAGGAAAGGGTAGATGCATTTCTAAAATATATGGACATATAGTGAGAGCATTTATTTTTTTACTCCCGGTACTTTTTTTTATAGAACCCATAAACTGTCAAAGCCAAAACGATAGCACATTGTTTCAAATAGGTAATATTACGATTGCCGGAAATAGAGTAACAAAAGAAAAAGTAATACTTCGTGAACTTCTTTTTTGTTCAGGCGATTATGTAAAAAAAAGTGATATTGACTCTCTGTTTAACGCAACAGAGGAAAGTCTGTTAAACACATCTCTTTTCAATTTTGTTACAATTAAAAGCATTGTCGCATTAGACAATAGTATCGAAATATTTATAATACTCGAAGAACGATGGTATGTGTGGCCTATTCCTATTTTAGAACATGCCGACAGAAACCTAAGTTCATTTCTATATGAGCAAGACTGGGATAAAATAAATTATGGGATGCTTTTGGAAATTCATAATCTTAGAGGTATGAATGAGTTTTTGAAATTAAAATTCAGAAAGGGATATAAAGAACAGATTCAGGTTGCTTACGAAATACCATATTTAACGAAAAATAAAAGACATGGTTTAGAAACCGAATTTTCGTATTTCAAAAAAAATGAAACAGAATATAATACTATAAATGATAAATTAGTATTTTATAGAAACGACAACTCTTATGCTTTAAAATATTATCGTGGCAGTATTTCTTATAAGTACAGATATAAACATTATACTCACCATAGGTTTTCAATTGGATATTATCATGGGTTTATTCACGATTCTATAATATTATTGAACCCTAATTATTTCGACAAAGCTCTAAACACACAAAAGTATTTTAATGTAGAGTATTCATTAAATATTAATAAGACGAACATACATTATTATCCACTCGAAGGTTATCATTTTTATACAGGCATTCAACAGGCCGGGCTGGGATTATTAGAGAATGAGATGAATAGTATAACCTCAGCAACAGCATTTGCCTATTTTTATAATAAACTTTCGTATAAATGGTATGCCGGTTGGGGAGTAAAGGGGAAACTATCGAGTAACTTTAAGCAGCCATATTTTTATGAAAATGCTTTAGGTTATGAAACATACCTGCGTGCATATGAATACAATGTTATAGGAGGACAACAGTACATTACTACCCGTTCATTTATTAAATATAATCTTGTTCCCGAAAAAATAATTCATTTTTCACAAATTAAACTGAATAGATTTAATAAAATACACTATGCTATTTATTCAAATATATTTTTCGAAACGGGTTATGTTCATGACAAAAACCCCAATACTGACAATAAATTACCAAACAACTTTCTTGCAAGTACAGGTATAGGACTAGACCTTGTTACATATTACGACATTGTATTCAGAATGGAGTACTCTGTTAATGTTTTAGGAGAAAATGGTTTTTTTGTACATTTAAAGAAAGCATTTTGACAATTTAAATACAATATATAATTATAATGCGGCATAACTTGAAACTGGGAATCTATTATAAAAAAACACATATTGATCTCGAACATACGCTTGGTAACTTGTTCGATAATTGCAATGCGATGAACTTTGAAGTATTTATTCATCCCGATTCAATAAAACTGACAAATGAAAATATAATAATTAATAATTGTTTGAATAGAATAAACCTCAAAACCGATGAGTATAATAGCCTCGATTATATTATTACCATAGGTGGTGATGGTACGTTTTTGTCGGGTTTGGCGGCATTTGATTATGCGAATGTTCCAATGTTGGGAATAAATACCGGGCGACTTGGGTATTTGGCAGATATATCGCCAAATGATATTAAAACTGCATTAGAGTGTCTTGCAAATAAGAGTTTTCATCTTGAAAAAAGGGTGCTGCTAAAATGTAGAACTTCCGAAAGTAGAAGTGATAGTTATTTAGCTCTTAATGAGATAGTTGTTCATAGGCAAGATACTGCTAGTATGCTTACTGTTGAAACATATTTAAACGGTGAATATTTAGCAACATATATGTCGGATGGATTAATTGTATCAACTCCAACGGGTTCTACTGCATATTCTTTAAGTGCGGGAGGCCCAATTATATCTCCTTCGGCGAATTGTATTGTTTTAACACCCATTGCTCCTCATAATCTTTATGCACGCCCATTGGTACTGCCTATTGATAGTAAAATTAAACTTATAATAAAAAGTCGTGATAATAGTTTCAGAATATCAACCGACACAAAATCAATTATATTGGAAGAGAAAAATATTGTAGAAATAAAACGAGCAACAAGTAAATATTGTACTGTTATTAAACTCCCCGAGCATACATTTGTAAAAACGCTAAGAAATAAATTAATGTGGGGTATTGACAAACGTTTTTAAATAATTTGGCATAATTAAATTTTATACAACAGTTTTTTTATTTAATTTTCTGGCTTTGTAAAAGAAAAAAAACTTATTTTTGAATCGAATGTTTAATTCAACACTCGGGAAACATACGTTTAATTAAAAAATCTATGAAAAAAGTCTTTTCTCTAATCATATTGTTACTATTAATAATTAATGTTAGCTTTTCTCAATCATCCCGTTGGAAAAGAACCCGATACGAAATTGTTGGTGGAGTAGGACTTACCGGATTTATGGGTGATTTGGGTGGAGTATCTGTGTCATCTAAGCATATAATGGATTTTAACTTTAGAGCCCAGCGCCCGGCATTTCAGGCGGGTATGAGATACAAAATACTGGAACCATTAGCAGTAAAAGGAACTTTAACATATGGTACAGTTTATGGAAATGATGCATTATCGAAAAATGAATATAGTTTGAATCGAAATCTAAAATTTCGTTCGCCTATTGTTGAGCTTGCTGCTCAGCTTGAGTACTCAATTATAAAAGAACCATTAACAAGACGATATAATTTAAGACGAAGAAAAAAATTCTCATTTAAAAATTTCCAAGTAAATACCTATGTTTTTGCAGGTGTTGCCGGTTTTTACTACAATCCTAAAGGTAAAGACGAAGTGTCATTTGGAGGTACCGGAAAGTGGGTTGCTCTTCAGCCACTTGGAACAGAAGGTCAAGGGTTAATGGAGTCAAGAGAGAAATACAAAAGAATATCAATGTCGTTTCCAGTTGGAGTTGGAGTAAAGTATAATCTTACAAGAAAATGGTCGGTAGGTGCCGAATTTGGTGCAAGATATACTTTAACAGATTATATTGATGATGTAAGTACTACATATGTTGATAATAATTGGATATACGAAGAGAGAGGAGCTCAAGCAGCACGTTTAGCAGATCCTAATAAATGGACTGCCAATAGGCTTGATGAATTTACTTCGTATGGTCCTGGTGATCAGCGAGGTAATCCTAAGTACAACGACTTCTACTTTTTTTCGATGGTAACAGTTGCTTATAAACTGCGAACAGGAAGAAAGGGATTGCCAAAATTCTAACATAAGAGTAATATGAAGAATATTTTTCGCAACATATCATTAATAATAGTTATTCTGCTAATTTTTGATTGCAGTGTAAATGCTCAATCATGGAAAAGCAGGCGGTATGAATTCTTTTACGGCGGTGGTATTGTCAACTTTAATGGTGACATTGGTGCTGTATCGTCAGATGCATTTGCTAATGGTTTAGTTTGGGTAAAATTTTTTCAAACTATATCGCCTACAACAAATATTGGTATGCGATATAAGATAAATAGTATGCATAGTGTAACAACTACTCTCTTTCTTGGTCAGCTTTATGCAACAGACCATTCAAAAAAAGGGTGGGCACCACAACGAGCAGAAACTTTTAACTCTTTCTATTCTGAATTTGGGGCACGATATGAATTAAATGTATTAAAGGAAAAGAGAAAAAGGACTGTTTATCGTCAGTTTGGAGAGAACCCGTTAAAAAACTTAAACCTTCCAACTTATTTGTATGTTGGTGTTGCAGGATTATACAATACCGGAAAATTCTCTTCTCCAAAAAATGAAAACTATTCCAATAAGTATTCAAATTTTGCGCCTGTTGTATATGGTGGTATTGGTTCAAAATACAGAATTAGTAGAAAAAGCTTTATTGGAGCAGAGTTAAAAATAAACCTTGCCATTAACGACAAGGTTGACTATGCATGGCAAGATAAAGAAGGTTCAGGAGCAGCGTACGGTAAATGGTACGATTCGTATCACTCATTTACAATAAATTACATTCATCAAATACGTTCGAATCGTAACGGGTTGCCAAACTTCCGTAGAAGAGGAGCTTCATCAAATTCAAAAAGTGGCGCAAAAGGTCCTGCAAAATATAAGCTCCGATAACAATATTTTAATAAACAATACGTATTTGTATATTAGCGGGCTGATTTTAGTCTGTTAAAAATTAGCAAATGACATTGTTTCGATTATCATTAATTATATTATTTACACTATTTGTTGCTGAGATTTATTCGCAAAGCGATAAATCGGGTGAAATAGGGTTGTTAGCCGGTGTAACATATTATACAGGCGAGTTGAATAAGACTCCATTTACCCAACTGTCTCCGGCCGGAGCAGTTTTGTATCGTCATACTTTCAATAAGCGATATGCCTTGCGTGGTTGTGGTAATATCGGTTTAATACGAGGTAGTGGAAATACCCCACATGGTGTATCTCAATCTTTCAATGAGCTTTTTGTTGATATTTCATCATCGGGTGAGTTTCATTTTTTGAAATATTTACCAGGCAATAAAAATTATTTTTATTCGCCATATATTCATGCAGGTATAGGATTTAGTTATTTGCCCGGAGGAAATGAAAACTTAATATTCAATATCCCTTTTGGTTTGGGTTTTAAACACAATATAAAGTATTCACCATGGATACTTGGGTTTGATTATACTCTTAGAAAAACATTTACAGATAATATTGATTATACATATTCCTTACCTGACCCTAAGCAGGAAGCCTATGCGGGTACTAATGACTGGATAGCATTCTTGGGGATAAATATATCATATAAGATAAATTATAAGATGAAATGTCAACCAATTGACTAAATTTGCGCAAAACTTGAATAATGTCACTTCTTGAAAATATAAATAAAGACAAGCTTCCTGAACATATTGCCATAATTATGGATGGCAATGGAAGGTGGGCAAAACTAAAAGGAAACAAACGAATATTCGGACATAAAAATGGTGTAGCCGGAGTTAAAAATTCATCGGAAGCATGTGCTGAATTAGGGGTTAAATATCTTACATTATATGCATTCTCAACAGAAAACTGGAACAGACCCAAGTTGGAAGTGAATGCACTAATGGAACTATTAGTAAGTACTATACATAGTGAGACTAAAACTCTTATTAAAAATGATATAAAACTAAATGCAATTGGGCAAATTAGTGAATTGCCTGAAAAAGCTCAGCGTGAATTGCAAGATGCAATAAATGCTACAAGCAATTGTAAACGGCTTACACTCACATTAGCTCTGAGTTACAGCTCTAAAGTAGAGATTTTAAATGCTGTAAAAAGGATTGCAACAGAAGTAAAACTAAATAAGCTTGATGTAAATGATATTAGTGATAATTTATTTTCAAGTTACCTTAATACATATAATTTACCCGATCCTGATTTAATGATAAGAACAAGCGGAGAACAACGAATAAGTAATTTTTTGTTGTGGCAACTTGCGTACTCAGAATTATATTTTACAGAAACTCTTTGGCCCGATTTTAGTAAAGAAGACCTTTATAAAGCCATAATTACATATCAAAGCAGAGAGAGACGATTTGGCAAAACCAGCGAACAGATTTTAAAATAAAACATAAAGAAACTAATCCATTATAATGCATAAGCAGATATTAACAATTCTGATTCTACTATCTATTAATGTAACATTTTTAAAAGGGCAGAACTCAGATATTATTAAAGTAGATTACAGAAAACCGAAAGAATACGAAATAGGAGGGATTACTATTTCAGGTGTAAAATATCTTGACCACAATGTACTTACTCATCTTTCAGGATTAAAGGTTGGTAACATCATTACAATTCCCGGTGACGATATAACTAAAGCCATGAAAAAACTGTGGGAACATGGCTTATTTGGTGATGTTGAAATATCTGCAACAAGTATAGAAGAGAATAAAATATATCTGGATATTTACTTAAAAGAGAGACCTCGCCTATCGAAATTTACCTTTAAGGGTGTAAATAAGTCAACTACAGACGATTTGCGTGAAGAGATAAAGCTTATGCGGGGTAGTCAGGTGACTGACAATATGTTGAGTTCAACAGAACGAAAGATAAAGTTTTACTTCAATGAAAAAGGGTATTTAAATGCCACTGTTGATTTTAAACAATATGAAGATACTGTAATGCCAAATACAGTAATACTTGAAATAACAATTGACAAAAAGAAGAAGGTAAAGATTGAAAACATAAACTTTACAAATGTAAATGAGCTTAAAGAGTTAAAGCTTAAACGTGCAATGAAGGACACCAAAGAAAAGAGGCTGTATAATATATTTAAAACATCGAAGTTTATAAGAGATAAATATGAAGACGATAAAAAGAAATTAATTGCAAAATATACCGAAAAAGGGTATAGAGATGCAAAAATTGAATTTGATACAGTTTACAACATAAATAAAAAACGACTCAATATTGATATGACAATATTTGAGGGGAGAAAATATTATTTCAGGGATATAACTTGGGTTGGAAACTCGAAGTATCCGACTGAATTTTTAGAACAGCGTTTAGGAATAGAGAAGGGCGATGTTTTTGATCAGGCAACACTTGACAAAAGACTATTCGGAGCAGAAGATGCAGTGTCTAATTTATATCTTGATAAGGGGTATCTTTTCTTTCAGGCAATACCCGTTGAACTTCAGGTAGATAATGACTCTATTGATTTGGAAATAAGAATTTTTGAAGGCAAGCAGGCGCGAATCAACAGAGTTATTATAACCGGTAATGACAGAACCAATGAGCATGTAATACGTCGTGAGATATGGACAAAGCCGGGCGACTTATTTGACCGCTCTGCCATAATACGTACAACCCGAGAACTTGCACAACTTGGTTATTTTGACCCTGAAAAACTCGATGTAATTCCAACACCGAATCCGGCCGATGGAACGGTTGATATTGAATATGTGGTAGCCGAACGTGCATCGGATCAGATAGAGCTATCCGGAGGTTGGGGCGCAGGTATGGTTATTGGTACATTGGGGTTAACTTTTAATAATTTCTCAACAAGAAATATATTTAATTTTGATACATACAGCCCACTACCAACAGGCGATGGCCAAAAACTGTCAATTCGAGGACAAACTAATGGTAAGTACTATCAATCGTACAGTATGTCGTTTACGGAACCATGGCTTGGAGGTAAAAAACCAAATTCGTTGTCGTTATCGTTGTTTTACTCTAAACGAGGGTCTTACAGTAGTAGTTACTGGTATGGAACAGCAGGCAACCAATTTATGAAAGTACTTGGTGCTTCTGCCGGTTTAGGTCGTCGATTATCTTGGCCCGATTCATACTTTACTTTGTATAATGAGTTGAGTTATCAGAAATATACTTTGAAAGATTTTCATGGTTATTTCCCTTTTGGAAACGGTAAGTCTCAAAATCTAAGTTTTACTACTGCTTTTGGGCGTAATTCGGTTGACCAGCCATTGTATCCGCGCAGAGGTTCTAATATTTCACTAACACTGGCAATTACTCCACCGTTTTCACTATTTAAGTCTGAAAACTTTTGGAAAATGAGCGATGCCGAAATTCAATCAATTGAAAATGCCTGGGGTCAAATGGAGAATGGTAATTATATAATTGAATCGGGTATTACAAATACAGATGAACGAGCGAGAGAATTAAATCAATATTTAAACGACAAACAATATTCAAATCGATTCAAATGGGTTGAATATCATAAATGGAAATTTAAGTCGGAGTGGTATACTCAAATTGTAAATAAATTAGTCCTAAAATCGAATGTTGAGATTGGATACCTTGGTTTTTATAATAAAGCTTTAGGCTATTCGCCATTTGAAACATTCCAGCTGGGAGGCGATGGAATGAGTGGGTATAGTTTTTACGGAACTGATATAATACCTCTTCGCGGATATGACAATGGATTAAGTAACGATGGAGCATTAACTCCAACACCACAGGGTAATGTTTATGAAAAATATACTTTAGAGTTACGATATCCTATAACATTAAAACCTCAGGCAACTATTTATGCTCTTACGTTTTTGGAAGCAGGAAATTGCTTTAGAGGATTGGAAAGTTTTGACCCTTTTCATGTTTACCGCTCAGCAGGTATAGGTCTCCGTTTCTTTTTACCCATGTTCGGATTACTTGGAATTGATTGGGGGTATGGTTTTGACCCTGTTCCCGGACGAGATTACAGTCCTGCACATAAAGGACAGTTTGCATTTACTATTGGCCAGCAATTTTAACTATATTAGCTAAAAAAAATATTTATGAAAAAAGTACTATTTATATTATTTGCAATAACAGGAACTGTATTTTTGGCAAATGCTCAGAAATATGCTTTTGTTGACACAGAATATATTTTAAAGAGCATACCAACTTTTGAATCGGCTCAGGAACAGTTAGATATTATGTCGGAAGAGTGGCAGCAGGAAGTGGAAGCAGGTTATGCCGAAATAGAAAAACTATACAGGGAATTTCAAGCTGAAAAGGTATTGCTTACTGAAGATATGAGAACACAGCGAGAAGATGAAATAATAGAGAAGGAGAGAATGGTTAAGGATTTGCAGCGCAAATACTTTGGTCCGGAAGGTGAATTATTCAAAAAGCGTAAAGAATTGATTGAACCTATACAAACCGAAATATTTAATGCCATAAAAGAGATAGCAGAAGATGGTGGGTTTGCAATTATTTTCGATGCTGCCGGAGGTACAAATATGCTTTATTCTGATCCAAAATACGACAAGAGTGATATGGTACTTGAAAAACTTGGTTTTAAGAATTAATAATTATATTTGGCACACTATTTACAAAAAATAAATATTTTATAAAATGAAAAGAAGTATAGCTGTTTTTGTTTTGGCTGCAACAATGTTAGTGTCGGTTAACAGTTTTGCTCAAAAAGCATATAAGTTTGGACATATTGACTCAAATCAGCTTTTGAGTACAATGCCGGAAAGAGAATCGGTTAAAAGTAAGCTTGAAGCATTTGCCAAGCAATTGGAAAATCAACTGGCAGCAATGCAAACAGAATTGGAAAGCAAGTATCAGCAGTATATGAGTGAGGCTGAAACATTATCGCCACTAATTCGTCAAACAAAAGAGCAAGAGCTGACTGAGATGCAACAACGAATTCAGATGTTTCAACAAAATGCACAGCAGGAACTTGGAGCAAAGGAGTCTGAGTTATTTCAGCCGGTTATAGATAAAGCAAGAAAAGCAATTTCAGAAGTTGCAAATGAGAATGGCTTTACTTATGTGTTTGATATTGGTTCGGGTGCAGTTTTACACTTTAGCGACGATAGTCAGGACATTTTACCTTTGGTAAAAGCAAAATTAGGAATTCAGTAAAAGAATTAAATAATTATTTTTAAGGCTGTCTTTTTTAGGCGGCCTTATTTGTTTATTATTTATGAATAACAACTCAATAGGTATATTTGATTCCGGATTAGGAGGTTTGTCTGTTTTTAAGGAAATAACAGAATTGCTCCCTTTTGAAAATATTATTTATGTGTCAGATAGTAAATATTGCCCTTATGGCAATAAAACTGATGAATACATTACAGAGCGTTCAAAAGTAATAACCAATTTTCTGTTATCGAAAAAATGTAAGCTTATAGTAGTTGCATGTAATACGGCAACAACTGCATCAATTGCATTACTCAGAGAATTATATATTGTCCCTTTTGTTGGAATGGAGCCGGCAATAAAACCGGCTGCACGGTTAACTAAAACCGGGAAAGTGGGAATTTTGGCAACAGAGGGTACACTGAAAGGAAATCATTATAAAAAAACAAAAGAAAAATACGCATCAAATATTGAAACAATTATACAGCCCGGTCATGGCTTAGTAGAATTGGTTGAGCAAGGGTTGCATAATACTAAACAAGGTGAGGAGCTTATAAAAAAACATACCGAAGGAATGATTGCCGAAGGAGTTGATTATATTGTTCTTGGCTGTACTCATTATCCTTTTTTTTACGATACTTTAAAAAGAGTATTGCCTCCTGAAATAGAAATTGTAAATCCGGCTCCTGCTGTTGCTCAGCGAGTAAAAAATATACTTTCGGAAGGCAAAATACTTAAACATGAGTCGCAATCGGAATATCAATTCTATACATCGGGAGATAAAGATACTTTTGCCAATTTTCTAAAGGTAGAATTTAATATAATTGCAGAGATTTTTTCTGATAAAACTCTCTCTGATTAGCTACTCTTCTTCGGTATACCAGCTAGCATACATCTTGTAATTTTCTGATATTCGGTTAATCATATCTTTAGTTTGTCCAGGTTCAATATCTTTCACCTTTTTTGCAGGAACTCCGGCATAAACACTATTAGGTTCAACAATAGTATTGCTAAGTATTAATGAATTGGCTGCAATTATAGTATTTTCATGAATTACAGCATGGTCAAGTATTGTAGCACCAATCCCGACTAAAACATTGTTGTGAATTTTTGCACCATGCACATTCACGCCATGTCCTATTGAAACATTGTCACCTATTTCTACAACCGATCGTTGATATAACGTATGTAAAACTGCGCCATCTTGAATATTTACATTATTGCCAATTCGTATAGAATTAACATCGCCCCTAAGAACAGCATTAAACCAAATACTGCAATTATCGCCTATTTCAACATCGCCTACAATAGTTGCATTTTCTGCTAAAAAAACATTTTTCCCTATTTTTGGAGTAAAACCTCTTACTGTTTTTATTAAAGCCATATTATTGAGTTGTTTTATTCAACAAAACTAACAATTAAAAACTCGTATAGTTTATTAATGCCATACAAATAACAGATACTAAAAAACTTTTTGTACCTTAAAAATGTTATAATATTGTTACATATTATAGCTTACTTTGTTTAAAGAAGTTTTTTACTGTATGAATAAAGAATTAATTGAAGTAGAAAAAGTTGTAATTCGATTTTCCGGTGATTCCGGCGATGGTATGCAGCTTACCGGATCGCAATTTTCAAATACATCGGCTTTGTTTGGTAATGATATATCAACATTTCCCGATTATCCGGCAGAGATAAGAGCTCCACAGGGAACAGTTGGTGGGGTTTCGGGTTTTCAATTACATATAGGTCACACTGAAATAAACACTCCCGGTGATTATGCCGATGTTCTTGTGGCAATGAATCCGGCAGCTTTGAAGGCTAATTTTGAATGGGTTAAAAAGGGTGGTACTATTATTTTCGATGAAGATGCTTTTATTGATAAAAATATTGAGAAAGCAGGCTATAACGAAGACCCGATAGGGCCACATAAAAGGGATTATAATTTTATTGCTGCACCTATTACAACATTAGTGAAAGAAAAACTCAAAGATAGCGGATTGGATTATAAAGCTGTTTTGAGAACAAGAAATATGTTTGCTTTAGGTATGGTTTATTGGTTATTTGAAAGACCTTTGACGTATACCGAAAAATTTATTGACCAAAAGTTTGCCAAGTCGCCTGAAATAATTGAAGCCAACAAAGAAGTATTGCGCAATGGATACCACTTTGCTGAAACAATAGAAGCTTTGCCTCGGAATTACAGGGTTGAGCCTGCTAAAATTAAACCGGGAACATATAGGAATATTAGTGGCAATACAGCTACTGCTTGGGGATTTATTGCCGCAGCAGAGAAAGCCGGTTTGCCTTTATTCTGCGGTTCGTATCCAATAACCCCGGCTACCGATATTTTGCAAGAGCTTGCTATGAGACGAGATCTTGGGGTGAAAACATTTCAGGCCGAAGATGAAATAGCCGGTATTTGTACTGCTATTGGAGCTGCTTTTGCAGGTAATCTTGCCATAACAACAACTTCGGGGCCCGGATTAGCGCTTAAAACCGAAGCAGCGGGATTATCTGTAATGACAGAATTGCCACTTGTAATTGTAAATGTTCAGCGCGGAGGGCCTTCTACCGGCTTGCCTACAAAAACCGAGCAGGCCGATTTGCTTCAGGCACTTCATGGTAGAAGTGGCGAAGCTCCTCTTGTTGTTATAGCTGCAAGTACCCCTTCCGATTGTTTCTTTTTTGCATATCAGGCAAGTCGCTTGGCTTTAGAGCACATGACTCCCGTAATATTACTTTCCGACGGGTATTTGGCAAACGGCTCAGAACCATGGAGGCTCCCAACAGACGATGATTATCCTGAGATTAATATCCCTTTTGCAAAAGAAGGAGAAGAGTATTTCCCCTATAAACGAAACGAAGATACACTTGTTAGAGAATGGGCTATTCCGGGAATGAAAGGGAAAGAACACCGGATTGGGGGTCTTGAAAAACAAGACATTACCGGAAATGTGTCGTATGTGCCCGATAATCACGAAACTATGATATTGAAACGGGAAGAAAAAATTAAGCGAATTGCAAATTATCTGCCTGATATAAAAATACGGGGCGATGAAAATTCCGAACTTCTTGTAATAGGTTGGGGAGGAACATTCGGACATATTTATTCGGCGATAAGAGAATTGAGTCAAGAAGGGATTAAGGTTGCTTATATTCACTTTAATCATATATGGCCATTGCCAAAAAATACTGAGGAAGTTATTTCCAGATATGAGAAAATACTTGTATGTGAATTAAATCTTGGTCAGTTTGCTACACACTTAAAGGATAAAATTCCGGGATATAAATATGAACAATACAATAAAGTGAAAGGATTGCCATTTACTGTTACCGAGCTTAAAGCAAAATTTACAGAAATGCTAAACAAATAAAGGCTTATAATAATGACCGAATATAAATATACACCCAAAGATTATAAAAGCGATCAGGAAGTACGATGGTGTCCAGGATGTGGAGATCATGCGATACTAAAGTCGGTTCATGCTGCAATGGCAGAACTGCAACTTCCTCGTGAAAAAGTTGCAGTAATATCAGGTATTGGATGTTCATCGCGGTTTCCATATTACATGAATACATATGGGTTTCATAGTATTCATGGGCGTGCTGCTGCAATTGCAAGCGGGGTTAAGGTTGCCAATCCGGAACTTAGCGTTTGGCAAATATCGGGCGATGGCGATTCTATGGCTATAGGAGGCAATCACTTTATTCATGCTATCAGACGAAATATTGATATAAATATTATAATATTCAATAACGAAATATACGGACTTACAAAGGGGCAATATTCTCCTACTTCGCCTCAAGGAGCTGTTACAAAATCATCACCTTTTGGTACTATTGAACACCCATTCCATCCGGGGGAGCTGGTTATTGGAGCTCAGGGCAAATTTTTTGCCCGAACTATTGATATGAATGTAAAATTGTCGACAGAAATATTCGTTGAAATGGAGAAACACAAAGGGACTTCAGTTGTAGAGATTTTACAAAACTGTGTTATTTATAACAATGGCTGTCATGCTCCATTACTTGATAAGGAAGAAAAAGAAAATAACACTATAATACTTCAACATGGAGAACCTATGATTTTTGGAAAGAATAACGATAAAGGCCTGGTTCTTGATGGACTTAAACTCAAAGTAGTAGAAATTGGCAATAGTGGTTATTCAAAAGAAGATATTCTTATACACGACTCACACGAACCAAATCCGGGCATTCACACAATGTTGGCAAATATGCGGTATCCTCACTATCCGGTGGCTTTAGGGGTAATTAGAGATGTTGCAGCAACTACGTATAACGAAAGTATTAACAATCAGATAAATGCAGTAAGAGAAAAATCAAAAATAAAGTGTATTGATGATTTATTGCATAGTGGAAATACATGGGAAGTTTAATAATTAACGACACTTATAAACAGTTTAACCCTACCTTTTGTTGAAACAATATTTTAATTAGTATTGCCGCCGTGGTTAAAATTACTATCTTGCAAGCCATTTTTTGAGCCTTGGGTAAGCTCATTTTTTTATTTATAAATGGCTATAAATTTAGTTTAACCAATACATATTATTATGTCGTTAAAACAAAAAACACGCGAACTTCTAAAAAAAAGAGAAGAGGTTCAGTTAGGTGGTGGAGAGGCAGCTATTGAAAAGCAAAAATCCATAGGAAAACTAACTGCACGAGAGCGTATATTAGGTTTATTAGACGAAGATTCGTTTCAGGAATACGATCTTTTTGTTCAGCACGATGCACGTGACTTTGGAATGGAGAGCAAGCAATTACACGGTGATGGTGTAATTATTGGAACAGGAACCATTTATGGATCTCCGGTTTGTGTTTTTGCTCAGGATTTTACCGTAGCCGGTGGTTCTTTAGGAAATATGCATGCACGTAAAATTACAAAAATCATGGATCATGCTTTAAAAATGCGCGTTCCATTGATTGGTATAAATGACTCGGGTGGAGCTCGTATACAGGAAGGCGTTAACTCGCTTGCCGGTTATGGCGAAATATTCTTTCGCAACACGCTAAGTTCTGGTGTTATACCTCAAATATCGGTAATACTTGGGCCTTGTGCCGGTGGTGCGGTTTACTCACCTGCGTTGACCGATTTTGTTTTTGTGGTTGATAAAATTTCAAAAATGTTTATTACCGGACCTGAGGTAATAAAAACAGTTCTTGGAGAAGAGATATCGATGGAAGATCTTGGAGGAGCAAGAATCCATAGTGAAGTAACGGGTAATGCCCACTTCTTTGCCGAGAGTGAAGAAGAGTGCTTAGCGCAAATTAAAAAGCTTTGTACTTTTATTCCTTGGAATAACGGACAAAAGGCTCGCGCTTTTCCTCCAAAAGAACCTAAAGCTGACTATGTAGTTGAAAATATAGTTCCTAGCGACCCTACCCAACCTTACGATGTGCGTGATGTAATTAAAGGAATTGCCGACGACTCCGATTTCTTCGAAGTTCAGGCTGATTTTGCAAAAAATGCAGTAATTGGTTTTGGTCGTATAAATGGAGAAACTGTTGGATTTGTTTGTAACCAACCATTGGTAATGGCAGGTGTACTTGATTGCGACAGCTCTGACAAAATAGCTCGTTTTATTCGCTATTGCGATGCTTTTAATATTCCTATTATTACCTTGGAAGATCTTCCGGGATACTTACCCGGAGCTGACCAGGAACATGCGGGAGTAATTCGACATGGAGCAAAAATTCTTTATGCATATAGCGAAGCTACAGTTCCTAAAATTACTGTTATATTACGTAAGGCATATGGTGGTGGTTATATTGCAATGAACTCTCGTCACTTACGTGCCGACTTTGTATTTGCTTGGCCTGGTGCTGAAATTGCAGTTATGGGACCGGAAGGAGCAGCAAACATTATTTTCCGTAAGGAGATTATGTCGGCCGAAGACCCTGAGGCTATGCGCAAATTAAAGGTTGAAGAGTATAAAGAGAAATTCGCAAACCCATATGTTGCCGCTTCAAAAGGATATATCGACTCGGTAATTGATCCTTCTGAAACTCGAAAAACACTTATTCATGCCATTGATATTTCAAAAAACAAGAAAGATGGCAGACCTAAAAAGAAACATGGAATTCCTCCATTTTAATAGTAATTAATTATGGCAAAACAAGAATTCGGATTGTTAAATATTAACGGTACTCAGTATAAGACAATTCTTACAGAGAAGTTTAAAAACAGAAAGAACTGGGAAGCTGAAAATCCTAAAATGATTAAGGCTTATATTCCCGGAAATGTCAGAGAGATATTTGTTAAGGAGGGTCAGAAAATAAAAGAAGGTTCCAGATTACTGATACTTGAGGCTATGAAAATGAAAAATGTCATTGAATCGCCGGTAAGCGGAATTGTTAAATCAATTAATGTTAAAATCGGAGATGCTATTCCAAAAAATACTCTCCTGTTAGAAATAGAATAATAAAAAAGGCTGTCTGTGAAGATGGCCTTTTTTATGCTACATAATCATCTTTATTTGAGACAAAATTATAACTCAAATATGGTAATGTATTGATAGCTTTATAATATGTTATTTTGATATTTTAAAAAAAACTAAAATTACTATTAATATAAATTATCAAGTATGAAACAATTGATTACACTATTTTCATTATTGCTATTTGCTGCCGGTTCAATGGTTAAAGCAAATGACACAGTTCAAATTGATATTAATTTTGATGTAAACCATATTGTTGGAAACATTGATTCATTTGATCGTCAGAAATTTGTAACCATACATGCTTCACCAACAGAAAACGATTGGACACAAACAGGTATGACCACTGATTATATGGATTACCTTTTTGAAGATTTAGGGGTCTATTTTGGTCGCGATAATGGTCGTTTGGGCTCTGAGGTTCGATGGTTTTTACAGCAAGATGCAACTCGCCCTGGGTATGTTTCACCTTCGAGTATTAGTACCAGAGGTGCTACATTTAAGTCGGAATATAATACTAAGCCGATATGGAACAGGTACGACGATAAGAATGACGTAATGATGGGTGGGCAAGTAAACGGTATGTGGCATACACCAACAGGAACAACATGGGATTGGGCAGGTCCCGATGCTGTAGGGGAGTATCTTGCACGTTGGGTTGCCGGTGCTCATCGTCCTATTGGTGACAATAACAAAGCAAATGGTATGCCTATGAATCGTTTTGTTGAAATACTTAACGAACCTCTTTATCATTTTGTTGACGATGCAACTATCGATGAAAGCGAAAAGGAAGACCCTATAACCGTATTTCGTTTTCACCGCGACGTAGCAAATGCATTTCACAATCAAAATACAACAGGTGCTAAAATAGGTGGTTTTACAACTGCATTTCCATATTTTACCGATGATGAATTTCAGCGTTGGGATAAACGTATGAAGCTTTTTATGGATTCTGCAGGCTCGGCTATGGATTTTTATTCGATACATATTTACGATTTTAATAAGCACCACGACGGAACTCATCGCCACTTTAAAGGGAGTAGAGTAGAGGCAACATTCGATCTTATTGAAAACTACAGTATGCTTATTGATAATGAAGTGAAGCCATTTGTTATATCGGAATACGGTGGTCGCGATCTTAAAGAAGAGTATAAAACATGGAGTGCAGAGAGAGACTGGAAATATATGAAAGCATTTACTCCACTGTTAATGTCATTTATGGACAGACCCGATATAATGCTTAAAACCATTCCATTTATTCCTGCGAATTATTATTGGTATCAAACTTATAATCCGGGTAAAAACCCTTATCCATGGAGACTGTTTCGTCGTTCCGGAGAACCGGCAAGCAACGATGGTGATTATGTTTTTACAGAACTCATTAAGTTTTATGAATTGTGGGACGACATAAACGGAAAGCGTATAGATACATGGTCAGTTAATGCTGATGTTTTGGTTGACGGATATGTTGAAAACAATACTGCATATATTATTTTAAGCAATGTTGGTTTTGAAGAAGAGCCGATAAAGCTAAACCTGAATGGGTTAAACGGAAATACTATTACCGGCGTAATGCTTAAGCACTTGCATTCGGTTAATGAATTGCCAAAGCTGGATACTTTGCAGGTTTCTGAATTGGACTCATTTACCCTCGACCCGGAAGCCAGTGCGGTAATTAAATATACATTTGCTTCAAATGTTACTGTCGACAAGAATTCTTTAGAAACAAGATATTATAGCGATAAAGTAAAACAGGAAATTAAAGCAAATACTCCGGTTACTTTTAATGTAAATAATGTTGTTACCGATACATACGGCTCGGCAATTTTGCGTGTTTCATTTGGTCGTGCCGATTCTCTAGCAAAACAACCAATTGTAAAAATAAACGGTGATTCTTTAATAGTGCCGATGAACTTTAGTGGCGATGATGTAGTAAGTAGCTACCCTTGGTTTTATGGATTGCTGGAAATTCCTGTACCTTACCGATTACTATCGGCAAACAATACCGTAACTGTAGAATTTCCCGATGCCGGCGGATACATAAGTGCTGTAACAATGAAAGTATTTAATAATGACCGCAGTATAGTAAGAAGCGATTCTGTTCAGAGTGTTAGTATTTATCCGGCATCGCTAAGTTTGGGAATAGATCAGTTTCGACAATTGACGGCAGCTGTATTGCCAACTTATGCACAAGACAAACGTGTGGAATGGAAATCATCTGACGAATCGAAAGTTACTGTTGACGCAAACGGTAAACTTCAAGGTAAAGCAGTAGGTAGTGCTATTATTACAGCCACTTCGGTAAATGGAATAGTAGCCAACTGTAATGTAACAATTGAAAGTTCTAGGGTTCCGGTTTTAGTTGATACGGTAATTGTTAAACCGGCAACGGCTGAACTCATTGAAACTAAAACCATCCAACTTAGCTATGAGATTTTACCTGTCGATGCTGACGATAAATCAATTATATGGTCGACATCAAATAGCAATGCTACGGTTGCTGATGGCTTGGTAACGGCAATTTCAGAAGGGAATGTTGATATTATAGCTTCAGGAGCAAATAATAAGGGAGGATTTAGTTCATTTGATATTATAAAAAGAATTCCTGGTGTTATTGAACTAATTGATGAAAGTTCATATGAAATAATTCAGGAAGGAACTAGTTTTACAGTTGTATGTAATTACTTTACAACTACAGGAGAAACATTAACCGGTTTGCGTTTTTCACTTGAAGTTGTTGATGGCGACAGTAATCTTATAAAATTGTATAATGCATATGATAATGCAAAAATAGGTTCTACAAGTGGGACATCAACTGTAACTATTGGTTCAAGAAGAACTGTAGCTTCTGCAAACCTTCCTGCCGGGCAGTATTATGTTCTTAATATTGTAATGACAGAATCTGATGGCAATGAAATAATTAAAAGTATGCGTGTTACCGTTGGCGAGCCAAATAGCGCAGAAGATAATATTGCTGAATCACTATTGATATATCCCAATCCGGCAAAAGATATTCTAAATATTAGTGGTTTATTAGCTGATAAAACATATGTGGTAAGTGTTATAACTATGCAAGGAATAGTATTATTCAATGATTTGATTAATTACTCAGTTGATAAACAAATAAATATATCTGATTTACCTGAAGGTGTTTATATGCTTAGTGTATCAGGTGAAAATATTAATAAAACTCTTTTGCTAAAAAAATAACACTCCTAATTTAAATCTAAAATATTGATTAGCAGATGGTGTCCCAGAAGTATCGGACACCATCTTTTTTATATATATTTATAACTACTATCTTTATGTGGTTTTTATAAATAATATGTACTTCGCAAATATATGATTGAGCAAGAATACCTAAAAAAATGTCTTTCCGAAATAGAAGGTAAACTCCAATGGGGAGCATCACATAACTGGACAAACCGAGAGTTTACAGAATTGAGTATACTTGTTAGTGAAAAATCGGGCATTTCTATTAGTACTTCATCTCTTCGACGATTATTTGGCAGGTCAACAGATTATCAGAAGCCATATAACCCTCAGCTTGAAACAAAAAATGCCCTTGCAAAATTCCTTGATTACAATAGTTGGCACGAATACAAGCAAAAAAAAATACCGGAATCAAATAAGTCGGCAATAACTAAAAAAAGAGTGTTAACTATTGCTATTATATTTGGTGTAAGTATTCTTGTAGCTATTATATTATTCTATAATATAAATATTGTTTCAAAGAATCCGTTTTTTTTAAAAGGCGATTTTAACTTTTCCGGCAAAGACCTTGTTAGCAATGAACTTCCTCACACTATACTGGTTAAATATAATGTTTCAGAGTTAGAAAAGCCTTTATATATCGATTGGGACGATGTGTCGCCCGATGCCACCGGTGGTTCTGATTATGAAATTATAACATCTGATTCAGGATCGTTTACTCATACATATTTTTTTAAAGATAAATACGATATTCGCTTGCTCGATAAAAACCACAATACAGTATCAACTTTACAAGCTATTATGTATTCCAATAGTTGGGAGTGTTATGTATATCAGGGAGAAACAAAATTACTGACCGACTCTTTGTATTTTATATGCGATAGTGTTATGTATGCCGATAATGCTTATTTAGCAAATAAGGGCATTGACTTTACTAAACCTTATAGAGTTATTTACCGTAATTTATCGCAGTTTAGTGCTGATGCAAATAATTATACATTTTCTGTCGATTTTTTGCCCGAGTTTCGGCAAGGATATATAGAGTGTGGTCATGTTCAAATAGAGGTAATAGGTTCCGGTGGAGGTAATCTTATTACACTTATGCAAAATGGCTGTACAGGTCAACTTGGTGCTATTTATTTAAATAAAGTAATACTTTCCGGCAAAAAAACCGATTTGTCGGCATTTGCAGTCTCAGACCGTGTGTGGCAAAATTTAAAGCTTCATGTCCGAAACGATTCTACTTTTATATCATTGAGAGATCAAAATATTTTAAGCATTGATTCACCATCCTCAATTGAAAATATTCTTGGTATACGTATCGAATTTCTTGGAAATGGTATGGTAAAGAATATTTCTCTACAGTAATTTTTTCAAAACAAGAGAATTAATCATAATTAAGCGATTGATGCAAGTGGTATATAATCAGGCTATTATGATTTTTATCCAAAACCTTTCGTTTATTTGTTAAGCTTTGAAAAAGTTTGAGAATACTTTGATAAAGTATTGATAAGAACTAAAATCAGAATGTGTTCTATTTTCGATAATGTTGTTTTGCATTTGATGTATCAACACTCAATTTATTAAATTATAAATATTATTTGTTATGAAAAGAAACACATTAAAATTAAACTTAATTGCAATATTTCTTATTGCAATATTTTATCAGAGCTTTGCAGGAGCTCCCGATTATTGGCCAGGATATGGCAGAATTGCACTTAGTTCCGATGGTAATAAGCACGACAACGACGATATGCAGGCTACAATGATGACAATAATGATTCTAGCCAAGGCTCAATTACAAAACGAAACTGTATTATATACTTATGCCGACCATGTTTGGGGTAGTGAAGGTACCGACCTTGCTATTATGAAAGAGAGTGCCGAAGGAGGAGGTGCAAAATTTGGCTTCACTAAAACAAATTTTATTCCCGCCGTTACATACCCCGATTCTGCGTATAATGAAATGGCAAAGGCAATAGCTGCATCAACAGCAAAAAGCCCGCTATTTATTATTGCAGCCGGCCCTATGCAGGTTGTTGGTACTGCTCTTCAGCTTGCCGGCGATGCAAACCCTGAATCATTAAATCATGTAACAGTTATTTCGCATAGCTGGTGGAATAATGTTCATGCCGATAATCCGGAAGGAGCAGGTAGTG
The DNA here is from genome assembly GCA_003250355.1 of Bacteroidota bacterium. Taxonomy (GTDB): domain Bacteria; phylum Bacteroidota; class Bacteroidia; order Bacteroidales; family SZUA-534; genus SZUA-534. The sequence goes on from QKGS01000067.1 coordinate 43,205, forward strand.
TACATGGAGAGGAAACAGCACACTCCGGTTGGACTTGGGCTGAAATGGAAACTGCATTCGGTGATAAAGTTAACTTCAATTACATAAGTGATCAAAATGGTACAGGTGCCAATCCATATATTACTAAAGATAAATTTAGTGCGCCCGACTGGAATTCATGGTCTTGGATGAATACCCATACCGACCCTAATGTAAAGTGGGTTTACACAAGGGGTGTTAGCAATCCTGCTGGTCCCGATTACTCCGATGCCGGTATGGCTTATTACTTTTGTGCTAACAAAGGCGATGAGTTAGGTAATCCGGTTAAACTTAAAGATTGGATAGGCAGTGCAGTTATTAATACAATTGACTCTACTACTAATACAGAAATTGAAGGTCCTGTTCATTGCATTACTATAATGTCGAAAGATTTTGACAAATATAAAAGTATGGGGGCAGGATTTTTAAATGCTGACCTTGCTGCTGTTCCAAATGTGCCTGCCGGAAGTGCTAATGTTGGAGCAACTGTATTGTCGTGTCCTCCTCCTGCAGGTACTCCGGGAACATCAGTTGCATGGAGTGCTGCCGAAGAAATATATACAGGCCCTGCAATGAGCGCAGTTTTTCGTTTGAATACCATGCTCGAAAGTGATGGCGAATGTACCTATAAAGTATTAGTTAATGGAAATTTTGTAGGTGAAATAACCAATCCGAGAAATCAACACGGAGAATCAGGAGCTCTTCCTGAGTACAGTATTTATACAAAGCTTGTTAGTGCTACCGGTATTGGAATTAAATATGGCGATACTATTCGTGTTGAATTTAATAATATTTCAAATAAACTGCATACTGAAGGAGCCGGTCATGCTACTGCCCGCGGTCGTTGGGAAAGTATTGAAGTATGTTCAGCAAACGATACTCCTATAACTTGCGAGGGTGCTTCAGGTGCATTTATTGAAAAAGATGGTTTGCTTATTATTGAAGCTGAAAGTGTTGAAAATTATGAGTCAAAAGGATTTAAACTATATAATAAATCGGTAGGCTCGTCTCCAACAGGTGATGGTTTTTTACGCTACGAAGGCCCCGATAATATGGGAGCTCAGGTGGCTGCAAATACACTTAGTTATAAAATACAAATTAATAATCCGGGTGAATATAATTTTGTGTGGCGCAATGTTCGTGATCCTAATGCTACCACCGGTGATGCTGCTAACGATAGCTGGCTTTTAATTAAAGGCGACGGTTGTTCTTTTTACGGCCGTTTAGCAACTGATCCTATATCACTTTCAAAACATACAAAAATGTGGGTGCAAAAAAGTGAATTTGTATATGAGTGTTATGGTGAAACACACGAACATGGAGCTACGCAAAATGGTATGGCAATATTTGCAAACTTCGATAAAGCAGGAGAGTACACCATTGAGTTTGGAGGACGCTCAAATGGTCATAGTGTAGATAGAATTGTACTTTACAAAAGCGACATGAAAGATTATGCAATTAATGTTTTATCGCCCGAATCGGGTCGTACCGACTGTGACCTCAATAAAGAACTACCGGTTATTATTGCTCCTGAAATACCAAATGACAATCCAAATCCAAGCCCGGAGCAGGGAAATATAATAACTATTGAAGCCGAAACATACACTTCAACCGGAGGTACTTTTGACGATGCAGCATGTTGCGGCGGTCCCGGTTTAGGCGTAAAAAATGCAACAACAGGAATTAACTATGTAAACTCAGGCGATTATGTTACTTATAATGTAACCATTCCTAAAACCGACTATTATTATGTAACCTATTATTTGTCAACCCCTTCTACCGGAGCTACCATTGCTTTTTACGACGGGGCTACAAAGCTGAATACTTCAACTGTACCCAATAACGGTGAATGGGATTCATACTATGGATTCTATATGCAGCAAACTGTTTTGCTTACCCAAGGTGAGCATACTATAAAAATAGAAGCCGGAGGAAACGATTGGGCATGGAATCTCGATAAGTTCACATTGCAAGAAGATGTAAATAATGAACCAACCTCAGCAACTGATTATGTTGTAGAACTTTTCGAAGTATATCCTAATCCTTTTAACGATATACTAAATGTAGTTTCAGGTGATGATTTAAGTGAAATTGCCATTTTTCAAGCTGATGGCCAAATGGTAAAAAAATATTCACAAATAAATTCTAAAGAGTTCAGCTTTTCTACATCAGAATTAAATGGCGGTATATATTTCATTAAAATAAATAATTGCTTTACGCAAAAAGTAGTAAAGTAACAGTATCCCTCCAAATATTAATAAGTAGTTCCTAAGGAAGACTCATTATCCCCGAGTCTTCCTTTTGTGTGTAAAATAATAGGGTATTCATATTATTAATGGTCATATTATTAAAAACTAAAATTATTAATATGAACAAAACCCCGATAGCGTAAAATATAGGCTCAAAACCTTGAATTATTTTTGAAATAAGCTATATTTGTGTTTTTAGAACAAAAATATGTTTTTTAACATTCACTCTATGCTAACGTTTGAATTTGAGAAACAAAAGAATAGCTAATACAGGAAGCTCTTGCCGGGCTTAGTATTTATATATTAAAGTGTAGTAAATTTTTAAATTAAACTCAAAAAAGACTATGAAGAAAAACAAACTCAACAGCTTTAATCAAAAGCTTTTAGTATTGTTAGCAATCTTCACAGTATCAGTTTCATCTGTATTTGCACAGAAAACCATAACTGGTGTTGTTAAAGATTCTGACGGCGAACCTCTTCCGGGGGTTAACGTAATTATTGAAGGTACTACCACTGGTACCATTACCGACTTTGACGGTAACTACTCTATTGAAGTACCATCTGACAATTCGGTACTTATATTCTCAATGGTAGGTATGGCTACCGAGAAAGTTGCTGCAGGTTCTGTAACAGGTGAACCTATGATGCTTCTGCCCGACTTAGTAGGCCTTGACGAAGTAGTTGTTGTAGGTTACGGTACACTTAAAAAGAAAGATATTACAGGTTCAGTTTCATCTATTGGAACTGATGATATCTTAACATCTCCTATTACCTCTCTTGATGCCGGTCTTCAGGGTAAAATGCCGGGGGTCACTCTGCAGCAAAGTACAGGAGCACCTGGGGCAGCAATGAAAATGCGTATTCGTGGTAGCTCTTCTATTAATTATTCAAATGAACCTCTATACGTAATAGATGGTTTTGTTGGTGGAGATATGACTAGTGTTAACCCGGGTGATATTGAGCGAATTGATATCTTAAAGGATGCTTCTGCTACGGCTATTTATGGTTCTCGTGGATCGAATGGAGTTGTTCTTATAACTACTAAAACAGCTAAAGCTGGAGAATTCCGTATTTCTCTCGATGGAACATGGGGTATTAGTCAGCAAATAAAAGATATAGAAGTTCTTGATCGTGGCACAAGAGCATTCTTAATTAATGAAAGTGCAAAAGATGCTGCAAGCATAGCTACAGATCCTAATGATATAAGGAACTATTTTACCGATGCGCAAGTGGATTCTTTAAAAGCATTGCCTACACAAAATCCATTCGACTATATTACTAGGACTGCTTTTACACAAAATTATAATTTATCTATGTCAGGAGGTACTGATAAAATAACTTATATGCTATCTGGAGGTTATATTAATGAAGAGGGTATTATTAAAGAATCATTCAGAAAAAAATACTCTATTCGTTCAAATGTTAAAGCTGATATTAAGCCTTGGTTAGATATTAAGTTTAATACTTATGCTACGCACGATAATTCGATGCATACCGACCCTAACCACCGTGCTATTTACGATTGTTATTATCATAATACAATTTGGGATATATATAAACCTGATGGTAGTTATGCAATGCCATATGGTCCTGATTTGTCAAAGGGCGATTGGGAAGGATATGGAGATTTAATTCCGGACAGACCTAACCCAATACAGTTTAATGAGTTACAGGCATTCGGTGAAAATTTGAATGAAGGAGTAACTTCATCGTTAGATCTTAATTTTAAAATAACTAAAGATCTTACATTCACAACTACTGCATCAGGTAGATATTCTTTAACTTATGAAGGAAAAACAGGATTGCCTGATGGTCGCAATATTCCTGACGAAAATCAAATGAATGCTCAAAATGAATATCATCGTAATCGTTCATTGTTAACAACTAACATACTGAAGTACAATAAGACGATTGGGCTTCACGATATTACTTTGACAGGTGTTTACGAGTATAGTTCGCAACAGCATCGCAGAACAATATCAAAAGTTGGTACTTTAGCATCATCACTTAACAAATGGTATGTTTTAGGTATTGGTCAGCCAACTAGTACAGAATCTTATTATTGGATTAAGCAAATTCAATCATATATGTTTAGAGGTAATTATAGTTTTGCCGATAAATATTTACTTACAGGATCTCTTCGTAGTGACAAAACATCTGTTTTTCGTCCGGGAAATCAGACGGGAATATTTGCTGCATTTGCCGCAGGTTGGGTAATAAGCGAAGAAAATTTTATGAGTTCTTTTGAGTGGTTAAGTAATTTAAAATTAAGAGCTGGTTGGGGACAAACTGGTAATATGGCAATTGGAGCATATGAAACTAATGTGTCGGTTCAAGCACCTTATGGTTATGGCTTTAGAGGATACTATGCTACTTATGGTTCGCAAGATGGAATTACCGGTGGTCTTATTCCTAAAAATAATACAGTAAATAAAACCATAAAGTGGGAGACTGCTGAACAAACTAATATTGGGTTCGATATAAGCCTGCTTGATGGAAAAATTAATATTACTACCGACTATTATTTTAAACAAGCAAAAGATGCGATATTACAAAAATCTATTCCTCAATACACAGGTAAAGAATTTATAACCGATAACTATGGAACTATAAATAATAAAGGATTTGAGTTTATGGTTGATTGGAGTGCAATTGAGTATACTGATTTGAAAGTTAATGTTGGTTCTAACTTATCTATAAATAGAAATAAAGTAGTAGATGTAGGTGGGGACGATAAAATATTTGTTGATGAAACAGATATAGGTAATCGACTTTATGTGTGGGGGTTAGCTGCCAATCATATGTTTGTTGTTGAAAAAGGAAAACCATTAGGACAGCTTTATGGTTTAAAGTACAAAGGGTTGGTTCAACCAGATCAGGTTGATCCAGTTAAAGGTGTTAATGAATACCAAAGTTTTGCAGGAGAACCTCTTTATGAAGATACTGATGGTAGTGGAGTTATTGATGGAGAGGATAGGGTAGTTATTGGTAATTCACAAGCCGATTTTACATATGGCATTAATTTGAATGTAACATATAAAATATTTAATCTTGCTATTAATGGATTAGGTTCATATGGTAACGATATATATAACTATAATCGCCATTTTATGGATGCTAATATGTCAAATCCAAACTATGTAAACCGGTGGACTCCACAAAACCAAGGAGCTACACAGCAGAGATCTCCTGCGGGTAATAAGTATAACGATTTTTATCTTTCAAGTCAATATATTGAAGATGGTACTTTCTTTAAAATTAAGAATGTTACACTCACATGTAATTTGCCAAAGCAATGGCTTGATTTTGTGAAAATTAATTCATTTAGCATTTTTGCAAGTGCTAATAACTTATTAACATTTACAAAATATTCGGGAATTGATCCTGAAGCATCATCTACAGGAAACTCAAGTGAGGCTATGTCTGGCTTCGATGCTTATTCATACCCTCTTGCTAGAACTTATACTTTTGGATTTAAAACAAATTTTTAATATTATAAACAATGAAAATATATATAAATTTATTTAAATACTTCACATTTGTTGCTATTAGCATAATGCTATTAAATGGATGTGAGATTGATGAAGGTCTTGATGGATCTATATCTGGTGAAACTATATATAGTACCGAAAATGGAGCAAATCAAGGACTAGATGGTATTATGGGGCTTTATTACAATAGTTTTCAAGGAGGTCCGCTTATTAAGGATTATTTAACAGTATTCACAGGAGCTGATGACATATCTTCAACTACAGGTCAAAATAAGTGGTATTATCGTCAGGCAGATCAATTTGACCGTAGTTCTGCAAATTCTTATGTTATGAATTTTTATGAAAATGCATATAAGTGTGTAGGTGCGTGTAATGAATTTATTGATTTTATGGATGAAGATGCTTGGAGTGATAAAATAGATAAATACCGATACTTTATTGGGTGTGCCCGTTTTATTCGTGCTATTACATATTTTAATCTAACGAGAACTTTCAATGAAATTGCTATGCCTATTTCAAGTGAAATAGATACGGAAATGGCAAAGAGCTCGCAGGTTCAAGTTTTAAGTCAGGTAATTGACGATTTAAAGTATGCAGCAGCTTATGTATATAATGAACAAAGAGATAAGAAAGAAAATGTTGCTGCTCATAATATTAACGGCAGACCATCAAAACATGCGGCTTGGGCTTATATTGCAAAAGCTTATATGGCTATTGATGGTTATCCGTCTAATCAAAAATCAAATGCGAATTGGGATATGGTAAAGGCATACACCGATTCTATTATTAATGAAGGTGTGTATACTTTGCTTGATGACTATGCCGAAAACTTTGGATACAAAGGTAAAACATTATTTGGATCTATATCTCAGCAAGATTGGGAAGGTAACGAGGAAGCAATATGGTCACTAATAGGTCAACAAGATTATTCTGGAGCAGGAAGAGGTACTCAAATCAGATGGTTTGGAGATCCATGGTTTGGTTGGAAAGATTTTGTTGTTGAGTGGAATTTTTACAATAATACTTATCGGAAAGATGATTATAGAGGAAAATTCTCTATAACTGCTGATGCCAATTGGCCTTATATGGGATTCTCAAAATTTGATTTTGCAATTGGACAGAAGCATCCACTAGTTATGAAGCATCAGTGGGGAGGAGTTACAGGTTCTGCTTTTAAAGTTTGGACAAATACTCCGAAACGAAACCCTGTTCCTGAACGCTTTGGAGGATATGAACATCAATATGAACAATCAAACGATTTGCCTATTATAAGGTATGCAGAGGTTCTTTTAATGAATGCAGAGGCAAATGCCCGTTTAGGTAACACATCTGATGCAATTGAAAAATTGAATTGGGTGCGTCGCAGAGCTTATGCTGCAGGCGTTAGTCATTATTTTGAGGCTATTGCCGATTCTATTGCATCTGGATATATTTCATCTGGATATTGGAAACTCGATAATTCAATAACCAATGTTAACGATTATCCAAAACTTGCTTCAGATACTGACAATAGCATAGAGGGGAATGCTTTGTTAACAGCTATTGTTAATGAAAGAGCAAGTGAATTTGTTGCGGAGCTTGGCGGAGTTCGTTGGTTTGACCTTGTTCGACTTGAAAAAGTATCTGATTATTCAAGAGCTGCAGACGATCCTCTTGAAATTCCAATTATTGGTTCTTCTGCCGATAAAGGACAATGGTTTTTTCCATTACCATCGCTTGAAGGGGCATACAATCCTAATTTGCGATAATGTTTTAAAAAAAAAGAGGATAAAAAATTTTTTATCCTCTTTTTTTTTTTTAGTTTAGCTGTACTTTAAATTATTTATTAACTTAAAAATTTTATTATGAAAAAGATTTATTCTTTAATTGCTGCTGTAGTTATGGCTTTTGCAGCTAATGCTCAGTATGTTGATGCTTCTATTAATTGCACTGGTCCAAAGTGGGTAAGTGAAACAAATTTTTGGGATTGGGATCAGGATGCATCAAGTGCTGCTGTTCACTTCAATAATTTTGCTCCAGGTGCAACAGTAGTTCTTTATTTTGAAAATTACGATGCGAGTGATGCGTACATTGATTTTGAAGTAGATAGTATAACTACTATGTACGGTTGGTTTATCGGTGAAAAAGCTGATGGTACTGCCGTGTGGTCTTTTACGCAAGGGTTTAATGTGCCTCAAAAAACACTCTATCCTACTGATTTTGATGATGATGGAGACTTAGGTCATGTTTCGTTAGAAGTTAAATTTCCGGCAGATATGACAACAACTCCTGATATGCTTGCTTCTCAAGCTAATGAAGGTTATTATATGTTCCAATCAAAAGCTTGGAAAAATGGTGCTGCTTATGCTACAGGTGCAGCAGCGCAAATGAATATCAATTTTGAAATTCAAACAACAGGAAAAACATCAAACACTTGTGTACATATAATTGCTCCAGAAGTTACTTCTAAAGACGTAGTTCTTGCTCCTAACCCTGCTGTTAAAGGTGAGGTTGTAGCTGTAGAAGGTGCTGTTGAAGTTTACAACATTGCAGGTTCTTTAGTATTAACTGCTGTTGACGCTATCAACACTGCTGACCTTAACGCTGGTGTTTACTTTGTAAAATCAGGTGATGCAGTTGCTAAATTAATTGTTGAATAAGACATCTTATTTAATTTATATAAAGGGTCAGGCTCAGCCTGGCCCTTTTTTGTTTTTGTAGATCGGGTATGACAATAGGCTAGTAAAGAACAACTCTATGAATGTATCGAGTGCAGGAAGTATTAGTTGAGCGGTAGTTTTATTTGAGCGGAAGAGGTGAGGTGTATTGAGTTAAGAGTGTATGTTTGTATAATATGAATGGTGTTGCAGCGATTTCTTTTTGTGGTTGTAGTAATTGATTTACCCGTTTTAAGTATGAGGTTTTTCAAAACAAAAAAAATCAATTAGTATCAATGCCTTTAACTTTGCTAAACTTCACTATGTTACACCTTTCAGTCGAGAGCTCCCTCCGGTCGGTCTGTTACGGTGCTAGTGCAATGGGTTGGAGCGGGGTGAATCCGGATGGTTAATTTATATTTTCATAAGGAGTATTTTTTTCTAGTTTTGTAAAACATTTTTTCAAATATGGAAATACTATCAGCTGAATTTGTAATAAGTAATACCGATTACAATAAATGTCCAAAACCCGATAAACCTGAATATGCATTTATAGGTAGGTCAAATGTGGGGAAGTCATCACTAATAAATATGCTAACCAATAATAAGGGATTGGCAAAAGTGTCGGGGCAGCCCGGGAAAACCCAAACCATAAATCATTTTATAATCAATAAGGAGTGGTATTTGGTCGATTTGCCCGGATTTGGTTTTGCAAAGGCTTCGAAGAAGAGTAGGGAAGAGTGGGAAAAATTTGTGAGGCAATATATGCTTAACAGAGAGAATTTATATTGCATATTTGTGCTTGTTGACAGTAGGATAAAACCACAAAAAAACGATATGGATTTTATCCGTTGGTTAGGTCAAAATCGGTTATCGTTTGCTATTGTTTTTACAAAAGGCGATAAGCTTAAATCAAATGAGTTAAAGAAGAATATAGCTTTGTATGAAACTGAACTATTAGAGGAATGGGAAGAATTGCCTAAGTGTTTTGTAACATCGGCAACACAGAAAAGGGGTAAGTATGAAATACTCGAATTTATTGATACTATAAATAAAGGGGTTAGTTGATAATTGACTTTTTTTAATAAAAGCTTTAATTTTAGGGTAATAGATATTAAGAAAATATTAATTTTGCAGACCGCAAGAGGAAGTATATTAGTGTAAAATACAGCAAACCAACAAATTATGTCGTTAACAGCTCCAATTAAGATTTTTGCAGGTACAGGAACAAAGTATTTGGCAGAATCAATTTGTGAAAGTTATGGTGTTAATCTGGGAAAAACCAGCATACAACATTTTAGTGATGGGGAATTTCAACCGGCTTACGATGAAACAGTGCGTGGAGCTCATGTTTTTATTATTCAGTCAACATGTCAGCCTACCGAGAATTTACTAGAGTTATTATTGCTTATAGATGCTGCCAAAAGAGCATCGGCATATAAAATAGTAGCTGTAATACCATATTTCGGATTTGCTCGTCAGGATAGGAAAGACAGACCAAGGGTTTCTATCGGAGCTAAGTTAATGGCCGACCTGTTAACAACAGCAGGTGTAAGCCGCATAATGACTATGGATCTTCATGCCGACCAAATACAGGGTTTCTTTAATGTACCAGTCGACCACTTATACTCTTCATCGATATTTTTACCATACCTAAGAGAAAAAAATATCGATAATCTTACAATAGCTGCACCTGATATGGGAGGTTCAAAACGGGCTAATGCATATTCAACATATTTGAATACACCTGTGGTTATTAGTCATAAAACTCGTTCGGGAGCCAACAAAGTTGGCGATATGCGTGTAATAGGCGACGTGAAAGATCGTAATGTTATTATAGTTGATGACATGATTGATACAGCGGGTACAATTACAAAAGCAGCCGAAATAATGATGAACGAGGGAGCGAAAAGTGTTCGAGTGGTTGCAACACATGCTATACTTTCAGGACCGGCACACGAAAGAATCACTAAAAGCCCTATTACTGAGATGATTGTTACTGATACTGTACCATTGAAACAGAAAAACGATAAGATTACAGTTCTGTCTGTTGCCGATATTTTTGCAAGTACAATTAAGAGTGTTTATAATCAACGTTCTATAAGTTCTAATTTCATATTTTAATTTAAATATAGCTCTGGTATTGAGCTTGAATTATTATATCACTTTCATTAGAATTGAAACTGAACTTTGTAAGGTTAATTTTTAGGCTTTAGTTAATTGTTTGAAAATAATAATTGTGTATATTTGCACCCGCAAAAATATTGTATAACGTGTGATGGGGAACTCGGTTTCAGGTAGCACAACAAATTATTAAAAATGAAAACAATAGAAGTAAAAGGAACGGAGCGTAATGATCTTGGAAAAAAAGCAACTAAAGCATTAAGAACAGAAGAGAGAGTTCCTTGTGTGGTTTATGGCGGCAAAAGTAATATTCACTTTTCAGTTGCTGTAAACGACTTGCGTAACTTGGTTTACACACCTCATGTTTACATTGTAAATCTTGATGTTGATGGTAAAAAAACTCAGGCATTAATGAAGGAAATATCATTTCATGCTGTTACTGATGCTGTTGAGCATATTGATTTTTTGGAAATAGCTGACGATAAAAAAGTAACTATCTCAGTTCCTGTAAAATTAAAAGGACTAGCAGAAGGTGTTCGTCAAGGGGGTAAAATGATGCTTAACAGTCGTTACCTTAAAGTGAAAGCTTTACCTAAAGATTTGCCTGACACTATGGATATTGATGTTACTAAATTAGCTTTAGGAAAAACAATTAAAGTTGGCGAACTTAACTATGACAATATTGAATTGTTAGATGCTAAAAATGCAGTAGTATGTGCAGTTAAACTTACTCGTAGTGCTATGGCGGCAAGAGCTGCAGCTGCTGCACAATAATGAATATATGAAGTATTTGATTGCCGGGTTAGGTAATATCGGAAACGAATATGAAAATACCCGACATAATATAGGATTTGAGATATTGGACGCTTTAGCTAAAGCGTCCAATGTTGTTTTTAGCGATGACCGTAGAGCTTTTAAAACAGAAATAAAGCATAAAGGTCGCACGTTAATATTAATTAAACCTACCACTTATATGAATTTGAGTGGTAAGGCAGTAAGTTATTGGATGCAAAAGGAAAAAATTCCATTAGAAAATGTTTTGGTGCTTGCCGACGATCTTGCATTGCCTTTTGGTAAAATACGAATACGAGCCAAGGGGAGCGATGCCGGACATAATGGTATAAAAAATATTACAGAAACTTTAGGAACTCCAAATTATGCCCGGTTGCGATTTGGAATAGGAAATGATTTTTCTAAAGGGCAGCAAATCAATTTTGTACTTGGTAAATGGGATATTGAAGAAATTGAAAAACTTACCGAGCGAATTGAAATTTGCATTGAGGCTATTAAATCATTTTCAGTGGTGGGAGTACATATGGCAATGAATCAGTTTAATAATAAATAGCAATATGGGTGTGATTATTGTTTTGCAGCATATTTGATGTTGTGTTTGTTATTTGAAACTTTCTTACTTTTAATTTGTATATATACATAAAAGCTAACTCATGAAAAATATTCTATCAGTAGTATTACTTTTGTCTTCATTTATAATAACAGCTCAGAATATTGATTTGTCAGAGAGTTTAGTTAATGCTTATTATAAAGGAAAATCAACAGCTGTTCAAAAAAGTACTTCGGGGCATAATAATTTGTGGTTAACTCCAATATTGACAAAGGCTTTCGCAAATTGGGATGAATTAACCGCAGAAGCTCAAACATTATTCAATGTATATTCTGAAAGGCCTGTATTTTCAGGTACTGAGCTTACTTATACTTCGGGTAATTATCTTTTTCATTATACTACAACAGGAACTACCGACGAAAATGTTGATGCAACAGATTTGAATATAAATGGAGTACCTGATTATGTTGAAAGTATTGCTGAGAAATTTGCACAAGTATATGTAAAATACCATACTACATTATTTTTGACAGTTCCACCCGGCGATGGCAGTGATGGAGGTAATTCAAAGTACGATGTTTATCTGAGTAATAAGGAGGCCGGAGCAGGTACCTATGGTTGGGTCGATACTTATAAAGCTGTTGGTGATAATCCAAATTCTGTTGGAATAACAGAAACCCAATCGGCTCTTAGTTTTATGGTTATGCGGAGTAATTATAATGGCTTTGGCGATGTCGAAAAAGCAATAAGTGTAACTGTTGCTCATGAATATATGCATTCTATTCAGGCAGGATATTCGTATTCGATTGAGTTGTGGTTTATGGAGGCTTCTTCAACTTGGGCAGAAGAATATGCGTTTCCTGGTTATGATGATAATTTCCAATATCTGATAGATTTTTTTGACGATCCTGATGTTGCATTGAATTTTGATAATGATGAAACGCCAACAGATTTTTATAATCATTGGTATTCTACATGGCTTTTGTTGCAATATTTGACCGAACAAACCAATAATGGTATTGTGAAAGAGCTTTACGAGCGTTGTATTACTCAAACTATTTTTAATGCTATCAATTCTGAATTATCTGCTAACTGGGATAGTGATTTTGCGAATTTTTTTTCGTCGTTCATTATAACAAATGCAGTACTTTCTCAAAATTCATTGCATTTGCCTTATGTGTACAATAGAGCCGATGAATATAACGATTATATTAACAGCTATGTATATACATTCTATGAAAATAGCAGCCAAATACACTATACCGGTACTGATATAGTTTGGGATAGTGAAATTAATGGGAATAAACGTTTAATGCGGTTAAGCTCCGATAATTTTAAGTTTTCTTCAAATGGAGACTTTAGATTAATTTTATCAACTTTAAGTACTGAGTTAGAGCTGATATTGGTGAAGAAAACAGCTTCAGGAGTAAGTGTAAGAAAAGGGGATAATGGTGTAATAAATGTTACAGATTATGATGCAACTGCCACTTATATTCCTATTGTTATAAGGGGCGATGTCGATGCGAAGTCAACAGCATCGGTAAGTTATACGTTGAAATTTACAGAGGCCGACCCAAATAGTGTATTTGAAAATAATGCAGACAAGGTTGTGTTTTATCCAAATCCGGTTGAGTCTATTTTGTATTTCAATGTAGATGAGAGAGTTGAAAAAGTTGTAATTAAAGATGTATTAGGTAATATAGTTTCTCAAAACGAAGTGTATGAAAATAGTGTACATATAGGTGATGTGCCGGCAGGGATGTATTTTGTAGACTTGTATAGTGAAAATAAAAAAATTGTAACAGGCAAAATGCTATTTCAATAGTCAATAATGTTACAGAAAAAGCAACCCCGTTATTTTTAATAGTGGGGTTGTTTTTTATATTTATACGAATGAGATATTTTCTTCTAATATGTTGTTTTGTACTGATTTGTAATTCATCGTGTGAATTGATGAAAAAATCGGCTGTGATAAACTATGTAGTGTTTACACTTACTAAAACTACATGCAAGGGGCAGTGTCCTGAATATTATATGGAAGTATATAGTAATGGAAGGGTTGTATTTGAAGGTAAGCGTAACACCGATAAAATGGGTAAGTATGAGCTTAAATTGAAAGCAAAACAAGTTGAAGAGCTGGAATTGTATTTTTATAGTATCGATTTTTTTAGTTTTCAGGATGAATATACTGCCCGTGTATCAGATTTGCCAACAACTTTTATAAGTTGGACTAAATATAATGAAACTAAGCTTGTGCGAGATTATTATGGTGCACCTATGGAATTGAAAGAGTTGGAAAAAATGCTTGAAGAAATTGTTGAAATGGATGGTTGGAAAAAAATAGAAGAGAAAAAAGAAGTTGAAGAAAAACAGAAACCCGATGAATATGATAGAAATTTGGAATTCAAATTACAGGAGTAAAGAATATATTTATGGCAAAGAGCCAAATGTGTTTTTTTGTAAATCAATAGATAAGTATAAATTATCGGGTAAGGCATTGTTTCCTGCCGATGGTGAAGGTAGAAATTCTGTTTATGCAGCATTGAGGGGGTTTAATGTTTCGGCTTTCGATATTAGTAATGAGGGGAGGAAAAAAGCTTTAGCTTTGGCTCAAGAGTCGCGCTGTATTATTGATTATAGGGTTGGAAGCTTAAATGAGGTTGATTATGGTAACTCAAAATTCGATGTTATAGTTTTAATATTTGCACATTTTACGCCGGAATTATTATTTGAATATCATTCAAGATTTGTTGATATGCTAAACCCCAACGGTTATGTTATCCTTGAAGGTTTTAGTAAAGCAAATCTCGAATATCGATTGAAAAACCCATCAATTGGAGGGCCTCCGGTTGCGGAAATGTTATTTTCACCCGATATAATTGCTAATAGTTTTGAAGGCTTAGAAGTTGTTGAACTTGAAGAGTTGAAAGTAACTTTAAATGAAGGGATAAAGCATATAGGCGAAGGTGTGGTTGTTCGGTATATAGGTAGAAAAAAGTAGCTTCATGAAAATTCTAATCTGTATTGGTATTCAAAACCTTATAGCCTATTAGTCTATAATAACGTTCACCAAATCCTTTATAGAATATTTTAATTAGATAGTCATTTTCGGTTTGGTAATGCGAACCTTCAATTTTTTGCACATCAAGTTTATTGTCGTAATTGCTTACAAAACCGTAACAATAATTATAATATCCCTGCTTTAGATAATACTGTTTTTCATAAATGTTTAGGTCAAAATTATATTTCATTAAGTTGTCATCAGATATTTTCCAGCCGTTAAAAGCTCCAAGTAAGTATACTTTGCCATCTATAAATGGATTATCAACCTTTAATTCAAAAAAAACTTTTGCATAATCGGCTGTAAGATGATGTTCCCATTCATTATCGACATATACAGTATATTTTCCATTCATATCGTTTTGTGAGAAATATTTTTTCGAACTTCGCCTTTCATCGAGTCGCAACTGAACCATATACATACTGTCTGTATCAATTATCTGATTTACCCCCATATTAAAGCTTCTGAAATCGCGCATAACAAATAAACGAAACTCATTTCCTGCCTGAAAAATATGTTCACCGGCATTGCCATATACCAACTCATTATCTCTTACAAATACAGGTTTTATTCCGGTTATAATTTGGTCAGATCTTCCGTTCTGCAATATCTCAACTTCAATTTGTGAAAAAGGGTCGTCAATTTGAAAATCAGTATGCAATACAGAAAAGCGAATCTCTTGGCCAAAATCATTTTTTTCAGTTCCCAAAGGTCTGATTACTTCCCCTTTTATACCAACCAAGAGTTCGTATACCGAAAAACGCTTTTGAACCACAGTAGCTTCAGGGTTATCTGATTCAAATACCCGCACAACATAATTACCCGATATTTTTAACTGAATATCTTCATTTGGGATTTGGATAGAGTAATGCACATACGGCACTCTGGTGCTACGTGAATAATCATATTCCGAAATATCGGAAATATCAAAACCTTCAGCATATTCATCTTTATATACCTCACTCTTTTGCCATAAGTTATTACAATGTATTATTTCGTACTGATATCGCTTTGCATCTGTAGTAAGCTCATCGAATTCGAAATTAAGAACTTGTCCACTTCCCAGTTCAATTAGTGGATACGATAGTTCATTGCCTGAAACAAATATTCTACTCGTTTGTATGTTCTTATTGGTAATCTCTTTAAAAACTTCCTGTGCATTTGCGGAAGTATATAATAGGAATAAGCATATGTGAATTATAGTTTTCATTGCATTTTTTTATGCAAAAATATTAAAACAAAACACTAATTAATAGGAAGTAAGTAAATCATGCTATAAATCATAACCGAAAAATTACATATTTTTTATATTTGTGTCGGTTATTAATACTTTTAATATACACAAACTCAATATGCCGCAAATAAAAATCAAGAAAGGGCTGAATATCCCATTAAAAGGACAAGCCGAAAAGATTTTATCACAAGGTAAAACCGAAGGTGAACTATTCGCAATTAAACCTACTGATTTTCCTTCTTTAGTTCCTAAAGTAGCTATAAAGGAAGGGGAAACAGTGAAAGCTGGCGATACTCTGTTTTATAGTAAATACTATCCCGAAGTGAAATTTACATCGCCGGTAAGTGGTATTTTGAAAGAGATAAACCGGGGAGAGCGTAGAAAAATACTTGAATTCATTGTAGAGTCAGATGGAAAGCAAGAATATAAGAAGTTTGAAGCCGGTAACCCTGATGATTTATCGAGCGAAAAAGTAAAAGAAATATTATTAAGTTCCGGTACGTGGCCCATGTTAAGGCAGCGTCCGTTCGATATTATTGCTAATCCGGAAACCTCGCCCAAAGCTATATTTATATCGGCTTTCGATACCTCGCCAATGGCTCCCGATTATGATTTTATCATGAACGATATGGCTGTCGATTTTCAATATGGTATTAGTGCGTTAAAGAAATTAACCACTGGTAATATTAATTTGGTTACTAGTGCAGAATACTCTCAGAGCAAGGTGTTTTTGAATGCAAAAGGAGTTGATTTTCATACATCTAAGGGGCCTCATCCTGCTGGAAATGTTGGCGTTCATATTCATCATTTGAACCCTATTAATAAGGGTGAAGTGGTATGGCATATTAACCCGCAGGATGTAGCTATAATTGGTCGATTGTTTAAAACCGGAACTTTTGATGCAAGAAAAACCATTGCAGTTACCGGTTCCGAGGTGCTTAAACCTGCATATATCAAAACTATTTCCGGAATTTGCATAAATGCGGTTTTAGAAAAAAATGTTACAGAAGGTAATCACCGTTATATAAGTGGTAATGTGTTGACCGGTAAAAAAGTTGACAAAAAGGGTTTTTTGGGTTATTACAGCAACCAAATTACAGTGATTCCGGAAGGTGATGAATACGAATTTATGGGTTGGGCCTTACCAGGTATAAATAAATTCAGTAAATCGCGTGCTTTCTTTTCATGGTTAATGCCGGATAAAGAATACAAGATGAACGCCAACCTTCATGGAGGAGAACGGCCATTTACTTTTTCTGAAGAGTATGAAAAGGTTTTACCAATGGATATTTTGCCGGTACATTTATTAAAGGCAATTATTGTTGAAGATATAGATTTGATGGAGCAACTTGGAATATACGAAGTTGGGGAAGAGGATTTAGCTCTTTGTGAATTTGTGTGTACTTCAAAAATTGAGGTTCAGAAAATATTGCGTCAGGGATTCAATTTAATGATTAAGGAATTGGGGTAATATCAAATTATTTGCACAATACTGAAATAAGTTATTGTATGGGATATAATATTAATATTTAAGATATTATATTTCTGATATGCAGTAATAAACAATAAATACTAAACTAATTTTATACAAGTGAAATTTATAAGAAAACAATTAGATAACATTAAGCCGCAGGTTCAAAAAGGTGGTAAGCTTCAGGCTTTTCACTCTTTTTACGATGCAATAGAAACATTGTTTTTTGTACCTAAAAAAACTTCGGCTTCAGGGGTTCATGTACACGACCCTATCGACTCTAAACGTTCTATGATTATTGTAGTGCTTGCAATGATACCGGCATTGCTTTTCGGAATGTGGAACGTTGGCTATCAACACTTTCTTTCATTGGGCGAAACTGCTGAATTATGGACAACATTTTTGTACGGGTTTACTAAAGTTCTTCCTTTAATAGTAGTATCGTATGGTGTTGGTCTTACTATTGAAATAATAGTTGCCCAAATGCGAGGTCATGAAGTTAAAGAAGGCTTTTTTGTGAGTGGAATGCTAATTCCTCTTATTGTACCTGTTGACGTTCCTCTTTGGATGGTTGCAGTAGCAACTGCTTTTGCAGTAATAATAGGAGTAGAGGCATTTGGTGGCGCAGGAATGAATGTTCTTAATCCGGCACTTACGGCACGGGCTTTTTTATTTTTTGCATATCCATCGCACATGAGTGGCGATGCTGTGTGGATAGCTGAAAAAGCCGATGGTTTTTCCGGAGCAACTCCCCTTGCAGAATCAGCAGCCGGAAATATTCAAAATTTGCCGAGTATGGTCGAAATGTTTTTTGGAACTATACCCGGTTCTATCGGCGAAACTTCGGCATTGGCAATTCTAATCGGTGCATTTATTCTTATTTACACAGGAATTGGAAGTTGGAAAATAATGCTTTCGGGTGTTATTGGTGGTTTAGTTATGGGGCTTTTGCTAAATGTATTTGCAGTAAATCCTTCAATGGAAGTACCTGCCATACATCAGTTATTGCTTGGAGGTTTTGCTTTTGGAATAGTATTTATGGCTACCGACCCGGTGTCAGCAGCTCAAACAAGTACAGGTAAATATATTTATGGATTCCTTATAGGTTTTCTGGCAATATTAATCAGGGTTCTCAATCCTGCTTATCCGGAAGGGGTAATGCTTGCAATTCTATTAATGAATGTATTTGCTCCACTTATCGACCATTATGTAGTGCAAGCAAATATTAAGCGTAGATTGAAACGAGTAACCGTAAAAGCATAATTATCATGGATAGAAACGGAAATAAATATACATTCATTTTTGCAATTGCAATGGTTTTATTGGTAGCTACTCTTTTGTCGATAGCAGCAATAAGCTTAAAGCCATTTCAAGCAAAAAATATAGAGATTGAGAAAAAAACTCAAATTCTAATATCAGTAGCAAAAGCGCAGAATACAGCGCAAGCTGATAATAAAAACAAATATATTGAGACAGAGTATAATAAGTATATTACAAAGAGCTTTGTAGTTAATTCAGCCGGTGATATTATAGACGGCAATGCATTTAATATTGATTTGGCAAAAGAGAATGCCAAGCCTGTTAATGAACGTCAACTTCCTGTTTACGAGTGTGCCGATGACGATGGTTCAGTAAAATATGTTCTACCTGTTAGGGGTAAGGGATTATGGGGACCTATTTGGGGATACGTGTCGGTTGAAGATGATATGAATACAGTTTATGGAGCAATATTTGACCATAAAGGAGAAACTCCGGGTCTTGGAGCAGAAATAAATCAATCTTGGTTTCAAGCACCTTTTAAAGGGAAAAAACTATTTGATGAATCAGGCAAGTTGGTTTCAGTAAAAGTAGTAAAGGGTGGTGCTGCTACTAACGATATTCATGGAGTTGATGCTATATCGGGTGGTACTATTACCAGCGATGGTGTTACATATATGTTACGTGACTGTATGTCAGCATATGAAAAATTCTTATCTAAATCAAAAAAATAGAGTTAATTATGAGTGAAAAAGAATCTTTATTTTCAGCAAAAAACCGTAAGCTCATATTTAACCCATTGAGCAAAGATAATCCTATTGTTGTTCAGGTACTTGGTATTTGTTCTGCTTTAGCGGTTACGGTAAAAATGAAACCTGCATTTGTTATGACACTTTCAGTACTGGTTGTACTGTCGGTTGCCAATGTTTTGGTTTCATTAATCAGAAACCTTATTCCAAATAGAATTAGAATTATAGTTCAGCTTGTTGTAATTGCAACTTTAGTAATATTAGTTGATCAGGTTTTAAAAGCTTTTGTATATGACATAAGTAAGCAACTCTCTGTTTTTGTAGGTCTAATAATAACCAACTGTATTCTTATGGGACGCCTTGAAGCATTTGCTTTAGGTAATAAACCATGGCCATCATTCTTAGACGGAATTGGAAATGCTTTTGGTTATGGTATTATATTAATGATTGTTGCATTTGTACGTGAATTACTAGGTTCCGGTAGTGTTTTTGGTTTCAAAATTATACCCGATGCATGGTATATTAAAAATGGAGGATTCTATGAAAACAACGGTCTTATGGTATTATCACCTATGGCACTTATAACTGTTGGAGTTATAATATGGATACACAGAAGTAGAAACAGAGATTTGGTTGAACAAAAGTAACAGACATTATTATGGAAAATCTATTAAATATATTTATAAAGTCCATTTTTATTGACAATATGATTTTTGCATACTTCCTGGGTATGTGTTCATATCTTGCAGTATCAAAAACAGTCAATACCTCATTTGGGCTTGGAATAGCAGTAGTATTTGTTCTTGGAATTACAGTTCCTGTCGATTATTTACTACATAACTATGTTTTACGCGAGGGAGCTCTTGAATGGCTTAATCCTGAATTTGGAATAAATGGTTCAAAAACTTTAGACCTTAGTTTTTTAAGTTTTATTTTATTTATTGCTGTTATTGCATCAATGGTTCAACTTGTGGAAATGGTAGTTGAAAAATTTGCTCCGGCTCTATACTCTTCACTTGGCATTTTCCTTCCACTTATAGCTGTAAACTGTGCAATACTTGGAGGTTCATTATTTATGCAGGAACGCGATTATAATAGTATTGGTGAAGCAACTGTATTTGGTATAGGTTCAGGAATAGGTTTTTTCTTAGCCATAATAGGAATTGCAGCAATTCGCGAGAAAATTCGTTACTCCGATATTCCGGCACCTCTGCGAGGGCTTGGTATTACTTTTATAATTACCGGATTAATGGCAATTGCCTTTATGGGTTTTATGGGAATTAATTTATAACAGACTAAACTAAATAGGAAATGACAATATTAGTAACACAAGGAATGACAACAGGTATGCTTAGCGTCGGAGTATTCCTGCTTGTTATTTTGCTTTTGGTTAGCATTCTTCTTTTTGCAAAAAAGAAGCTTACTCCATCGGGCGAAGTAACAATTAATATTAACGAAGGAGAAAAAGAACTTGTTGTAGAACCGGGAAGTACACTTTTATCGACGCTTGGTAATAATAAAATTTTGCTGCCATCGGCTTGTGGTGGTGGTGGTACTTGCGCTATGTGCCGTTGTCAGGTTGAAGAAGGTGCCGGTTCAATACTGCCAACGGAAGCTCCTTATTTTACTCGTAAAGAGCAAGCTGAAAACTGGCGCTTGGCTTGTCAGGTTAAAGTTAAAGATAACCTTAAAATGAAAATCCCGCATGAGGTTATGGGAGTTAAGAAATGGGAGTGCGAAGTTGTGTCGAACAATAATGTTGCTACTTTTATAAAGGAATTTGTAGTGAAATTACCGGCAGGCGAAACTCTAGATTTTAAATCGGGTGGATATATTCAAATTGATGTTCCTAAAATTGATGTCGATTTTAAGAATATGATTATTGATGAAGATTATCGTGGCGATTGGGATAAAATGGGACTTTTTGATCTTAAAATGAAAAATCCGGAACCTACTTTCCGTGCATATTCTATGGCAAACCACCCTGCAGAGGGCAATATTGTAATGCTAAATATTCGTATTGCAACACCACCATGGGATAGAGCAAAAAATGGTTTTATGAATGTTAATCCGGGAGTATGTTCGTCGTATATATTCTCTCGTAAACCGGGCGATAAAGTAACAGTTTCCGGTCCTTATGGTGAATTTTTTATTAAAGAGACTGAAAATGAAATGATGTTTATAGGTGGTGGTGCTGGTATGGCTCCTATGCGTTCACATATATTTCACTTGTTTCATACTGTAAAAACAGGTCGTAAAGCAACATTTTGGTACGGAGCACGCTCTATGAAAGAGGTTTTTTATAAAGAACAGTTTGATAAAATAGCCGAAGAATTTCCAAATTTTGAGTGGCATTTGGCATTATCAGAACCACTTCCCGAGGATAATTGGACAGGTCCAACCGGTTTTATACATCAGGTAATTCACGATAACTATTTAAGCAAACATGAAGAGCCGGAAGATATTGAGTATTATCTTTGCGGTCCTCCAATGATGAACGATGCTGTAAATAAAATGCTGTACGACCTTGGAGTTCCTGATGAAATGATAGCTTTTGATGATTTTGGTTCATAAAACATAAAAAGAGGGGGTCTAAAAAGTATCGGACACCCCCTTTTTATTTGTATACATATTCGAGACTTGTATCAAATATCTAACTTAGTGAGATATAATCAGACTTTTTGGACAGTCGCTTTTTTATATAACTATTTAATTCTATGAAAATAGTCTTTAAAATATGCATTCTAACTTTTTCAATAATCTTTCTGCTACAATGTAAACCGAAAGAGAGATACATACACAATGAAGGGTTTATTTTTGGTACTACATATCATATAAAGTATGAAAGTACAGTAGATTATCATAAAGATATAATCTTATTACTTAATGAATTTAACAAATCGCTTAGTACATACGATAAGAATTCAACAATAAGTAAGATTAATAGAAATGAGAGTTTTACTGTTGACAGTTACTTTAAAGAGTGCTTCGTAAAAGCACAGAAGATTTCTGAAATTACTAATGGTGCATTTGATATGACAGTAGCCCCCCTGGTAAATATTTGGGGGTTTGGTTTTGAGCAGTCTGCGGATAACGATAGTTTGTTAATCGACAGCATTAAGCAAATAGTAGGGTATAAGAAGATTGTATTATATGGAGATACAATAATTAAGTCGAACCCAAATATAATGCTTGATGCAAGTGCTGTTGCTAAAGGCTATGGGGTTGATATTGTTGCTCAATACTTATTAAATAAAGGCGTTACAAACCTAATGGTTGAAATTGGTGGTGAAATTAGTGCAAAAGGTGTTAACCAATCGGGTAAATACTGGAAAGTTGGAATTGATAAGCCAATAGATGACCCAACCGCTTTAAATAGAGAAATTCAGGAAATAGTTTTTGTTAACAATAAATGTTTGGCAACATCGGGTAATTACCGCCAGTTTTATGTAAAAGATGGTGTTAAATATTCACATACTATTAATCCTTTTACGGGATATCCTGCCCGTAATACATTATTAAGTACATCGGTTTTGGCCGACGATTGTTTAACTGCCGATGCTTTTGCAACAGCTTTCATGGTACTTGGAAT
The DNA here is from genome assembly GCA_003250355.1 of Bacteroidota bacterium. Classification (GTDB taxonomy): domain Bacteria; phylum Bacteroidota; class Bacteroidia; order Bacteroidales; family SZUA-534; genus SZUA-534. The sequence goes on from QKGS01000067.1 coordinate 66,429, forward strand.
TGAAGAAGGAGTAGAGTTGGCAAAATCGCTAAATTACATCGATGTTTACTTTATATATTTTTCGCCAGAAGATAATGAATTGAAGACTTTCTATACAGAAAAGTTCTTCTTAGAAAAGTAGAATTATTGTGCTAAGCAACATATCATAATTTTATTTCTTCTCATTCATAAGTTTTATATTGAATATAATATTTCAACTAATCAATCCAAAACTTATCTATGAATGTGTTTTCTCATATATTATTATGTGTAAGTTTAATATTATCGCTTATTTCAAGTGCGCAAGTGAAAACTTCAGGAGCAGGAAATAATGATGAAATAGAGATAATTATTAATAATAAAGTTGTAGAATCAATACAGTTATCATTAGATGCGTATGATTCATCTGATTTCTTAAACATTACAACTTACGATATAGATGCCCTTATTAAGTCTTGGGAGAAATATAATTCTAAAGAACCTTTAGTAGACGAAGTTGAGTTAACAGAAGGAAGAACTTTAACGCAAAGTGATTCAATAAAAGAAGACGTAAAACCATTTGTCTCCTCAAGCACCTTACATTATAGCAAACAAAATGAAATCAAGACTTCATCTGTAAATAAGGAGTATTCAAATGAGGTTTTATTGGGCAATAGTACAAATATTGATTATCAAAATTTAAAATACAGAGTGCAAATTGCTGCGTCAAAAGTTCCTCTTGATTCTGATTATCTGCAAAAAATATATACAGGCACTAGACAAGTCAAAGAATTTACAGAAGAAGGATGGCATAAGTACTATATTGCTGAAACAACCACATTAAAAGAAGCTTTAATAATCAGAAAAGAGTCCGCTGTTCACGATGCATTTGTTATGGCATATATGAATGGTGTTAAAGTTACCTATTATCTCCGGTATTCAGGCAAAAAAGCAGAGAGTAAAGTTGTTGACTATGAGTATAAAACTACAAATATGCCATTGAATAACTCAATTAATGATTTGGCAGAGTTGAGTAAAAATAAGATAGTTATTGTTGTTCAAATATCAGCAGAGACAAAGGAAGTGAGTATAGATAAGCTTAGAGAAAAATATAATGGGAACGAACAAATTAATTATATATATGAAGATGGTTGGCATAAATATTCTTTTGGTAACTATTCTAAATTTTGGCCGGCCAACTATGCAAGAAGGGATTGTGGCATAAGCGATGCTTTTGTTGTTGCATATAAAAATGGAAAAAAATATGATTTATGGGCAAATAATAATAATGAATAAGTTTTAAACCATACTAAATACCCAAAATATGAAACACATAACAATTAAGAATGTATTGATATTAGCAGTAATTCTATTATCATCATCATGTATACGACAAAGTAAAACATGGATTTTACAAGACTCAAAAAATACTACATCAGGAGAATATAGTAATCCTGTAAAAACTGCTTATAAAATTAAACCCGGTGATAACTTATACATAAATGTATTTAGTACCGATAAAGGTACCAGTGCTTACTTTCAAACTAATTATCCTCAGTTAATGAGCCAAACATATCTTCATTTGAATAGCTATATAGTAAATGAGGAAGGATATATTTCATTTTCAGTTATTGAAAAAATGATGGTTAAGGGTTTAACAGTAGAAGAGGTACAACAAAAATTGCAATCAACTCTTAGTTCCTATTTTAAAGATGTTACTGTTTCTGTAAAAATGGTAAGTTACATGGTTTCAGTGATAGGTGAAGTTGAAAGTCCGGGAAAATTTAGAATACCTGAAGAACAATCAAATATTTTGGAAATTATTGCAATGGCAGGTGGATTTAAAGAATATGCGAACAGAAAAGAAATTACTATTGTTAGACAAACCGATTCGGGTTCTCAAATATTGTATACCGACTTAACGGAAAAAAATGCACTTAGTGCCGAAACTTTTTATTTAATGCCTCATGATGTCGTGTATGTAAAATCATTGAAGAGCAAATCAACAACTTACGAAAAGCTACCTTACGGAGTACTAATTTCAACGCTTTCGTTAATTATTGCAGTACTTGCGTTAACACAAAACTAATATGAAAATATCTGATGATTATTATGAAGAGACTATTGATATAAAAGAAATATTATTTAAAGTATTATCTCATAAGTTTCTTTTTATGGTTTTTATTCTTGTTGGCATTGTTATTGCATTTTTAATTAATACAATAAAAACCCATAGTTACGAAGTGTATACTACGATTCTTGTTAATGACAAAAATAATACAATCACTACTCAAGACTTAATAGGGATTGATGTTTACAAAAGTTCAAATAGTATAAATAATGAAATAGAAATTTTAAAATCAGTAAGTTTATTAAAAGAGGTTTTTGGAAACTTAAATATTAATGTTTCATACTTTAAAAAAGGTAAGCTTAATAATGTAGAGCTTTATAAGAATGCTCCTTTTGTTGTAAGTGTTGATAGTAATTGTTACTATCCGATAAACTGTTATTTTACAGCTAAAATTATTTCGAATGACTCAATTGTAATAAGCAATAGTAGTGGAGAGTTTCTGTTTTATAATTATAAATTAAATACAGGCTTTTTAGAATCTGTTGAAAAAAAAATATTCTCAGTGAAATTTGAAGATTCTATCAAAACGAGTGTTGGAAATTTTATAATTAATAGGAATACTCTTTTTTCATCAACAGAAAACTATATTGGGACAGAGTATCTGTTTTGTTTTAATAATTTTAGAACTAATTATTCTGAATTTAGCAATATTTCACTAAGCAATATCGACAACTCTTCTATTATTAAGATTTCATTAAGACACAACTCTTTAGAGAAAAGTATTGATTTTTTGAATGAATTAACTACAATTTATCTAAAGAATGAACTGGATAAAAAGAATATTGTTGCTGATCGGACTCTCGATTTTATAAATGAACATCTTATCGAAATAAATGATTCGCTTCTTTCATCAGAGCAGTTGTTGCGAAAATTTCAATCGTCAAAAAAAGCGTTACAGATTGATTATCAGACGGAAAAATCATTAGAGCAAGCCGATCGCCTGCAAGAACAACTTGCAGAAATAATTATTACAAAAAAATATTATGAATATATAATCAAAACACTAAACTATGATAGTATACAATTTGATATTATTGTTCCATCACTTATGAACATCAATAATCAAATTTTAACTGATCAAATATCAAAACTTATTGAATTACAATCGCAGAAAAACAACCTAAAAATAAACTCCAATAGTGAAAACCCATATATAACATCGCTTAACGAAAAAATTAAAAATTCGAAAGATGTAATAACTGAATACATTAACAATGAAACAAATAATATTGATACTAAAATCAATAATATAAACACAAGGATAAATAATACTTTCGATAAGATTAATAATATTCCGGAAACACAAAGAGAGCTACTTAAATATGAGCGTAAATTCAATATATATAACAATATATACACCTTCCTGCTCGAAAAGAAATCGGAAACATTGCTTACTAAGGCTTCTAATACTCCAAATAATTATGTGATAGATGCAGCTAACAGATACAATTACAAAGTGATAACTAAAAAAAGTGGTAATATATATTTGACATTATTATTTCTAAGCTTAATCATTCCATCTCTCTATATATTCTTTAAATATTATTTCAACAAAAAAATATTATCAGACAAGGATATTAACGGAATATGTAATTATCCGATTTTAGCTCACATTTTGAAAGGTAAATCAGAAGAAAATGCTTTTTTGGATACAAAATCAAATATTGCAGAATCATTCAGAATGCTTCGTACTAATTTAGATTTTGCAATAAGAGATAAGAAATCAAAAATTATTCTCATAACATCGTCTATTCAAGGAGAAGGTAAAAGTTATGTTTCAGGAAATCTGGCACGGAGTTTAGCGATTAATAATAAAAAAGCTATACTGTTGGTTTTTGATTTAAGAAAACCCAAATTATATTTCGATAATATTCATAATAATTTTGGTATTACCGACTTTTTAATAAATAAGAAAGATTTAGATGAGATAATTCACAAAACAGGTAAAAATAACCCTGATATAATTACGGCAGGTACCCAGCCACCTAACCCTGCAGAAATAATAAATACAGAAAACACAAAAAAATTATTCGATGAACTGAGGAAAAAATATGATTATATAATTGTAGATACTCCTCCAATAGGTATAATAGTTGACGGTATGCTATTAACCGACTATTCCGATGCAAATATTGTAATAGTGAGATATAACTATACGCCGGCAAAACAATTTGAGAATACTATCAAAAACATTAACTCAAAGAATATTAATAAAACATACATTATTCCAAATTACATGGACACAAATAATAACCAATATGGATATTATTATAAATATGAATACAATTAAAACTCCTTTATGAAACTTAGTTGCTTTAAACGTAATTCTTCTTTTACTTTATTACGCTCTATTTTATCATAAGAGTTTGCACAAGAAATACCTTTTTGTTTTAATCCTTTATTTTGACCTACGTGCGTATTGGGGAAAGTCTTTTTTCTGAATATAATATTAAATGCTAATAATAATACTGCTATTATTACTAATCCTAATGTTATTGCTATTAGTTCCATTTTATTATTTGTATATATTACACATAACAGTAGTTAAAGCAAAGTGTTCATTTTATTTGAAACGAGGTTTGAATCGGTTAATTAGTGATTTTTTGACAGGTTTATCGTCATAGTAGTTCTCACCATATCCGTAACCATACCCGTAGCCATATCCGTAGCCATACCCGTAGCCATATCGTTTGCCATAATATCCTTGTACCGATACATCGTTAACTAATACATTGAAGTCGGGAATTTTGTCGTTTTTATTTAAGTCATTAAGTAATTCTAAAGACTCTTTCTGGCTATAATTTTGGCGAATTACAAAAATATTTAAATCTGAAAATTTTGAAAACAGAATTGCATCCGATACCATTGCAACAGGCGGGGTGTCTACTATTACATAATCAAAGTTTGCTCTGGCATATTCAATAAATTTACTTAATGCTTTTGTTTCCAATAATTGGCCCGGGTTGGGAGGGATAGGTCCTGACGGAGTAAAATACAGTCCTTCAACCGATGTTTCAAATATTATATCTTCAATATTACATTTATCAATCAAATATGTGGTCATGCCAATATCGTTCGATACTTTAAAATTATTGTGGAGTTTCGGTTTGCGCAAATCTAATCCAATCAGCAATGTTTTTTTATGTGTCATTGAAATAACAGCAGCTAAGTTTAATGCACAGAATGTTTTTCCTTCTCCACTAATTGACGATGTAATTGCAATAACCTTTTTATTGTCATCGAATAGCATATATTGCAAATTAGTTTTTACGGCCCTAAATGATTCCGATATTGATAATCGCGGATTGTCAACTACTACTAAATCTTTTTCTTTGTCATTATGGCCAATAGTTCCTAGAATTGGAGCTTTGGTATTGGATTCAATATCTTTGCGTGATAATATTTTATTGTTGAAAAAATCACGAACTATTATTATTAAAAATGGAATAATCAAACCCACTGCCAATGCAATCATATAATTCATTTTTGTCTTTGGCGATATTTTTGCCGACCTTCTAGCCATAGCTTTGTCTAAAACTATTGCATCGGGCATATTTGATGCCTGAGTTATTCCGGCTTCTGCGCGTTTCTCTAGCAGATATGTATATATTTGGTCATTCAAATCAAATTTTCTCTTTATTCTTATCATTTTGCGCTCATTGAATGGCAATTTCATTATTTCTTTATCAAGAAAACTAATTTGCTCTTCAATCTCTTCTCTCGTTATAGAGTTTGTCTCCAGTAAATTATTGACATTATCTTTAAGTACTCTTTTTAATTCAGATATTTGTTCAGAAACTAACTCTAGTTGTGGATTTGATTTTACTGTCTGAATTTTTAAAGCCAATCTTTCAGAATTAAGCTCGTTTATTTTCATTATAGTATTCACCAAAAGATTATCAGATATTCCTACGGAAGTTGGAACAATAATATCCTGATCTTTCCTGCCATCAAGGTAATCTCTTAAATATGTAAAGTATTTTGTTTCTAGATTTAATTGCGCAAGTTTAGTTTCATAGTGTTGATATTTTTCATATAGTGCCTGACCTTTTTTATCTAAATCAATTATCTTGTTTTCTATCCGAAAATCTTGTAATCTATTTTCAGTTACTTCTAATGAGTCGCTTATATCTCTTAATTCATTATCAATAAAATCGATTGTGCTTTTAGCGATACTGTTTTTCTCTTCTAAGCTATTTCGGATATATACTTCGGTAAGTTTATTTAAATAATCAACAGCTTTTGCCGGAACATGATTCTTAATAGATAATGTAAGAATACTCCCTTCTTCATCATACATATTGACACCTAACGATGCTGCATGGCTCGCTGCTAATTGGAATGGGTCGTTTATTGTAAAAAATATTCTATCATTATCAGGGATAGAGAACTTTTCTATATCTCTAATTAAAATACGAAATTTGAAATTGGCATCCTCAAATATTTCTCCAAACAACATTTTTCTATCACTATTTTTGTCGAATATTTTATAGCTTAATTTGTATTCCGAGGTTGATAGAATAGTAACATATACCGGTATACCATATCTTTGACTAAATGTGGTATCATAATCAACCATTAAATTAGCAGGTTTGTATAATTCATGATCTCTAATTGTTCCAACACCATAGTATGAAACACCGAAATCGAGTTCAGAAAGAACTTTCTTATTTAATTCAAATGACTTTAGAATTGCTATCTGATTCTTTAAATTAGCACCTTGTTTGAAAAGTTGCAGCGATTGAATCATTTCATCATCATAATACGAATTTTTATTGTCTTCTCTAAGTAGTATTGTAGTACTTACAGCAAATACCGGGTTGGCGTAACGATTTTTTACATAAGCTATTGATAACGTAATGAATACAAAAAGTACAAACCAATACCAATTAGCTATAATTTTTCCAATATACTTTTTTATATCGATAGTTTCTTCAGTCAATAATTCTTCCTTATAACTCATATTATTTCTCTAAATATGTAAGAATAACAATAAGTGTGGTTAAGCTGGTTAGCAATAACGAAATTGAACCCATATTAACACTAAATACTTTGCTGCGCAATGGCTTAACGTATACAACATCATTGGGTTTGAGCCAAAAATAGGGGCTTGAATAAAAGTCGGACGATGTTAAATCCAGCTCTTCGGTGGTTGATATTCCATTTATTTTTCGAATAATTAAAACACTTGACCGGTCGCCATATGTGGAAATATCACCAGCTTCTCCAAGTGCATCAAGTAAATTTACATCTCTTTTATAGAATGTATGTGTACCAGGTTTTGAAAATTCTCCGAGCATAGTAATGCGATAACTTAACAAACGAATATCAATAACAATACCCTTTAAATATTCATTAAAAGCTGATTGTAGTTTCTCTCTAGCCTGAGCTAAAGTCATATTACTGAGCGAAACTTTTCCAATTAAAGGCAACTCTACATCGCCACGTTTATCAAGTATATATCCCTGAATATAAAGTGAAGCATCAGAATATGTTGAATGCTGTGAACCTGCATTTTTGTCGAACATATATAACTGTTTAATGTCAGTACCTGCAATGTCAATATAAATATTATCACCGGGTAATAATAATATGTCAGTATCTTCTATATTAGAGACTTTTATAGAGTCAGATGCCTCATTGTGGTATCTATCTTGTAAATAAACTATTTTTTTATAGCGAGTACAATTTGATAATAGTATAACGATCAAAAATGCGATAATTATCAGACTAGTTTCTTTATATTTCATAGATTAAAATTATAAAACGACAAACTTAATTTTTTTAACTAAACTAACAAAGAGCCTTTTTATTTTATGCCATCATTATTGCTAAATAAAAAAGCATATATTTGCACTAATCAACGTTAATTTATATTTAATCAAAAACCCTATATATTTGTAACATTTTAATAGCTAACTTTGTATACTTTATATAAACTATTTGTATCATGAGAAGAATATTATTATCATTAAGTGTCATTACACTTGCATTGAATATATTTGCTCAGTCGGTTACCACTGACAGTAGTGTTGTTTCCGGTTTAAGTGCAACTGTATATGGAACGTACATACCTTCAGGGATATTAGCCGGTGGTGAATTTATATATGGTACATCGCCAGATAATCTAAATTTATCAGCTAATGCTACCCCAACATTTAGTTTTTCGCATAAATCAGCAAATGCTATATTAACACCGTCTACAGAAGTAACTTATTATTATGCTTTTAGAGCAGTAACAGCTTCTGAGGATACTGTTTATGGTGATACTTTGTCATTTCTGATTCCAACCACCCCTTCTGTTCAAGCTCATTCGCTTAATTTGAATAGTAATATTGAACCTGCATCTATTTATGCTTTGTGGAGTAAAGGGAGTGGTGCTAGAAGAATTTGTTTGGTTAATACGGCTAATTCATTTCCAACTTCAGTTGATTTAAATACTAATGACTATTCAGCTACGGCAAATGCAAATTATTTAAGTGCTCCCTCAGCTGCCGGTTCAACAGGAGCAAAAGTGGTTTATGCTTCAAATGGCGCTAATGTTAATGTTACCGGCTTGTCGGAGAATACTCAGTATTTTTTTAAAGTTATTGAGTATAATTTTACAGGAGCATCAACCGATTATTCTGATGCTGTTGGTTCAAATAATCCTTCAAGTGAAACAACTATATTATCGGCACCAACTATGCAAGCATACAATATTGCGTTTTCAAATGTTGAGGATAAAACCATGAATATATCATGGACAAATGGCAATGGTGCTAACCGGGTTTGTATAATTAGCGACGACAATACATTTACAAGCCTAACCGATAAAACAACATACCCGGCAAATACTGTTTATAGTGGAAGTGGCGATCAGGTTATTTACAATGGAACAGGAACTACTGTGAGTGTGTCGGGACTTAGTGCAAGTACAACATACTATTTTAAAATAGTTGAATATAATAATGTTCCCGGTTTAGAAAAATACAATAATAATACAGCAACAGATAATCCAAATAATCAGACAACTACCGCTGCTTATCAGGCGGAAGATGTAATACTTGCAAACCTTACAAATAATTCAGTAGATGTATCATGGACTAATGGTCAGGGAGCGAACAGGGTTTGTCTTGTGAATACATCAAATTCTTTTCCTACTTCGGTCGACCTTGATGGTCAAGATTATTCGGGTACAGCAAGTTCCGATTATTCAATAGCACCCGATGCTGCTGGAGCAACAGGTGCTAAGGTTGTATATGCAAATTCAGGGAGTAGTGTTATTATTACCGGTTTGAACGGCAATACACAGTATTATATTAAGGTAATAGAGTATAATGGTACAGGAGCCGGAACTACATATTTTGATCATGTAGGGGCTAATAATCCGAATAATGCAACTACATATAAAGATGCTCCAGATACTCAGGCTACAGCGGTAAGTTTTGCAAATGTAGATGAAAACTCTATGGATATATCGTGGACAAACGGAAATGGTGATGGCAGAGTTTGTATTATAAATACAGTAAATTCATTCTCAAATATAGAAGATGGTTCCACTCCAACTGCAAATACTGTATATGGGGGAGGAGAACAGGTTCTTTACAATGGTGTAGGAACCGGAGTAACTGTAACTGGGTTAAATGCTTTAACAAAATACTTTGTAAAAGTTGTTGAATATAGCAATGGTGCAGGTAATGAGATATATAACAATAGTACTGCTGTTGATAATCCGGATAGTACTACTACTACTGCAAAGCCGGCGCCAACAGTTCAGGCATTGAACTTATCGTTTTCATCTATTACCAATAACTCAATAACTGTTACATGGGAACGAGGTAATGGCGAGGGTTGTCTTTTGCTAATAAATGAAGATAATAACTTTTGGTCGGTACCCGATGGTTTCAATAATTGTGATTATGCAAATACCGATTATACCGATTTATTTGCAAGGGCAAATGGAGAACATTTTGCATATTGCGGAACAGGAACATCTGCAATTATTACAAATTTAAATGCAGCAACCACATATTATTTTAAAGTTGTTGAGTATAATAATTCAGGGAGCGATATAAAATATATACATAGTGCATCAACAAATAATCCAAGTAGTTCGTCGACTTTAAAAAATGCACCTACAATACAGGCTTCGTCTATAGTGGCTGATGCAACATACAGCTCTTCGATTGATTTAAGTTGGACTGCTGGAAATGGAGATAATAAAGTTTGTTTTATAAACACTTCAAACAGTTTTCCGGCATCGCTTACCGATGGAACAGTGTATGCTGTTGGACAAATTGTGGGTGGAGCTGAAGTTATTTATGTTGGAAGTAATAACAGTACTACGGCTACGGGGCTGTCGGCCGAAACTACATACTGGTTTCGTGTGTATGAATATAATAATACAGGTACTGCTACTAAATATATAAACGCCACTGCAACAAATAATCCGAATAGTTTTGCAACAGTTGGTATTATAACATGGAATGGGGGGACATCATCAAATTGGGATGTTGGTACAAATTGGTCGGGAGGAGCAGAACCCAATGGTTCTGATGTTATTATATCCGGTTTAGCAGCTAATATGCCTATAATTAGTTCAACAGGCAATACTGTAAACGATATTACAATTGAGGCAGGAGCTTCGTTAACAATTAATAATGGTTGTGCACTTTCTGTATCAGGGAATGCCATAATAAAAACACCTGGAGATAATGGAGCAACCGGACAGCTTGTTATTCCCGGTAATGGTACGTTTAATGTAAGCGGAACAACAACTGTTGAGCGTTCAATAAATAATGACGGAACTTTTATATTGGCACCTATTACTACTGCTAATGCTTACAGTTCTTATTACGGTTATTATGTCGATGTTTTTGACGAAAGTGCTCTAGGTAATGGTTATGGCGGTTGGGTTTATAAAGATTCGGCATACAACCAAACAGGGTTAGAAGCTTGCTTTATTAATAAAGGGGGAGCCTCTCCGGCAACAATTTCATATACAGGAACGCTTAAGAATGGAAATCAATCAATTTCAATAAATGATTCAGGGGGTGATGCCGATAATGGATGGGCTATAGTTGGTAATCCATACCCTTGCGCTATTGATGTAGAAAATGCAGGATTTAACTATGGTAATATAGAACCAATTATATATATATATAATCATGGCACATCGTATGCTCAATATGATATTTCTACTCACTTTGGAACCAATGGAGGAACCCAATACGTAGCAGCAATGCAGGGATTCTGGATGGAAAATACTACTGGTTCGGCGCAAAGTTTACAAATATCAAATTCATGTCGAGTTTCAGATGTTGCTACTTTCTATAAAAAGCAAACGGCTGAATTTCCATTAATAAAACTTAGAGCTTCTAATGATGTGTCGGAATGTGAAGCAGCGATACTCTTCCTTGAAGGATTTACTTCGGAGCTTGATAAAAGCGAGGCCAAGTTTATTGACGACCCTTGGGGAAGAGTATTTGGGGCTTATACCAAATCTACCGATGGACAGAAACTTGCTATTAATAAACTGTCACTATCTGATTTTGAAAATATAAATAATGAGGACTCTATTTTTGTTGATTTAGGATTGTTGGCCAATAATTATGATTATATAACAATTGAAGCTATTGATATTAGGAATGTGCCAAGTTATGTTGATATAAGGTTATATAATAAAATGACTAATAAGTCAGTGTCGCTTATTGGTAATTCTCCAATAATTAATGTTGCTTTCAGTGAAACTAATTCCAATGATAGAGGTACAAATGAAGATTTTCAGGTTCTTTTAACTAAGAAAACTGCTATAAGCAGTGAAGATAATATTGCAGATGCCAATATTTCTTATTTTGTAAATGAAAATATTGCAACTGTTAGCTCTAATATGTTTTTAAACAATTCGGGTACAATATTTGTTTATGATATAACAGGTCGATTAGTATCGTCGAAGAATTTAGATAATAACATTGAGTATAATATACATTTGCCTTCAAAGGGTACTTATTTAATAAAAACAGAATTAAATAATAATATTTTTACGAAGAAAGTTGTAAACATATAATATAAATGTTTATTTTTGAGGTGTCTGATTATGAAAAGAATACGTATAATATTATTGTTAGTTTTCTTATTTGCTCTATCGCTTGCAGGTGTTGCTGCTGATGATGAGAGTAAAACAAATAGTGAGTTTACTAAAAGTAGCTTCAAGAAAACAAGTAGTGGTCCATCAATGATACCTGGTACCGGAGGTGCCGGTTCGGGAGGTGGAGGAGCCCCGATACCTGTATCCGGAGGATTTATAGTATTGGTCATAGGTAGTATTATATATTTATCGAAAAAAGTGCGTGACGATATTAAAAAATAACAAGTTTATTAAGATTTATAAAGAGAACCTCTCAATTAAAACCAGAAAGGAAATTGAGAGGTTTTTTTTGTCGTTTGCTGCTGCATGGTTTTTCAAAACACTATTGAATGAATTTCCTTTTTTTATTCAACTATTTTATCTGGGGCATTTCGATACCCTACTTCAGAATATTATAATAAATGAAACACGTTTTATTCTTAATGGAATAGGTTATTCTGTTTATACAGAGGGAATATTTTTGCAAATCGAAGATACACCGGGAGTACGGTTTGAATTTGGTTGTCTTGCTGTTCGCCACTTAACTCTTTTTGCGGTATTTATACTGTTCTATTATGGTAAATGGTATCATAAAGTTTGGTATATAATATGTGGTGTATTTGTTATAACCGGTGTTAATGCTATTAGAGCTTCGCTTTTATGTATTTTTCAGGTTCATAAACCTGAAAGTTTTGCTACTATGCACGACATTGTTTTTCCTCCTTTTATGTATTTACTTATATTTATTCTTTGGATTATATGGGTATTATTATGGGGTAATGTCAATTTTGAAAGGTAATTAATATTATCTGCCTTATAACATTACCAATAAAATCAAGTATTTTTACCACTTCAAATAATATATGCTTAAATTTATATAAATACATATTTATGAGAATGTCGTATAATGTAGATTTGTTTAATATAGATCATAATTTAAAAGGGTTAAGAAAAGGTAAATGTTTGATATCAGAGCCTTTTTCGCCTGATTCTTTTTTTGGTCGTTCTATAGTTTTTATTACTGAACACAATAGTGAAGAGGGTACTTTAGGATATATTCTTAATAAACCGGTTGATATACCTATTGAAGAGTTATTTCCTGATTTTCCATCATTCGATGCGCAATGCTATATTGGAGGTCCGGTGGGAACAGATACAATTCATTTTATTCATACCAGAAATGATTTGTTGCCTGATTGTATTCATATACAAGGTAATTTATATTTGGGCGGTAATTTTGATACATTAAAAGAGTTGGTTAGTGCAAAACAAATTTTAAAGCATGAAATACGTTTTTTTTTAGGATATAGTGGGTGGGCTCCTAAGCAACTTGCTTCTGAAATAGAAGAAAAACACTGGATAGTATCAGATATTGATGCGGATAAAATTATGAAAATAAATGAAGAATCGTGGGCGAATATACTTACCAATATGGGTAGTTCGTATGCTTTATGGGCTAAGTCGCCATTGAATCCTACATTGAATTAATATACTAAGTTGGGATTAACCGATTATTTAATTCTGTAATAAGTTTTTTTGATAATCGGTTTAGAAATCTCCGGTTGTTATATGCAACACACCACCGTATTCCTGAAATTGCATTTGTTAAAAATACCTCGTCGGCAGTCTCTATAAAGTTTGGTTTTATTATATCTTCTCTATATTCAAAACCAATTTCATTCAATATTTTTATTACATATGCTCTCATAACTCCAGGCAGACATCCGCTTTCTAGTTCCGGCGTATACACTATGTTGTTTTTGAGTGCAAATACATTTGAAGATGTAGCTTCAGTAATATTACCATTATAATTTATCATTAGCACATCGTCGTATCCATTATTATTTGCATAAGCACCCGCCATTATATATGGTAAGCTATTCGACGATTTTACTGCCGATAGCATATTGTAGCCAACCAAAGGCTCATTAAATAAACCTAATACTATCCCTTCGGTATTAAGTATATATTTTCCTTCATTTAAAAAAGAGGCCTCTATTAAAATACTCGAACCGGTGGTATTAATCATAAATTTTCCCTGTGCATCTCTCCAAACACTCATTCTGATAGTAGCTCCTTGATATAGTCTGCATCTATGTAAAACACCTTTAATTACTTGTTTTATGTAATCGTTGGTGTATATATCGCATAAAGGAATTTTCAAAATATTTAACCCCTTACGAAAACGTTCCATATGCTTATCAAATAACTGGACTTCTCCACCATTTGAATGCATTGTTTCGAATAAACCATCACCATACCTAAATGCTCTATTGGTAAATGAAACCGAAAAATTTGAAGTGTTTAAATACTCTCCATTATAAAAAATAACGTTGTAGTTCTCTTTCATAATTTTTTTACTATTTCTTTTACTAGCGGTAATATACTGGTGTTTTTGTTAATTTTAAAACCCTTAATTTCGGCAGCCTCTGCTGCATAAATGTCTTTCATGTTGTCTCCAATCATAAATGATGCCTTCTTGTCTATATTGTATCGGGCAATTGCTTTTTGTATCATTAAAGGGTTTGGTTTTCGACATAGACATTGTTCATTATCGGAGTGATGCGGGCAATAAAGAATATCATCTATTTCAATTTGCTTAATACTTAGTTCTGACAGCATGAATTTATTAGTATTTTCAACATCACTTTTGGTATATATGCCCTTAGATACACCTCCCTGATTAGTGATAATTATTATCATATAGCCGGCATTTTTTAATAACTTAAATGCCTCAGGAATATCATTATTGAAAATAAAATCTTCAGGTTTAAATATATAATAATGTCCGGTATCATTATTAATAACTCCGTCGCGATCAATGAATGCAGCTTTATTCATGTCGGTTCTAAATGTTTCCAGCTAATTTATTTATAAAAATGGTTATTAGCTGTGGATTAATAAATAAAGGATATAGGAAGCCAAATACAGCACCATAAAAATGAGCATCGTGACCTATATTGTCAAGATTTTTTTTACTCATATAGTACGAATAACCAAGGTATAGTATTCCAAATAGTATTCCGGGAATAGGTAAGATTCCAAAAAAATAGATTTTATTTAGAGGGTCGAAGAAAATACAAGCAAATGTTACGGCCGATACAGCCCCGGATGCTCCAACTGCATTATATGCAGAGTTGTTTTTGTGTTTAATAATTGAATATACCGACGAAATAATAATTCCGCCTACATATATACCTATAAAGAGAATAGTACTATTGATATTTGAATAAATATAAAAATACTTTGATAATGCATTTCCGAAAGAGAATAATACAATCATATTTACAATAAGATGTTCCCAACCTATATGTAAGAATGCATGGGTAAGTATTCTGTAATACTGTTTTTTTTTGAAAACCAGATAAGGATTAAGCTGGTAGCGATAAAATAATTCACTACGAGAAAAGACAGTAATTGAAAAAACTGCTGTAATTATTATGATAAATAAAGTCATATTAAATTAATTGCGCGGACTAAATTCAAAAGGGATATCGAGAATAGAGGCAAAATCGAGACCTAAGCGTAGCATATCGTCGTCAATTTTTTCATAAGCCCATTCTACGGTTAGCTTTCTATTATTTAAATAAAGTTCATTGAGCTTATTTAAAATATTAAATACTTTATGATGTGAAGCTGAGCTTAGATAGCGGAAAAACATTTTGCATTGACAATTGTTAATATGAGCACCATCGGTATTAAGCCAGCTAATAACAGGGTCATAAATTTTATTAACATCTTCCGGGGTTGAATTACCAATCATTTGAAATACAGAAAGATCTGCATCCATTAGAATGTCAGGAGTATCGTCAGTGCCCGTTTTTTTATAATAACTCAATTGTAAATATTTTTTAGTTCAGTATATCTGAGTAGTTGTTGTTATCAAATATAGCAAAAAATACTTTTTGTAATTGATTAGTATTTACTGCTTATTTGTGTTGTATTTTTTGTTATCGCAACTTAGCCCCTAACTCTTGTTCGTATACTTGAATTATTTTACTCATTATTTTATCAATTTGTTTGTCGTTCAGTGTTTTTGTTTCGTCGAGTAAAATAAAACTTAAAGCATACGATTTTTTACCTTCTCCAATATTATTGCCTTCATATACGTCGAATAGGTCAACGTTTTTTAATAGTTTTTTTTCTGTTTTAAAGGCTAGTTGCTTTAGATTTTCAAATTTTATATTGTTATCGAGTAATAACGATAAATCTCTTCTAACTGAAGGATATTTAGGTAATTCGGCAAATTGGATTTTATGCTTTTTTATAATATTAATTATAATTTCCCAGTTAAGTTCAGAATAAAAAACATCTTGCTTGGTTCCGAATTTTTTAAGCTCTTTTTTAGAAACAAATCCAATATTTCCAATATGCTTATTTTGATAAATAATCTCTAATCCATCAGACAATAAATCATTTGAAATAGAATTATATGTTAGATTGTCGACAATAAAGCCAAGCTTTAAAAGAATATTTTCAGTAATAGTTTTAATATAGAAGAAGCTTGCTTTTTTTGTCTCATTAAGCCACGATTCTGTATTTTTATTACCAGAAACGAATAGTGCAAGTATTTCGTTTTGTTGGTATTTTTCATCAACTTTAGTTGATTCTGAGTTGGTTATGCTGTAGCAATTGCCGAATTCAAAAAATTTGATATCAGAGTTTTGTCTGTTAGAATTGTACTCGATAGCTTCAAGTCCTCCAAATAATAACGATTGACGCATTACATTCAAATCCTGACTTAATGGATTTAGAATTTTAATGCATTTGTCTTTCTTTAATATATAAGATGTTTCGTAATAATCGGATTTTGTCAGAGAATTTGCCATTATTTCATTAAAGCCCTGAGCAACTAGATGATCTGAAATTATGTTTCTCATTTGTTGAATGTCGGGGCTTTCTGAATAACCTAATGTAGCATTTATAGTTGTGGGTATGGTTATGGTATTATATCCATATATGCGTAGTATTTCTTCAATTACGTCAGCTTCTCTCTGAACATCGACTCTATATGCAGGTATTTTTAAATCGAATGAATCGCCATTGTCTGCTATGATACCAATTTCAAGTGATTCAAGTATGTTTTTGATTTTATCTTGTGGTATGTTTTCACCAATTAATCTGGTTACTTGTGATAATCTAAGATTAACTGTAAAATCGGTTATTGGATTAGGGTAAATATCTGTTATTTCAGAGCTGATAACTCCACCAGCAATTTCTTTAATTAGAATTGCTGCCCTTTTAAGTGCATTTACAGTATTGTTAGGGTCTATGCCACGTTCAAAACGAAATGAAGCATCGGTATTTAAAGCATGACGACGAGCTGTTTTGCGTACTGAAACCGGGTTGAAATATGCACTTTCAAGAAAAATGGAAGTTGTAGAGTCAGTAACTCCGGATTCAATTCCTCCAAAAATACCGGCAATACACATTCCCTGCTCTTTGTTACATATCATTAAATCAGTTTCACTTAGGTTGCGTTCAACTTCGTCGAGCGTAGTAAATTTGGTTTTAGATGGGAGTGTTTTAACTAAAATTTTGTTTCCTATTATTTTTTCAGCATCAAATGCATGTAATGGCTGTCCATATTCGTGTAAAACATAATTTGTAATGTCTACAACATTGTTTATTGGTTCTAAACCTATTGCTTTTAAGCGATTTTGTAACCATGCAGGGGAATTATCAACCTTGATACCTGAAATGCACACACCGGAATACCTGGGGCAAAGTATATTGTCTTCAACTATTACCTCAATATTCATATTGTTGTTATTAATAGAGAAAGATGATATATCGGGGTATGAATAATTAATACTTTGCGATTGTTTTAAATATGCTGCTATATCACGTGCAACACCTATATGTGATGCTGCGTCAATTCGGTTAGGAGTTAAGTCTACTTCAAAAACAGTATCGCTTTCAATTTTAAAATACTCTTTTGCAAGTGTGCCAGTCGGAATTTCTTCAGGTAAAATCATTATGCCACTATCGTCGGTACCAATTCCTATTTCGGTTTCGCCACATATCATGCCAAATGATTCCTCACCACGAATTTTTGATTTTTTTATTACAAATGAATCGCCGCCCGAGTAAAGAGTTGTGCCAACAGTAGCTACAACAACAGTTTGTCCGGCAGCAACATTTGAAGCTCCACAAACGATTTGAGTATCTTGCCCATCGCCAAGATCAACAGTAGTAACACTTAAATGGTCAGAATTGTTGTGAGGCTTACAAGTTTTGACTTTGGCAATCACTAATCCTTCCATACCACCTTTTATTGATTCGTATGTTTCGTATCCGCCTACTTCTAATCCTATATTGGTCAGTATTTCACTTAGTTTTTCAGCCGATAAATCTATATTAAGGTATTCTTTAAGCCAGTTGTATGATATTTTCATCTGTTTATATTCAATATTTATATTTTGTTCAGCAAAAGTAAAGTTTTTTTGTAAAAAAAGGGACAAACCTACGGCTGTCCCTATATTATTTGTTTGAAATAATCAGATTCTACTTTTCTACAACATTTTTGTATGTAGAGCAATGTTCACAATAAGAATTTTTTATAACAGGATTCTCAAATACTTTTAATGAAAAATGTTTTCCATCGAATAAAGAACAATATCTTTCAGGATTTATATTTCTGGCTTTTTCCATTGCATAGTTAAATTTATTGGAATGCATTTTTTCTTCGAATTGGCTACAAAGTGAAATATATGCAAAAAGCAATTGTTCGTTATCGTCGGCATTATATAGCCATGGGTCAAGAGTTTTTAATGCAAAAACATAGTCTTCGTTATCAATAAATAATTCAGCAAGTTTGAGAGAGTTTTCCATTGATTCATCTCGAATGTCTACAATTTCTTTTATTCTATCGGTACATTCCGACTTTAAAATTTCACCATCTTTGGTTGTTTGACCTTCTTCTGCCAGGTTTATTAATTTGAATTGGTATCGAATATTTAATCCATCGACAGTAGCTTTTGAAAGATGTGAATAATATAAACGGTCAATACTATTTTGAATTGAGTTTTGATTGGCATCATCTATTTCATCATCAATAGTTAAGAATAAATTATTAAATGCTATATATTCATTCTTTGGGGCAATTTCCGCAAGTTTAACAACTTCTGCTTTTAGTTCGTTGCGTGATAGTAACCCTTTTTTATGCTTTAGCCAGTTGTTATTCATTATCATGCCTGCATATTGAGCGTTTTCGGGTAAGTCAAACATTATGAGAACATCAACAGGATAGCGATTGCTCAAGACTTGTTTCATTATGTATTTTTGAATTGATAGAGCTAAGGGTAAATCATCAAACGCAATAGCTTCTTTCATTTTCTTTACAACAAAAGGCATTTCATTTTCACCTGATATATCATAAGTTACTTTCATGTCGATTTGTGCATATCGATGTTTTTCAAAAATAGGTTCAAGCTCTTTTTGTAAACTGTAATTTCTGATATATGCTTGAGCTTCATCAATTTTCATTGAAGCTAAAATGTTATGTTTTGTTTTCTTAATATCTTGCTTAAAAGATTCCCAATTATAATCGGTTGTAATGTTAGTTTCGATTGAGTCTTTTTGTCGTTGCTTCAGAGCATTTATTATACTTTGAGCTCGGTCTTGCTGTAATTTTTTGTTCTCTTTATCGGAACCTTCAATAGATGAGAATGCTGTAATGTGAAGATCGTAAATGAAGAATTCAGGTTCGTTTAGTAGTTTTATAAATGGTTCTATGTCTTTAGTTTCATATGTCGACTTGTTTTTTTCGAAAGGGATTCTTAGGGAAAGCGACATGGAGTCGGCTATTGGTTTATAGTTAAACTTAGAATTAATAGAAACAGTATCGGCCAATAGTTTTACGTTTCGTGTATATGTGCCACTTGTTTGGATAATGAAATTACTGGCAATTGAGCGACACATACTTTTGTTTTGGATTACAACCA
Source organism: Bacteroidota bacterium (assembly GCA_003250355.1). Classification (GTDB taxonomy): domain Bacteria; phylum Bacteroidota; class Bacteroidia; order Bacteroidales; family SZUA-534; genus SZUA-534. The sequence goes on from QKGS01000067.1 coordinate 86,572, forward strand.
AGTTGAGTTCGTATCCATGGTTAATCCCTTCAGGAAGTGAGCCGAGATTTGTTTTAAAGGCATCTTCATTTACAGTTAAATCGGCATAATTATCTTTGAAAAGCTTACTTGCATATAGTTTTTTTGTTATTATGCCTTGTTGAAACTGATTGTGGTCGACAATATTAAAATTACCGCAAGCAAATTGTTCTTTTTGAAGAATATCAACAGCTAAGCCATCTTTACTTTTTCTGATAATTTTCTTTAGCGTTTTAATATTATTAACTTCCAAAAATATTTCATTTCCTTCAACCGAAAGTCCATTGTATAGTTCGTTTAAGGATTTTGATCGGTTTACTTTTTTGCAGTATACTTCATCGGGGGGGAGTAGTCCGTATGTTTTTTGACTGTAAGGAACAGGTAGTTTGTCTCTAAGTGAAGCTCCTTCGTTAAATGAACGAAAATTACCCATGGTTGCAGCAATGTAAACTCTCTTAGATGCTGCATCGGTACTGGCACTAATGCCAATATATGTATTTTCGCCACTTTCCAATAATCGTGCTTTTTTTGCGCTTGAAAACCAACCGAAAACTATATCGTCGGCAAGTTTGCCATAAGTGAGGGTGATGCCACTTTGGCGTAGTGATTTTTTTTCTGTTAACTCAAAGCCAATGTTTGATCCTCCGTAATAGATTAAACGTTCAGAAAGTGTTTTTTTATTTTTTGTTTCCTGTTCTGATGTTTCTTCCATTAATATAGCCATATATGCAGATTGGTCGTCGGCAACTTTTTGGAAAAACTCATTTTCTGTAAACTGATTCAGCCCTTTTTTCTTTAGTTCACTATTGATTCTGTCAAATATTAATTTCTCAACAGCATTGAGATTAAAATTGTTAAAATCTATCTGATCGCGGCTGTTTATGACTTGTCCATCAACTAATACCGTGCGATTTTCATCTTGAGAATATCCAATATATGAAGCAAGAATGAAGCAAACAAGAAGTAGGCAATTATATAATTGTGTCATTTTTTACTAATATGTTCTGTTTTAGCTTTTTACATTTAGAACGCTACAAAACTAAAAATAATATTTTAATACGGATATTTAATTGTTTTGTTATTATTATTTTGAGCACTTTCATAATTATGAGTAAACTTGTGTTTTTAAACATACTTTTTTATGCAAAAGAGCGAAGATGTTAGAATTGATAAATGGCTATGGGCTATAAGGGTATATAAGACACGAAGTATTGCTACTGATGAATGCAAAAAGGGAAGAGTCAGTATAAATGGCGATTCTGCTAAGCCATCGAAGGTTGTTAAGGTTGGCGATATTATTGAAGTGAGAAAGCCGCCAATTATATACAGGTATAAGGTTAAAGGTTTGCTTGATAAAAGGGTTGGAGCTCAACTTGTATCGGATTATATGGAAAATATTACTCCGGAGCAAGAGATTGTAAAACTAGACATGATGCGTATGGATTTGTCGGGTCGGCGCGATAGAGGTAGTGGACGACCTACAAAAAAGGATAGAAGGACAATTGATTTATGGAAAAATTCATATGACGATGAGGACGAATTTTAGGGTTATATTTTTGTTGAAGTTGACAAGTTTAATGCTGTAAGTCGCGGGGTGAAAGTGTTTATTTGAAGTTTCAAAATTTAGAAGCTAAAGAATTGTCTTTTTTTAATTCAATAGATAATTCTTTAGTTTTTTTTGTGTTAATATTTATTGTTACGCTTTCATATCCCATAAAAGAAACTTTAATATCGTGTTTGCCTTCGGGTATGTCTAAAACAAATTGTCCATTGTTATTGGTATAAGCTGTATATGTAGTATTATCACAGTAAACATATGCCATAACTAATGGTTGTTTTTCTCCATTTATATTTTCAATAACAAAACCCTTTAAGTTGGTGATTTTCTCAGCTTCGGCAGCAAATAATGAAAAACTTGCTGCAACTAACATTAATGTAATAAATTGCTTAACCATATTGTAATTATTTTTTAGCAAAGTAAGTTTGTAGTTATTACCTGTTGGTTAATACGATGTAATATTTTTGTTAATATGGAATGACAATATTAAGATTTTGTTAATAAAAGATTGCTGTAAAGGGGGTTAATTCTCGGTGCTATGTAGTTCGAATGATACTACTTTGATATTCTTATAATAGAAATGGATTATTTCGTTGAATGAGAAGTTTTCTTTGGCCATTTGCATTGCTCCATCTTGCGACAGACCAACACCATGACCATATCCGCGACCATTAAAATAAACATAACCATTTGAAGGGTAAATTGAGAACCATGTTGAACGTAATTTAAAATCGGTTCTTATTTTTCGTGTTAAAATAGAGTCGTTATTGTAGATATAATATTTTTTTCGATAAGGTTGTTCAAAGTACAGGTTTTCAATTTTTCCTTTATCGGTTTTTACATCAATTCCATTTTTACCTAAATAGGTGAGCCATTTATTTATAGGTATAGAATCGACCCATACAGCACTTCGCTGATTTAGACTGAAAGGGTCGGGAGTTGCTTTTAGGTATGATGTTTCAGTAAGCCAGTAATCTTCCGAATTAACTGTTTCGCCACCTGAATTGGCATGGAATGTGGCAGTGATTAATTGGCTGAGAGTATCAACAATAACCAAATTGTTGGTGTGAGTAACAGCTGTTCTTATGTCGGGATTCAAGTGGCACATTCCTTTGTATACCTGGTAATTAACATCATCGCCTAGGAAGTAATTGGTTTCTCCTTCGGCTGCAATTTTTGAATACAAATAGGTTCTACTAATTATAGCTTGTGTTTTATAAAACTCAATATGTGCTTTGGGACCCGATTCTGCTTCAATAACTCCTGCAAGGTAATTCTCTTCCGACACAAAGTTTATAATATCGAGTTTGTGTGCTTTAGCAGAGATAGAAAGATCGCCTTCATGTATGCGCTTGGGTAGAGCCGGAAAAGCCGATTCAATACTGAAAATATTATTGTTGGTTAGCCCTCGGAATTGTATCCGGTTAAATATACCAAGATGCCTGTCGGCATCCCACACAGTTATAGAATCGCCTATTGCAGTAAAATATACAATGTGATTTTTTTTTAATTTATAAATAAATCCGTTTTCGGTCGAAAATTGGTATTTGCCCTCAATTGGTGTTATTGCAACTGTTTTTATATTGTACTGATTAAAAATATGTACCCGTACAATATTTGCAAAAGCACTTGAAAAGTTTAAAAGTATAGCTAGCAGCAAAAAAAACTTAGAAATCCCCCTCATTGAAACTCGTTATTTTCTCAAATCATTTATAATACTTTTAGCCGCTTTGTCAGAAGCTCCGGCAGTTCCCATTTTTTGCCAAAGCAGTTCATAATTGTCGAGCATTTGCTTTCGGTATTGTGTGTTGTTTAGTATTTTATCAAGTTCGTGCGTTACAAAGCTTTCTTTGAAAGTCATTTGTACTAGTTCACGTACTATTTCTTTATCTGCAATAAGATTAGCCAAAGATATATAATCGACTTTTACAAGATATTTCCAGCCTATTCGATATAGTAGGTTGCCTATATTGGTATGATAACAAACAATTTCGGGCACACGGAACAATGCTGTTTCTAATGTTGCAGTACCTGATGTTACCAAAGCTGCGCGGCTTTGTTGCAATAATAAATATGTTTGTTCGTAAACGATAGGTAAGTTAATGTCTTTAATAAACGAATGATAAAAATCTTTGTTAATTCCCGGAGCACCGGCAATTACAAACTGATAATCGGGGAAATGTTTTGAAACATTAATCATAACAGGAAGCATAAGTTTTATTTCCTGTTTTCGGCTTCCGGCCAATAAGGCTACAATTGGCTTATTGGGTAAATTATTGCTTTGAACAAAATCATTGAAAGTTTGATTTTTGTTTTCTCTGTTTTCTATTGCATCGAGTATGGGGTTACCAATATATTCAACATTATTGAAGCCGTGCTGTTTATAAAAATCGACTTCAAAAGGGAGAATAACGAACATTTTATCGACTGTGGCTTTTATTTTCTTTACTCTGCCAGTACGCGATGCCCATATTTTGGGTGATATATAATAATGCACTCTTACCCCATTTGCTTTGGCAAACTCAGCAATTTTCATATTAAAGCCGCCATAGTCGATAAGAATAAGAACGTCGGGTGCGTAAGAAAGTATATCGCTCTGACACAATTTAATGTTGCCCTTAATAGTGCGGATATTTGTAATAACTTTGACAAAACCCATAAAAGCCAGTTCTGAAATATGTTTTACAGGTTCTCCGCCAATTTCTGCCATTTTATCGCCGCCCCAGAATCGAAATTCTGCTTCGCTGTCGTGTTGTTTCAGCGATTTCATAAGATTGGAGCCGTGAAGATCGCCACTTGCTTCGCCTGCTATTATATAGTATTTCACCGGAATAAAAATTAATTAAAATATAAATAAACAACAGCTACCCCATACATTAGTGTTGCAAGGAGGGCACCGCGAGCCTGATTAAGCTTGTTTTGTTTACTCCATAGAAAGAACAATCCGGCACCGGGCATAAGGCTTAGGCTTAGCATTTTATATAGTACCCCTATTTCCTGATAATACTCTATTGTTTCATTAAATGAACCAAATTGTTTGCTTAATACGCCTATGAAGATTAGCATAAAAACGATTGGTAAAACTAACCCTGCCGATAGGCCTTTGGAAGTAATATCAGAGCTTGACTTTTTTAGCATTAGAATAATTTTTTTAGATTATCAATTGCGGTATAATTAGTAAGATCAACCTGAACCGGAACTATTGATGCATAATTATTTGCCAAAGCCCATTCGTCGTGATCGGTTGCGCCATTTTCATGGTGAGTAAAGTAACCCATAAGCCAATAATAAGAGCTGCCTCGCGGGTCTTGTCTTTTGTCGAATTCTTCTTGCCATCGGCCTTTTGCCTGACGACAAACTTTTAATCCTTTAAAATCTTTTTCTGCAATATTGGGAAAATTAACATTTAGGCAAGTGTTGTCGGGTAGTCCGTGTTTAATTATTTGAGCAACAATTGTTTTTGCATATTTTGAGGCTAATGTAAAATCGGCATCGTAAGAGTCGGAGCATAGCGAAAACCCTATAGACGGAATATTATGAATGGCTCCTTCAAGAGCAGCTCCCATAGTTCCTGAATAAACAACACTTATTGATGAATTAGTTCCGTGATTAATGCCGGAAACTATTAAGTCTGGTTTTCTGTCAAGGATTTGATAGTGAGCTAACTTGACACAATCGACAGGGGTTCCGTTTACTTTATATACAACTATCGGACTATCGGCAACTTTAGTGCAGCGTAAAGGTGTTTTAATAGTAACGGCATGCGACATTCCCGATTGTCCTAATTCAGGAGCAACTACGACCACATCGCCAAAATCTTTTACGGCGCTTACTAAAGCTAAAAGACCCGGAGCAGTATATCCATCATCGTTTGTTACCAGAATTAAAGGCTTCATATTATAAAATATCTTATTTTTAAGTTCGTAAAGATAAAACTTCGAATTGTTTTAACCCTTTATTGGCAAAAATTCTTTTTTTATGAAAATACAATATGCATCGGATATACATTTGGAGTTTCAGAGTAACTCTGATTATATTAAGCATAAGCCACTTAAGCCTGAGGGCGATTATCTTATTTTAACCGGAGATATTACAGTATATAATGAGAAGTATTTTAAGAACCGGTTTTTCGATAAAGTTTCTGACGATTTTAAAGAGGTGTTTATAGTGCCCGGGAATCATGAATATTATGGAGGTTTCGATGTTTCTCTTCACGAAAATGGCTTTAAAGAATCTATTCGAGATAATGTTCATTTTATTAATAATAGAACTGTACAAATTGATGATGTAGACTTTATATTCACAACTCTTTGGTCGGCTCTTGATTCAAAATATCTGACACAAATTGTTCGGGGCTTAAATGATTTTTACAGAATTAAACGTGGTAAGAGTACCATTGAACCAAGCGATTACGATGAGCTTTATAAAAAGTCATTGCAATTTATTAATAATGCGCTATTAAGTTCAAAGGCAAAAAAGAGAGTAGTTGCAACTCATCATGTGCCATCGCATATGTGTAACCCCGGTGAATTTGAGGGTAGTAAAATAAACTCGGCATTTGTTAATACACTCGACTTATTGATAGAGCATAATAATATAGATTACTGGATATATGGCCACCATCACAGAAACCTATCGGATATAAAACTTGGAAATACAATGCTTGTAACCAATCAGTTGGGATATGTTGATTATGAAGAGCATTATAATTTTAAACGGGGAAAATGGTTTGAGATATAAATAACAAAAGGTTGCCATTTTCGACAACCTTTTGTTATTGTTAAAAATAATCAATTATAATTTTGCATCCCAAACAAAGTATTCTTCGGGGAATATATAATCGAGCTTAGGTTTTTTCTTAAATATGCCATAAACCGACGAGCCACTACCCGAAAGCGATGCGTATTCGGCTCCTATTTGATACAATTCCTCTTTTATTTGTCGAATTTCAGGAAAATGTGAAAAAACAGATAATTCAAAGTCATTTTTAATTATGTTTTTCCATTCCGACAAGTCGGTTTTTAAAGCTTCTTCTAAATTGTATGATGCCGGTTTGGGGCGTACTCTGCTGTATGCCTGCGGAGTACTTATGCGAACAGGAGGAACTACTAAAACAATATATAACCCTGATAGATTTAAAGAGAAAGGAGTTAGTTTTTCTCCCTTTCCGCGAGCTATGGCAGGTTTGTTTTTAATAAAAAAAGCACAGTCGCTTCCTAAGTGTGCAGCGTATTTTTCGAGTTTTGAATCCTCAATTTTGAAATCAAATATTTTGTTTAGTGTCGATAGCATAAAAGCACAATCGGAAGAACCGCCACCCAAGCCTCCACCAAACGGAATTTGTTTTTCAAGGTGAACATTAATAGGAGGTATTGAAAAACTATTAGACAAAAGCTTATATGCTTTGTAAACAAGATTGTCTTCAAGAAACGATTCTATTCTAATTCCCGACGACGAATATTTGAAAGCTTCGCAATTGCCCGATGCCATAACATTTAACTTGTCGTGCAAAGGAATAGGGTACATAAGTGTTTCAATCTCATGATAACCGTCGGGTCGCTTCGATAAAATATTTAAACCAATATTAATCTTGGCATTTGGAAATATATCCATACATACTTATCCTTGAAAATTAATAAATAGTTTTAGTCATTTCACAATACCCAAAAAAAATCCCCATACTATGAAATGAATATTATGCGTTTTTATTAAAATAAATCCACATAACGGATTGTTACATAAATATTTCACAAAAATAATTTTTTTATCTAAAATTCAATATTTATAAAAATATAAATAGCTATTAAGTAAAATGTTTTTTATTCGTTGTAAGTTTGCAATCTAATTACGTTTTCAAATATGGCAGAGCTTAATACTAACAGGAATTTCAACAAAGACAAGAAAATAGACATGACCAAAATAATGGCAGGTATGGGTAAGTTACCCCCGCAAGCTATTGATTTTGAGGAAGTGGTTTTGGGTGCAATAATGTTGGAAACAGAGGCTTTTTATAAAGTAAGTGGATTATTGTCGCCTGAAAAATTTTATAGTCCTGTTCATGGAATAATTTTCGAGGCCATATTGAAATTATCGACAGAGCAACTTCCAATAGATATACTTACTGTTTCGCAAAAGTTAAAACAGTTGGGTAAACTCGACGATGTTGGAGGGCAATCGTATTTGGCTCACCTTACCAATAAAGTAGCATCGACAGCACACCTTGAACACCATTCGTTAATTATATCGCAAAAGTTTATTCAGCGCGAGTTAATTAGGGTTGGGGCTAAAATTCAGGAAAATGCTTTTGAAGATACCGACGATGTTGCCGATATACTCGATATGGCTGAACAAGAGCTTTTTAAAGTGTCGGAAGGTAATATCAAAAAAGATGTAGCTTCAATTGGTGATGTAGTAGCAGAGGCAATTAAACAAATAGAAGAGGCTGCCAAAAAGCCCGACGGACTAAGTGGTGTTCCAAGTGGTTTTACCGACCTTGACAGAATGACATCGGGTTGGCAACCTTCTGACTTAGTTGTTATAGCTGCACGTCCGGCAATGGGTAAGACTGCATTTGTACTTTCTATGGCTCGGAATATTGCAGTTGACCATAAACGTCCGGTAGCTATTTTCTCTCTTGAGATGTCGAATGAGCAACTTGTAAAACGTATTATTTCGAGTGAGAGTGAAATATCGGGCGAAAAGCTAAAAAGCGGTAAACTGGCCGATTGGGAGTGGACTCAGCTAGAAACTAAAATACGTAATTTGGAAAATGCACCCATGTATGTTGATGACACTCCTGCACTTTCGGTAATGGAGCTGAGGTCGAAACTTCGTAAACTTAAATTACAACATGGGATTGAACTTGTAATAATTGACTACCTTCAGTTAATGACAGCAGGTAGCAATGTAGGAAGCCGAGAGCAAGAGGTAAGTATGATTTCGCGTTCATTAAAAGCTATTGCTAAAGAGATAAATGTTCCTATTATAGCCTTGTCGCAGCTTAACCGTTCGGTTGAAATGCGTGCCGGCGATAAAAAACCTCAGCTGTCAGACCTTCGTGAATCAGGAGCTATTGAGCAGGACGCCGATATGGTAATGTTTATTCACCGTCCTGAATATTATGGGATAACGCAAGATGAGGATGGGAATAGTTTACTTGGACTTGGTGAATTAATTATTGCAAAACACCGTAGTGGTGCCATTGGAGAAGTGTTTTTACGATTTGTAAAAGAATTTACTCGATTTCAGGATCGCGATGCAAGCTTTAGTATGATAGATACCGGAGGTAATACTTTTCAATCGAAAATGAACTCCGGAGATTCCGATTCCGGTATACCTGAATTAAGTGCTAATAAAAATTTTAATGAAACAAGTGGATTAAGTGCAAATACCGATTTTGAAGAATCGGGTAATGCGCCATTTTAATATATAATTTAATCAGCCATTATAGCTATATGGTATCAGCAAGGGTATTTTATGGTTGTTGGGAACTAGAACATTGAAAAATATTTGCAGATGAATAAACTCTTTTTTCTATTTATATCACTATTTGTATTTGTTTTTAATAGCTTTTCAGCTCAGTTGCTCATACCAATGGACAATACTCAGCAAAATCATTTGAAAGCTTATGGTATTTGTTATTGGGTATTGCAAAATGGAATAGAGGCAAAATGGCTTCTTAACTATAAAGGGGGTAGCTTTTTAGTTTCGCATAATAAAAATATTGAGGCAGAATGTATTATCAGGGGAGTATCTTTTGAGATAATTTCTGAAGCAAGCGCAGGGGCTATACTTGCCAATATTAGCAGCGAATCGGTTAATATGGATGCTTTGAAATTGGAAAAAGCTCCCAAAATTGCGGTTTACTCCCCTAAAGATAAGCTTCCATGGGACGATGCAGTAACCATGGTTCTTACTTATGCAGAAATACCATACGATATAGTGTACGATAAAGAAGTGGTTGAGGGAGCACTTAAAGGTTACGATTGGTTGCATTTGCATCATGAAGATTTTACGGGGCAGTATGGAAAGTTTTATGCCGCATACCGAAATATGACATGGTATAAAACTCAGGTGGCAAATTCAGAACAAAGTGCAAAAGATCTAGGTTTTTCTAAAGTAAGCGACCTAAAGCTATTTGTAGCAACAACTATAAGAAATTATGTTTCAAACGGAGGTTTTCTTTTTGCAATGTGTTCAGCAACTGATTCTTACGATATTGCTCTTGCAGCAACCCATATAGATATTTGCGATGTAATGTTTGATGGTGATGCTCCCGATGCTCATGCACAGGAGAAGCTCGACTTTAATAAAACATTTGCATTTAAAAATTTCAGGCTGAGTATGAATCCAATGGAGTATGAGTACTCCGATATTGATGCCACCAATTCCAGAAAGGTTGACGAAGATGAAGATTTTTTTACTCTTTTTGAATTTTCTGCCAAATGGGATCCTGTGCCTACTATGCTTTGCCAGAATCATACATCAATTATAAAAGGGTTTATGGGGCAAACAACAGCATTCAATAAAGGGCATATAAAATCGGATGTTTTAATTATGGGCGAATTTAAAGCAGCCAATGAAGCCCGCTATATACATGGTGAATTTGGAAAAGGAACGTGGACATTTTATGGTGGTCACGACCCCGAAGATTACAGGCATTATGTTGGCGATAAACCAACCGATTTAAATATGCATCCTAATTCTCCGGGGTACAGACTTATACTGAATAATATTTTATTTCCTGCTGCGAAAAAGAAAAAAATGAAAACGTAAACTTTATCTTAAAAAAGGATTGTTTCGTTTTTCGGCACCTATTGTACTTGATGGGCCATGTCCTGAAAAAACAATGGTTGGGTCAGGAAGGGTAAGTAGTTTTTCTTTTATGCCGCCAATTAGTTGTTCATGATTGCCCCCGGGAAAGTCAGAGCGACCAACGCTGCCTTGAAATAGAATGTCGCCGCAAAATAACAGACCTGAAGGTTTGTAATAAAAAGCAACTCCACCTTGAGAATGACCCGGTACATGAATTATTTCCAATTCAGTATTGCCGAATTTAAAAATATCGCCATGTTGAAAATATTTTTCAGGCTGAGGAGGGTTTTGTGCTTCCTCTAATCCATATCGTTTTGCTGTATTCATGAATTCATTTATCCAAAATAAGTCATCTTTATGACAAGCTAACCCTATACTGTATTTATCGGCCACGTATTTTGCACCAAACAAATGGTCTAAGTGATTGTGTGTGGCAAGTATTTGAACCGGCTTTAGATTATGTTCTTCAATAAATTCATCAAGTAGTTCATTTTCATTAGGGTGAAAATTTCCCGGATCTATTATCACTGCCTCATTTGTTTCGTCGTATAGAACAAAAGTATTTTCACCAAACGGGCTGAATGTAAAATTTTTGTATTGCATTGTATTTGTAGTTTTATTGCTACACGCAAATGTAGTTATTAGAAATAATAAAGAGACAATAACAGGTGTTTTAAGTATTTGCATATTGTGAATTTTTGAGTAAGATATATAATTTTAGATATAGGAATATAAAAAGTATTAGTGTATTGAAAATTGAGGGGTAGAGGAAATAATATAATACATATAGTTACAAAGAACAATTCCATTATTTTTGCAGCAAAAAATTTTACATAAAGTGATATATCCGGGTAATTTTGAGCAAAAAATAGATTTTTTAAAAGTAAGAGAACTGGTTAAGGAGTCGTGTTTGAGCGATTTGGGGCGTACTTTTGTCGATGAAATGGAGTTTATTCAACAATATGAAGTTGCAAGAACCAGATTGCATGAAGTGGATGAATTTTTAAATATTCTTAGCAGCGACGAAGAATTTCCGGTAGAAAACTATTTTGACCTTCGCCCTGCAATATCGAAACTCAGAATTAATGGTACTTTTTTAGAAGTAAAAGAATTATTCTCGCTTCGTAAGTCGCTTCAAACAGTAAAAAACATTTTAATTTTTTTTAAAGGAGACGATAAAGCCGGGAGATATCCGAATTTAAAGCAACTGTCAGATACCGTAACGTTGTATCCATATGTGTTTGATGGAATTGACAGGATACTTACAAGTCAGGGGAAAATAAAAGATAATGCATCGGCTGATTTAGCTAAGATACGTGCCGATTTATATAGTAAGCAATCGACAGTTTCAAAACTTATACACCGAATAATTGCGCAAGCACAGAAAGATGGCTGGGTCGATGCCGATACCTCGCTGTCGATACGCGATGGACGTACGGTAATACCTGTGTCGGCAACAAATAAGAGGAAAATACCCGGAATAATTCACGATGAATCGGCGACAGGAAAAACCTGTTATGTTGAGCCTACTCCAGTAGTGGAGTTAAATAATGCTATTTCGGAACTTGAAGCTGAAGAACGTCGGGAAATAGTGCGTATTTTACGACAGTTTACCGATACCATACGCCCTTATGCCGACGACTTGGAGGATAGTATTGTTTATTTAGGGATAACCGATTTTATTAGAGCAAAGGCACGTTTTGCAACCAGAATAAATGGACAACTGCCGAAATTTATAAATGAATCGAAGGTTAGTTGGATAAATGCCCGACATCCGTTATTGTTTTTGTCGTTTCAGCAAGAGGGGCGAAAGGTGGTTCCTTTGAAAATGGAATTGCATAGCGAGCAACGGATTTTACTTATATCAGGGCCAAATGCCGGAGGTAAGTCGGTTTGTTTGAAAACAGTGGGAATGTTGCAGTATATGTTACAATGTGGTTTGTTAATACCTGTTGAAGAAGGTAGTGAGGCCGGTTTTTTTAAAAATATTTTTATAGACATAGGCGATGAGCAAAGTATTGAAAATGACTTGAGTACGTATAGTTCGCATTTGTTGAATATGAAGCATTTTACAAAAAATGGAGATGATAAAACACTGCTGCTTATAGATGAGTTTGGAACAGGTACAGAACCTATGCTTGGAGGGGCAATAGCAGAATCGGTATTGCAAAAGCTCAATAGTTTAAATGTATATGGGGTTATTACTACACACTATACAAATTTGAAACATTTTGCATCACAAACCGAGGGTATTGTAAATGGAGCAATGCTTTACGATTCGCAAAAACTGGAACCGTTATTTCAGTTGGAAACAGGAAAGCCGGGGAGTAGTTTTGCATTTGAAATAGCATATAAAATAGGTTTGCCGCAAGATGTTATTGATTTGGCAAAAGAGAAGGTAGGCGAGGAGCATTTTCACTTCGATAAGCACTTGCGTGAAATATCGCGCGATAAAAAGTATTGGGAGCGAAAGCGTGAGAATATACGAAAAATTGAAAAACGCCTTGAGGATATGATGGACAAGGAAAAACGAGAGCTTGACCATGTTCAGAGTATGCGAAAGGAGATAATATCAAAAGCAGAAGATGAGGCGAAACGCATATTAGATAATTCAAATAAGGTTATTGAAAATACTATTCGTAAAATTAAAGAAGCGCAAGCCGATAAGGAAAAAACCCGTGATGCACGAAAACAGGTTGATGAGCTGAAAGATAAAGTGTTGGAAAAGAACCTCGATACAGAGGAAAAAATACTTAGAAAAATAGAGAAACTACGCGAACGAGAAACCAGAGTTAAGCAAGGCAATAAGGATGAAGTTACAGGTAATCGTGATAAGCCTGTTGTAGAGCCTGTGCGGGTTCAGGAGTTTACCATAGGTATGCCTGTTCGTATTCAAGGACAGTCTTCGGTTGGTGAAATTATGGAAATATCGGGCAAGTCGGTTGTAGTTGCATTTGGCGATTTAATAATGACTACTAAGCTCAATAAGCTGGAGGCTTTGAGCACAGGCGAGAAGAAGAACCTTATGAAGCGTAAGAAGTCACTGCCGGTTACCGGTAAGGCTTACGATATGAATCAGCGGCGTATGAGCTTTAAACCCGGTCTCGATGTTAGGGGTAAGCGTGTTGAAGAGGCATTGCAAATGGTTCAGGAGTTTGTTGATGAGGCAATTATGCTAGGTGTATTTGAACTGAAAATATTACACGGAACAGGAACAGGTGCATTGCGTCAGTTTATTCGCGAATATCTTAATACTGTTGATATGGTTCAGAGCGTAAAAGATGAACATATTGAATTTGGCGGAGCCGGTATTTCTGTGGTTACGTTGGGTTGATATTAAAGCCGCAGCGGAATGCCGAGTTAACTCAGCGACTTGCAATGATATTTGGAGCTGGAATGGTAGTTGTTATTATGTATAATAGTTAGTATTTAAATAAGCAAAAGCAGTATATTATAAAAAAAGGGAGTTCAAAAAAAGTATTGAACATCCCTAAATTCAATCATGGGGTAATAATACTAAAGGGATTCAAAATCGCTTATGTTTTTTTGTTTAGTTTTTATAGAGCTGATGTTATTTGAGTATTTACAGAGCCTGAAACCTCTTGAAAAAGAGGTGCATCCTCCTCTCCTGTGTAATAATAATAGCCATAGAAGTTGGCTACAATAGTATTGTGCTCAAGATAACGAATAAAGAAAGTGAAGTCATGTATTTTGTACTCAATGTTGTTTACTGTTAACTCTACTTGTATACCCCCATATTCGCTATTGTATTCTTCGAATAAATTTCCTTTTCCTGGGTATGCAATAGTAATATAAGATGAGGTTGAGTGTTCAATATAAATTAATGTAATGTTTTCTGTTGCGAAATATTGAGCAATATCAACATTAGATGCATTGTATATAGTGTCGAAAAACGAAAATGTAGCACCGGCGGGATATATTGAAAGAATATCATAAGTGTCTTGCGGTTCATCTTCTTTCTCAGTCAAATCCTTAATTTCATCTTGAACATCGTCGCGAATGTCTTCGAGTAAATCGCAGCTTATGAGTGCAGAGCAGCATAGTAAAGTGAATAATATTTGTTTCATTTAAGTATGTTTTTATTACTGCCAAATGTATAATGTGTAAGTAAGAATTGAACGACAAATCGTAAATAACTTACGACAAATCGTAAATTGATGTTTTCTTAACTTATTCATGATAAAAAACAATATTCATAAGTGTTTGATATAAATTCATTTAGTTAGTTTTGTACAATTAACTGTTGGTTTATGAATAAATTAATTGAATTATCGCTGCTTTTGCCGGTTTTTATACCATTTGTAATATCCGGGTTATTGTTTTTTAATTCAGAATACGGAAACAGGTCGAAGAGATTGCTCTCTATTTTTATGTTTAATATTGCATTGTTATTTGCCGGCTTATATATATTGTTTTTTAAATACTATAATTTATATGCCGCAATACTTTCGTTTCATGTTTTGCAATTGTTTCTTGTTTTTCCGGGAATATACATATATGTAAAAATGCTAATAGACAATAATTATTCGTTTAAGTTTTACTATAAACATTTTTATCCCATTATTATAATAATTCCTACTGCTGTTGTTTTTTATTTTTTAATTGACTCAAATGAGCGGTATATGTTTGTTACCGAATTGCGTTACAGGGCAGAGTGGAGCAATTGGGCTATGGTATTTTTGTATTTTGTACGTATTATAAATATTGTGATTATAATATTTCAGTTTGTTTTTTATTGGTTTATTACAAATAAACTTTTGCGTAAGTATACTGTCGAGATTAATAATATATTTTCCAATACCGAGGGGATTAGTTTAAATGGTGTTAAGGTGTTGAATAACACTCTTTTTATAGGGTCGTTGTCGTGTATGGGGTTTTATGCATTTAACCCGATAAAAATATTTGAAAACGGACTGTTTTTGCTTATAGCATTGGGTATAATATCGGTTGCGATATTTTTGCTTGGAATAATTGGTTTGCGACAGAAAATGCTTCCGCAGGATATAATTGTAGAAGAGGAAATAGAACCGGTTGTTGAAGAAATTGATAATGATATTGATTTATATAAAAAGCTACTAAAATATTTCGACACCAATAAACCATATTTGAATGCTGAATTACGAATTGAAAATCTTGTATTAGAACTTTCTACAAACAGGACACATTTGTCGAATGCAATAAATAAGTTTTCGGGTAAGAATTTTAATCAGTTTGTAAACGATTATAGAATTGGTGAATCGAAAATAATGATTGCAAATAAAAATAGAAAAGTTTCGAGTGAAGAGATAGGTATGGCAGTTGGCTTTGGTTCGGTGCGCACATTTGAGCGTAATTTTAAAAATATAGAAGGGGTGAGTGTAGGAGAGTATGTAAAGTCGGTTTCTTTGTAATAAAATGAAAGGCTTTTATTTATATTAATATGTTTCTGTAAGTTTATGTTTAATAAAATTGCTTAGTAATCATAGTTTTAAAATTATGGTCAATATAAAAAACCAAACATCCAAAGAGGGATAGTATTGTTAACTCCTATTTCTATTCCATCTTTTACAACAAATGACTTTTCTATACCTTTTATTTGAGTTCCGTTTTTTGAATAACCGCCTATTTCAAATGTGTATTCTTTATTAATGACAAAATCTGATTCTTTGCTCGCATTTATTGTGTTATTTTGTTTTAACTGATTGTAAAAGAATGTTTCACGCAAATTGCCTATATCTGGTTTATTGCTAGCAAGGTTATGTATCAGATTAGTATCATTCAAATATATTTTTTCCGGTTTATTAAGGCTGTTTATTTCCTTGTTTTGAACATAAAGCATTGATATTATGTTGGCATCGTTAAGGTATTTTAAGTAGTTTTTCATAGTGTTTATGCTTATTCCTGTTCTACTGCTTAATGCATTCATATTGGGCTTAAATGGGACGGAATTGCTTATTATGTGCAGTAGTTTTTTTAGATATGCTATATTTGATATTTGTATTTCCTCAAATTGAGGAATGTCAACTTCAAGAACTGTAAGCAAAACTTCAGATAGTTTTAAATGGAACGAGTTCTTGTTTTCTTTAAAAAATGGATAATAACCATAATTCAAGTAACTATCGAAAAATTCTAAAGGTTTTATCTTATTTATAATTTCAGAGCTTATTTCTATGTGGTTGTTTATCAATGTCTCAATATTGTATTTAGGTAATACTATATTTTGGTCAAATTGCAAGAATTCGCGATATGATAAGCCGGGCATTTCATACATTACAACACGTCGGCTAAGATCTGATTTTCCTTTTCGAAGTTCTAGCAGAGATGAACCTGTAAATATTACTTTTAGCTCGGGCATATCGTCAAATATATTCTTTAGTTCCAATGACCAGTTTTTGTAACGGTGTATTTCGTCAACAACCAGTAATTGTCCACCTTTTTTATAAAATGTATCAGCAAATATGTATAATGAAATATCGGAAAAATAAATACTGTCTAAACTTACATACAATACTTTATTGTCGGGCTTGTAATTCAACTTGATATATTGTAATAATAAAGTTGTTTTTCCAACACCTCTGTTTCCTTTAATACCTATAAACCGGTTACTCCAATCAACTTGATTAATAAAGTCTCTGATAAGTTTTGTTTGTATGCCGGCATATTTTTCGTAAAACTTTTGTTGAATAGATTCCATAAATCAATATTATTATCAGCGTAAATATAATAAAATACCATAAAAACATCAATGCATTGATATTTTATTATGTAAATATATCTGTGTATTGATTTTTTAGCAAAATACTGCTCTGTTAAAAGCACAGTTCTAGGTCAATTGATTTTTTAGCGATTTTAAGGTGTTATTTGGGGTTAATGTTTTTTATATCGGCAGCGTTATGTTTACGCTAGTTCCCATACCTTCTTTTGAGTCAATTGTTATTTCACCTTTATGCTCTTTTATAATATTGTACGATATTGATAAGCCTAAACCGGTTCCTTCGCCCGGTGCTTTGGTTGTAAAAAACGGGTCGGTTACTTTCTTTAGGTTTTCTTTTTTTATGCCTGAACCTGAATCCTTTATTGATATATAAATGTTGTTTTCTTTTCGGAATGTTAATATGCTAATAGAACCTTTTTCTGAAATAGACTGAGCCGCATTGCTGATAATGTTTAAAAAAACCTGATGTAGCTTTCCCGAATTTCCTTTTATTATAAGTGTTTCTGTACTGAATTCTTTAGTTATGGTTGTGTTTTCTTTCAATAGACTATTGAGCATAGTAAGGCAGCTTTCTATAATTGGATGAATATCACATATTTCATCATAGGCAGAGTTGTCTCTGCTAAATTGGTTAAGGCTTTTTACAATACCTGCTGCTCTATCAATTCCTGTTTTTATTATTGACAAAAGAGTTTGTGTTTCTTTATTGTTAAGGTTCTTGTCGTTAAGGTAATCTTCTATTCCATTGTAGCCACCCATTATATAGTTTAGTGGGTTGTTTATTTCATGAGCTACACCGGCAGTAAGTATGCCAAGCGAAGCCATTTTCTCAGATTGTATTAGGTTAGCCTGAGTATTTTGTAATTTTTTTAGAGTTTCGGTTAATTCCTTTTCGTATCTAAAATTGAGTATTCTTAAATAATATATTGATGAGTGAATAAATGTAAATATTGTAACTGCCGTAACCTTGTAAAATATACTAAACTCTTCAACAATTATTGCAGCTTTATATTTTACCGGCGAAAAATGAGTGAGAATATTATCTGACAATGATATTATTGTTAGATAATATAAAATAGATATGACATATAGTGTTTTATCTTTATGTGGGTGAAGAATTAGTTGCATTACAACCGATAGGGCAATAGCAATATAAGGGTAATAGAAATAGCTCTCTTCCTCAACAAAACCAACAATAGGTGAAAGTATAAAGAAAATGAAAGCAGGTATAAATATTAGCGAAATTTTTAGAAGTATAAAAAGTCTTTTATATGAAAGGTATAAGTTTAATATGCAGATACCAATTATTATAAGTAATCGTTGCGAGGCAAAAGTCATTTCAGTATCGTTAACTATACGAAGTACTTTTAGAAATATGCTTAACACAGAAATAATTATTAGCATAGCAATGTTTATTTGGTTTGACAGAATAATGTTTTTCCTCTTGCTCGAAGAAAATTCGTTATTCAAACCAATATGCGATATGTTATGCCATAATTTATTCAACATTATTTTTTATTTTATTGCAACAACAAAGCAGCCATTAAATTTTGAGGCTATTTTTTCCTTGTGTTTTTGAGCATCGTCTTTGTCGTTAAATGGGCCGATAATAATTCGGTATACTTGATTTCCATTGCTTTCGCCAACTTGTACTATAACCTTTTTATCGGTTTTTTGTTTTATCTCATAGCAGCGTTGCATTAGGTTGGCAGCTTCCTGAAAACTTGCAACCTGAATACCGAAACCCTTATTGTTTAATATCTCTGTATCAATAGTGTAATAGATATTATCGCTGTTTGATTGTTCTGAGTTATTTTCTTTATTAACAGAAGTCTCTAACGATTGTTTAGTTTGGTGTTTTGGTTTGTCCGATGAGGTTGTCTCAAACGAAGAACTGCTTCCAATACTTATAACTTCAATTTTCACCTTGCAAGTTCCAGAATTTGAAAAATTAAGCTTTGTGGCAGCAGCTTTGGAAAGGTCTATAATTCTGTCGTCAACAAATGGACCGCGGTCATTTACAGTAACTATTACTGACTCATTATTGTCGGTTCGGGTTACTTTTACTGTTGTGCCAAATGGTAATGTCCGGTGTGCAGCAGTCATTTTATTTTGGTCAAAAATATCGCCACTGGCAGTTATTCGTCCGTCAAATTTATCGGCATAAAATGAAGCCAAACCTATTTCTGTAATTTGTGAAAAAGCTGATTGGAATACAACTAATTGGAATACTGCTAATGTAATAATTCTTATAGCTTTCATTCTTTTTGTTTTTAATATCTTAATTATTATTTAAGTTAAATAGTTCGCGGGTTTAGTTCATATTATTCAAATATCTAACGTTATTTGTGCATATTAACAATTCTGTTCTCTCAAGTTACTTATTTTAAAAGCTATGGCGAAGAATGGTTAACCTATAACCAGCAACCGGAACTATAACGCCTTCAAACTCATATCTAAACTCATAATCTGATGTGTTAATGCGCCTACCGATATGTAGTCGACACCACACTCGGCATAGCTTCTTAATGTAGCTTTTGTAATACCTCCCGACGATTCGGTTTCGTATTTCCCGGCTATTAAGTCAACAGCTTTTTTTGTCTCTTCAATTGAAAAATTATCAATCATAATCCGTTTTATGCCGCCGGTTTTCATTATCTCTTCAATCTCTTGAAAGTTATGAGCTTCTACAACTATTTCAAGGTTTATGTTTTTTTCTTTCAAATACTTATGAACTCTTTTAATAGCTTGTTTTGCACCGCCGGCAAAGTCTTTATGGTTGTCTTTTATCATTATCATATCGTAAAGTCCGAAACGGTGATTTTCACCTCCACCAATTTTTACCGCCATTTTCTCAAATATACGCATACCGGGAGTAGTTTTGCGGGTATCAAGAATCTTTGTTTTTAGCCCTTCTACAAGTTTTACATATTCAGCCGTTTGGGTAGCTATTCCACTCATTCGCTGCATGAAATTGAGCGAAAGCCTTTCTGTTTGAAGTATCGACACCTCTTTGCCCGATATTTCATATATAACATCGCCTGGTTTTATACGTGAACCATCTTTAATCAAAACATCTAGTTCTAATTCGGTATCGAATTGACTAAATACTTGTCGAGCTATTTCTACACCGGCAAGTATCCCCTCTTGTTTTGCAATAAGTCTCGCTTTTCCTTTTGTTTCACCGGGGATACAACTGAGTGAAGTATGATCGCCCGAACCAATATCTTCATTTAGCGCATTTGCAATAAAATTGCTTATATAATCTTTATCTATCATTGTTATATTTAGATTTGAATCAAAAGTAAGTAGTTTTACCAATTAATAAAAAATATCTAATTGAAAACACTATTAATAGCAATCGGAAAAACCGACGAAGAGTATTTAAAATTCGGAATTGATAAATTTGTCGATAGGGTAAAACGCTATATGCCTTTTGAATTTCAGGTATTACCGGATATAAAGCAGTCAAAAAACCTTTCTGAAATACAACAAAAAGAAAAGGAAGGGGAGCTGTTGCTAAAGAATTTTCAAGCAGGCGATTTTATAGTTTTGCTCGATGAAAATGGAAAACAAATGTCTTCGGTACGATTTTCGCAGTGGTTAAACAATCAAATGGTAAACTCGCCAAAGCGATTGGTTTTTGTTATTGGCGGGCCGTATGGTTTTTCAAAGCAAATATATAATATGTCAAATTATAAATTATCACTTTCTGAAATGACTTTTTCGCATCAAATGATACGTTTGTTTTTTGTAGAACAGTTGTATAGAGCTAATGCCATATTGAAAGGGGAACCATATCATCACCAATAATATAATTTCGGAATATGATTATTTTCAAAAAATATCGTCTTGCACTATTATCAATATTATTTTTTATTGTTTCGTGGTATATACATTATGAGACACGCAATGAACCTAATTTAAAGAAAATAGCTCGCTCTTTGGAGCAAAGCATTGCTTTTAAAAATAGAGTAGTGCAGCAAGCTGTTGATACGTTGGTTGAATGTGCGTTGAATAATACTATTACCGAATATGTTGCCGATAATTATGAAACACTCGATAGTTATTCAAAAAATGAAGGTATAGTTTTTTATGTATATAGAGATAATAAACTTGTTTACTGGACCGATAATTCATTGTCGATACCTGAAAATAATGAATGGTGGAAGAAACGGTTCTTTGCCTTGGGCAATAGTCAGGTAGTAATTTATAATAATGAAAAACAAAATTGTACAGCCATAGGTGTTATTGTAGTTAAAAACAATTATTCTATTGAAAATGAGTATTTGTTAAATGAAATGCATCCTTCGTTTTCGGTGCGTAATGGAATAAATATTACACCCGCCAATAGCAAAGCAGGCATACCGGTATGTACAACTCAGAATGAAGAATTATTTAGAGTTTGTTGTGCAAAAGAGCGTATAGTTTCAAAAAATGTAACTCTTATAGTTTTTTTATTGTTTTTAGCGGGGGTTGTTACGTTTCTTTTATTTGTAAAAGAGCGTTTTAGCTCATTTTTAACAGGAGTAAGAGGTGTATTTGTAATGCTAATAATACTTGTACTTATTGTATACGCTCTTTATACTTTAAGAGTACCGGCTTTTTTGTTAGACATACCGTTATTCAATAGTGAGTACTTTAAAATTTCAGAGTTGAATATTTCGTTTGGAAATCTACTCTTACTTGTTCTTATTTCGGTTTTTACAATCTTTATTTATTATTCATCATTAAAATATAAAATACAAAATGGTAAACTGAGAGCGAATTACCCTTTATTTATATTAATGCTTATTATAGCTATACTATTCGGAATATTAGGGTTGAATATTTTTCATAAGCTTATTCATGAATCATCATTTCAATTTGAGGCATACAATTTAGTTAACCTTTCTGTTTATAGTTTTGTAGGGTATACTATTCTGATTTTATTATACGGTGGATTCCTTTTACTTATCGATATTAGTTTGTATTATATAAGTATTAAGGCCGATATAGTGCGAACAGTAATTATTTCAAATCTTATTCTGGTTTTGTTTTCTGTTTTATTCTTTATTCTGGTAGGGAATATAAATAAAATGGCACTTTCATTTTTGATTATACTGTTGAATTATCTTTTGTACCTTAGGTTTAAGGGGAGTATGAATCCGGGCGAAGTGGTATTGATAGTATTTTTATTTACAGTGTTTTCTACTCTTTATCTTCGTCAGCAAAACTTTATTAAGCAAAAAGTTGAGTTAGAAAAACTGGCCGAAAAAATGGTTCAGGAGCAAGACGCTGTTGCAAATACATTAATTGAGGAGCTAATTCCTGAAATAAAAACAGATTCTATAATAAAGAAGATGCTAACTGACAATGAGTTCGATTATGGCAACTTAGTACGATACACCCGAGCCAATTATTTTTCGGGATATTTGAGTAGTTACGATTTTCAACTCACAGTATGCGACCGATACGATAGTTTACTTATAGATGAGATGCGCAATGAGTGGTTTCATTGTTATAGGTTTTTTAACTGGATAATTTCGCATGAAGGTGAGCCAACATCGGTTGAGGGATTATATTACTTGAGCGACCAAATGGGTACTAAAAACCTGTTTTTGAAGTTGCCGGTTACATTAGGCGAAGGGTGGAATAATGTTACCCTTTTTATTGAATTGCTCACAAAACCAAACTATGAGGCACTTGGCTATCCCGGGCTGTTACTTCAAACCCCCTTAGTTGATTCCGAAAAAAGAAATATTACTTATGCCCGTTATAATGGCAATAAGCTTGTGGCCAGTTCAGGCGATTTTGCTTATGCATTCGATTTATCGGTTTACAACAAAACAGGCGATAAAATCAGATTTTTTCAAAGTGATGATTATGACCATCTGTTGTATACTTCAGTCAATGATGTTTCAATTATTATTAGTTATCCATCCATAGGTTTCTACGATATTCTTGTTTCATTTACCTATATTTTTATATTCTTTCTTATGCTTATGTTTTCTATGCTGTGGATAACCAATAATTATTTGCCGGTAATAGATTTTCAGCTTACAGTAAAGAATCGAATGGTTTTAGCTATGATAGTTATTCTTATGTTGTCGTTGGTGCTTATGGGAATAGCTACAGCATTTTATACCGCCAAACAGTTTGACGACAGACAATTCAGTATCATGAGTGAAAAAACTCAATCGGTACTTGTAGAGTTGGAAAATAAGTTGTCGGGAGTTAAGAATATAAATGATGTTGATATTAATTTCCTGACAAAGAATTTGGTCGAATTTTCAAATGTTTTTTATTCCGACATTAATATGTATAATCTTCAGGGTGAACTCATAGCTACATCGCGGAAGCAGATTTTCGATAAGAATTTGATTAGCCGAAAAATGAATGCAGTTGCTTTCAGAGAACTTGTGCTAAATAAAAAAGCTAAGCTTGTGCAAAAAGAGAATATAGGTTCATTAGACTATTATTCGGCATATGTTCCGTTTTTAGGAGTCGATAATAAGCCTATTGCTTACTTGAATCTGCCATATTTTGCAAAAGAAAAAATGCTTCAGTCTGAAATGGTTATGGTTGTTGTTGCAGTTATCAATGTTTATGCATTTTTAATATTAATTTCTGTTTTAATAGCAATATATGTATCTGATAGGTTTACGGCGCCACTTCAAACGTTACAAGCAAGGTTAAAGGAAATTAAGTTAGGAGGCGAAAATCAACATATTGACTATGAAGGGAGCGATGAGGTTGCCGAACTTGTAGCAGAGTATAATCGTATGTTGGGAGAGCTTCAAAAGAGTGCGGTATTATTGGCAAAGTCAGAGCGTGAGTCGGCCTGGCGCGAAATGGCTCGACAAATAGCACATGAAATAAAAAATCCGCTTACCCCCATGAAACTTAATGTTCAGCTACTTGAACGCTCTTTAAAAAATAACGACCCCGATTTTCTAGAGCGATTTGAAAAAACATCGGGAAATCTAATAGAACAGATTGATGCTCTATCCTCAATTGCAACAACGTTCTCTCAATTTGCACGTACTCCACTTACAAAACTTGAAAAAGTGAATATAATTGAGCGAATAAGGCAAGCTATTGAATTATTTAAGAATCATGAAAATGTAGATATAACAATTGATAATGAGGAAAATGAAAAGCTGTACATTAATGCCGATAATGAGAAAGTACTTCAAGTATTCAATAATTTAATTAAGAATGCTGTTCATGCTGTTGCTTGCAGAGAAAATGGGGAAATTCATATATCATACACAATAGAAAGTAATACGGTAATTGTAAAAATATCTGACAATGGGATAGGTATTGAAAATAATGCAAAAGATAAGCTGTTTCAACCTTATTTTACAACAAAAACAAGTGGTACAGGTTTGGGGTTGGCTATTGTAAAAACAATAATGGACGACCTAGATGGTGATATTTGGTTTGAGTCGGAGTTAAATAAAGGTGCAGACTTTTTTGTTAAATTTAAATTATACGATATTTAACAACTGAATAATTATAAGCATTTTAAAAGCCAATCAATCAATTGATAGCTTATATTATAAGTGCAGTATAATCAATTGTTTTTTGTTAAAAGGGTTCTTTAGTTGAACTTTTTTGCAACGTGTATAACTTTTTTTGTTTCAAAAAATGATTCTTCAAAAAAATCAGTAATGCTATATAATTTGATAGGGTCATTAATATTAGATAATTCATCATCAAAATCACCTCCTTTTAAGTAAAGCGTCCCATTTTGAATGCTGTTTTTATTTTGGTTGTGAATATTCTTTCTTGTAAGCTTATGAAACATATCGAATTGAGTAACAGCACGGCTTAATACAAAGTCGTAGGTGTTTTTATGTTTTTCAACTCTGGTTTGTTCTGCGGTAACATTTTTTAGTTGTAATGCATCAGCAATACCTTTAACTACTGTGATTTTTTTGTTAATAGAGTCTATTAGGTGAAATGTACATTCAGGGAACAATATAGCCAACGGTATTCCCGGAAAACCGCCACCGGTTCCTACATCAAGGAGTGTTGTCCCTTTTTCAAAGGTTATAATTTTGGCAATAGCTAAAGAGTGTAACACATGCCTTTCATAAAAATTGTCGATATCTTTACGGCTTATTACATTTATTTTTTCATTCCACTCGTTGTATAGAGAGCCAAGTTGTTGGAATTTGTTTTTTTGTTCGTCGGTAATTGTGGGGAAATACCTCTCTATTATATTATAGCTCATTATAGTTTTTCTCCTCTTTTCTCAAGAATGCCCATAAGTAGTTCTCTGGCTCTGTAAAGTTGGGCTTTAACTGTTCCAAGTGGCAGCTCCATTTCTTCTGCTATTTCTTCATATGAATACTCGTCGAAATAACGCAACTTAACAAGTTGTTTGTATCGCGGTTTTAACGAATCAACAACTTCGCGCATAAGTATTCTTTTTTGGTCTTTTATTAAAGCTTCTTCAGGATCGGGCAAATCCGATTGTATTGCGAGTGAAGCATCTTCGCTAATAGCTTCACCATATATATCTTCTGTTTCGGCCGAACTGCTAAGAATGCTTATTTGTATAGCTTTCTTTTTGCGCATATGATCTATGCAGTTGTTCGATGCAATACGGAACAGCCAGGTGCTAAATGCAAAACTGGGAGAGTATTGACTAATTTTTCTAAAAGCTTTTCCAAATGCTTCTATAGTAAGATCCTCTGCATCGCTTTGGTTGCTTACCATTTTAAGTACCATAAAGTATATAGAATCGTAGTACTTATTCATAAGCGTTGAGAAAGCAGCCTGATTGCCTTGTTGTGCTTTTTCAACAAGTTCAAGATCTTCTTTTGCTTTTTCTGAAAAATTAGAATTTACCTCCATTTGGAATTTTTTCTATTTAATTTATTGACAAATATAAGACATAAATATAAAACAGGCATAAATATGTCAAATATTGGTACTAACAATAAAAACCCTTTTTCATTCAGTTTGTTCATGTTAAGTTTAAATATAATTAGCTGAAATATAAGGCGAATGCTAATTATTGTTATTGTAAAAACTATTTCAGGAACAAGAATAAAACTTAAAATAGCTGTTGTATAAAATAAAAAACGAGACAGGTTTTCAGTAATTAGATAAAATTTATCGGCAGCACGGTAATATTTTGCAGTTGTTAAGTGGCGTCTTTTTTGTTTTATCCATTGACTGAATTTATTTACAGGTTCTGATCGAGTTATACTATCTTGCGATATTTGAATTGTAGTATTGTCTTTTGTTGAGTGTTCATTTATAAACAGATCATCGTCGCCCGATTGGAGGTAGATATGCGATTTAAAACCTTTGCCTCCATAGAATAATGTTTTTTTATACGACATATTTCTACCTATGCCCATATATGCTCTGCCGTTTATAGCTTTCCCAATATATTGCATTGCTATAAATAATGTTTCAAAGCATATCATTAGGTTTAGCAATCCTTTTTGTTTTTCGTATCCGCCGTAACCTAATACTATTGATTTGTCGGAAGTGTAACTTTTGGCAATTTCACTTAACCAATTGTTAGAAACAGGATAGCAGTCGGCATCGGTAAAAACTAAATTGTCACATTTGGCCGATTTTATACCTATTGAAACAGCAAGTTTTTTGCTGTGCATAAATTTGCGATCGGGTTCAATGGTAGTATGGCGTAGATTTTTGTATTTAAGTTCAAGCTCGCCAAGTAGAATTTCTGTATCGTCTTGCGAACAGTCGTTAACAACTATTACTTCAAAGTCCTTATATTTTTGTTCGCATATTACAGGTAAATTCTTTCTAAGATTCTCTTCTTCGTTTTTTGCACAAATAATTACAGAAATCGGAGGTGTATTGTTGCTTACTTCTTTTTGTTTCCATAAAGCAGGTTTAAGAAAATAAAAGAAGTAGTATACTGCTTGAATTAATAATGATACAACTAATATAGCAAGGCTAACTTGTTGTATTACAGAATAGTTTAAGACTTGTTCAATCACTGCTTTAGGTTGTTATTATGTTTGTACAATAATAAGAAACATTTTTTGCATTAGTTAACTAAAGTTGATTTTTGTTACCTTTGCGCCTCATTTATAAATATGGAATTTAAGTTATTAAAAACCGATTCAAAGACAAATGCCAGAGCAGGTGAAATTACAACCGATCACGGGGTAATAAATACACCGATATTTATGCCTGTTGGTACTCTTGGATCAGTTAAGGGGCTTCATCAGCGCGATGTTGATGAAGATATAAAAGCGCAAATAATATTAGGTAACACGTATCACTTGTATTTGAGACCAGGAATGGAGCTTATGAAACAGGCCGGAGGTTTGCATAAATTTATGAACTGGAATAAGCCAATATTAACCGATAGTGGTGGTTATCAGGTGTTCAGTCTCTCCAATAACAGAAAGCTTATGGAAGAGGGAGCTGCATTTCGCTCACATATCGATGGTTCTAAGCATATGTTTACTCCCGAAAATGTTGTTGATATTCAGCGAATTATAGGTGCAGATATTATAATGGCTTTCGATGAGTGTCCTCCGGGTGATGCAACATATGAGTATGCTAAGAGCTCATTGGAGTTAACCACACGTTGGTTGCATAGAGGCTTGAAGCGGTTTTCACAAACCGATGGCTTGTATGCCCATAGTCAAACTTTTTTTCCAATAGTACAGGGGTGTGTTTATCCCGAATTGCGTAAAAAGGCGGCTAATGATATAGCTGAACTTGGCTGCGACGGTAATGCAATAGGTGGGCTTTCGGTTGGTGAACCTGCCGAGGTAATGTATGCTATGACCGAAGTTGTAAATGAAATATTACCAACCGACAAACCGCGTTATCTGATGGGAGTTGGCACCCCGGTAAATATTCTTGAAGGAATTGCACGCGGAGTTGATATGTTCGACTGTGTAATGCCTACTCGTAATGGTCGTAATGGAATGCTTTTTACTAGTGAGGGTATTATTAATATTAAAAATAAAAAGTGGGAAAATGATTTTTCGCCACTTGATCCGGATGGCACATCATTTGTTGATTCGTTTTATACTAAGGCGTATTTAAAACACTTATTTTCAGCTCAGGAACTGTTGGGTATGCAAATAGCAAGCCAACATAATCTGGCTTTTTATTTATGGCTGGTTAATGCCGCTCGTGAGAAAATCGAAGATGGAACGTTTTCTCAATGGAAAGATATTATGGTAAAAAAACTGGGAACAAGGTTGTAGCTGTTTCATTTTTTATAGATTTGCATTCGTTGAAAAAATTAGATTTTTATATAATAAAGAAATTTTTGGGCACATTCTTTTTTGCCCTTCTGCTTATTATAGTTATAGTTATAGTTTTCGATATTTCCGAAAAAATCGACAATTTCATTGGTAAAACTTGTACTCTTAATGAAATAGTATTTGATTATTATCTGAACTTTATACCATATTTTTCAAATTTATTTTCATCCCTTTTTATTTTTATTGCTGTAATTTTCTTTACATCGAAAATGGCTTCCGATTCTGAAATTATTGCAATATTGAGTAGTGGTGTAAGTTTTATCCGCTTTTTGGTTCCGTATTTTATTGCATCGTTATTTCTTGCTCTGCTGTCGTTATATATGATTAACTGGGTTATTCCAAAATCAAATGTAAAACGACTTGAGTTTGAAAATAAGTATGTTAACGGTGTGGTGTACAATATGGATCAGAATATTCATAAGCAAGTACTGCCGGGTGTTTATGTGTATATGGATAATTACAATACGGTATATGATGTAGGTTATAAATTTGCAATTGAGAAGTTTGAGAATGGAGAATTAATATCTAAAACCACATCGGATTATATTCAGTGGGATACTGTTTTGCAGACTTGGAAAATAATGAATGCTACTACTCGTAATTATTTAGATGGGCGGGAAGAGATTATTTATAACCGACGTATTGATAGCTTGGTTAATATGAAACCTGAAGATTTTTCGCGGCGACATACTGTTGTTGAGGCTATGGATTTTAAGCAACTGAATGAATTTATAGCGCAGGAAACCCTTATTGGTTCCGACAGGGTTAATCAGTGGATAATAGAAAAGCACCGACGATTTGCTTCTCCGTTTTCAACCTTTATCCTTACTCTAATTGGTGTTTGTTTGTCGTCGAGGAAACGACGCGGCGGTATAGGTGTTAATATTGGATTAGGGTTGCTTTTGGCTTTTTCGTACATACTGTTTATGCAGGTATCTAATGTGCTTTCAACCAATGCAGGAATAAGTCCGGTTATTGCTGTGTGGATACCAAATTTTCTATACTCGGTAATTGGGGTAGGGCTATATTTTAAAGCATCGCAATAGTTCTTGTATTTATTAATACAACTCTATTCCGTGTCGCATAAAGAATATGTACTTTATACATTTAAGTATTTCAGTCATATATTCTTGTACTGCTTTTTCGCTTGCCGGAAGGGTGAATACAAGTGTGTTGTCCATTATTCCTGCTATGCCGGTATTTAACATTGCTATTGGGTTTTCCATTCCGTATTTTGCTCTAATGGTTTCCATTATGCCGGGCATTTCTTTTGTTAAGTAACACTTTACTACATCGGGTGTCATATCGCGAAAACCTATACCGGTACCACCGGTTGTAATTAAAATGTCTATACGATCGTGCTTAGCTTGTTCTATTTGGAATTCTATTTCGTTTTTTCGGTTGGGAATAATAGTATGCTCAATATTAGTTCGTTTGTGAAAGTTTTTGAAATATTCCGACAGCATTTCTACTGCCTTGGCACTTCCTTTATCTTCCTCAATTTCACGGTGTGCATTTTCATTAATACTCAGAATTTTTGCCTGAATTGTTTTTTGGCTGAATTCTATTGTTTGGTCAGTGTAGAATGATGAATAACATTCTGGAATACAAACAAATGTATCTTGTTTGTCAATTTTTTTGATGTCTACAACAACAAGTTGATTGTTATTAATTGTTATGTTGTCGAATATTTCAAGATTATTTTTTTCAAATTTATCGGCAACTATAACCAATCCATATGTTGAGTCAGGAAAATTGGCAAATATTGAACTTGTATTTTCCGGAATATCTTTATCGAAAATTATAATTTTATTGGCCACTTTCTCGGGCGATATAGAAACATCGTCGATTCCTATGAGCTTTTTGCTGCTCGATATTCGGTATATTTCTTTAATTTTCATTTTGTTCCGGGTTAATGTTAATAAAACTATGCTTTGGTATCTGTTTATAATGCTAAAGGGGTTATAAAAATAAAGGTTATCGTTTTATGAAATTAAAAGGAAAACGGAGCATCTTTGAAAAGCCGTCGCCGGCTTCGAGCATATCTTCATCTTCTTCTTCAAAATACCAGTTTATTATTAGCATTTTGCCATTTTTCGATATCTCTTTGAACATTATCATAAGGTCAAGTAAAATCTTGGTTGAAGAGGTGTTAAAATAGTCCATTTTGAAGTTTAGTACTGTTTCCTTATTAGGATTGTTGGTGTACTCTTCAACCCATTCAATAACAGGCTTGTAGAAAGTTTTTACATTTTCGGGAATTGAAGCTCCTTCAAAACTGAATATTCCTGATTTTTTGTCGAGAATTATACCCGGAGTGTCTTGTGTTTTGTCAAGTATTAGTGAATTCATGAAGTGTATTTTTGCTGAAATGTACAAAATTTATTAAAAAATGTACTGCTATTCTATTGTTTTTTGGCTATGGCAACATAAAAACAATATGTTGTTAAGCTTGTCGTATCCTTCAAATAAATTGTGTTTCATATGTTTTAGCGCATCGGTTCTAAATCCTATTAATGTTAGTGCGGCGTCTTTGGAATGTTGGTTTATAAGAGTTTTTGGCGAAGTGTTTTCATCTTCGATAATTATTTCAATGTTTTTATTTGTAATGGGTAATCGCCCTTTTAGTACCAATTCCTTCATTCTTTGGTTTGCGCTTTCTGCTTCGTCGGGTTTAACTATTTCAAATATCTTAATATCAGCTTTTTTCCAGTCGGGATGCCCCGATATAATGAAACTCATTAATATTAAAAGATTTGCATTTTCGTGGTCGCTGGTTTTTATCCATAAGTGAATCCCTTTTTTATAGTCGGTGGCTTTGTTGTTGCTTGAGTAAACAGCAATATCGAAATTCCCTGCCGATACCAGTGGAATATTCTCGATAACCTCTTGTAATTCGTTGCTGTTTCCTTTTTCGTATTCAAATAGAACCAAATTGTTTTCCATACCGGCTATGCCCGGTATTTGTATTGCTTGTGCTATTGCCGATGTGTTGGAAGGTGATATAATAGTATCGATATAAACGTGGTTTTTTCTAACGTGATCCGACTTTAATATCTCTTTAAGTTCTTTGTCGGCCTGTTCTACAGTCGATTTGGAGTAATATCCGCTTATGTGATGCAAATAGGTTCCGAAACCAAAGCGGTACGATACCCACTCAAGTATTTGTATTGCACAGTTACGTTCAAATGTATGCTTTGAAATACAAATAGCACTTGGGCGCCATTCGTTAGCTGTGTTTTTATCTCTTTTTTGCTGAATAAATGTTTGAAGATTACGGTTTAGTTGAAATAATGAATTGGCATAAATATTTTCAAAGCCTTTCCTGTTTTTATGTATTTTATTTATGAGTAAATATAGTAGTATCATCATGGTTAATGCAGCGATGGCATAAGGGGTGTTAATTTTAAACATAACCCAAAATGACACAAAAAAACCAATTAGCGATATTTGCCACTTGCTTCTAAATGAAGGTCTGTACGATGGTGATGAGCCAAAGTGGTGTAAGAATGAAATTAAGCAAAGGGTTCCATATGTTACCATAAAAAACATAGATATTATTTCGGCAACAGCATTTACATTACCTGCTGCAACAAACAGGTATGCTATAATAATGGTGATAATTGATGCGTTTATTGGTTCGTCATCTTTTTTTCTGCTTTTAGCAATCCAATTATTCAGTATAGGTATAGGAAATGATTTGTCAAGAGCAAGGGCTTGTAAAGTTCGGGGTGCTACCATTATAGAACCCAATGCCGATGATATGGTTGAAGCGGCAAGTCCAATTGGTATTAATACAGCTCCGCCAATTGCAATTTTACCCATTACCAATTGCTCGTTTAGTAGTTCGTCAATAGTGGCCGATGCCGCAAGCTTGTAAACAACGAATATATATATTATCATTCCCATTATGGTTGCAACCATTGTGCCTATGGGGATTGATTTTGAAGGTTTTTTTAGCTCGCCCGATAATCCAACTCCGGCTGTCATGCCGGTAAATGCCGGGAATATTATTGCAAAAACCATGAAGAAATCGGTTGAATTTCGAAATGAAGCCGATGTTATGGAAAAATCGCCGGTGGTGTTATACTCGGTTGTCCCTACAAAAAATGTTATAAGTGAAATAGCAAGGATTCCGGCAACTATATATAATGCTTTTACTCCAAGGTTTGCGCCTCGTTTTAGAATCAGTATGGCTAAAATAGTCATGGCCGGAATGCTGATTATTTGACGCGGTAGTATTATGCTGTATTTTATTTGCATTAGCTTGAATAAAAACTCAAAGGCTTCGGTAAATGCGATAACGTAAAATGCAACACTAATAGCTTGCGAAAGGTATAGTGCAAAACCTATTGCAGCTCCTATATTTAAACCAAATGAACGGGAAATAATAAAGTATTCGCCACCTCCTTCAACGCGTTTGTTGGTTGCAAGTTCCGATATTGCCATTGCTGTGGGTATAGTTACCATATGGCCTAATATAATTATGGCTATTACTCCCCAAAAGCCGAGTGTGCCAACCGCAAAGCCAAAGCGTAAAAACAGTATTGCTCCTAAAATTGTACTTATGGCTGTTATGAATACTGGTGCAGTGCCAAATCGTTTTGAAGTAGTTTCAGGCATAGTATTAATAGTTATTATGCGAGTTATTTGAATTTGAATGCAATTAAATTAGTAAAACTACTGTTTATTACATAACAATTTATGTAAATTTGTGTGTTTTAAAAAATGAAATAATATGTCAATTACTGTAAGAAAAATAACCCCGCAAGAGTTAGATGATTTAGGTGTAAAGTACTGGCCTGTATGGGAGAAAGAAATTTCATTCTTCGATTGGAAGTATGATGAGGGTGAGGAATTTTATGTGTTAGATGGAGAGATAATAATATATGCAGGTGGTAAAGAGTATAAAATAGTGCCGGGCGATTTTGTTTCTTGTTTTAAAGGTTTGGAGTGTAAATGGAAAATAGTAGATCCGGTGCGTAAGCATTACAGGTTTATATAAACAATAATAATATTAAATAAATAGAGAAAGGCTGTCGGTTGACAGCCTTTGTTGTTTGTTCTTTAAAAGAAGAAACCCTCCAAATAAGGTAAGTTGAGCAAGATGGGGTATGGAGGGTTTTCTACAAGGAAGCAACTTCTTTTATAAGTTTATGTGAAAAGGGACAGGGGTTTATGCCTGTTCCTTTATTGTTATTAGTTGTAAACACTTTCTCCGTGTTCGTATACATCAAGACCCTCTTCTTCAACAATGCTTTCAACTCTAAGTCCGTTAGTAGCTTTAAGTATTTTGAATAGAATGAATCCTGTTCCAAAAGCCCAACCACCTATGGCAAGTACACCTACTGCTTGTATTCCAAGTTGGGCAAAGCCGCCACCGTTGATAAGACCACCTTCGGTTGCAAATACTCCAACAAGTAAAGTACCTAGAGCACCACATACACCGTGTACCGAAATAGCACCTACGGGGTCGTCAACTTTAAGTTTTTGGTCAATAAACTCAACTGCAAATACAAGAACTACTCCGGCAATTAAGCCTATAACTAAAGCCGATAGAGGCGATACTGCTGCACAACCGGCAGTGATAGCAACTAAACCGGCTAAAGCACCGTTTAGCGATAGCGAAAGAGTAGGGCGTTTGTAACGAACCCATGCGGTAAGCATTGCAGCAACAGCACCACCCGCAGCCGAAAGGTTTGTTGTTAAGGCTACTTTTGCAATTGCACTAGTACTGCCACCTGTTGCAGCTAACTCTGAACCCGGGTTAAAACCAAACCAGCCGAACCATAGTATGAATACACCAAGTGCACCTAAGGTTATGTTGTGCCCGGGTATAGCTTTTGCTTTTCCTTCTTTTGTGTATTTTCCAATACGAGGCCCAATAAGCATAGCTCCGGCTAAACCTACCCATGCACCAACAGAGTGAACTATTGTCGAACCTGCAAAGTCAATAAAGCCAAGTTCGCTTAACCAGCCGCCTCCCCATGTCCAGTGACCTGAAATAGGATAAATAATTAGTGTAATAACTAAGCTGAATGCAAGGTATGCGGTAAATTTAGTACGTTCTGCCATTGCTCCTGATACAATAGTTGCAGCAGTTGCAGCAAATACGGTTTGGAACATTAGGTCGGTCCAGTCAGAGTATCCTGCACCAAAACTATCGGAGGCAGGATTAAATGCAGCTAAGCTAAAGTCGCCAATAAATGAATTTCCTGCTCCGTACATTATTGAGTAACCAATTAGCCAGTAAGTTATAGAACCAATAGCAAAGTCCATCAGGTTTTTCATTAGTATGTTTGCAGTGTTTTTGCTTCTGGTAAAACCGGCTTCAACTAATGCAAATCCGGGTTGCATAAACATTACCATAAATGTGGCAAGTAACAACCATATGTTGTTTATTGATATGTCTAGCCCAATCTCGGGGGCTGCTTGTAATATTGTTAGCATAATTCTAATTTTTTAAATTTTAAAAATTTTTGTTAGTCGTTTTCTCCTTTTACTGAGTCGTCGCCACTAGCTCCGGTTCGTATTCTGTATCCCTCTTTTACTTCGGATATGAATATTCTACCGTCGCCAACTTCGCCTGTTTTTGCCGATTTTAGTATTGCATTTATGGCTGGGTCAACAAATTGATCACGACAAACAAAAGTTATCATCATGCGTTCAATAGTACTTGTGTCGTATCTTATACCGCGATATACTCTTGCCTGAGTAGCTTTACCAACACCACGAACGTCGTAGAAGGTAATAAAGTCGATGCCTACTTCATGTAAAGCTTCTTTTACAGCGTCGAACTTTGTCTTGCGTACAATTGCTTCAATTTTTTTCATTATTTTTGCTTTTTATTTTTTAACATCATTCAGGCTCAGGGTTTGCAACGAAAATATTGCCGTATTTTCGTTGCCGGAGCCTTTTTTATAAGTTTGGTTTGGTATTTTATTCTATATTAGAATGATACACCAACAGTTGCAAAGAATCCTCCTGTTGCAGGGTTAAGTGTTACTGAGCCGCTTAGAGGTAGTGAAAACTTATCGGTTATTTGTATCTCTTTTGCTACGCCAAGAGTAATGTTACATATCATAAATGCTCCATCTTCAGCTAAGTCACCTTTGCCTTTTTCGTCAAGAACTTTTTCGCTGTCTTTAGTTATAACTACACTATTTGCATCTACGTATTCTAGTCCGTTCGCATCCATTTTATAGGTATCGTCACCATCGTTAGTGTATGCTCCATTTCCGGCACCTATTGTAAGACTAACAGCATCGCTGAATGAATACGATGCTTCAAAATACAAGTCAATGCTTGAGCCCGCATCTTCTGCAAGAGTTGCCATTTCGTCATCGCTTCCCGGAGTAATCTGACCATATGTTGGGCTAGCTGCATTCATATCGATAGATGCAAGAGAGCCGGGCGTACCTGCGTTATAAAATACTGCGTCAGAAGCGGGATTAAGCATGAATGCTGCTGTAAATCCAAGATTACCGGTTTCAAAGCTAAGAGATGGTTCAATAAAGTGATTCATTTCGTCCATCCATGCGCCACCAAAATAGTAGTCGGTAACAGTCAGGCTTAAGCCAAAGTCAAATGAGTAACCTGCATATAAATCCATTTCGAACGCCTCGTCAGTACTTGAGTTTACTGAACCCCAAGCTCCTACAGAAAATCCTCCGAAACTGCCTTCAACCCATGGCTGGAACGCCGGACCTGAGCCAAATTTAAGACCACGCCAGATATAGCTACTGTAAATGTCTAAACCTGCGTCAAATGCTGAACTTGTTTCTGCTTCAGGAGCAGAAGCTTCTTCTTGTGCAAATGTTGTTGCACTACTAGCTAGTAATAAGCTACCTAACAAAACGAATGATAATAATCTCGTCTTCATACTTAAATGGTTTTAGTTATTAATTGTTGTTCGATACAAATGTAGAAATTATTTTTAAACTACCCCTATAAAAAGGGGGTAAAAATTCAAAAAAGTAATAAAAATTATACGCAAACGATATAAAAATAGGGGGAGTATTGTGTAAAAATGCAATAATATCAAAAATAACCCCATTATATAGGGGGTGTTCTAAAAAAAACAAGAAGGAAGATTTAGTTTTTATATATATAATTAATATGTATTGTAATAAGTGAATGTTATTTTTGTAGTATAAATCAATTTTAAAATGATGAAATCGTTTTGGCAAAAGTCATTTCCGGTACTTAGAAATAAGTTTATACTTACTACTCTTGTGTTTTTGGTGTGGTTATTATTGTTTGACCAGAATAATTGGGTTGACCGCATATCGGATCGTAAGAAATTGAATCAATTGAAAGAGGAGCGGGAGTATTTTATTCGTAAAATAGAGGAAGATCAGCGTCGGCTCAATGAGCTTGAAACTAATAGGGAAAATCTTGAAAAATTTGCCCGTGAGCAATATTTAATGAAACGCGACAATGAAGATGTTTTTATTGTTGTAGAGGGTAAAGATTAGGATTTGATTCTATTTTTCGCAGTTCTTTCAAAATATCTTCCATGTTATTGTTTGTATATATATTATATATATGGTTTAATAAGTTTGTGGCTGCTATACTAATTGCTTTCTTTTCAAAATAACTGGTGTGTGTGTGGTTTAGGTATTTTATAATTTTGAATGCGTTAAACCAGCTGAAGAATTTTTTTGTGAAAATAACTTTTGATACACAGTTGCAGTTAATTTCATTTATGGCTTTAATAAAGTCATCTTCTTTTAAATAATATTTAATGGCAGAATCAAAATTACAATATAGCTGCCTTAGTACTTCGGGGTTAGCTTTGTAGAATTTTTCAACCTGTTCAAAAAATGTTCGTAGTTTAATAAATGCGTTTGGGTTATATGTATATAATTCGGTTTCATGCATTATTTTGCTTATGGCAGGCCCTGTGCCAAATGGAACTCTGTTTGAAGTTCTCGACGCCGGTTGTACATATATATTATATATATACTTGGTTTTATTCAGAGTAAATATTTTGTGTAGAAAGTAAAAGTCTTCGCCTCCCTGCTTTTTGTTCATACCCCCTTGTTGAGAGTATGTAATGGCTCGTACAGCAAAGCAGCTTCCAATAGTGTGAAATGCATACGGAAATTGGGTGTATTTTAAAGCCAGATTGAAGTATCGTAAGTGCGATTCGTATTTTGTTATGGCACCTATAGTTTCGGTGTTGTATATTTCAGGGTTAGTGTCATGTTCAAAATTAAATACGGCACAGTTTATTGTTTTTGTTTTTAAAAATGAGTTTTCAATTTCTGTAAAGTAATTTTTTGATACGGTACAGTCGGCATCCAGCGAAACTATTACCCCGTTGGGGTTGTTAATGCTATTGAATCGCCGGCACGCTTCGTCCATAGCTATTTTTCGGGCAAGCCCTACTCCGGAGTGTTTGGCAGGTAAATTCGATATGTGAATCGCAAAAAGTTTGAAAAATGGGTTGTTTTCATTTTTCCATTTTTCAACTTTTTTGAGTGTTTGTCTGTTTGTTTCAATTATAGAGTTAGGGGTGGTTTCAGAATCATTAAATACAATTATTGCTTCGCAGCTGAGCTTGGGCTTATTGCATAGGGCTAGCGAAATGAGGGTGTTTATAATATCCGGTTCGTTAAATGCCGGAATTATTACAATGATATTGATATTTGGGGTTGGTTTTTCCTTAATTAGGTGAGGGTATATTGTATTGTTTTGAAGGTAGCGTTCCATTTGTAATAAAAAAAGCCGGTCAAAAATGAGCCGGCTTGCATTATTTTATGTGTTATTTATTCTTTGTTGTAGTTTTTGTTCAATCCTTCAAGAATAGTTTCAGTTATATCAATTTGTTCAGAGCCATACAGAATGTTTCCACCTTGAGCAAGCCCCATTATAACCTGAAATTTTTCGGGTGTGTTATATGTATTTATATAACTATTGATACTGTCAAATATGCGCGAGTTCATTTTTTGTTGTTCGCGGGCAAGTTCATCGCTATATTCCATTTCAAGCTTTTGTATTTCGCGTTGTTTTACCATTAGTTCTTGCTGAGCTTCTTCTTGGCGTTGCTGGGTAAGGAATATTCCTTTTTGAGCTTTGTCTATAAATGTTTTGTAGTCTTTTTCAAAATCGGCCATTTGTTTTTCGAGTCGCGACTGCATGCTGCTCCCTTTTTGTGTTAGTTCGGTATTAAGCTCGGTTGCAAGGGTGTAGTTTGCGAAAATAGAATCAATGTTAACATATGCTAAACTTATGCCTGAAGCGTTGGCGTCTTGTGCTGCTATCTCTTTTTTTGAGGTTTTAGGAGTTAAAAAATGGAGAATAAATAAAACAGCAACAGCTGCTATTAATACTGCATTAATAATGATTGTTAATTTTTTCATTGTATTTGTTTTAAAATTTTGCTAGCCAAAAGTATTATAAAAGAATGATTATATGAAGTGCAGAAAGTGTTTTTCTAAATAAAAGTCATAAGTATTTTTTTTTTTGTTAATAATACGATGGTTGTATTTAAAAGGTGTTTATTTAACTAAATAATTCCGAAAATAACAAACTGTTTTGATTTTAAGATATATATTTGGATAAATTTTCAGAATAAAATTTTGTCTAGTGTAAATAATCTTTAGTCAAAAAAATGTAACCATTAGTGTTGAATGTGAGTATTGCATAATACAAATATGATACTTTTGTGAATAAGGTTTTTAAAAATATTGTAAAATGAGACAGAAAATTACCTTGCTAGCATTAGGGCTAGTGTCTATATTGCTGGTGTTTGGACAGAGTGGACCTGCCGGAGTAGGTAATGCTTCAATTAATGAAGTGTGGTTGAAAGCTTCAGATATATCGTTGGCAGTTGGTAGTAATGTTCAGGAGTGGACTGATGCTTCCGGTAATGGCTATGGTATGATTCAAAATACCGCATCAAACCAACCGGTGCTTCAGGAGCAGGATGGGATTCGTGTTTTAAGGTTTGACCCCTCCGGAGGTACTTCTGGACACGACTTTATGAGTAATAGTTCAAGTTATACTGCTCGTACAGTAATAATTGTATTTAGGGTTGACCTGAATACACACGATGGGGCAAATGATTTAGGTCAGTTGTGGGGTGATTATCAGCGAGGTGTTCATATTGCTGTTGATGCACGTAATGCTGTTCAGGAATTTAGTTTCGATGGTAATAATGCATCAACGCGGGCACGTTATGGAATGAATGGAGCGAGTTATGGTGGGTATACCAATGAAACTGGCGTTAACGATTGGGTGAATGAAAAGTTTGAACTTGTTGTAGCTGAATTTCAGACAGATAAAGTTTTAAATGAGCATTATATAGGCGATTTGGTTTCGCCTACGGGGCATTATTTAGGTGCCGATATAGCCGAAATAATTG
The DNA here is from genome assembly GCA_003250355.1 of Bacteroidota bacterium. GTDB lineage: Bacteria > Bacteroidota > Bacteroidia > Bacteroidales > SZUA-534 > SZUA-534. The sequence continues at coordinate 126,312 of QKGS01000067.1, forward strand.
TATTTAGCACACAATTAAATGCAGCCCAAAAAATAGTTATTGAGAATTATTTGGCTGCAAAATTTGGTTTAACACTTTCTCAAAACGATTTTTATGCATATCAGGATGGCTATGGCAATGAAGTAGCCGGTTTGGGGCAAATATCGTCGGCTTCTCAGACTGAATCATGGTCAGGAACAGTATTAGGAATTAGTGGGTTAACATCGTTAGACGATAATGATTTCTTAATTTTTGGGCATGATGGAGGAGCTGTAAATTCGTGGACTACTGTAAATACACCTTTTGCAGGTAGTAATATTAAACGAATAAACCGCACTTGGCGACTCGACGAGACAGTATCGGCAGGCGATGTAGGTAATATTACTTTAACTATTGATACAACATTATTTGCAGCACGCGATGCCGGTTACTCAAAATTTGTGGTACTACTCGATAATGATGGTGATTTTTCTGATGCTACAAGAATTAAAGAATTGACTTCGGCAGGGGGTAATAATTTCTTTTCAATATCAAACCTGGAAATAAACGATGGCGATTTTCTTACAATAGCTGAAATAAAGCCGGTTGTACAATTTGCCACAACAGAGTCGCGCGGATTTGAAGATGGAAATGCAATAATATCAATTAGTTCAAATGTTGAGTTGGCAAGCGATATTACTGTTCAGGTAACAACTTCCAATGGAGGTGGTATTGTCGACGATGCAATTGCCGGATCAGATTATACTGCATTATTGTTGTTTGATGTTACAATTGCTGCCGGTAGTTTGTCTGAAAATGTTATTGTTACAGTAGCCGACGATGGCGATTTAGAAAATGATGAAAGCTTTACATTAACACTCACATCGAGCGATGTAAATGTATCGTTGGGAGATAATACAACTCATGTATATACAATAAATGATAATGAAGAGACAGAGACTGTATATTTTTCATTGTCAACATCATCGGTTGCCGAAGCAGTAACAACTCATAATGTTGAAGTAACATCGTCGGGTATTGGTTCTGTCGATTATAGAGTTGTAGGCGGAACAGCTACAAGTGGTTCAGATTATACGTCATTTACAGGAACTCTTAATTTTGCAGGCGCAGGAACTCAAAATGTTGGCATTGATATATTGAATGATGCTATTCCTGAATCGAATGAGACAATTATTGTTGAATTATATAATCCGGTAGGGTTACGACTCGATGGAACAAATTTTTTGGAGCATTCTGTAACTATCGATGATAGCGGAGAGTCGCTTTATGAAGTGAAATTTACAGAGCCATCTGACGAGAATTATGAATCGGTTACGTCGTATAACATTAGTCTGGGATTAACAGGTGTTGCCGAAGTCGATGTTGAAGTAACATATGTTGTATCAGGTAATGGAGTTTATGGCGAAGATCATACACTTGCAAATGGTACTTTTACAATACCAGCCGGTGTAACAAATTATAATTTAGAACTACCTATAATTGATGATAATATTGAAGAACAACAAGATACAATTGTTGTAACACTAACAAATGCAGTAAATGCAAATTTAGGAACAATTACAAGGTTTCAGTATTTTGTATTCAACGACGATTTTGGCTTTACCGGTCCCGGAGGAGTTGGTTCGTCGGTGGCTATAAAACAGTGGTTTAGAGCCGATAAAAATGTAACAGCAACAGCTGGGAAGGTTTCTGTTTGGGGCGACTATTCGGGCAATGGTTTTGATTTGACTCAGGTTGTTGCTGGTGAGCAACCCACACTTATAAATAATATGGTTAATGGTTTTCCGGCAGTAGCTTTCGATGGTGGAGCATCGGGTACTTCGGGGCATGAGTGGTTATCGTGGACAGCTACCGGAACAGGTTATCAGGCACAGGAGGTTTTTGCTGTTTACAGAGTTTCGACCGATTCAATGTCAACAACAAGCTTAGGGCAGTTGTGGGGAAGCTATCACGATAGTATGCACGTAGCTGTTGAGGCAAGAAATTTGGCAAATAAGCAAGGGTTTAGTTTCGATGGAGTCCCAGATCCTTCACTAACAGCTCGATATAGTCTCGATGGTCAGTATTTTCAAGGGCAGACAGCAGGAGTGCCTTCATATTATACTTGGAATTATGACCAATGGCATATGGTAGTTGCCGATTTTCCTAATGTAAATACGCTTGAGGAAAATAAAATGGGACGACTTGTTACTTCAGGGCCAACTAATTACTGGTATGGAGGTTATATAGCTGAGGTTGCAGTATACAGCTCAACCGTAGACAGTGCCGATAGAATAATAATTGAAAACTATTTAGCAGCAAAGTATGGAATAACTTTGGCTAATAATGATATGTATGCATATGAGAATATATTTAAGTATGATGTGGCAGGTATAGGTAAAACTTCAGATAATAGTTATCATTTTGCAGCTCAATCATCAAAAATATTTAAAATATCAGAAGCATCAGATTTAGAAAATGGCGAGTTTATGTTGTTTGGGCATAATAATGCCGATACTTCATTTTCAACAACCGATGCACCATCTTCTTATCAGCGACTTGCGAGGGTTTGGCGTTTTGATCAAACAGGAGGCGATGGAGTTGGAAAACTAACTGTTGATATTGATGCATCGGAGATTGGAGAGCTTCCGGCAAGTGCAACAAGTGTAGTTTTATTGGTTGATAATGATGGAGTTTTTAATAATGGCGTAACTTCAGAGTATACATTAACACTAAAAAGTGGAAGCTATCAGGTGAAAAATGTTACTATTCCTGATGGAGCTTATTTGACAGTAGCTTGTAAAGAACCTACTTTAACTTTCGAGAATAATATTCAGACAGGTTCTGAGGGAGTTGCATCTCAGTCAATTACTGTTCGATTATCAAATGTGTCGTCAGAAACTATTACTGTAGAATATTCAATAACCGGTAGCGATGCTACAAACCCCGATGATTATACTATTTCATCAACATCGCCGCTTACATTTAATCCGGGCGAAGTTTCTAAAACAATTGATTTGTCAATTGTTGATGATACTGATTCTGAATCGGCCGAGTATATAACATTCCAATTAGCAAATCCAACAAATGCAAGTTTCGGATTATATAATGAGCTTTCATATTATATACTCGATAATGATGGGCTTGAGTATCAGGGGCCTGCAGGTATTGGTAATTTAACTAGTCAGGTGAATGTTTGGTTTAATAATGTAAATCAGACAAACCTTACTGATGGTGATAAGATTGATAATGGAACAAAAAAATGGTTGAATCAGACTGAAAATAGTGGTATTGATGCATTTCAGGATATAGCAGCTAATCAGCCTACGTTTTATACTACTACTGTTAGTTGGAATAAGAAGCCTATAGTTTACTTTCAGCCGGGTAAAAATACTTTTCTTAAAGTGCCCGATAATTCATATATGAATACATTTAGTAATGCTACACCACAAACACAGCGGAGTGTGTGGGTTGTATTCCAACCCGGAGCCGATGTTGTTTCTCGTCAGGTAGTATTTGAAGAGGGTGGAGGAACAAGAGGACTAAACGTATATATTGAAAATAATAATATATATCTGGGAATGTGGAACGATAACGATCAGGGAGGTACTGTAACACCAATGCCTTACCAATCGTCAAGTGCTGCAATTTTGGGTAATAAACCATACTTTGCTTTATTAGAGTTTGATTATAAAGCACCCGACGATTCAGAGATTCGTGGTACAGTAAATGGTACTCAGCTTAATGATTATAATGGAGCCGGTGCTGCTTTATATAGTCATGGTGGAGATATTGGTATTGGTGCTATGAATGGTGGTTCTTGTTTCTCAGGCGATGATTGTGATGGAGGTAATGGTCACTATTTTGCAGGCTATATTGCCGAATTTGCTTCAGCTAAAGAAATATATAATACTGCACAGAAGTATATATTGTTCAATTATTTTGCAGCCAAATATGGAATACCAATTACTACTCCTGATTTATACGACTATGATATAAACTATGGTTATGAGTTATTTGGTATTGGTCAGGTTGATGTTAACAATAGTCACTATGCAGCCAAAGGAACAGGTATAATAAAGTTAGAGAATCCTTTAGGTATTGGCGATGGTGAATTTCTTTTAGTTGGACACGATACTAATGTTGTAGATAGTTGGGTGCAAACAAGTATACCTAATTCTGACTCAACAATATACAGAGTGGAAAGAGTATGGAGAGTTGATGAAACAGGTGATGTAGGTTCGCTTACTTTTAGGTTAGATACTACTCAATTAGATACACGCCCTTCACAGACGCTCAATTATTGTTTAATAGTGGATTCTGATGGAGATTTTACATCAGGGTCAACTATTAAGTTATTGAATAGTACCGATACTGAAGCGGGAACAGTTTATACTACAGGCATTGATTTTAATGCAGGTGATTATTTTACAATTGGGTGTATAACACCTTCAGTTGATTTTACTGTTTCTTCGGGCGAAACACCGGAGGGGAATACTACGGTGAAAGTTGCAGTTGCATTGAATGTAGCTTTAACAGCCGATGTTACAGTAGATTATACTTTTGCAAATATTACTCCAACTATAAGTAACCCAAATGATTACATTGGAACAAGTGGTACATTGACTATTACAGCCGGTAATTTGTCAGATTCAATTACCTTCGAAATAAAACAAGATGACCTTGGAGAGATTAATGAGCAATTTTCAATAACCCTATCTAATCCTACCGGTGGTGTAATAATAGGATTTGATAATACATATATTCATTCAATCATAGATGAGGATTTAACGCAAAAAGTCAATTTTGGACAGCAGGTTAGGAGTGGAGCCGAGAATATAGCTTCAGGTAATGATACAGTATATGTTGTACTAGTAGTACCGGCATCGGGTGGTGGTATATCAGTTGATGTTCAGATACTTGGCACTTCAACAGCCGATAATGATAGTGTTGATTATTATTTGTTAAATACACAGACATTAAATTTTGCCGATGGTGTAGACAGTATTGCTATAGTATTTGATATTATAGATGATAATATCGACGAATTGAATGAAACTATTGTTCTTCGATTAACAAACCCACAAGGTCAGGTTAACTTAGGCGATACAACACAATTTACATATACAATTATTGATAATGATGATACTCCGGAAGTTGATTTTACAGTTGGTTCAGCTAGTGGAGCAGAGAGCATTACACCAGTTCAGGTTGAGGTTGTGTTATCGGCACCGTCGGGACAAGATGTTGTTGTTGATTTTGTAGTAGATTCAAATGTTGCCGATTCTGCTATATTGAATGAGGATTATCGTTTTGATATAACATCAGTAACAATACCAGCCGGAGAAACAACCGCATATTATTTGCTCGATATAATTAATGACCCCGGATATGAGGCATCAAATGAGATAGTTAAACTGGATATTGATAATGTAACAAATGCAAATATTGGTAGTACAAATGTATCATATGCTTATACAATAATAGATGATGACTTTGGAGGTTGGGAAGGACCTGGAGGAGTTGGTGATTTAGATTATCAGATAGGATGTTGGTTACGTTCAACACAGGTTTATAATATTACCAATGGTTCTGAAATAGGAGTTCAGGGTAGTGTAACAATGTGGGAAGATCAGTCGAATAATGGAAATGATGCATATAAAAAAGCTACAAATGAGGCTCCAATATTTTACGACGATGATGCTACTTGGAATAAGCGACCTATATTGAAATTCAAGAGTTTCGATAGTGAAATACTTGAAATAGCTGATAATGATGAGATGAATCTTCCAACAGGTGCGCAAACACAGAGAACACTAATTGTTGTATTCAGACCCGGCGACGATGTAACAACGCGTCAGGTATTATTTGAAGAAGGAGGAGGAACAAGAGGTCTTAATATTTATATACATAACGATTCTTTATTGATAGGTGGCTATAATCTTAGTGCAAATGATGAACCTGCATGGGGCGATACATATTGGAGTTATGTGCCGGTGAAATTTAAACTAGAGCCCAATACACCATACTTTGCAATCCTTCAGTTCGATTTTGATGGTACTTCGGGTGATGTTCGAGGTGCATTAAATGGCAGTGATTTTATTGAATTACCTGGAGCTAAGAAGCTTTATCGCCATGGCGATAATATAGGTATTGGCGGCGTTAATGGAGGAGCAAGAGGCGAAGATAACGTGAGCTTAAATAGTTCTTCAAACTATTATAATGGATACTTCGCCGAATTTGTATCCGGAAACTTTGTGTATAATACAGCTCAGCTACAAATAGTTCAAAACTATTTGGCAGCAAAATATAATATTAATATTGGGTCAAAAGATATTTATGAATTTGGCGATAATTATGGCTGGGAGGTTATAGGTATAGGACAAAAGGCCGGTAATAATAAACATAATAAGTCTCAGGGACAAGGAGTTATTATGTTATATAACCCCACAGCAATGAATTCCGGCGATTTTATGTTTGTTGGTCACGATGCCGGATTGGTTGACAATCCATCTGCATCAACGGGTATTGAGGAATGGCTCGATTATAGATTTTTAGATGTGCCTAATAACGATGAAAATATAGTTCGTATACGACAGGAGTGGCGAGTAAACAAGGTTAACGATGTTGGTAATGTTAATATTGATGTTGACTTTAGAAATAATGGAAATCCCGGACGTTTCGACGCTAAAGACCCAGAATACGATAAATATGTTATGCTTATTGATGATAATGGTGATTTTACTGAAAATGCTGAGGTTTGGGAACTAAAACCTAGTACTACATTGAATCATAATGGTTATTATATGCTTGCAAATCACTCGTTTAATCATGGCGATTATTTTACCATTGGAATTGCAAATACAACAATTGGTTTTACCGATACTCTATATGAGTGTATGGAAAATGCAGGAACAGTTAACGTTGAAGTTAAGCTAAATATGTTATGTGCAGCACAAACAACCGTTGGGTATAGAATTGCTTCAACTACCCCGGAATCGGCTAATGCTGCCGATTACAGCGGAACTACAACCAGTGGAACATTGACGTTTAATGCATGGGATAATTCAGAATTTATTCCTGTTATAATTAATGATGATGCAATTGATGAGAATGATGAGTCGTTCTATATAATTTTAGAAAACCCTGTTAATGGGGAGTTAGCTCAGGATACAATTTTATTTATTATTCACGATAACGATACAGAAAGTAAAATAAACTTTTCGAGAGCTACCGATGCTATTGTTGAAAATGATTTGAATATAGTGTACACCGGATTGAAGGTGGAGAGATCGGTTTCTACAGCAGGTGCAGCAAGTGTTGATTATGTAATTTATGGAGGAACTGCTACTGCCGATGAAGATTATGTATTAGCAAATGGAACAGTAAACTTTGTAGATGGAGCTTCATCGGCCGATCTTGATATTGATGTATTAGGCGATTTGATGGATGAAGATTATGAGACTTTGATATTACGATTGACTAATCCTATTTCATGTGCTATTGATACTATTACTCAGTTTACATTGAGTATAGAGGATAATGATTCTCCTCCAACTTTAATGTTTACTAACAGTGAGGGACAAGGAGCAGAGAATGTTAGTCCGGTTAATATTGAGTTAAATTTATCGGCTTCGAGTGGGAAAAATATTGTAGTTTATTATTCTGCAATTGATTCAAATGCTGTAAATGGAGGTATCGATTATAACCTCATTACTCCGGGGTCAATTACTATTTTGGCAGGAAATGCTACAGGAAATATTGCTCCCGATATATTTAATGACTTGGTATCGAATGAGGATAGAGTATTTAAAGTTCAAATTGATTCAGTTCGTAATGCAACCCTAGGGGCAAATGATCTGTTCAGATACAAAATTGTTGATGATGATGAATTAGGGTACGTTGGTCCCGGTGGTATTGGCGATGAACGTCAGTATGTATCATGGTTGCGAGCCGAAGATGAAACCGAAGGAGATGGAAATGCAGTTAATACTTTTAACGATAAGTCGGGTAATGGTAATGATGCAGTAAAGCGTAGTGGAATTAATGCACCTGTGTTAAGGGCTAATCAGGTTAATACTTATCCTGCACTTCAGTTTTCGGGTGCTGAATTACTGGAAATTAAACGCGATGCTCAAATTGATAATGCAGGATTTAGTGAAAAGTCAATTGTTGTGGTATTTAATGCTACAACCGTTGCAACAGCAACTCCGGAGGTTATTTACGAGCAAGGTGGAGGTAATAATACAAGTGGAAGCGGGTTTGCTATTTATATTCATAATAGCCGTATATATTTTAATGCATATAATAATAGTGGTTGGGGATATACTGAAATAAGTACCCCCATTACTACCGGATACCATTATGCAATAATGGTATTCGATGAAGGTGCAGGTGAGCTTAATGCAACTCTCGATGGTACTTTGCTTACACCGTCAACTGTTATAAATGCCGGCTTGAAAGTGCCTACTACTACAGGTAATGGATTGGGAGGTATGTATAATTCAATGTGGCTCGATAATAACCATGATGGTAGCTTAACAAATGCAGAAAAAACAACAGGAAATGGTTATTATTTTAATGGATATATTGCAGAATATTTACAATACAATTTTGCGTTAAAAGTTCCTTATAGAGTAATTATAGAGAACTATTTGGCATCGAAATATAATATTGCAATAAATGCAGCTTCAGATAAATTTGATTACTCGTACAACGATGCTCCTGCCGTTTTTTATGGAAATCATGTAACCGGTATAGGGCAAGTTGGTAGCGAAAGTCATATTGTTGCTTTGGGAACAGGTACAGCCAAGCTTGAAGCAAATCAAGGTATGGTAGGAACTAACTATTTGCTAATAGGTGATAATGGTGGTGATATTAGTTCGTGGAACGATGTACCGGGCGCTCTTGTAGGTACTGCTAAATTTGTGGACAGAGGTTGGCGAGTTTCAAAAGAAGGAACCGGATTGTCGCAAGTTGTAATAGGGATTGATATTTCTGATTTTCCGGCAGCACCCGCCGATTATCCAACTTATGTAATTGTGGTTGATAATGATACAGACTTGGGTGATGATGAGAATGAATTGGATGTACATAATTTAAAAACACCAGATGGTAGCATTTTGCGTGATACTATTACAATTAGCGACGGTGCTGTAATACGAATAGGTGTGGCTAAGAATCGTTCCCGAGTTAATGGCTCATGGCACGACCCAAATACGTGGTTAACCGGTACAGTACCATCAGGTAATACGCAGACAGCTTATATTTCTGCAGGTCAGCGCGTATGGATTACAGACGCAACGGTTTCAATTGGAACGATAGTTATAGAACCGGGAGGACAGCTTGATATTAATCAGCGTACTTATATTGCAAGAGGAGCTCTTGAAAATGAAGGGACTATTAATTTAGGTACAAGTACAAGATTGTATATAACCGATTTGGATATAACTAACACAGGTACTGTTAATTGTGGTGCAGGCTCGATGGTTTTATATGCCGCCGGAGCAACACCTCAGGAAATAATATCAGGGGTTAATTATAATAGTATATTTACTTATTCGGGGAATTATAATATTACAGGAAATATTGGAGTAACAGTATTGTATCATTATAATAGTGCGGTTCTGAATGCTATAGGAAGTCCAACTATATCGGTGGGTTACTGGAATAAATCAGGCACTTCTACTTTTGTGCCGGCACAGAGTACTGTTGAATTTGTCGGAACATCATCAAGTACTTATTCATTGTCGAGTAATTTGTATAATATGGGTGTAAATATGGTATTAAATAGCGGCAAGCTTACATTGTCAAGTGATATTGAAGTAGCTAATAATTTGACACTTACATCTGGTTTAATTGATTTGGGAGTTAGAAATTTAACATTATCAAATGGAGCAACAGTTAATTATCCTGGAACAACAGCTTCGTATGTTAAAGCCGATGGTACTGGTAAACTAATTAGAAAGGTTTCTGCCGGTAATACATATGAGTTTCCTATTGGTGATGCCGACGATTACTCACCATTTACAATAACAATGAATTCATTTACTGCGGGAGCAAATCCAAGAATAGGAATAAATACAGTTGATGCCGCTCCATCGCAGATTGTAGAAACTTCAGAAGCTCACATTACAAGGTATTGGGATGTACAGCCAACAGATATCACAAATCCCGATTATAATGTTTCATATTCTTATTCAACCGATGTTAGTGATGTTGTCGGTACTGAAGGGTTAATACTACCATTTAAATGGAATGCAACCAATGGTCTTGAAATTGGACGTGATGGCTCTGTTAATACAGCAACTAATACGTTAGTGTGGAATAATATTACATCGTTCAGTACATTTGGAGGAGGTAGTTTTGAAGCTCTTCCGGTTGAGATGATATATTTTACTGCATTGCAAACAGATAATATGGTTGAACTCAAATGGGCTACTGCAACTGAAATTAATAATGATTATTTCGAGGTTCAACGTTCAGTAGATGGTATAAACTTTGAAACTATTAATATAGTTCAGGGTAATGGAAATAGTAGCGCAACTATTAAGTATTCATTTAAAGATGTTGACCCTGTGAGTGGAATATCATACTATCGATTAAAGCAGGTTGATTATGATGGTATGTTTGAATATTCTCAAACAATATCAGTAAACTACTCGAATGTCGATGCCATAGGTAATATTTCAGTAAATGTATACCCGATACCTGTATCTGATAAGCTTTATGTAAATACAGGTGGCGATAAGCTGATAAAAAAAGTAATGCTTTTAACCCCAAGTGGTTTATTGTTAAGTGAATATAGCTCTTTGGGAACTGATGTTCAGGTTGTTGATATGACAGATCTTGCTCAAGGTATTTATATTATTAAAGTAATGGGAGATAATATAAATTATAGTAAAATGGTAGTGAAAGAATAATATATTAGCTTAAAAAATAATGAGGCTGTTTCAAAATTGGAACAGCCTTTTTTTGTTTTTTACAACATATATAAAGTTGAAAATACTTTTTTACTTATTGAATAACTTTGTACTGTTTAGCAACCCAAAAATGATAAACCATGAAAAAGTTATTATCCTTAGGTATTATATGCTCGTTGCTTTTATTGATAAAAGTTTCAAATTCAGAAGCAGAGACATTGGAAACAGGTATAATAGTTAATTCAATTCCTAATAATGAAGTGTTAGGAGGTGAATTGGCATTTGTTTCTAAAGGTGATTCAGTTATTTCAAATGGTGATTTTATTGTAGGTACATTAGGAATAGGTGGAGAATTGGTAGTAGAAGGTGTTTTGATGGTGAATGGCGACTTTTATAATGCTTTTGGAAGTAAGGTTACGGTTAATGGAAAATTAATTGTTAAAGGGGCTTTTTATAACTTTGAGAGTAAACTTAATGTAAATGGTACTATTGCAATTGAAAATGGTTTCGATAATTTATATGGGAGTGAGGTAAAATGTGGAGGTGGAGTATTCTTAGTTGCAGAACACTAATCAAATAATAAATCGGTTTTCCAATATCAACAGATAGTTTAAAATAATTGTATTTTTGCAGCGCTTAAGTTTATAGATATGCGCAGAATGGAAGAATACTTAAAGCACAAGATATTTGTTGTTGCGTCGCAGGTTGCCGCAGAACAGAACAGGAAGGCTTTTGTAATAGGTGGTTATGTTAGGGATATTATTCTACAGCGACCATCGAAAGATATTGATATAGTAACTATTGGGAGCGGGATAGAATTTGCCAAGGAAGTTGCAAAACGATTACATCCCGGTATTAAAGTTTCAGTATTTAAGAATTTTGGAACAGCAATGTTCAAATTCGATAATATCGAAGTAGAATTTGTTGGAGCCAGAAAAGAGTCGTATCAGCGTAATTCACGTAAGCCAATTGTGGAAGATGGAACACTTGAAGATGACCAAAACAGAAGAGATTTTACAATTAATGCACTTGCAATATCATTGCATCCCGATAGCTTTGGTGAAGTAATTGACCCTTTTGGCGGAATTGAAGACCTTAGTTCGGGCATAATTCGTACCCCGTTAGACCCCGATATTACATATTCCGACGATCCCTTGCGAATGATGCGAGCAATACGTTTTGCAACACAGTTAGGCTTTGAAATAGAGCGTGAGTCGCTTAATTCTATATCACGAAATGGAGAACGTTTAAAAATTGTTTCAGCTGAAAGAATTAGCGATGAGCTTAACAAAATTATGCTGAGCAAAAGACCGGGAACAGGATTTAAACTTTTAAATAAAACCGGATTGTTGCCAATAGTATTGCCTGAGTTAGAAGCAATGAAAGGTGTAGATACTAAAGATGGTAAGGGACATAAAGATAATTTTTTCCATACACTTCAGGTACTCGACAATATTAGTAAATATACCGATAATATTTGGTTGCGATGGGCTGCTTTGTTGCATGATATTGCAAAACCTAAAACAAAACGATATTCAAAAGAAACCGGATGGACATTCCATGGGCATGAGTTTGTTGGCAGTAAAATGATACCTCACATATTCAGGAATCTGAAGTTGCCATTGAATGAGAAAATGAAATATGTTCAGAAAATGGTTGGGTTGCATATGAGACCTATTGTACTAGCCCAAGAGGAAGTAACCGATAGTGCTGTCAGGCGTTTGCTATTTGAAGCCGGTAACGATATTGAAGATCTGATGATACTATGCGATGCTGATATAACATCGAAGAATCCCGATAAGGTTGCACGTTATTTAGACAATTATAAATTGGTTCGTCAGAAACTGAAAGAGGTAGAAGAGAAAGATAAAGTGAGAAATTGGCAGCCTCCAATATCGGGAGAAGAGATAATAGAAACATTTAACCTGCCACCATGCAAGGCAATAGGCGATATAAAGCAAGCCATTAAAGATGCCATTTTAGACGGTGAAATAGAAAACTCATACCAAGCTGCATATATATTTATGTTGGGCAAAGGCAAAGAAATGGGCTTTGAACCTATAAAAAAAGGCTAGTTAATTGAAAAAGGGAGCTTAATTTTTACAGTAGTGCCTTTATTTTCAGGAGATTCAAAAGTTATTATTCCATTGTGCTTTTTTATAATGGAATATACTACCGATAAGCCAAGGCCAACACCTTGTCCGGGGGCTTTTGTTGTGTAGAATGGTTCGGTAATTCTGTCTATATAGTCTTCATGTATTCCTATGCCGGTATCTTTTATTTCTATAAAAATATCGTTATTTACCGCTTTTGTAGAAATATTGATTGTTCCGGTATTGTTAATAGCTTGTATCGAATTTAAAATTATATTGGTAAATACCTGATGGAGGTTGCTGCAATTACCTTTCATTACTAATGGTGATAATGAAAAATTTTTTATTACTGTTATCCTGTTTTCAATTTTAAAGTTAAGTACCGACAAGCAGTTGTTAATAATTTTATTTATATCGCAATTTTCATCCATTAGGTTACTATATTCGTTAAAGTAATCTAAATCTTTAATTATTGCAGAAGCTTTATCAACACCCGATTTAATATGTGTCATTGAATCATTTACTGTTTTTGAGCTTATTTTATTTGATTCAATATAATCTTCAATTCCTGTATATCCGGCAAGAATGTAATTTAGCGGATTATTTATTTCATGAGCAATACCGGCAGTAAGTACACTTATCGATGCCATTTTTTCGGCCATTATAAGTTGTGATTGTGTGGCTTGTAAGTTCTTTATTGTTTCTTTTAGTTCAATGTTGGTAGCTTTTAGCTCTTGTGTTTTATTCTCTACCATTTCTTCAAGCTTATCTTTATATTCCTGAAGGTCTTTGTTTTGGCTTTTAAGCCTAATGATAAGTGCTAAAAGGGCTTTATTGTAGTGCTTTATAATTATTATTACAATTATTGAAAGGATTGAAATTAAAACAATATTAATAGCCCATACAAATATTTCATTGGCTCTAATATTATAATCGCATTGAGGAGTTAAAATATTACTATTAAACAGAAAGCCCAAAATAAGATACCCCATAAGCGATATGCCTGAAAGTATTATAGCTTCTTTATATGAGAATATTACATATGATATTAATGGAATAAGTATAAAAAGTATTTTATTGTCAGAGAATATTCCATATCGGTAAATATCGGCTATGGTTATAAGAAAAATACAAAGCAAACTGCCATACACTTTAAATGGTAGAGATACTCTTTTTCTTACTATATACATAATAAGAAATGATGTAACTATAAGGAGGTCGAAAAGAAAACCCATTTTAAAATCGGATTCATAGTATCCTCCTAAACTGAAAAAAAATGCAATAAAACCTAAAATAGTTCCGGTTAACAGAGCACCGTCAATAATGCTGTTTTTTTTATTAAAAACAGCTGAGTAATCGGTTCTTATACTCATTTACGAAAAGTTAATTTATACCCTTTGAATAATATAATTGCAATATACAATATGTTATCGGCTTCAAAAATAGAAAAAAAATTAAATTACTAGTATATGTGTATGAAAACGTTATTTAGATACTAAATATTTAATCTGTTTAAATCATATTTGCCAATTTTTGTAGCATCTCAGGGTTCTGTTCAATAACAGTACCTATTATTATCATATTTGCTCCGGCATCAAATATTTCTTTAATAGCTTCAGGAGTTTTAATTCCTCCCCCTACAAAAATAGGAATGTCAATGTTTTGTTTTACAATAGCAATCATTTCAGTGCTAATATGTTTGTTGGCTCCGCTGCCACCTTCAAGATAAACAGCTTTAAGTCCGAGCATCTCTCCTGCAATTGCAGTTGCAGCTGCAATGTCATTTTTGAAATAAGGGATTGGAGTTGTGTTGCTCATATATGAAACCGATGTTGCATTGCCACAGTCTATTAGTATATATCCGGTTGGAATAATGTCTATGTTTAATCGTTTTAATTTTGGAGCAGCTATTACATGATTGCCAATCAGAAAGTCAGCATTACGCCCCGATATTAATGATAATAATAATATACCGTCGGCATTTTTACTAAGGTCGCAATTATTGCCGGGGAATATGTATACAGGTTTGTTGGAAAGTGATTTTATATAATTGATAGTATTTTCAATGTCGCTAAATATCAAGCTTCCTCCTACTAGAATTATATTTGGATAGGTATATTTATTCGTTTCTTCAATAAGTTTTTGTAGCGATTCAGGAGTGTGCTTATCGGGGTCTATTAGTAATGCAAGGTTTTTTTTGTTGTTTGAAAGTATGTTAAGTAGTTTGTTTTGCATCAAATATATTTTTTATACTAAGAGTGTAATGTAAAAGTAAGAAAGTTGTTTTCAATTTTTCTGTATGAAACAATAAATTGTTTGTTGGTATTTTTTATTAATGCAGCATTGATGGTTCCAGTGTTTTCTAATACTTCAAATGTATTTATTTTAATGTCTTTAAAGTCAATATTTTTCCCAAATAATTTAAAAATAGTTTCTTTTGCGCTCCAGCAAATAATATGTTTTTCAACAGTATTGCACCACTCTAGTTCATTAGTATCGAGAAATTTTTTGCGAATTCGTAATACTCTGTCTGATATATGTTCAATATCAATACCGGTTATGTGTTTTTGGGAAATAATAATAGCTACAAAATTTTTAGTATGTGTTATGCTTATGTTAGCGTTGTTGTTGTTGAGTAATTTAGGTTTGCCTTCTTGCGAGTAAATAATTGAAGTGTCTTTATTAGTAAGCTCTAAAAGCAGCTTTCGTACGGCTAAATATTCCTTTTTTCTTGACTCGTTTGTGATTTTTGAAAAATAGTCATATTCAGTATCAGATAATGTTACCGATGATAAATAATACTCTAAAGACTCAGTTGTTTTCCATATTCCAATGGTGAAATCATCATTTTCTTCTTTTAAAAATTGAGGCATAGCATTAATTCCATTCGAAAGTTTCCATAATATGAACTATGTCTTGTTCAATAAAATCAATAACCGGGGCTAATGAATCCTTGTTGGGAGCAACGTTAAAATACAAGGCTCCCCTTATGAAATGGGTTGTACTATCGGTTAAAAAGAATTGTAAATTCGAAGCAGCATCACCCTGAATTTCATATAGTATGCCAAAAGTCTTTTTTCCGTGATTTTCAAATCGGCTTTCGCTAATAGCATCGGCCTTTATAGTGTGTTTGTATGCAAAATTTCTGGAGTCAGACAAGTATGTGGCAAGATTATTATCTATAGCTTTATAGCTAAAGTGAATAATTGCTTTCTGTTTAGGGTAGGCTATGTCAATCCAGTATTTTTCTTCATTGTTTTTGTTTTGTTTTACTAAAGCAGCATATTTTGGATATTCAAACCTGTAGGGGAGAAAGTCGGGTGTTAGTGTATAGTCTTTCTCAGGAAAGTCAATTCTGAAATAACCTCTGGGCTTTGGTGTATACTCGTTTTTGCAGCCCAATAGTATTATTGAGGTAGCAAACACACAAAAAAGTAATCTGTTTTTCAATTTATTGTCTATTAATAGTAGTCTTAATTTTCTTAATCCGCCTTTTGTCTACCTCTTCAATTGTAAATTCAAAAGGGTGATATTGAATTTTGTTATAAAGCTGAGGAAAATCACCTTTAATTTCAAGAATAAGTCCCGCTAAAGTATCAGCATCACCTCTTACATTGTCAAAAATAGTATTGTCAATATCCATTATTCTGAAGAAATCATTTAATAGAGTTTTACCTTCAAAAATAAATGTATTGTTATTAACTCTTGTAAATGTTAAGTCTTCATCGTCAAATTCATCAGGTATTTCACCAACTATTTCTTCAAGAATATCTTCCATGGTAACAATTCCTGAAGTGCCGCCGTATTCGTCAACTACAATAGCCATATGTATTTTTTTTGCTTGTAGTTCTTCAAGTAGTTCATTTATTTTTTTGTTTTCAGGCACAAAATAGGGTGTTCTAATTAGGCGTTGCCAGTTAAAATTATCGCTTTGGTGAATGTATGGTAACAAATCTTTTATATAGAGTACCCCTTTTATGTGATCCGATGTGTTATCGTAAACAGGTATTCTTGAATAGCCGGCATCAATAATTTTTGCAACAACACTGTTGAAAGGAGTTTTTAGTTCCAATGCAGTTACATCAACTCTGGGACACATTATTGATGATGCTTCAATGTTTCCAAATTCTACAATTCCTTTAAGTATATCTTTTTCTTCAGCTATATCTTCGGTAGTTATTTCAAGTGCATTCGATAAGTCGCCAATTGAAATATTTTGCTTTTTAGAAAAACGTTTGTCAACAAATTTGGTTGATGAAACCAGCAGAATGCTTATAGGTTTAAAAATATAATCGAGAGTTTTTAATGGAATAGACATGACAAGTGTAACCTTTTCGGCATATTGATTGGCATATACTTTAGGTATAATTTCACCAAAGAGTAAAAGAAGAAATGTTATTAAAACAATCTGAAAGAGTAGCGCTAAAGCGTACGAGTTACCAAAGCTCACTATTTCAGAAACAGTATAACTGGAAAGAATTACAATTCCAATATTTATAAAGTTGTTGGCAACTAAGATGGTTGCAAGTAAGTGTTTGGGTTTGTTAAGAAGTTGTTTTGCAACACTTTTTCTTTTTGACTCAGAACAATCGTCGAAACTTTTTATTTCACCCGGACTAAGTGAAAAAAAAGCAACTTCGGAACCGGAAATAAGGGCAGAGCATAGTAATAAAAGAATGGTGCCGGCTAAACTAAATGCAGTTGATATGTTTAGTGGCGAAAAGGTAATATTAAGATTACTTAATATTACCATGCTGACTAGAGGGTCACTTTCCAATTTCTTAAATATTTAGTTTGTAAAATTAAAATGGCAAATCGTCAGTTTCCAAATCAGGTTCACTTACCGTTGATTCAACAGGAGCGTGTTTTTGTTCGTAGTTGTCGGCTGAGCCTGAGCCTGAATTTCCTTTTGGAAACATTTTCATTTCGTTTGCAACTATCTCAGTTATATATTTTTTATTGCCGTCTTGACCATCGTATGAGCGAGAGGTTAAGCGACCTTCTATATAAAGCATTTGACCTTTCTTTACATATTTTTCTACAACATCGGCCAGTCCTCTCCAAAGAACAATATTGTGCCATTCGGTTCTGGTTTGGCGGTTGCCATCTCTGTCTTTGTAGGTTTCAGAAGTAGCAAGAGAGAATGAGGCTACTGCTGTTCCGTTTTCCAAGTGTCGTACTTCCGGGTCTTTCCCTACGTTTCCAACAAGAATCACTTTGTTAATCATTTCTAATTGTTTTAGGTTATAATTTCAAAGAGCTAAATTACAAACTTTTTTTATTTGGCGATAAAAAATAGTAAGCGATAAGATTATGTGTGTGTAAAATAGCTGAAAAACAAACAGTTATCACTAAAAATGATTTGTTTGTATAAAATAGAACTTTTTGTTTTTATATTCTGAATTAAACATTTATATTTGCGACACTTTTTTTGACAAAATAAATTATTGATTATAAAAGGTTTTAGAAATGACAAAAGCGGATATTGTTAATGAGATTTCAAAAAATACCGGAATTGAAAAAGTAACAGTTCAGAAAACTGTTGAGGCTTTTATGGACGGTATTATATCATCATTAGAAGATGGTAATAATGTATATTTGAGAGGATTTGGGAGTTTTGTGGTAAAGAAGAGAGCTGAAAAAACAGCAAGAAATATCTCTAAAAATACAACAATGATAATACCGGAACATTTTATCCCTTCATTTAAACCGGCAAAAAGTTTTGTGAGTCAAGTTAAGGATAAGGTTAAAAAATAACAATTTAAAATTTACGAATTATGCCAAGCGGAAAGAAAAGAAAAAGACATAAGATGGCCACGCATAAGCGTAAAAAGCGTCTTCGTAAAAACAGACACAAGAAGAAGAAATAATTTTCTTTTTTGCGAGTTTTGAATAAACCTAGAGGGAAAATTCTCTTTAGGTTTATTTGTTTTTTTATATGTTTTGCAAGCACAAATGGGAAGGTTAATAAGCATTTTGAAAAACATGATGGTTTCTTTGATTGTATTTAAAGGTACCATGATGACTCAAAAAAATATCTTCCTTAATTAAAGAATCTTCAAATATATTAAGTAATCTACTGTGAGTAAAGAACTTGTAATAAATGCAAATTCGTCGGAAGTAGTAATAGCCTTATTGGAAGATAAAAGCCTTGTTGAGCTTAGTAAAGAGAAGAATAACACCAACTTTTCGGTAGGTGATATTTATTTAGGGAAGGTAAAGAAAATTATGCCCGGCCTAAATGCTGCTTTTGTTGATGTTGGGTACGAAAAGGATGCTTTTTTGCATTATCTCGATTTAGGTCATACATTTAAATCATTAGATAAATATTTGAGCAGGGCGTTAGACCCGAAGCAGAAGAATATACCTCTTTCGAGAATGACTCTCGAACCCGATATAGATAAAAACGGTAAAATTCAGCAGGTTTTATCAGAAGGGCAAACAATATTGGTTCAGGTTGCAAAAGAACCAATTTCTACAAAGGGTCCGCGTTTAGCTTCGGAAATATCTATTGCCGGAAGGAATCTTGTATTAATTCCATTTACCGATAAAATATCTATTTCGCAGAAAATAGGGAGTGCCGAAGAGAGAGATCGTTTAAGAAAGTTAATACGTAGTATTAAGCCTAAAAACTATGGTGTAATAGTTAGAACTGTTGCTGAGGGTAAGCGGGTAGCCGATCTTGATTCAGAGTTAAGAGAGTTGGTAGTTAAATGGGAGGGAGCAATTCAAAATATAAAAAATAAGCCTCCAAAGCTTGTTTTAGGTGAGCTTAATAGAACTGAAACAATACTTCGCGATATACTAAACTCTGATTTTAACAACATTTTCATAAATGATCAGAAAATGTTTGAAGAAACCAGAGATTACATTAAGGCTATTGCTCCCGAAAAAGAGAAGATAGTAAGACACTATAAACGGTCGCATCCTATATTTGAGCATTTTGGTTTAGAAAAGCAAATAAAAGCTCTTTTTGGTAAAAGTGTTGCTGTGCAAAAAGGTGCCTATCTTGTGATTGAACACACTGAAGCTCTTCATGTTATAGATGTAAATTCGGGTAACAGAACACAATCGTCGAGCAATCAGGAAGAGAATGCAATTGATGTAAATATTGCTGCTGCTAAGGAAATAGCCAGGCAGTTGAGGCTTCGTGATATGGGAGGTATTATTGTTATCGATTTTATTGATATGCACTCTCAGGACAACAAGCAAAAGCTTCACGAAAAGCTTAAAGAGTTTATGTCGACCGACAGGGCTAAACATCATATATTGCCATTGAGTAAGTTTGGTCTTATGCAGATAACACGCCAGCGTGTTCGTCCTGAAATGAATATTAAGACAATTGAAAAATGCCCGTCGTGTAATGGTTCCGGTGAGGTTAACCCAACTGTACTATTGATTGATGAATTGGAGAATCATGTACGTTGGACATTAAGTAAATATAAAAACAGAAAAATAACATTAGTGGTGCATCCGTTTGTAGCATCATTTTTAAATAAAGGGTTCTTTTCAATACGTTTTAAGTGGCGTGTTAAATATTTGAAACGTTTAAAAATAAAGAGTTCAAATTCTCTTACTTTCCTTGAATATCACTTTTACGATAAACATGGTGACAGAATATTGAATTAATACGTTTTTTAATTAGTTAATTGTTTTAATTTTATAGTCCCGAAATGAAAATATTAATCGTTTCGGGATTAATGTTAAAATTAGGACTAATGAAAAAGTTGTTGTTACTGTTTTTTATTGCTATTTCTGTACTGAATGTTAATGCTCAACTCCTTGAGCCTGTTGTTTGGAATTTTAAGACAGAAAAGATTTCTGATTCTGAATACGAATTAGTTTTTGAAGCTTCCATACAGGAAAGCTGGCATTTATATGCACAGTATCTACCACCCGAAAATTATTCATTACCAACAAAGTTTATTTTTGATTCATTAATTGGCGTAGAGCTTATTGATACTGTTGTGCCATATTCTAAAGTGTATGAAGAGTTTGAGGAGTTGACAGGGGCAGTAAGTCGTTTTTACAAAAATGCGGCAGTATTTAAACAAAAAGTTAGAGTTGTGGCCGATGTTGCTTATGTACAGGGTGCTATTGATTATATGGTATGTAATGATGAACAATGTGTTAAGCTCGACAAAGATTTTGAATTTCCAATTAAAGGTGAGGTTTTGGCTGTTGAAGTTGGAAATGCAGAAACATATTACAAGTCGACTATTGAATTAAATGTAGATAAGTCAATATTAGAGGTAAGCAAACAATCGATGTGGTTGTTTTTTATAATAGCTTTTGTAGGAGGTCTTTTAACATTGGTTACTCCTTGTGTTTTTCCTATTATTCCAATGACTGTATCGTTTTTTATGCATGGCGGAAAAACTAAAAGTAAGGCAAAGTTACAGGCTATGCTTTATGGGTTGTCAATTGTTCTTATATATACAGTTCCAATTATTGTTTTAACATTGCTTACGGCCTTTTTGGGTTCAAATATTTTAGAAGCCGACTTTGCGAATACATTAAGTACCGGTTGGTTTTTTAATGTATTATTTACATTAATATTTATTGTTTTTGCAGCTTCATTTTTTGGTATGTTTGATATTACCCTGCCAAGTAGTATGGTAAATAGGGCTGACCGAAATGCAGATAAAGGAGGTTTTACCGGTGCTTTTTTTATGGCATTTACATTGGTATTGGTTTCTTTCTCTTGTACCGGACCAATTGTGGGAACTATAATAGTTCAATCATTGACCGGATTAACGGTTGAGGCAGGTATTGATTATTCGTTTATTGATTTGTTAGTTCAGTATGGTGAACCAACAGTTGGAATGTTGGGTTTTTCCTTAGGTTTAGCATTGCCTTTTACAATGTTTGCAATATTTCCGCAATGGTTAAAGTCGCTGCCAAAATCGGGTGGTTGGTTAAATACCGTAAAAGTAGTGTTAGGTTTTATAGAACTTGCACTTGCTTTAAAATTTTTAAGTGTTTCAGATCAGGCATACCATTGGGGAATATTGGACAGGGAAGTGTATATAGCTGCGTGGATAGTTATTTTTGGTTTGCTGGGGTTATATTTATTAGGAAAAATAAAATTTGCACACGACTCTGAAGTTAAGTATTTATCGGTTCCAAGGTTATTTGTAGCATCAGTGGTTCTTGTTTTTGTAGTATATTTAATACCGGGTATGTTTGGAGCACCTTTAAAGGCGCTTTCGGGTTACTTGCCTCCAATGAAGAGTCACGATTTCGATTTGAAAGGGATTGCACGCCAGAATGCAGCATTAATTCTTGAAGAGATTGATTCGGAAAGCAATATTTGTGAATCGCCTAAATATGGCGATTTATTTCATTTACCACATGGAATAAAAGGGTATTTCGACTATGAGCAAGGCTTAAAGTGTGCAAAGGAGTTAAATAAGCCCATTTTTATTGATTTTACAGGGCATGGGTGTGTTAATTGTAGAGAAATGGAAGCAAATGTTTGGTCGGAACCTCAGGTGTTAAAACGAATAACAGAAGACTATGTTGTAATAGCTCTTTATGTTGATGATAAGACGGAATTAGCTGAAAGTGAATGGGTAATGTCATTGCACGATAATAAAATAAAGAAAACTATTGGTAAGAAATGGGCCGACTTTCAGGTATACAATTTTAATAAAAATGCTCAGCCATATTATGTATTGCTTGACCATAACGGTGAACTACTTGTGCAGCCCAAGGCATACGATTTGAATGTTGATTCATTTATTGATTTTTTAGACAGGGGAAAAGTAGCATTCGGGGAGAAATAGCAGTGGTTAATCAAATATTACTTTATTGCGATATTTTCTGAGGTATTGTAAGTATTTTTGTGCTGTATTTATGTTTATAAAAAAATAATTCTAATTTTAGAAATACAAACAACCACTTGTATTTATGGGAAAGCATTTAATCATTTTATTTTCATTTTTTGTGTGTTTATTTTCGGCTAATGCCGGTATTATAATCACATCATCAAATGAAGAATTGCCATACGATTTGTCGGGTAATATTTATTATTTACACGATGAAATGGGGGCATACTCTTTTGAAATGATTATGAATGGAAAGCTCGATGATGCTTTATTGCAATCGGAAAGTTCGTCGTTTTATTTTAGTGGCAGAGCACCTAGCCAGTGGTATAAGTTTTCGGTTGAGAATACTACTGAAGATTATCAAACACTGGTATTTGGAGTTGAAAATAATACACTTGAGAATGTTACTTTTTTCTCGTCAATTGATTCTGCTTATTATACTACCGGAGCAAAGCATCCATTTGGGCAGCGACAAATAAAGGATAAAGATTTTCTTTTCTATATAAAACTAAAACCTAAGGAGCAAGGTGATTTTTGTTTGTTTATATCCGATAATAGAAGTGCATTGCATATTGATTTATCATTGAAGCCTGCATCG
Source organism: Bacteroidota bacterium (assembly GCA_003250355.1). Classification (GTDB taxonomy): domain Bacteria; phylum Bacteroidota; class Bacteroidia; order Bacteroidales; family SZUA-534; genus SZUA-534. Next base: position 149,713 of record QKGS01000067.1, read on the forward strand.
TTGTACAATAAAGATGTAGAGAGTAGAAATAGTATGCGGTGGGGGTATTATTTAGTGTCGGTATTTCTTGTTTTTATATTAATAGTTTTATACTATTCAGAGCACGATAAATCATACTTATTGTTTGTATTTTTTCTTTTGTCGTTGGTGTTGTATAAGTCGTGGAGTGAAGGTGTTTTATTTCAGTATATATGGCCAAGCTACCCTTTGTTTAATAATATTATGGGTAGGGTTCTGTATATATTTTCGGGCTTTATGTTTATTTTTTACACATATATTGTTTTCAGAATAAGAGAAGAGGGTAAAAATTTAGTATTGTTTTATAAGACATCGTTAGGAATATTTTTGCTTTTAGTTTTGGTGCAGTTATTTAATATAGCAGGGTTAAATACAATTGCTTTATTAGTAGTTACACTTTTAAGTATGGTGGCAGCATTGATAGGATTACGTGTAGCATATGAGAATAAATCCCTTTATAAGGGGCTATATACTTTTATATATTCAGTATATGTATTGGCTCTGATTTCAAATATTATTCACCATTATGGAGTGAAAGGGGCTTTGATAGGAGAGGTTCAATTTTCGTTGGGTGTTATAGTTTCATTTTTCATAGTATACTCGTTAATATTTGTATTAAAATATCAAAAGGCTAAGAGTGAGCTGTTGGTAATGAATAAAGAGTTGGAGAGGAAGGTTGATAAGCGAACTCAGGAATTAAGTATTCAGAAAGAGGAGTTGCGTTCTCAGCACGAAGAATTACTAATTCAGAAAGAGACTCTTCAAACACAAAGGGAAGAGTTAAGAGCACAAAAGGAATTGCTTGAAATAAAGAATGTAGAGCTTGAAAAACTTTCGTTAGTAGCAAGTGAAACTGATAATCTTATATATATACTAAACCCCAATGGCGATTTAGATTGGTTTAATTCATCGTTTGGAATACTACACGATATGTCGCATGAAAGATATCGTCAACGTGAAAATAAGCTTAAGATTACAGATATGGAGACTAATAACAATATTAAGCATGTGTTTAATACTTGTTTGCGAGAAAAAACGGTTGTTTCATTTGAATCGGAGCACAATAAGCCCGGAGGAGGAAGGGTGTGGTATCAGACAACATTGACGCCAATATTAAGCAAGGATGGTGAAATAAAGCATTTAATAGCAATAGATACTGATATTACCAGATTAAAAAATTATGAGAATGAGTTGAATGAGCAGAGAAAGGAAGCAGAAACTCAAAAAAATATAGTACTAAAGCGTGAGGAAGATTTAGAAGAGCAACAGGTTCGGTTGATGGATAGTATTAGATATGCCAAAAGGATACAGTCGGCAATTTTGCCTAAAGCAAAACAGATTCAAAGAGACTTTTACGATAGTTTTGTTCTGTTTTTACCGAAGGATATAGTTAGTGGTGATTTTTATTGGTATCACCGAATTGAGGATAAATATTTTATAGCAGCAGTAGATTGTACAGGGCATGGTGTTCCGGGGGCTTTTATGTCAATTATAGGTAACTATTTGCTTAATTCTATTATTATTCATAATAATGTGTCGGATCCGGTTGAGATTTTAAAACAGCTAAACAGGAAAATTAAAATTGCACTTAAAACCGATAACCGTGTACAAACATCGGATGGAATGGATGTGGCTTTGGTTGTAGTTGATAAAAAAGAGGGTAAACTAGAGTATGCAGGAGCACTGCGTCCGTTGTATTTGTTTAGTAATGGTAGGTTTATTGAAGTTAAAGGCGATAAAATTCCTATTACAAGTAGTATAACAGGCACTACGCTAAGTTCGTACACAAAGCATACTTACGATTTTAAAGAAGATGATTCTTTGTATATTTTTTCTGACGGTATTATTGATCAATTTGGAGGAGAGCAGGGGAAGAAATTTCTGACAAAACGATTCAAAGAGTTGCTATTTGAAATTAGTCCTCTTACTATGCGTGAGCAAAAAACAATAATTAAGAAAGCTCTTGACGATTGGAGAGGCAGTAAATACGAACAGGTTGACGACGTTCTGGTTATTGGCTTAAGGAATAAGGAAGGAGAACTTGGCTAATTGCTATTCTATTTTAAACTCACCTGTTTCATATTCTTTAAATTTTTTAGATAAAACAGCCATGAGCTTGCTGAATTTGAGAACAGCCTCATTGGTTTCGTCTGATATATCTTGTTTTTTTAGTTTCAGTAAATAGTAACCATATATAGTGTCGGTAATGGTTTGAATATCATTAGTTTGTGTGTTTTGCTTTTGTCGGAGTGTTGTTAAATATGGAGCAGTTGCATTGCATAATTCCAAATAACTATTTTGGTCGTGTCGCGATAACAGGTATAGATGAAAGTCATTAACTTCGTTTACTTTATTGGTAATGATACTAAGATGCCCGTTTTTATGTATTTTTTCTTCATTCATAAGGTCAATTAATCCAAAATACCAGTTGCGTATTTCTGCTAATGTTGTATTGTTAACCTTGTATTGTGAAACTATATTGGTTTCAATCGTATTTTTATCCAACTTGCAGGCGCGTATCATATCTTCAATTTGATACATATAAATTATATATTCACCTATGTTATTTTTGATTTTATCTTTAGCAACCAGCATATTGTGTATTTTTAAGTTTGCAAAAATAGTATTTTAGAAAATATGTTGCAAAACAGCAAGTATTTGGTTTTATGGAATTACAGAAAGAGGAAATAGATATAATTAATAGTCATGTGGGAAATATGTCGACTGAGGCACTTTCTAATTTATTTAGAAATATTGATTATTATATTAATGAAAATGTAAGTGTATTTATTCCTTTATATAATTATTGTCATTATGCGGTTATGCCAAATCACTCGCATAATTCATATTCATTTATTATTTATGTCGATAATAGTGAGGATAGTTTATTTAAGGTTGAAGGTAAGGAGGTAGTAATACCCAAAATGAAGGGGTATACATGTGTTGCTTTTTCGCCAAATGTAGAGCATCAGGAAATTATAGAAGAGGGTTTTGCCAGTTATTATGCGGTTTTTGTGAGTGTTAATTATTTTGAAAGAATTTATAAAAATTATACGAGTGAAAACCCACTTTTTAGGGGTGGTGTATTTTCAATTGATGCTCAATTGCTTAATTTGCTAAAGCAGTATATGTATGAGATAAAGCATAATATGCCTATGAAAAGAGATGTGCTTGGGCTACTATCAGAGAGTTTGGTACATATGCTTGTTAGGTCAATGGTTTGTGTAGATTGTGATGAAGTACCGGTATATAATCGGGATGATATAAATAGGGCAGTTTTGTTTATATATAAAAATATAAGTAAGAAGATTGTTGTTGAAGATTTAGCGTGGCAGGCTAATTTGTCGTTGCCTCAGTTTAATAGGGTGTTTAAGCAAGTAACACAGCGAACACCCAATGAGTATGTAAAGTATGTTAGATTAGAAAGGGCAAAGGTATTGTTGAAAGAAGGGAAGTTAGATTTAACAGAAGTGGCTTTGGAGTGTGGCTTTTCAAGTTCTTCGTATTTTTCTCATTGTTTTATTGAAGGAGAAGGGATAACTCCCAAAATGTATCGAGAGAGGTATTTGTGTTAATTGATAATTGATATTATTTGATTCAATTTTGATAAGAGTATGGTTGAGTAGTTTGTAATATTGTATAAACTTAAAATACAATATTATGGAATTAACTGAATTACAACAGGAAGTGCTTTCATTTGCAAATAAAGTACAGGTAGCTCATTTGGCAACAGTAGATAATAATAGGCCAAGGGTAAGAGGGATGCAACTTTGGTTTGCTGACGAAACCGGTTTTTATTTCCATACAGGATCAGTTAAGAGATTGCCCGGGCAAATTATGGAAAATCGAAATGTTGAAGTGGCATTTCTTTATATAAACTCTGAAAATCCGATGGCAACAAAAGAGCTAAGAGTAACCGGTGAAGTTGAGATAATAGAGAATAAAGAGCTGGAAAAGCGTTTGTTTACAGAGCGCCCGTGGTTGAATGATTTAACATCGTCAGAGGAAGTAAATCTTGTTTTGTTTAGGATAGTAAATAGTGAAGCCTACTTTTGGGATATGGCCAATAATTTGCGTGAAGCAAGTATTCCCAGGGCGAAGTTTCCGGGTTAAATATATTTTTTGATTATAGGGAATAATACCACTAAGACACAAATGTTATAGTTTAAAACTTTGTGTTCTTAGTGGTTTTCAAAATTATTTAGTTCTGTTTGAATTTTCCTAAATCATTTATGTTTGAGTGTTTAATGAACTCAGAGTTTTGAGCGTTAGCAGCACGCGCCCATTTTAAGAATACTTCGGTTGATTTCCAGTAATTGTGGTCGCGGTCGGTATCCAAAACAAGTAAGTAGCCCATAACAATATTGCCGGCCATTTCAACCATTCTGCGAGCGTGGAAGTCGGTAAATTCATTGTTATTAATTCCGTTAACTTTTTCAACGGCAGCTTCGTACTCTTCGGTCATTGATATTAATATACGACGGTAAGAGTGTAGTTCGGGTTTTATTTCGGCAGCTTCATAATCGCGTATTTGCTTTAGTAAATTACCGGTAGTAACGCCACGTATGGCAGCAACAACTTGTAGCTGAGTAGTACCTTCGTATATTGAAGTAATGCGGGCGTCGCGGTAGATACGTTCAATGGGATAATCTTTCATAAAGCCGCTACCACCATGTATTTGAAGTGAATCATAGGCATTCTGGTTTGCAAATTCAGAACCAAGTCCTTTAGCCAGGGGAGTAAACATATCGGCCATACGCTGATATTTTTTCATTTCGTCGCGTTCCTCTTTTTCAAGTTGACGTTCTTCGGCTATGTGCATATATGTTTTGTAGATATCGACAAAGCGCGATGTTTCATATAGCAGCGAGCGAGAAGCATCGAGTTTTGCTTTAATAAGTGCTACCATTTCATATACGGCAGGAAATTCAATAATTGGCTTTCCAAATTGGTATCGTTCCTTGGCATAGCTTAATGCTTCACGGTAAGCAGCTTCTGATACACCAACCGACTGAGCAGCAATGCCTAATCGAGCTCCGTTCATTAGTGCCATTACGTATTTAATTAGCCCCATTTTGCGGTCGCCGCATAATTCGGCTTTAGCGTTTTTAAATACGAGTTCACAAGTAGGAGACCCTTTAATTCCAAGTTTATTTTCGATACGGCGAACTGTAACGCCACCATCGTTTTTGTCGTAAATAAACATTGACAAGCCGCGACCATCGGAAGTTCCTTCTTCGGAGCGGGCAAGAACAAGTGAAATATGACCGTCGCCGTTAGTAATAAAACGTTTTACACCGTTTAAATACCAACAGTTGTCTGTTTCGCTATATGTAGCTTTGAGCATAACAGCCTGAAGGTCGGAACCTGCATCGGGTTCGGTTAAGTCCATTGCCATGGTTTCGCCGGCACAAACTCGCGGCAGGTATTTTGCTTTTTGTTCATTGCTTGCATATTCGTTTATGGTTTCGGCACAATCTTGCAGCCCCCATATATTAACAAAACCGGCATCGGCTCGTGAAACCATGTCGGCAGCCATAATGTAAGGGACAATAGGGAAGTTGAGCCCGTTGTATTCACGTGGCAGTGTTATTCCCATTAGGCCGGCTTTAACAAGTGCGTCGAGGTTTTTTTCTGTGCCGGAAGCATATATAACCCTTCCGTCTTCAACTTTAGGGCCTTCGGCATCAACACTTTCGGCATTTGGTCCAATTATATCGCCACATATTTCGCCAACCACTTCCAATACCTGGTTGTAGCTGTCCATAGCGTCTTCAAAATCGATTGGGGCATAGTCGAATTTGTTTTTATCGGCAAAGTTGCGCTCTTTAAGAGCAACTATTTTTTTCATTAATGGGTGTTCCAAATGAAATTTCAATTCCGGAGTATCCGTATAAAAGTTTGCCATTTTATTATAAATTTTATTTCGTTAATAATTTAGTGAATTTTGAATGATGAACTTTGAATAATGAAAGTTGAAATTAATACCTTCAATATTTGCTATTCATAATTCTTACTTTGTATTGGCTTTGTATTGCTTCATCATTTTAGGAATAACGTCTTCAACGTTTCCGGTAATTACGTAGTCGGCAATTTTATTTATCGGAGCTTCGGGGTCGTTGTTTATGGCAATAATCATACTTGACTCTTCCATACCTGCGGTATGCTGAACCTGACCGGAAATACCACAGGCAATGTATAGTTTTGGACGCACGGTAACACCTGTTTGACCTATTTGTCGTTCGTGTTCAGCGTATCCGGCATCGACAGCAGCACGCGAAGCTCCCACATCGCCACCAATAAGGTCGGCAAAGTTGTGAAGCAGTTGGAAGTTCTCTTTTGAACCAACGCCATAGCCACCGGCTACAATTATTGGAGAGTTTTTAATGTTGATTTTCGATTTTTCAACATGGCGTTCAATAACTTTAACCAAGAAGTCGGTATCGGTAAGTATTTTATCAACATCGATATTAATTATTTCGCCTTTGTGGTTTTCGTTGAATATTTCTTTTTTCATTACCCCTTCACGAACGGTAGCCATTTGAGGGCGGCAGTCGGGGTTAATGATAGTAGCAACAATGTTGCCGCCAAATGCCGGGCGTATTTGATAGAGTAGGTTTTCATATGTTTTTCCCTGTTTTTTATCTTCGTGTGGGCCTATTTCAAGGCTGGTGCAGTCGGCTGTAAGACCACTTTTCAGAGCAGAGGAAACACGCGGTCCCAGGTCTCGACCTATTATAGTTGCACCCATTAGAGCTATTTGCGGTTTTTCTTTTTCAAAAACATTAACCGTAATAGTAGTGTGAGGTTGAGTTACGTAGGGGTCTAACCTTTTATCGTCGGCAATAAAAATTTTATCGGCTCCATAAGGGAGAAGTTGCTTTTCAATATTTTTCAAATTGCTGCCAATAACAAGGGCTTCGAGTTGCACGCCAAGTTCATTGGCTAAGGTTCGCCCTTTTGTCATAAGCTCAAGGCTTACATCGGCTATTTTGCCCTCGTCGAGTTCGCAATATACACAAACGTTATTCATCTTATTATTTTTTAGATTTTGGATTATAGTAGAGAGTATAGAGAACTTTTGTAATAAGCGATGTTATTCTAATATCTCATGTCTCATATTATTTTACCCTTTTTTATCCAAGGGTATGGTTTGAAATAAGTTCTTTCATCAGCCAGTCGATATCTTTGTCGGAATCGGTTAGTTTTTTCGATTCTTTGGCGGCAAAAACAACACTTTCAATTTGTTTTACTTTAGTTGGCGAACCGCTGAGTCCAAGCTGGATTATATCGGCTTCAATGTTATTCACAGTCCACTCCGGAATATCGAGGTATTCTCTGCCATTTTGCATACCTATGTAGTCGTCGTCTGTTTCCTGACGTTCGCTTACAGTAGTGGCATGTTTGTATTTCATTAATCGGCGAACATTGCGCGGACGACAGTCGGGAGCAGAGTTATTAACTGTTATTACGCAAGGCATTTTACCTTCAACTATTTCAATACCTCCCTCAATACGGCGTTTTACAGTTAATTTTTCTTTTTTTATGGAAATAACCTCTTCGGCATAAGTTATTTGAGGGATGTTTAGTTTTTCGGCAACCTGTGGACCAACCTGAGCAGTATCGCCGTCAATAGCTTGTCGGCCTGCAATAATAAGGTCTACTTTATCCATTTTTGCAATAGCCCTTGATAGAGCATAAGAAGTGGCTAGCGTATCGGCTCCGGCAAATGCTCGGTCGGTAAGCAGTACTCCGTTGTCGGCACCTCTGTAAATTGCTTCGCGCAAAATTTCAGCAGCCCTTCCGGGCCCCATGGTAAGAACGGTTACTGTTGTTCCTGGGTTCGAATCTTTAATGTTTAGAGCCAGTTCAAGAGCGTTTAAATCTTCGGGATTGAAAATGGCTGGTAGTGCGGCACGGTTTACGGTACCATCGGCTTTCATTGCATCTTTGCCTACGTTCCGTGTGTCGGGAACTTGTTTGGCAAGTACAACGATTTTTAGTCCTTTCATACTTTTATTGATTTGTTAATAATTTGTGATATATGGCTCAATACCTTTGATAGTAAGGGTTTTGGTCTATCGATTTGTATTAAGGTATACCAAAGATAAAATTTTATATGAAAGTATAATAATCAGAGGCTTATAAAATGCATACGGTTGCATTCATTTGGATTTTATAAGTGGTGTTGGCTGTCAGAATTGTGGTTCTATTGCCATTTAATAGGAATGGATTCGTTTTACCATACCGGTTTCAGGATAAAATTCAATGCCATATTTTGAGTTATTAATGTAAGTAGCCGGTAACGGTATAGTTTTACCTTTCTGAGCTATCTGAAATTGTTGAACCGCAAGTTTTTTGTCAATTAGTTGCAGAGTAATATTTACGTTTCCGGGTATTTGGTTATACAGGCCGTATTTGATAGTTGTAGGGGTTTTTTGAGTATTGTCGGTTGTGAGAACTTTAGTTTCGGGCAGGCTATATGTAGGCGTTATGTTAATTAAGATAGGTTCATAGTCGTTTCGTTTGTTCGATGGTTTACTTGTGGTAATACCTTCGGTAGGACTAAACCAAGCAATAATTTTTTGTTCTGTTTCTTGTATGTGCGAGGGTTCAAATATTACTTTCACAGTTTGATTGTATTCAAATGTTTTACCGGTGAACAGGGCAATATATTCATTTTCCAGTTTGTTTATTTCGGCAATTGATATTTCGAGATTGTCATTACTAACAGTTGTAACTTCGCCTTCCATGGCGGCAATAATTTTTAAACGGCGTTTGCGTATTTTTCTTATAAATGCGGCTGCAGCAGCGGCATTTTCTTCTGTTGATGTTTCAACAAGTTGCTCTTTTATGTAAGCAACTTTTCGAGGAACAGAGTCGGTAGGAATAGTTTTGTAAAGGGTGATAGGTTTTTCGGTAAGGAACGATTTTGTACCTAAATCGGTAAATGCAAAGTTGGTTTCGTTAATTTGTGGTGAAACAAGTTGAGGATTATAAATATTATATCCTTCAATATTTTCCTGAACATTGCAGCCAAGAATTACTCCATCGGGGTTTAGTTGAATGAATGGTGGATTTTCATTGTTTATTTTTAGGCAATATAGTTTGCTTGAATCGGGATAGCTTAATCGGTTTAGTTCTGCTTTTTCAATATTGTATAGCATTGCATCGCGGAGTATTACTCCGTCGGTTATATTCAAATATTTTTGAGAGTATGCCGAGTAAGGGCCTTTGTAATGTTCAGTAATATTTACCGAAAGTGTAATTTCAATGGCATTTTTCGGAAGGCTATAAAATATTTGAGTTCCGTTTACGTCAATACTGTTTGTAATTGGTGTTACTTCGTTGATATGAGTTTGAGTGTAAGCAGTATTACACAGTAGTGTAATTATTAAAGCGGGTGATAATATTTTTAACATATTTATTGTTTTACATATTTATACGCATTTGCAATGTTGTTTATTATGTCAGATGCAATAAGAGATTCTTCGCCGGTTTCATTTTTTGCAATATCGCCTGCCAAGCCGTGTAAGTAAGTTCCGGTTATAGAGGCGTTAATGGGCGAGTATCCCTGTGCAAGCAAAGATAAAATAATTCCGGTCAAAACATCGCCACTGCCGGCGGTTGCCATTCCGGGATTTCCGGTAGGGTTGAAAAAAATATTTCCGCAAGGCTCAGATATAGATGTAAAAGCACCTTTTAGAACTATTATAATATTGTATTTGATAGAGAGTTCTTGTTGGGTTTGCAAACGGTGGTATCCACTTTTGTGTTTGTATGTAAGTCTGTCGAATTCGCCAGGGTGAGGTGTTAATATAGAGTTGTGTGGTAATAGTTTGAGCCACTCTTTATTTTCTGCAATAATATTAATTGCATCGGCATCAATAACTAAAGGTTTTGAATAGTTAGTGATTAATTGAAACAGGGCGTTTTGAATCGATTTTTTTGTGCCTATTCCCGGTCCAATTCCTATGTTGGTATAGTTATTAATGTTTTTTGCTGAACAATATTCCATTTCAGTTTCATCAATACAGAGCATGGCTTCGGGAACAGCGGTTTGCATAATGTTATATGCCGATTGGGGTACATGAACCGTTAATAATCCAACGCCTGTTTTAAGACAGGCCCGAGCTGCAAGTACAGCTGCTCCGGTTTTTTGGTATCCACCTGCTATAAGAAAAGCATGGCCATATGTGCCTTTATGGTCAAATGTGTTTCGTTTGCGAATAAGTGGTGTAATGTCTCTTTTTTCAATAACTCGGTATTTTGTACTGAGGTCTTTAATTATTTGTGGGTGGAGGTTTATGTTTAGAATATGAAACTTTCCAACATATTGACTGTTTTCGGCAAATAAAAACGAGAGCTTAGGGAACTGAAAGCTTAGAGTGTGTGTTGCAGTTATTGTGGCTCCTGTGTTATTTTTATTGTCTTCGCAAAATAAGCCCGACGGAATGTCAATGGAAATAATTTGAGTCTGCGCAAGAGATTCATTTTCTCCTATATGGTTGTTTTCAAAAGAGTTGTTTGTTTTGGCATATTTGTTAATGTGTTCAATTAGGTTACCCCAATACCCGGCAATAGGTCTGTTAAGGCCGTTGCCAAAAATACCATCTATTATTGTATTGTATTCTGTAAGGTCGGGTAGAGGAGTGTTTTCATTAATTACTTGTAGTTTTATGTGTGGGTAGTTATTGAGTTTGTTGTAATTAATAATACAGGCGTTCGATTTTTTGCCAATATTTAGTGAATATACCGATACTTTATATCCTTCGTTAAATAGCATACGCGCCAGAGCAAAAGCATCGCCTCCATTGTTTCCTGTTCCTGCAAATATTGCAATATTATTATCTTTTGAAATATTGCAGCATACCCATATTTTAAGTTCGTGTGCAGCTCTTTCCATAAGTTCTATTGATGGAATAGGCTCATGTTCTATGGTATATGTATCGGCTTTTTGTATTTGTTTGGCAGAGAGTATTTTAATCATGTTATCCAATTGTTGTTGAGAGGATAAATATTTAGTGTTTATGTATTTGTTTGCATCTTCTCCCAAACCATACTCACCACATTCTTCTCGTCGCTGCTAAAGTGCATACCCACGAAATATATTTGCTTACCGTGGTTCAGGTATTTTTCGTAGTACCGTTTGGTTTTAATTTGGTGCAGAGCATTTTCGGCGGGCATATCTACTTTAAATTCGAGTATTACAATTTCGTTCGGGCCGGTCAGGGTCATATCGGCTCGCCCTTTGTTGGTGGTATCTTCGGCATAAGCCAAAAAGCCGAGGCTTGCCATAAAAGTGTACATAACGCTGGCGTAGTAACCCTCGTAAGTACCCATGTTGTTGTTCACATAGTTATGGTACGGAATGGCAGCGAAAAGTGATTTTATTTCGGTTTCGAGACTCGAAAAGTCTTTGCTTTTCAGAATATTATGAATTTTAAGCTGGTGAGTAGTTTTTTGAGTTGACATATTGCTCAAATAATCGAAAAATAAGGCGTTGAGCGATTTTTGAATCTCCAGATTAGGTATTTTCATTTTATACAGCAAAAAGCTTTCGTCGCCTACCTCCGTATCGAAAGTTAAGTAGCCTGTTTGCCAAAGCAGTGCAACTATATCAATTTGCTCTACATCGAATGCACTTAGTGTTTCTTTTGTTACTACAATATTTTCAAGGTCGGGGAGGTAATATTTATTCTTTTTCAATATGTCAATCAGAAATTTTGGATTACCTGTTTCCCACCAGTAATTGCTGAATTTACCGTTCTCGGAAAGGAAAAGCAGTATATCGAATGGGTTGTAAATTGGTTCACCGAAATAGTTGTAACCGTTATACCATTGTTTTACCTTTTCTAAATCAATACCATCGAGATAGTCGGTAAACGATTCTTTTAAATCATTATGAGTGTAACCGGTTATGGTAGCGTATTTTTCGTTAAGAGTAATGTCTTGAATGTTGTTGAGCCCGCTGAACAGGTTTAGCTTGCTGAACTTGCTTACACCGGTCATAAATACAAAGCGGAGGTATTGGTCGCAAGCTTTTATTGAAGCGTAAAATCCTCGAAGAATATTACGTGCTTCAAGGGCTGTCTCCTTATTTGTTATGTTATCAATTATAGGTTTGTCGTACTCGTCAATAAGCAGTACTACTTTTTGGTTGTATTTTTTGTATAGGGTTTTAATCAAAGAGGCAAGCATTGTTCCTAAATCAATATTCTCAACGCTTTCTTTGAATGACACATTATTAAATTCGCAATTATCTTTAAGATTAGTTGTTATTTTATTTTCAATAAACACTCTGCTCGACAGCTCACCACCTGTAAAGTCAATTTTAATAACCGGGTAGTTTTGTTCCCAGTCGTACTTATCGTATATATGCAGCCCCTCAAAGTGTTGTTTATGACCTAAGAAAATTTCTGAAAGGGTATCTAAAAACAGCGATTTACCAAAGTGGCGGGGGCGGGAAAGGAAGTAGTATTTGCCGTTTTCAGTAAGCTTCAGAGCTTCGGGAGTTTTGTCTATATATACATAATTCTCCTTAGGGTCGCGTATATCTCTAAAAGTTTGGATTCCTATTGGCAATCGTTTTTTTTATCCATATAATAATGTTTTTGCAAAAGTAGTAAAAAATGAAGATATAATTGTCCGATTTTTAGTCGACAATGGGCTAATCTTCAGTACACTGCCTTTATTATCAGATGTTTCCAAATTTAGAGTTCCTTATTCAGTTCATCGACACTGGCTTTGGCATCGCCGTAAAGCATATCGGTGTTTTCTTTATAGAAAAGGGGGTTCTCAATTCCTGCATAACCGGCAGCCATAGACCGCTTCATAACTATTACTTTTTTTGCTCGCCATACTTCAATTACAGGCATACCGTATATTGGACTTCCTTCATCTTCAAGAGCCGATGGGTTTACTATATCGTTGGCTCCAATAACCATAACCAAATCTGTTTCAGGGAGGTCGTCATTTATTTCGTCCATTTCCAACACAATATCGTAAGGGACACTTGCTTCGGCTAAAAGTACATTCATGTGCCCGGGTAAGCGTCCGGCTACGGGGTGAATACCAAAACGAACCTCTTTCCCTGCAGCTTTTAGCTTTTGAACCATTTCATAAATAGGATATTGAGCTTTAGCAACAGCCATACCATATCCCGGAACTATTACTACCGACCTTGCCTCCTTGAGCATATTAGCAACTTCAATATGTGAAGCAGATGTTACTTCTCCTTCAATTTTAGTTGAACCGCTCGAAGAACTGTTTCCAAAGCCTCCAAATATAACCGATAAGAATTTTCGGTTCATAGCTTCACACATAATAATTGAAAGAATTGCCCCCGAGCTTCCAACAAGAGCTCCGGTAACTATAAGTAGGTCATTGCCAAGCATAAATCCTGCTGCCGCTGCTGCCCATCCCGAGTATGAGTTTAGCATTGAAACTACAACAGGCATATCGGCTCCCCCAATAGCCATTACAAGCATAACACCAATAAACAGAGCAATACCTGTCATGATTGATAGTTCAATCAGAGCTTCTGTTCCGGGAGATTTTACAAATAAAATACCAAGTACTATTGATATAATTACTAAAGTAATATTAACAGAATGACGCCCTTTGTAAGCAAGAGCTTTGCTCATAATTCGTCCTTCAAGCTTACCCCATGCTATTACAGAACCGGTAAATGTTATGGCTCCAATAAATACCCCTGCAAATACTTCAACTAAGTGAATTGCACGTTCAGCACCTGTAAGTTCTGCAGCATGAGGATCAAGATAAGAACCAAAACCTACCAAAACTGCTGCTAACCCAACAAAACTGTGAAGTATAGCTACCAATTGAGGCATAGCTGTCATTTCAACTTTACTAGCTACAATTATCCCTATAACCGAAGCAATTGACAATGCAATAATAATATATATGTGCCCTTTAACTTCTGCTCCCAATACTACCGAAGCTATTGCAATAGCCATACCTATAATGCCGTAAAGAACCCCGCGCTTAGCCGACTCCTGCGATGACAGACCGCCAAGGCTAAGAATAAACAATATTCCTGCAAACAAATATGCTGCTGTTTGTATTCCAGTTGATATCATAGTTTATTTTTTAAACATTTTTAACATACGGTGAGTAACAAAAAAACCTCCTACAATATTTATTCCCGCTACTAATACAGCTACAAAAGCAAGTATCGACATTATGTTGTTAATTCCTGCCTGCATTTGTAATAATCCGCCTACTATAATAATTCCGCTAATAGCATTGGTTACTGCCATAAGTGGAGTATGAAGTGCGTGAGTAACATTCCATATTACTTGCCAACCTACAAATATTGCTAATACAAAAATTGTAAAATGTTGCATAAAGCTTGCAGGGGCAACTTGTCCCATTCCTAAAATCAATGCACCTATTACAACCAAACCAACAGCAGATGACTTTGCTTTCTTTTTTGCTTTTGCAGCCTGTTGAGCAACTCGGTCAAATTCTACTTTTTTCTCTTTTATTTTGGGTTTAGATGAGCTGACAGGGAGTGGTTCAGGAGGCCAGTTTATTTTCCCGTTGTAAGTTACCATTGCTCGTTTTACCACATCATCGTCCATGTCTATCCTGAATCCTTCTGCTTTACCCATATCGTCGAGCAAATGGCAAAGGTTATTGCCATATAGTTGGCTTGCCTGTGAGGGAAGCTGGTCAACCTTTCCCAGAATTGTAACCCCGTTATTAGTAGTGTATACTTCACCCGGTTTTGTGTAAACACAGTTACCGCCGGTTGATGCTGCAAGGTCTACAATTACAGAACCCGGTTTCATGGCATCTACATGATAATCGAGAATTAGTTTTGGTGCTTCGCGTCCCGGTATTTGAGCTGTGGTAATAATTATGTCTACATCTTTTGCCTGCTCTTTAAATAGTTCCATTTCGGCATCAATAAATGCTTGACTCATAACTTTTGAGTAACCTGAATCAGTAGAGCCGTCTTCTTCTATCTCAACGGTAAGAAATTCTGCACCCATACTGGTTATTTGCTCGGCTACTTCTTTGCGGGTATCGAATGCCCTTACTATAGCTCCTAGCGAGTGTGCTACACCAATAGCTGCCAAACCTGCAACACCGGCACCAATAACAAGAACTTTCGCAGGTTCAACTTTACCGGCAGCTGTTATTTGGCCGTTCAAAAAACGACCAAAATGCGAAGCCGCTTCAATTACAGCTCTGTAACCGGCAATATTGGCCATACTGGAAAGTACATCCATTTTTTGGGCTCTTGATATGCGCGGAATAGCATCCATTGCTATCGCATTTATATTTTTATCGGCAAGTTTTTGTAATAAATCGGGATTTTGTGCAGGCCACAAATAACTTAATGTAACCGTTCCATGATTCATTAACTCTATCTCACCCTGAGTTGGAGCAAGTACTTTCAACACTATTTGGGATAATAAATATAGAGCTTCTGCATCAGGAACTATCTCTGCTCCGGCTTCTTTAAATGCTTCATCGGAATAGTTGGCGCGCTCTCCGGCACCCGACTCTATTAACACTTTGAACCCCTGTTTTAGTAACCTTTTTACGGTTTTAGGTGTTGCAGCAACTCTTTGTTCTTCAAGTGTTAATTCTTTTGGAACTCCTACTTTCATTATTAATATGTGTTTATTGTTTTGGCAACAGCCATATGGTATTTTATTTAAATATAAACAATAATAATCGTAAGATGTTTCTCTTATCTCTGAAATTATGGTTTCCCGAGATGTTTTCGAAATTTTTCTAAATTCTTGTTTGCACGTGTTGCCTGTAAATGTAACTAACTTCGAAGACTTACTAAATGAGAAGTATGGAGAAAAAGGAACTCTATCAAGATATAAATTTGATACTTTTGCTTGATTATTGAGCTCCGCCAAATCTACAATTTATTCATAGTCATATTTATTTTCAAAGGCATTCATGATTCTTAATTGACGTATTATTTCGATTTTATAAGTTTGTCGTAAAATCGTAAGGGCAACCGCATTTAAAGCATATCACCACGAAAGTCTCGAATAACACGAAAAAAAAATTGCAAAGCAATTTTTTTGATATAATTAATTTGAATTTATTAGTGGTTTTTGTGGTTGAAAAATTATTCTTTGGCTTGCCAAAGAAACTAAAAAAGTTAAATGCGGTTGCTGTGGTAAAATAGTAGCCGGAGAGGGTTAAATAAAGAAAAGGCGTATACCAATAATGAGTGTTAGCCCTATAATAATAGCTCCGCTTATGTAATTTAAATAAACAAGTTTGCGAAGGCGAAATTTTTTCCTAAAACGGTTTACTATTGAACTTAACCCAAACCACCAAAGACCTGCTCCTGCAAATACTCCTGCAACAAGCATTAGACCATTTAAGGTTGTAAACTTATTGTCAAAAATACCCATCATAGTTATGGCAGTACCAAAAAATAGAATTGTTAACGGATTCGATAACGTAATAAAGAATACCGATGCAAAATTTTTTATATGAGTAGCTCCTCTGGCACCAAAATTTTTATAACGAAATTGTTTAATAGGGTCGCGCTGAATCATTTGTATGCCTAAAAATAGTAATGCAATGATGCCAATAAGCTGAAACGTTATTTGATTCTTTTGTAAAAAATCGGTAATGAATGAAACACCGAAAGCGGCTAAAAAAGAGTAAATAGAATCGGCAAATGCAGCCCCTAAACCTGAAATAATACCTGTTATTTTGCCTCGATTTACAGTACGTTGTATGCATAACACTCCTACCGGCCCCATGGGTACCGACACTATTATTCCTAATAAAATACCTTTTAAAAGTAGTGCTATTGCTGTCATTCAAACGAAAATAAGTAAACCGGGTGTGAAATTAGAAATAAAATGCATTAAGTTATGTATAAATTAAACTTTTCTCAATATTAATAAGTTGTAATGCGAGGTTGTTCTAAACTTATGGAACAATATATGGTTGTATTTTTTGTTTACGGTATTTAATATTATAATGTTGCAGTTTGGTTTTATTTTTATAATTCTAGTTACGGTAAATATTTACTTTTGTCATAATTTGAAAATGAACTTTTAATGAATGACATAGCTAACTATCTCGAATCACTTTACAATAAGTATAACAATACCTCTTTTATAGAGCTTGACCCAATAAGTATTCCGCATAAATTTTCAAAACGGGAGGATATTGAAATTGCAGGTTTTTTATCGGCTACTATTGCCTGGGGAAATCGTAAAGCTATTTTAAAGTCGGCCAATCAGCTTATTGCATGGATGGATAATTCCCCTTACGATTTTATTATAAACGGTACCGATGCCGATTTCAAGCCTTTCTATGATTTTGTATACCGAACTTTTTCGGGCGAGGATTGTGTGTTTTTTCTAAAATCAATTCAAAATATTTATATAAATGAAGGTGGAATAGGAGATTTGTTTCAAAGTTTGTTTCAAGAAACCGGTAATATAAAGAACACTATTTTTGAATTTCGGAAAATATTTATGTCAACTCCACATTTTGACAGGACAGAAAAGCATTTTGCAAATACTGAAAAAGGCTCTGCCGCTAAGCGTATAAATATGTACCTACGGTGGATGGTAAGGAGTGATAACCGTGGTGTTGATTTCGGATTGTGGGATAAAATACCTACTTCGGAGCTAATGATTCCACTTGATGTTCATAGTGGTTCAGTAGCACGAAAACTAGGGTTGCTTAATCGCAAACAGAACGATTGGAAAACTGTTGATGAACTTACCCAAACACTAAAAGAGTTTGACCATACCGACCCGGTAAAGTACGATTTTGCACTTTTTGGTGCTGGTGTTAATAAAGAATTATAAAAGTTAGAACTTCATTTTTTCTTGTCTATCTGCAATTACGGATTATATATGTTTCGATTTAAACAATTTACAATAAAACAAGAGCGTGCAGCTATGAAAGTAGGAACCGATGGTGTTCTGCTTGGAGCATGGGCTAATGTAAATAATGCACATAGAATACTCGATATTGGTACTGGAACAGGGTTAATTGCACTTATGATGGCTCAGCGCACTTTGGCTAACATTACTGCATTAGAGATAGATGAAAAAGGATATCTCGATGCCTGCGAAAATGTAAATAATAGCCGATGGGCCGACAGAATAAATGTTATAAATACTGCATTGCAAGAATATAATTGCAGCTTTAAGTTCGATGTTATAGTTTCAAATCCCCCTTTTTTTATTGATTCAATGAAAGCTTCATGTAATTCACGAACAAAAGCTCGCCATACCGATACTTTATCAATAAATGACCTATTTAAGTATTCTGCTCAATTGTTGGACGAAGATGGGGAATTTCATCTGATTTTACCGGTCGATAATTTGGAAGTAGCAAATAAGGCTGCAAGAAGCAATAATTTTTATATACATAGGATATGTTATGTAAAACCTACTCCACAAATTAATGCCAAAAGAGTGTTGCTTACATACTCATTTAAGAATACTTCTTTATTACACGATGAGTTAATTATTGAAGAGTTTGGCAGACATAATTATTCTCAAAAATATATTGACCTTACAAAAGATTTTTACATGAAAATGTAATTAGTTTAAAACCTTAATTTCTACCCTACGGTTTAGTTTTCGCCCCTCTTCTGTTAAGTTATCGGCAATAGGTCTTGTATCGCCATACCCATTGGTTTCAATTAAAAACCTCGATACTCCTTTGGCAAGCAAATAATTTCTTACGGCAACAGCACGTGCGGTTGAAAGCTCAGTATTATGTTCGCTTGAACCTGTATTATCGGTGTGTCCGTTTATAGCTATACGAACATTGCGGTAATGTTTCATTGCCCTTACTAATTTATCGAGCTCATCGTAACTTTGTGGTAATATTATTGATTTATCAATATCAAAATGGAGATTTTCAAGTACAAGTGTACTGTTAGGTGGTAAGTTTCCTTTAAATGCAACTATTTCGCTCTCCTTACAATTACTACAACTGCCTATTAATGAATCTGTTGCTTCATAAAGCTCCACATAGTCAATATAGTAGTATGCCAGATTCGATATTTTTGGTGTTTGTATCAGGTTTTCATCAAGCAAAACATAATCCATTTGTTGATTCGACCAAAAATTACCAATTATTATATATTCTTCATTTCCCGAAGCTTTATAAGTTCCGCATATTTTCATCCAGTTTTTTTTATCGTTCAGTATAGGATCGCCCGATAATATTATCTCAGGTTCAATAGGAATATTGTGGTTTTGAGGCATTTGAAATTTATTTTTCGAGAAAAATGCTCCTATTCCATTGCAGGCAGTATTGCAGCTTAAACCAAGCATAATGTTAAAGCTTAAATAGTATATTTTACCACTATCGAGTGGTTGTTTAAGTTTAGTGCTTACGTATTCGCGATATGCTATTTGGTTTTTATCTATTTGCTGCATACAGGCTATTATTCCCATATATGCCTGCCCGTGAAATGGTTCGGCATAACCTGCCCAGTTAAGTGGAGTTCCGCTTTTGTCGGAGCAACTATGAAAATAATCGGGAGTACCTATTGTTGGAGTTGACCAACCATAAACAAATTGGTCGCGGGCATTGATACCAAAATTATCGGGGCATTTGCTGTAAAGCTCAAAACTACCGTTGTATATATAGTTTTCCGGTTGACCATTGACAATCAGAGAAGTTAGTAAAAGGAAGTATGTAAATATCTTTTTCATTAAATGGATATGGTTCATTCTTCAAGTCTATATTTGAATATTTATCATACGATTAATTCATTTTATACAAGTAAAAAAATATTATTCTTCCGGATTTGTCCATGAATCATCATACAGGAATGTATTAAACGGATATCTCTTGGCATGAAGTTCTTTTACATTGTCGTAAAGCATTTTTCGAAATTCATCAATATTTTGCTTTTCTTTTGCAGAAATAAAAATACATGGGGTATTTTCCTTAGCCATCCATGATTTTTTCAAGTCGTCAAGCGATATGTTATCTTTAGTTAATGGCGAAAGGTCATCATCATCTTTTGGAGTATAGTTGTAAGCATCAATTTTATTGAAAATAATGTATTGTTGCTTGTCGGCTGCTCCTATTTCGTGAAGTGTTTCGGTTACTACACGTAATTGGTCTTCAAAAGCTTTATGCGAAATATCGACCACATGGAGCAGAATATCGGCTTCGCGGGTTTCGTCGAGTGTCGATTTAAATGACTCAACCAAATTGTGAGGTAACTTACGAATAAAACCTACGGTATCGGATAGTAAAAATGGTAAATTATCAACAACAACCTTACGCACTGTAGTATCGAGAGTAGCAAACAGTTTATTTTCGGCAAAAACTTCACTTTTGCTAAGCATATTCATAATAGTTGACTTTCCAACATTGGTATATCCAACAAGTGCAACTCTAATGAGTTGTCCTCGGTTTTTACGTTGGGTAATCATTTGTTGGTCAATGGTTCTGAGTTGTTCTTTAAGTCGCGAAATTTTATCTAAAATTATACGTCGGTCAGTTTCTATTTGCGTTTCACCCGGCCCGCGCATACCTATACCTCCTCGCTGACGTTCCAAGTGTGTCCACATTCGAGTAAGACGGGGTAGTAAGTACTGATACTGAGCCAATTCAACCTGAACCTTTGCGTGTGCTGTTCTTGCTCGCTGGGCAAATATGTCGAGTATCAGGTTTGTTCTGTCTAGTACTCTTGCATTGAACATTTTTTCAAGGTTGCGTAGCTGCGACGGCGATAATTCATCGTCGAATACAACTAACTCTATCTCATTCTCTTCAACATATTGAGCTATTTCATTTATTTTACCTGTTCCTACAAATGTTTTAGAATTTGGTCTGTCAAGCTTTTGTAGAAACTGTTTTACAGGTTTTGCCCCCGCTGTTTCTATCAAAAAAGCGAGTTCATCGAGATACTCAATTGCCATTTCCTCGGTTTGATGTTGTGTAATAACACCAACCATAACCGCACTTTCTATCTCCTGTATCGATTTATATTCTTTTTGTTCCATTTGATACTTATATAATAGGCCAAAATAATTAATATGTAAATGCTCACTTATTAACAGCAAAAGTAATTAATAAATACAACAAAAAACCGTTCCGGAAATCCGAAACGGCTTTTTATAATTTTATTGCGGTGATTAAATAAGAAAATAAATTTCTTCATTCAAAACGCCAAAAATCGTATATCTGACTTTTTACTTCAAACCTAGTTCAACTGGAAGTTGATAGGTACTGTAAACGATACCTTTACAGGCTTACCCCTTTGAGAACCAGGCTTCCATTTAGGAAGACTATTAATAACTCTAATAGCTTCTGCATCAAGCGATGGATCAACACCGCGAACTACTTTAGCATTGGTAATTACACCCTGCTCATTTACAACAAACTGAACGTATACTTTTCCCTGAATACCGTTCTCTTTTGCTACTTCAGGATATTTGGTTCTTTTAGCTATCTGCTTTCTAAGTTCCATTTGACCTCCGGGAAATTCAGGCATATTTTCTACAATTACGAAAACCTGCTCTTCTTCCACTTCTTCTTCCTCTGCTATTTCAACTATCTCTACAGCTGTTTCCTGATCAGCCTCAGTATCTTCAATCTCAAGCTCATCTTCAATCTCAACATCATCTTCTACAATGTTAAGTACTTCGGTAACTTTTGGAGGCTCCGGTGGTGGTGGAGGTTGAATTTCCTGTTGACGCGTAATAGGAATAATTTCCTCTTCAGCTACTACATCTTTAAGTTCTCCAAGGTCACTAGCAATTTTATCCCTTTTAGTAATATTAAAAGCTAGAAGCATTAAACCCAATGAACACACAAATCCAATCTGCAGAAACAATCCGCTGTATTTGCGCATATCAACTTTAGGATTCTTTTTTAGTTCCATAATGTTTATTGTTATCGTTATGTTGTTTCAAAAATGTGTCCCGAAATTTAAACAGGTGCTAAAAGTACAGTTTAAAAATTAATTTTTCAAACAAATAAAATGAACTTACTCAGGTTTTTTAAACCTTTTGCACTTATTTTTTGTTATTAATTGTTTAGTAACTCTTCAGCAAAACTTTTTAGTTCAACTCCTGAAAAATTACCCGAACTCAATAACAAGAGTATCGAATTATAATAATCCATAAGTTTTAATTCATCTTTTAACTCATTTTGTTCTGTTATCACCTTTAAGCCCTCTTTATCAAATGATTCGTATACAAACTTTTTTTCAATTTTTTCTAACCGCTTTAGTTCAATAGCGTGGTCAGAATAGTATACTATTGCCTTATCGGCTTTATCCATACAACCTTTATATTGTATCAGAAAATCTTTGTTTAAGCTACTGTAAGTATGTAATTCCATACAAGCAATAATTTTTTTCTCAGGGAATTGGGTTTTTACAGCATCGACAGTGGCTTTAAGTTTTGATGGGGAATGGGCAAAGTCAAGAAAAACCGTTGTTGTATTATTTTGTGCCAGCACTTGCAAGCGCTTACTAGCACCGCTAAAGCTTTGTATACTTTCGTAAAATGCTTTTTTACTTACGCCAAGCTTTTCGCAAACAATTTTTGCGCCATTAAGGTTTTCCAAATTATGTTTCCCAAATATTTCTAAAGGGTATTCTTTACCCAATTCTGTTGTAAGATAAGTTATGCCATTCTTAACTATATTGCTATGTTCGGTATATGGAGTTTTGTTGTATGCAAATTTGTTTGCAATAGTTGCAAGATTCTTATCGCCCGAATAATATACCAAGTCGCCATTGGGTTCTATTAATTTGGTAAATTCCTCAAACTGCCATACGTAGTTTTCAAAAGTAGGGAATACATTAATATGATCCCATGCTATACCGGTAACAAGGGCAATATGAGGTTTGTATAAGTGAAATTTTGGGCGAGGGTCAATTGGCGATGTCAAATATTCGTCGCCTTCAAATATTGCAATATCCGATTCGTTTGAAAAGCCTACCATGGTGTCGAAACCGTCAAGTTGAGCCCCTACCATATAATCGAACTTAATATTGCAGTGTTGCAACACATGAAGAATCATTGCCGTAGTCGATGTTTTACCATGACTGCCACCAATAACAACTCGTTTCTTATTTTTTGTTTGTTCGTATAAAAATTCCGGATATGAAAATATTTTCAACCCTAATTCCTGAGCTTTTAGTAATTCAGGGTTATCCTTTTTGGCATGCATACCTAGAACTATTGCGTCAATATCTGTGGTTATTTTTTCAAAATGCCAACCTTCCTTTTCAGGGAGTAGTCCAAGCTTACTGAGCCTCGATTTTGAAGGTTCAAATATTTCATCGTCCGAACCGGTTACTTTCTCTCCTTTTTTGTGTAATGCAATTGCAAGGTTATGCATTGCGCTACCACCTATTGCTATAAAATGATAATGCATTTGTAAATAGTTTTGCCAAATGTAATAAAAGATAGTAGAAATAATAGTGATACAACTTTGAACCCACTATTATATGTACCTATAAATACTGCATACTACCGATAATATAATAAATAACGGCTGATTAGATTATAATAGGATAAGTAACAATATTTCCATCATATTCTATCATATATTGATATAATCCGGGTTTTACTGTTTGTATATCAAAAGTATGCCTATTATATCCTGCTTCGGATACGTTTTCATACAATACCTTGGTATTCTTCCCAATAGCATCAATCAGCCATATTTTTACATTTCCTTTAAATGGAATTATATATTCCGAAGTAATAAAGCCATTGGCCGGATTAGGATATGGCTGTGCCGGTTTAAAGCTTTTGGTAAATACCACACATTTCTCATTGTCTGTTGGTACATTGTCGGCTGTTGATGGTAACAATATCTGTACACATACATAATCTAATATGTCGTATTCGTTGAGTTCCAGTTTTGTTGCAAATTCATATATGTAGGTTTGTCCCGAATATATAGTGTCTTTAATTATTTCTTTAAACCTTCCGGTTAAATTAGTGTGATATTTTATATCAATATTATCCATATCGAGTGTGCCTCTATTCTGTAATATTGCTGAAATACTCAAATATCCGTTATTTATTTCGGCACTAACCGATAGTATTGCAAGGTCAATAAAAGCATTTATTCCTCTAACTACTTTAATAGTAGAATCGGAACATCCATTTTCCGAAGTGGCTTTTAATAATACATTATAGCTTTTTTCATTGTTAAAAATATGAACCGGCTCATACTCTTGCGATTCTGTACTGTCGTTAAAATTCCAATAATACGTTTCTGCACCCGAAGTATAATTGGTGAATTTTACATTTAGCGGTATGGCTCCCTTTTTTGGTGTTGCTTCAAAATCAACGACAGGAACCGGGTGAACTATAATAATATTTAAGGAAGTGTCGTTGCAACCATTTTCGTCGGTTACAGTAAGTGTGGTGTTATAATTACCTTCATCGGAGAACGATATTTCCGGGTTTTTATTTGTTAAGTAACCTATGGAATCTATTTTCCATAGCCACTGAGTTAAATCGCTATCGAGTGAGTAACTGTTTTCTGTTAAGGCTTTCTTCTGTTCTTTACAGTATTGTTGTACATCGAAAGCAGCTACCGGATTTCGGTATACTTTTATTGTTTTTTCGGTTTTACCGGAGCAAAGGTTCGACGTTTGTGTTGTTTTAAGTTTAATTGTATAAGTTCCGGTGTCGGGGAAGGTTATTGAAGGATTATTGACATAGCTAAAGAGCGAATCGTTAATATACCATTCGTAATAGAGGGGTAAATTCAGAAAGCTTTCGGTTTGGTCGGTAAAATATACCTGTTTCAGATAGCAAGCAGGCGAATGGTAAAAATTAGTATTAGGTCCGGTTTTAGTCAATACAGTCAGGTTGCCTGTACCTTTGCAACCATATTGGGTAATTACATTAAGGGTTACATAGTTTTCTCCGTCTGATGTAAATGTATAAGCAGGGTTTTGCTCTGTGCTTATGCTGTCGTTGGGAAAAGTCCATAACCATTGGGTAATAGCACCATCGGTACTTATCGACAAGTCTGCCATTTGCGTAAGCGCATAAGAGCAGGTAGCAGGAGGGGCGGCATATACTTGTGGCAGGTTATATATTTGTATACTATTGATATATGAGTTTGAGCAATCGTTGTTGCTGGTTACTTTTAATTCTACATTATAGTTACCTGCTGAAATGTAGCTGTATTGGGGATTTTCTTGGTTGCTTATTTCAGAGTTGCCAAAATTCCATGTTTGCGATATAATGCTGTACCCTTCAGGTGCTAATGAAAGGTTTGTAAATTGAACAGTGTCGTTAAAGCATAAATTAGCTGCGGCAAAGTCAACTTGAGGTGCAATACCGTTTATTGTTATGCTAATAGTGTCGTTTGCAATACAACCCAAGCTATTTGTTGCAGTAACTGAGTATTCACCAGTATTTTGTAATATTATATTGTTTTGTGTGGTGTTATCGCTCCACAGGAACGAAACAGCACTTTCGCGACCGTTTTGTAGGTATAGCCTGTTGCCTTGGCATAGTGTAGTATCGTTACCTAGTGATACTATGTTAGGAAAATTGTCGACAGTTATGGTTATGGTATCGGAATACCAGTTATTGCCAAGTGTATCGGTAATTTTTACCCGGTAGTTGCCCCCTTGTGATATTTTTATTGAAGGTGTGGTTTGGGTTGTACTCCATTGGTATAAGTAGTTGCCTGTGAGGTTTGTATTCCAAATAATTGTATCGCCCCAGCAGATAGTGGTATCGGATAGTTGTGTTGGTTCGGTTAATGTAACTTTTATTGTGTCGGAGCTTTGGAAACCGAATATGTCGGTTACGGTTACGGAATAGGTGCCCGATTTATTAATATTTATTAAAGAGTCGGTAGATCCGGTGTTCCAAATATACGATTTAAACCATGGTTTATATGCAGAAATAGATGTATCGGAAAAACCGTATGCAATATTAATGTCGGCTCCTAAATTGAGTGCGGGGGCATATTTTTGACGGAAGTATCCAAATAAATTATTCCTCACCTCTTCGGGTGGATTATCTTTGAATATTAGCATTTCAAATAGTTGTCCTTTAAAACCCTGAGTACCGCTAGAATGGGCACCAATTGTATATTGTCCGGAATTAAATGTTCGGTTTATTCCTAATTCATATTCGGTATTGCCAATATAGGCTTTTGCACCTGTTGTTCCTTTCGATTTTTGAGCTAATATCATATAATATCCTGTTGTAGGGTCGCCAAAGAGTGTTCGGAGTGAACTATTGGAGTTAAAACGCATTTCAAAATCATCAAGCTTTAAACTCAATCCATTTTCGCCGGAATAATCAAATATTCTTGAAAAAGCCGGTAATGAATCTATTTTTATGATAATTAAAAATGCAGAGGGAGAGTAAGCAGAGTCAATAGTCAAAAAATCATTTATCCCATCGAAGTTTATTGACGGGTAACCATTTAATGCATTTGTTTTTATAACAGGTCTATTTGTTGTTGTATTTTGTATTGCACTAATTGCGGCAGGCATTTTATCATTTAAACTACCAATTAAAGAACCATTGGCTAAGTTTGTATCTGCACTATACCAGCTCAATACCGATTCTTCAGTTATTGGATTAATAACAATTAACTTGCTGGTTTGAGATGTTGAGTAATCTGAGCATAAATTCAGAGCCTTAACACGCCAATAAAATATACCCGATGACAGTAATTTGTAACTTGTTTGATTATTGGTTGTTTGTATGCTATATATAATATTGTTAAAACCAATGTCTGTAGATATCTCAAGTTTATAATTAAATGCTTCGCCACTGGTTGACCATGAAAAGTTAATGCTATCATTTATCAAATAATATGAATAGTTTGAAGGATTATTCAAAAGAGGTTTGTCAGGTAATGGCAATGTTGAAAAAACAGATATGTTATGAGTTATACTATCGGTACAGCCATTAGATAATTCAATCGAATGAGTTACATTATAATAGCCTTCTTGAATATATGTATAAATTGGGTCTTTGATTTGTGAAAAATCTTGGTTTCCAAAGTTCCAGTAATATTTATACACAGTCTCCGGAATTTGAGAGTTGTCAAAGAATTTAATATTTGATGCTACACAATGAACATTACCATTTTCTATATAAAAATTTGCATCAGGACTATGTTTGACTATAATTGAGTCGCTATAGAAATTATTACAACCTATTTGTGACGTAGCAGTTAAAGTTACCTTATAAGAACCTGCAATGGGGTAAGCTAATTCCGGAGAAGAGTCATTTGATTGAAGCCCATTGCCGAAATCCCAATGGTATGTTGAAATATAATCAGGTAATATAATAGTACTTTTATTTATAAATTTTGTAGCAGAGCCGTAACAAACAGTATCGAATGTAAAAAGTACAGTTGGCGATTGTCCTGAGATTGATACAGATATAGAATCACGTAATTTGCAACCTCGCATATTTGATACTTCTACCCAATAATCTCCTGCGCTCAATACATTAATATAATCGATGTTAGCTCCGGTATTCCATAGCCAGTTTTTTATATCGCTTGTTTTTTCAATAAGTGTAATAGCTTCGCCATTGCAAACGGAACGGTCAGCGCCAAGGGTATTTTTTAAAGAAAAACTATCGATAACTACGCATAATGTATCAGACAGTATATAATATCCATTACTATCAGTTACTCTAACTGAATATTTGCCGGCTTTAAAAATACTTAAGCTGTCTGTTGTTGATATGCCTCCTTGCCACTGGTAGTTATATGTGTTTCCTAATTTAGTATTCCATATGATAGTGTCATTTAAACAAATAGTAGTGTCATTTAAATTGTTTATTTGTGGGTATGTTACAGTTATAAAGTCTGAGCTTTCGAATCCGAATATATCGGTTACTGTAACAGAATAAGTTCCACTTTTGTTAACTGTAATCTCAGAATTGGTTTCGCCGTTACTCCAAATATAGTTTGTAAACCTGGGATTATTTGCAGATATTGTTGTACCTGAAAAGCCATAGTCGATGTTAATATCAGCCCCTAAATTAACAGGTGGTGAATACTTATTGCGCAAATAGCTGAAGAAATCGGTTTTTGATCCTTCATTTGGAATGCTATTGAAAATAATCATCTCAAATAACTGTCCGTTAAATGCCTGAGTACTGCCTGAATGTGCTCCAATTGAGTATTTTCCTGAATTAAAAGAACGATTTGTACCTAGGTCATATTCTGTATTGCCAATATATGCTTTTGCGCCGGTTGCATCTTCCGATTTTTGAGCCAATAGCATATAATATCCGGTGGTTGGATCGCCAAACAACACTCTCAGCGAACTGTTTGAATTAAACCTCATTTCAAAGTCATCGGGTCGTATACATAAACCATTTTCACCACTTAAATCAAATATTCTTGAAAATGAAGGGATTGCATCTATTTTAAATACAACTAGAAATGCTGAAGGAGAATAAACAGAGTCAATTAAAAAAAAATCATTTACTCCATCGAATTTAATTGCCGGATAGCTATTTAATGCATTTGTAGTTATAGTTGGTTGATTTGATGATGTATTTTGTGTGGCGCTTATTATGTTGCCCTTCTTTGTATTATATAAATTTTTCACTTTGCCGCTAACAATATTAACCGAATCGGCACGATACCACATTTTAACAATTGTACTATCAATATTTTGGGTATATGCAGAACAGTATAAGAGTATGGCTGATATTAAAAAGATAATGTTTTTCATATAACAGTAATTATTTAATACAAATATACAATATTAAAGATTGTACCTATTATAGATTAGTAAAGAGCATAGTATTGTTTATCAAATTGATGAGATTATCATATTTATGCTGTTTAAAGTTTTAATGATATAAATCTTATATTTGAGCGAAAAAGAATATTATATGGATAAAAAAATATATCAGGTAATTACCCCTAAGCGGCATTTGCTGAGTCTTAATCTTAAAGAATTATTCTATTACAAAGATTTGTTATGGCTTTTTGTACGTCGCGATTTTGTTTCTGTTTACAAACAAACAATACTTGGTCCAATATGGTTTTTTATACAGCCGGTATTGTCGTCGCTAGTATTTTTTGTGGTATTTAATAAATTCGGTAAAATTCCAACTGATGGGATTCCCCCTTTCCTATTTTATATGGCAGGCTTAACTGCTTGGAACTATTTTTCAACATGCCTTACTACTACCAGTGGTGTATTTGTGGGCAATGCAGGTATTTTTGGCAAGGTATATTTTCCAAGGTTAATTACTCCTATTTCAATTGTAATATCAAACCTCATCAAATTTGGAATACAATTTGCACTTTTTATAATTATATATCTATACTATTTTTTTATAGGTTATAATGTATCAATTAATTATGCTGTATTGCTGTTGCCTATAATGATTTTTATAATTGCTGGTTTAGGACTTGGTTTTGGATTAGTATTTTCTGCATTAACAACAAAATATCGCGATTTGACCTTTTTATTAACTTTTGGAGTTCAATTATTTATGTATGCAACTCCGGTAATTTACCCACTCTCAGAAGTGCCTGTCAAATTTCAGAATGTAATAAAGTTAAACCCTATGACAAGTGTTATTGAAACTTTCAAAACAGCCTTTTTTGGAACAACACCTGTTGATTGGCTTTCGCTTGCATACAGTTTTGGATTTATGTCTATTTTAGTATTTATAGGAATCATTATTTTTAACAGAACAGAGCAGAATTTTATGGATACAGTTTAGGTATCTAGGTTTATTAATATTTGAATAATTAGAGCAATAAGGTCAAAAAGATATATTCTATGCTTAACAAGAAAATTATAGAAATAATTTCGAAAGGCGAAGGTATTACTGTAGAGTTTAAAAAAGCAGAAAATGAATTACCTGACAATCTTTTTGAAACCATTTGTGCCTTTTTAAACAGGAATGGAGGTATTATATTGCTTGGAGTGGAAGATAATGGTAATATTTCGGGAATAAATAATAGTATTGCAAAAAAACTATGTCAACAGATTTCAAATCTCAGCAATAATCCACAAAAGTTATTTCCTTCATTTTTAATAGAACCTAAAATACACGAAATAAAAAACAAAATTATAATTTCTATTTATGTGCCAATATCTTCTCAAGTACATAAATGCAACAATAAAATTTTTGACCGCAGTTCAGATGGTGATTTTGAAGTAAAAAACGATAATCATATAAAACAGATTTATATCCGAAAATCATCAGAATACAGTGAAAATAAGATCTACCCTTTTTTATTTGAAAGTGATTTTGCAGATGGCATAGTTGATCGTGTTCGCAAAATAATAAAAATTAATCGCCCTAATCACCCTTGGAATGAACTTACAAATATTGAGTTTTTTAAAATATCAGGTTTATATAGAAGGGATATAGCTTCAGGGAATGAAGGTTTTACTATGGCAGCTTTGCTATTATTCGGAAAGCCTGAAATTATAAGTAGTGCTATTCCTCACTATAAAATTGACGCATTACTGAAAATAGATAATACCGACAGATACGATGACCGTGATAATATACGCTGCAATCTTATTGAAGCGTATGACAGATTGATGGCATTCGTAAACAAGCATTTGCCTGATAAATTTCATTTGCAGGGAGATCAGCGAATTTCACTAAGAGATAAAATATTTAGAGAATTAATAGCCAATTTACTTATACATAGAGAATATACGAATGCCTTTCCTACAACTTTTGTTATTTGCAAAAATAGAGTTGAAAGTAAAAATGCCAATAGGCCCCACCATTGGGGTGAATTAAAACCTGGTAATTTTGAAGCCTTCCCTAAAAATCCTCATATTGGGCAAATTTTTACCCAAATGGGCAGATCGGAAGAATTAGGGACAGGTATTAATAATATATTCAAATATAACCGGATATATTCCGGAACCGATAATAATATTTTTAGAGAAGAAGATGTATTTATAACTATTGTCCCTTTAAGTTTATTTGACAATACTGTTTCACATAAGAATGACACTTTAAATGACACTTTAAATGACACTTTAAATGACACTTTAAACAAACGCCAAATAACAATTTTAGGCATAATTAAGAAAACCCCTTCGGTTACAGGAATAGAGTTGGCAAATAAATGTGATGTTAGTGTTGAAACCATTAGGAGAGATATGGCTTTGCTGCAAGAAGCCAAGCGAATTATCCGTATGGGCAGTAAAAAATCTGGTTATTGGAAATTAATAGAATAAAATGGGGTACTTTTTAACCTAAAGCTTACTTAAATTGAGACTTATAAAATATAAATATACATTTGCGTTCAAAGAAAACTTAAAAACCAAATTCAATAAAAAATAACATACCATTAGCAACCTAATAATGAGCAATATATTAGAAATAGAAAACCTGAGTAAACAATACCGCCTTGGAACCGTAGGGACAGGCACCTTAGGGCACGATTTAAACCGGTGGTGGCATCGTGTACGAGGTAAAGATGACCCATATTTAAAAATTGGAGAAACTAACGATCGTAGTATAAAGGGCAACTCAGAATATGTGTGGGCTTTGAAAGATATTAATCTGACAATAAATGAAGGCGAAGTTTTAGGAATTATTGGAAAAAACGGAGCCGGGAAATCTACATTACTTAAAATACTTTCAAAAGTAACAGGTCCTACTACCGGTACAGTAAAGGCATATGGTCGAATAGCAAGTTTACTGGAAGTGGGAACTGGATTTCATCCTGAATTGAGTGGCAGAGAAAATATATACCTTAATGGGGCAATATTAGGGATGCGGAAGCACGAAATTACACGTAAGTTCGATGAAATAGTTGACTTTGCCGGAGTAGAGCGGTATATTGACACCCCTGTAAAACGTTAT
Source organism: Bacteroidota bacterium (assembly GCA_003250355.1). GTDB lineage: Bacteria > Bacteroidota > Bacteroidia > Bacteroidales > SZUA-534 > SZUA-534. The sequence goes on from QKGS01000067.1 coordinate 181,569, forward strand.
AGCAGCGGAATGTACGTACGTTTGGCTTTTGCTGTGGCTGCACACTTAGAACCGGAAATACTTGTTGTTGATGAAGTGTTAGCTGTAGGCGATGCTGACTTTCAGAAAAAAGCTATTGGCAAAATGAAAGATGTAAGCAAGGGCGAAGGTAGAACTGTACTTTTTGTTAGTCATAATATGGGATCGATAAATTCATTATGTAAGAATTCGGTTTGGCTCGAAAACGGAAGAGTTAAAGAAATAGGTGAAAGTTCCCTTATTATTAATAATTATTTAAAAAATTATGGTGAAGCAAAATCGACAAGTGTAAATTGGAATAATGAAAATAGACCACAAGATAGTTTTGCTGCATTAAATAGCATTAGATTAATTGATTCTGATATGAATTTAAAAGAACTCTTTTCGGTTGATGATAATTTTGGAATTGAAATATGCTACGAACTAAAAAAAGAGACAAAAGGAGGTGCTAATTTTCTGTTATCAACTCAAGATGGAACTAAAGTTTTTCAATCGCTTGAAAATTCCAGTGAGATATTTACTCCGGGCATATACAAAAGCATTTGTTGGTTTCCCAAAAATTTACTAAATGATGATAATTATATGATTACCGCTGCCATTACTACCCATAATCCCACACAAATACACTGCTCATACAATTTGTTTTTCGATGTTGTTGACAGTAAAAGTTCAATACTACGGGGAAACTATATGGGTAAAATGCATGGAGTAATACGCCCTGCACTAAAATGGGAAACAAAAAGAATATAACAATGAAGCCATCAGAATCAAATTTTAAGAATCTTATATCGTTTATAAATAAAAACAAACAACTCTCAATAAATACTATCGTTGAAATAGGAGCAAGAGACTGTAACGAAACTCTGCTTTTTAATAATGCTTTTCCCAATGCTCAAATATTCAGTTTTGAATGTAATCCGGCTACTTTACCTGTTTGTAAAAAAAATATATCCGGCATAAAAAATATTAAGCTAATTGAAAAAGCAGTAAGCAATAAAAATGAAACCATAAAATTTTATCCTATTGATCAGGAAAAAACCCAAACATCATGGGTCGATGGTAATCCGGGAGCATCGTCAGCTTTTAAAGCTTCAGATAAATATAATGTTGAAAAATATATTCAAACCGAAATTACAGTAGAGGCTACTACAATTGAAAACTTATATACTCAGGAACAACTTAGCAGTATTGATGTTTTGTGGATGGATATTCAGGGTTCAGAACTTAATGCATTAAAAGGAGCAGTAGATAAAATTTCAGATATTAAACTTATTCATACCGAAGTAGAGTTTGCTGAAATATATCAGAACCAACCTTTGTTTTGGGATATAAAAAAATATTTGGTTGACAATGGTTTTCTTCTTGTTAAATTTACCTCTTTCAGTACAACATCGGGTGATGCCGTTTTTATAAACAAAAGGTATACAAAATCACTATTGCATACTATGAAATACACTATTAACAATAAACTGCTTTATCCGTTTTTATATTATAAAAAAAAGCTTTTTACATGAGACAGTTTATAAACCAAATAAAATGCATATTAAAAATACCCAAAAATTTTTCAATTATTGATTTTCTAATTTATAAGATAAAAAACAAATTAGAACTTCCTTTTTCAAAAGATAAGTATTTCAAAATATACAAATATTACAAATTGAATCAGTATACAATTACTGCCGATAATATTCCTGTTGATATTGCAATTTGTTGTATTAAGAAAGATGTAGATATTCTCCCATATTGTATTAATGGGTTACGAAAATACATAAATCATAAAATAAGTAACATATATATAATTGCACCTGCCAACGATGAAATTATTAATATTTGCAATGAACTCAACCTTACTTTTGTTAATGAGAATAAGTGCATAGGTATTAAAAAAAGCGACATAAGCTATACTGTAAATAAAAAAGATAGGTCAGGGTGGCTTTTTCAACAGCTTCTAAAACTACACGTTGATAAAATATGTACAGAACAAAATATATTTGTAATTGATGCCGACACTATATTGACTAAACCCAAAACTTTAATATCAAATAATAAAACATATTTCGATTTCTCCGATGAATACCATATACCATACTTTAAAACTATTAACAAACTTATAGACAGAATTAAACCTTTGCCTGTAAGCTTTGTTGCTCACATGATGGTATTTAATAAAAGTGTTTTAGAACAAATGAGAAATGATGTTGAAAATTGCACAAAACAAAACTTTATATCTGCAATAATTAAAGAAATTGACACAAATGAAAACTCATTTTTTTCGGAATTTGAATTGTATGGCAATTATTTCTATACTGTTAAATATAAAGAATCGGCACTTCGTTACTGGTTTAATATCTCATTGAAAACAGATGATTTGAAGAGTATTGAAGAAGTAATTAAAGCAAATAACAATGTAGTTAATTCAATTTCCTTTCATTCATACAATAATTAATAAACATGATTGAAGTTAAACTTAACGGCAGATTAGGGAATCAATTATTTCAATACGCTTTTGCACATAATGCAGCAAATCGTTTGAAAACTCAATTTGTTTTAGGTGAAGAAAAAAATAAATATGCTTTAAAATACTTCAACTTGAATGGGATAAATAAAAAATGTAATGATAGATTATTATCTTCTTTTTCAGAAGAAAATTATAAGACCATTCAGGAAGATAACTTGCAAGTATCAGATAATAGTATTTACGAAGGTTTCTATCAATCGGTAATATATTTCAGGGAAAGTGAAAAACAATTAAAAAATATTACAATCAAACTTAAATATCGGTTGCAATTCTATTACTATTTTAAAAAGCACCTGTTTAACCCTTATATAGCTGTACACGTAAGAAAAACTGACTATGTAAATATTGGACAAAAAACCGGAAGCCCGCAAGATTTATCGTTGCCTAAAGAATATTTTGTAAAATGTTTTGACGCAATAGATAATTTAATTAAATACAAAATCATATTTGTATCGGACGATATAAACTGGGCAAGAAAAAACTTTATAGAGTATGATAATGCCATATTTATGAGTAGTTCGGAAATAAATGATTTTCAGGTTTTACTTCATGCTAAGAAACTAATTATTGCAAACAGCTCTTTCTCATGGTGGGCAGCTTTCTTAAACAAAAAATGTAATGCTGTATTTGCCCCCAAATACTGGATGGGATATAATTTAAAAATATGGAAACCTCACAACAAAATATTTGAAACACTGAATTGGAAAATTATAGATTAAATGAGCTTTGAAACACCTATACTACTGTTAATATTTAACCGACCCGATACTACATTACACGTTTTTAATAGTATAAAAAGCATAAAACCTAAGAAACTTTTTATTGCAGCCGATGGTTACAGATCAAATAAGCCCGCCGAAAAACAACTTTGTGAGCAAGCAATTGAGATTGCAACAAATGTTACTTGGAATTGTGAAGTAAAAACACTGTTCAGGAATGAAAATGTGGGATGTAAAGCGGCTGTTAGAGAGTCTGTCGATTGGTTTTTCAGTAGTGTTGAAGCAGGAATTATTTTAGAAGATGATTGTGTTCCCGATATTAGTTTTTATCGATACTGTGAAATATTACTTAAAGAATATGAATTGAATGAATCGATAGGTATAATTGCAGGTACAAATTATTTGTTTAATAAAGAGAATAAGCTGAAATCGGAATACTTTGTAAGCTCATTGATGCCTATATGGGGCTGGGCAACATGGAGAAACAGATGGGAAAAAATTGACTGGAATATAACCGAAAAACAAGTTAATTCAGTTGTTGAACATGGAGTATTTAGTAAGCGTTTCCCTGTTGATGAGTTCCGAAAATGGAACATAGAAATGATAAATGGAGTTATAACAGGAAGTTTAGATGCGTGGAGTCTTTATATGATGTTTTACTTTATTTCAAACAATATATTTTCAATAGTGCCAAAATACAATCTAATTGCAAATATCGGTGAAGTAGGTTTGCATTCAACTAAAAAAGCTTCGGCTTTTATTAATATGCCTACAAAACCAATAAATGTTCAAAATATACCTTCATCAAACTTTGAATTGTTGCTAAATGAAGAATTAAGTAATAAGATGATGTTAAATATTGTAAAAGGGAGAGAGAAGCAAAAAATAAAACAGAATAAAATTACTATGTTTGCTAATAAAGTAAGGGATAAAATTACAAAAGAGCTAAAAAAATATGCAAGATAAACCAAATATTATAGTATATGGAATAGGACATTCAGGTACAAGTATAGTGTCAAAAATGTTACATGAACTTGGGTGGAATGTTGGAATTGATGTTGATGAATATCATTTTGAGGATATACCTACAAGAGAGCTTAATGAAGATATTGCAAGGAATGATTTTAATGAAGGTCATGAAAAAGAGATTTTGAATTTATATAATGAGTATCCCAAACCATTCTCGGTAAAAGACCCAAGATTTATATGGACAATTGAATATTGGGAAAACGTTTTTATTAATAACAGTATTCAATTACCATTTCTACTTTGGGTTACAAGAGATAAGCAAAGCGTAATGCATAGCCATGATCGAAGAGGAGAGCTTTCTGAAAATAAAAAACTTATAAGCTATAAAAACACCGAAAGCACATATGAAGAATATTATGAATTTACAGAACAAAAATTTAATGCATATTCAGGACAAAAATTAAAACTTTCATATGAAGATATTTTAGCTGCGGTTTCATTGTTTAAACCTACAACAAAGCCTGATAAAAAGACATTTCTAAGAAAACTATTTTAGAGTTATGTTGAAGCAATTAATTAGAAAACTAATACCTGCAACACCCGTTGTATTAAAAAACGTTTATAATATAGATAAAACGAAACCTAAAGCTCTTGTGTCGTACATAAGTAAGAATGTTTTTAAATATGATAGCGAAATACTACATAATAATATTATTGAATGCAGAGCTATTTGTGAAGTATTAGATGAGCTTGGTTATCAGGTTGATGTAGTAGATTATAACATTCCGACATATAGCACAAATGAGTATGAACTAATTATTGGTTTTGGAGAGTCTTTAGAAATAGCACTAAAAAAAAGAATAGAAACAAAACCGTATATTATAGCATACTATACAGGAACCAATCCTTTAATATCGAATCCTAATACAATAAAACGGTGCATTGAAGCCTACAATAAAACCAATAGGCTTTTTTTATCATCTATAAGGTTTGTTGATAAGGTATATCCTGCTCAAATAATTAACTCCGATTTAATGATACTTCTTGGAAATAAGTGTGTTAAAGAAACGTATGATGGGTATGGTATTTCTAAAATTGAAACAATTGATGCTCCGGCAGTAAAATTAAAAGCCGATTTAATAAGTAATAAACACTACAATACTGCAAAAAATAATTATTTGTATTTTTCCGGTTCAGGTAGTATTCACAAGGGCTTAGACCTTTGCATTGAAGCTTTTGCCGATAATAAATTGAGGAAACAAAACCTTCATATTTGCGGACCTGTTGAATATGAAAAAGAGTTTTGGAATTATTATTCACCAATAATCACGAAATCTGAAAATATACATTATTATGGTTTTGTAAGTATTTCAAATCCGGTATTTACCGAATTGCTCGAAAAGTGCGCTTTTATTATTTCTCCAACAGTATCGGAAGGGCAAAGTACCTCAATAATTAATGCAGTTGCAAATTCAGGTATTATACCTGTTACAACTAGTATTGCCGGAATACCCAAATCAATAAATGTTTTTTATTTAGATGAACTGTGCAAAGAAAAAATAGAACAATCAGTTTTGTCATGCAGTAATTTAAATGATGAAGAGATAAAAGAAAAAACCAGTAATAATTTGGAAATTAGTCATATTTTTTCCTTGGAAACATTTAAGGGAAACATTAAAAAATATATAAAATCAGTATTATATAAAACATATCAGTAACATGAAATGTAACATTTGCGGAAACAAAACAAGCATACTTTTTAGTAAAGACATACTTGGAAAATACCCTGTAAACTATCACCAATGCTCGGAATGCTTTTTTATACAAACCGATGAGCCATTTTGGATAAAAGAGGCGTATGAAAATGATGCTATCTCTGCATTGGATACCGGTATTGCCGACCGTAACCTCGACAATGTTAACTTTATATCAAATATTCTAAATAAAACTATCAAGGGCAAAAATATATTTCTCGATTATGGTGGTGCTGAAGGTCTTTTTGTAAGGCTAATGAGAGATAAAGGATTTAACTTTTACCGATATGACAAATATGCAAAGAACATTTATGCACGTTTTTTTGATTATTCCGATATTGATGATAAAAATTCAAAATTTGATGTTATAACATGCTTCGAAGTATTTGAACATATACATAATCCACTTGATGAATTAAAACACTTACTAAATAAAACAAATGTTCTAATTTTTTCAACTGTATTACAACCTAATAAAGATTTGGAGAACTGGTGGTATCTAATACCTGAAACAGGTCAACATATTTCATTCTATCATCAAAAAACATTTGAATATATATGTTCAAATAATGATTTATACTTTTATAGTAATTATTACGACACCCATATAATTTCTAAAAACAAATTAGACTTAAAACCTTTAAGTTATTACAAAAAAAAATCTTGTATTAAAAAAAGAACACTGAAAGACCGTTTTACATATATTCAGGATGATTATAAAACTGTGATGTTGAAATTACAATCACGTTAACCTATTAAATATGAAGAAGGTACTAATTACAGGTATATCAGGTTTTGTGGCAAAATTCCTTGTTGAACATTTAAAGCATACTTATGCTGACATTAAAATATACGGTATTTCGAGACAATATAAAGATAGTACTCCCAATGATATTGAGGTTTTTATTGCCGATTTACGTAACGAAGATATTTTACTGCAAATAATAAAAAAGGTATCGCCCGATATTATTTTTCATTTGGCTTCAGACAGTAGTGTGGCATATAGTTGGAAATATCCTTCGCTTAGCTTTCAAAATAACACTAATATATTTCTTCATGTCATTGAATGTGTAAGAAAACTGAATCTAAATACCAGAATACTTTCAATAGGCTCTTCAGAAGAATATGGCATAGTTAATAATGACATTTTGAGTGAAACTCATGAACTTAACCCAATAAGTCCGTATGCTGTTGCTCGGGTTTCGCAAGAAATGTTAAGTAAAGTATATGTTAATGGGTTTAATATCGATATTGTTCTTACCCGTTCATTTAACCACATTGGTCCCGGACAAAAAGATATTTTTGTAATATCATCATTTGCTAAACAAATTATTGAAAGGAAAAAGAAAAAAACCAATGCCCATATTACCGTTGGAAATATTGATATTGTTAGAGACTTTGTCGATGTTCGTGATGTAGTTAAAGCATATACTACTATTGTTGAAAAAGGTGTAGCCGGTGAAGTTTATAATATTTGTAGCGGGTCTGGTATTTCACTAAAAGATATTTTAGAAAATCTTATGATTATTGCTGATTTTCAAACTCCATATATTGTAAATCAGGATTTGATTCGTCCATCAGACAACCCTATAATAATTGGAGATAATTCAAAAATAAAACGCGAATTGGGCTGGAATCCTAATATTTCAATAGAGCAAAGTTTGAAGGATATATTGAATTATTGGGACAATAATATTATTTAACTTAACTTAATGTGATAATGAATATACTCTACGATCATCAAATATTTGAAAATCAAAACATAGGAGGTATTTCAAGGTATTTTTATGAATTAATAAATCCTGGTTTTAAAACAAATCATAATTTAAAACTGTCGTTAAAAAAAACTCATAATTTATACATAAAACAGTCTGATAAATATTCATATATTTTTAATAATACCGAAAACCATTATAAGAACTTCATATTACCTTTTGAATTTAAAGGGAAACACACAATTTACAGTAAATACATTAGTTTTATTGACTATCAAAATATTAACAAGAATAATAGTGTAAGAGAGTTAAAAAAAGGTAAAACCGATATTTTTCATCCTACATATTACGATAACTATTTTATTGACAACATAGGCAAAATACCTTTTGTATTAACTGTTTATGATATGATTCATGAGAAGTTTGTGCAATATTTTGCCGATAACACAACAGAACTTAAAAAAAATTTATGTAAAAAAGCAACCAAGATAATTGCCATATCTGAATCAACTAAAAATGATTTAGTTGAACTTTTCAAAATTGAAGAAAGCAAAATTGAAGTAATATATCTTGCTAACAGTTTAAATACCTCAGGCTATATAAAAGTGAATTTGAAATTGCCGGATAGATATATTCTATTTGTAGGCAGCAGACTGGCATATAAGAATTTCCACCGATTTTATAATAGTATAATACCTATTTTACAGAGTGATAAAGATTTAAAAGTTATTTGCACCGGCTCCAATTTTTCGGAGAAAGAGATCGAATTATTCAAAAAAAGTAATATCGAAGATAGTTTTATACATTTTTATGCCAATGATAATGAGCTATTTGAATTATATAAAAATGCTCTGTGTTTTGTTTTTCCTTCACTTTATGAAGGATTTGGAATACCTACTCTTGAAGCATTTATGGCCAAGTGTCCGGTAATATTGAGTAACACAAGTTCAATGCCCGAAGTTGGTGGAGATGCAGCAATTTATATTGATCCATATAACGAAAATGATATTTATGAAAAAATAAATAGCATTGTTAATTCCAAAGCTCTTAGAGATGAGTACATTACAAAAGGGCTTGAACAACTCAAAAAATTTAACTGGGAAAAATGTTGTAAAGAGCATTATACCCTTTATGAAAAGTTGTAAATATTATATGCGCCCAAAAATATCAATAATAACCCCCTCTTTCAACCAAGGACAATACTTGGAACAAACCATTGATTCCGTTTTATCACAAGGATATCAAAACCTTGAATATATAATTATTGATGGAGGGAGCACCGATAACAGTGTTGAAATAATAAAGAAATACAAAAAGCATATACAATATTGGATAAGCGAACCCGACAATGGGCAAAGCGATGCTATAAATAAAGGATTAAGACGAGCGACAGGTGATGTATGTAACTGGCTGTGTTCCGATGATTATTATGAGACAAACGCATTAAAACATATTAGCGAGGTTTTTACCAATCCCAATAATTTAGCTTGTTCGGGTAATATTTGCCTATTCGACGATAAGGGTTTCTCTGAGATTAAAAAAGGTACATTATTATACAATAGTTTACCCGAAACTATTGCCCGTTCAGTAAATGTTCAACCATCAACTTTTTTTAGAACTGATATTTTCAGACAGTTTAATTATTTGAATACTAAGCTTCATTATTTTATGGATAAGGAGTTATGGATAAAATATCTTTTTACATATGATACCGGAAACTTTAAGTATATTGATTCTACCATTGCATATTATCGTATTCAACCCGAATCAAAAACATTCAAAGAGATGGATAATATGATGATGAACCCCGATAAAAAATTCAAAATAGATAACAATTCCATTTTTCACTCACTTGCTGAAAAGATAAATAATCAAAAACAATCATTAGTAATTGCTCAACTTACATCGGTTTTGGTGAATGACTATAAAATTGATATTGATGCGAACAAAGAGTTAATACAGCAAGTGCTTGATTATTACATATATTACGAAGCTCTAAAACAATTTTATTATGGGAGCAAAAAAAAGTGCAAGCAACTTTTAAAATGTATAAATATTAATAACTTGAACGATGCATTACGTAATGACTTTTATTATTTAAAACGACGAAGCTTATTATCATTTTAAAAATGGCATACTTTTCAATAATAACACCTGTTTACAACCGACAAGAATTAATAATTCCCACAATAGAGAGTGTAATAAATCAATCATTTGCCGATTGGGAATTAATACTTGTTAACGATGCATCGACCGATAATACTAAAGATGTTTTAGATAAATATTGCCAAAGCGATAACCGTATTAAAGTAATAAGTCATGATGTAAATAAAGAAAGAGGTTTTGCAAGAAACAATGGTATTAAAAATTCTAATGCTGAATATATTTGCTTTCTCGATAGCGATGACCTTTTCGATGTAACCCATCTGCAAAATTTTTATAATTACATTGAAAAGAATAAACATCCGGTTGCCCTTATGTTCTCAAATACATATTTGATAAGTGATATTCATAATAGTAGCAATAGAACTAAAAAAACAGCTCCTCAATATAATCATAATAGCAGATTTGCTTATATACTACACTATACTTTTAACCCAACACGTGTTTGTATTCATAAAGATATTTTAAATGAGTATCAATTTGACCCTAAAATACCCGGATTAGAAGATCTTGACTTATGGTTACACATTGCACTTAAATATCCAATATTTTATTTGCCTGAATATACTTCAATGTATTTGGTTCATAATGAATCATATTCAACAGGTGACAAAAACCGTTTCAAAAAGGAACTTAAAAATTTCAAGTATATTTTTGCTAAAAAACAATTTGAAGGAATATTGCCAAATAATGAAAAAAACAGGCTTTTAAGTATGTGTCATTTTCATCTTACCGAAAGTTATGAGTACAATAACGAAAAAACTAATCTATATAAATCAATTATTAAATCATTTATTCTTTGCCCCAAAGGGTATAATGGCAAAACAAATAAAATATTATTGGTGCGTTTTTTATATAACTTACCTTTTTTAGGAGTTATTATTAAAAGAATAAAAAATAAGTAAAATGCTTTTTTCAATAATACTACCTACATACAACCGGGCTAAAATGCTCCCTGTGGCAATTGAGAGTGTTTTGTTGCAGGAATATACAAATTGGGAATTGATTATAGTTGACGATGGTTCAACCGACAATACCAAGCAGGTAGTTCAGCAATATAACGATAATAGAATAAAATATATATGGCAAGAAAATCAGGAGCGTAGTGCAGCACGTAATAATGGAATTAACAAAGCTTCGGGTAATTATATCTGTTTTTTAGATAGCGATGATTATTTGTTAAGCAATCATTTGGCTGAGTTTTATTCATGTATTGAGCAGAATGGCGAAAAGTTTGCTATATACTTTTGTAATACCATGTGTGAGTATAAAGGGGAAATATCAGAAGTAAAACAAACATATATTAACACACGCAATAGTATAGAGTTTGCTTTTGCAAATACTATTGGAGTCCCCAGAGTTTGTATCCCTACCCGATATATGTTGAAGCATAATTTCAACCCCCTCATTTCAATAGGCGAAGACAAGGATTTGTGGATACGTATAGCATCTGAACTTAATTTCATACATAACAATAAATATACTACCGTATATAAAGAGCACGATAATCGTTCGGTTTCACTCTCAAATACCCGTTCATTTATTGATACTTATCACTTACTTAAACAGTTGAGAAATAAAAACTCAAAACATATAAGTTCAAGAATTGCAAATAAAACAATTAGTACAGCTCTTTTTAATATTGCAAAGTCATATATCTATTTGCATATGAATGGCAAAGCAGCAGAATATATTTTGCGGTCTATATTTAAATGTCCGTTTATGAAAGTAAATATTCATAGAGTATTGTTGATATTAAGCCTTTGGGGAGGGTATAAAAAGCAAATTTTAAATGAGTATCGAGAAGCTTAAAATACTGCAAATAATCCCAAACCTTAAAAAAGGAGGTGCCGAACGTTTAGTCCTCGATATTTGTCGTGAGCTAAGCGAACGTGCAGGAGTTGAGGTAAAACTTGTATGCCTTTCGCAGGAAAACGAATACCCGTTCCTTACCAATAATGTTGATTACACGGTAATCCCTTCGAAATATATTCCCAGCATAACAGGTAAGCCGATTGTTGATATTCAAAACCTTCAAGAGTTTATCGATAATTTTCAGCCACATATTATTCACTCTCATCTGTGGGAAGCTGAAATTATAAGTAGGCAGGTAAATTATACTACGGCAAAATGGTTTAGCCATTTTCACGATAATATGGTTCAGTTATCAAAATTCAGTTTTCCCATAACTAAGCAAAAAGTTACAAATTACTATGAGCGCACATTGCTGCTAAATAGGTATAAACGGGTGAATAATAACTTTATATGTATTGCAAAACACTCGTTTAACTATGCAAAAGCAAACTTGCCACAAAGTCTTTTAAGCAATGTTCATTTGCTGCACAATGCAATTAATACCCGGAAATTTTCAAAAAAATCAAGTATTGAACATTCTGATGAAATATTAAAGCTTATAAATGTTGGCAGCATGGTCGATAAAAAGAACCAATTATTTTTAATAGAAGTTGTAAAGGAACTAAAACAAAAAGGGGTAAAGGTTCATTTGTCGTTATTAGGTGATGGAGTTAATATACAATTACTATCAAATAAAATTGTTGATTATAAGCTGGAAAATGAAGTTACACTACACGGCAATGTAAATAATCCGGAAGAGTATTATTGGGCTTCGAACATATATGTTCATTCGGCCAAATATGAGCCATTGGGTCTTGTGTTACTTGAGGCTATGGCTGCCCAATTACCTGTTGTAACACTCAATGGGTACGGCAACCGCGATATTGTTGAGCAAGGTAAGAACGGATATATGATATTTGAAGAGAATGGAGAGTTATTTGCCGAAACAATAATTGAGTTGTGGAATAATAAAGAGCTTTACAAAAAAATGAGTAACTATGCCGTTGAATACGCTCAGCAATATGACATAAAAGAGTATTGCTGCAAATTAATTGAATTATATAAAACCAAATAAAATGAATTCGAAAAAAATTACCTCTAAACTATATTCATTAATTATTACAATTTACAATACAATTCCTTGTAAAAGGCTATTGTGCATAGTTTTAAGATTTTTTAAGTTTGGTAAAGGTAAATTATATATCGACTTTAGGTTTACCGGATTTTTTAAAGTAAAATCAAAACAATATTCATTTTATCTTTTCAATAACAAAGAGACTATTTCAAACGAAATATTTTGGAACGGGATAGGTAATACATGGGAAAAGGAGTCGATATGGCTTTGGGAAATATTATCAAAAAAATCGGATGTGATATTTGATATAGGAGCAAATACAGGCGTATATTCATTAATAGCTTGTAAGCAAAATAAAAATGCTCAAATTCATGCATTTGAACCATCTCGTGAAATATTTATAAGTCTTAAAAAAAATGCTTTAAAAAATTCCGACAATATTATTTGCAATAATAAAGCATTGAGTAGTAAGGAAACAACTCTTACTTTTTACGATACAAGTGGAAATACACAAACAAGCAGTTCGTTACACAAAGAGATGTTACAGCATCAACTATCCGACGACCAAATAATATCTTATAATGTTGAGTGTACTACACTTAATAATTATTGCAAAATCAATAATATTCAACAAATTGACCTAATTAAGCTCGATGTGGAATTGCACGAAAATGAAGTGATTGAGGGAGGATTGGAAATGATTAAAATATTATGCCCTGTAATATTTATTGAAATACTTAACGATAAATTGGGTGAAGTAATTTCTGAAAAGTTTAATGGTTTAAATTATACTTTTCTGAGACTTGAAAAAAATAAATTAACTAAAGTTGATAAATTATTGGCACGGAACGATTGTTATAACTATGTATTAATGCCTGACAATAAAGTAAATGATATACAGGAGTATATTTTATAAATCAACAAACTGTTTAAACTAAAGAAATAAGCGTACAATAAATTCCTCGCCAAACTCCTCAAAATCAATAGCTTTTCCTGCTTTTTTAGCTTCTTTGTAAACCATTGGTAATCCGCATCCAAGTTTGTCGATATAGCGTAGATTTTCCATAAATCTCAGAATTACCGGGTTTATACTATACGACACTCCTGCCTTTAGTTGTTCAATTGTAATGGTATTAGGTAATTTGCCTGGTGAACGAAATTCAATACGGTTATTAAATAAAAATATTCTAATGCGCGAACCTTCAATTGAGTAATTACGATGAATAGCGGCGTTTGTTATTAGAATTATTTTCTCCGCATTGCTACCCAAACCCTTTCTGGCAACATTTCAAATACCGAAACCCCCATAATAATAACCGCACCAATATAAAAATTAGAAGCAGGCACTTCGTTAAAAATAAGGTATGCAATAACGGCTCCGTATACTAATTGCAACCCACTCAGAATACCAACCGTACTTACCGTAAAATGCTTATATGCATACACAATAAGTCCGTGAGATCCAATAGTAAAGAAAGAGGCCAAAATTACTATTAACCCGGCTTCGGTTGCAGTAGGTATTATGAACTTTGGTGTAACCAGCCATACCGGAGCTGAAAGTATCAGAAACGAAAACAAAATATGATACCCCATAGTGGTAACTGTGTTCACTTGTGTTAAATGCTTACGGGTTAGTATTCCCCTGAGCGAGAATAGAACGGCCGACAGCAAGCCAACAGCAATACCAATGGTTACATCATTCTGCAATGTAAGTTCGGGAATAAGGAAATATATACCTGCAAGTATTCCGAAGCCACCAAGAATTTGTTTTTGCGATATTTTGGTTTTAAAAAACAGCGATTCTAAAAATACCGATATCACAGGGTATGTAAACAGCGAAAGTATACCAATGGCAACAGACGATAGTTTAATTGACAAAAAATATGTCCACCAGTGAAATCCCATAATACAACCGGTTATAAGCAGCCATATAAGCTCAATGCGGGTTACACGCACCTTTCTCATTATTGCCAGTAAGGCAAATGCTATTGCCGAACCAAACAGACAACGCCACCAGATAAGCGGCCCCGCCGGTATATTTATTCCGGTAGCAAACTGAGCGGGAATACTTAGCAAAAATATTCCCAAATGTAGCAATAGTACGTTCTTGTTCATTTTGTCGGTTTATGAGTCGACAAAGGTAAACAGAGTTTTTTGTTATTGCTTCATAAACTTGCAGGTTTCATTTCCTATTTCTGTTTCAACATTAATAAGGTACAATCCCGAAGATAATGTCGCAATATCGGCCTGAATAGTATACTTATCATTACAGCTTTGCTGCCATACCAAAACACCCTGTCGGTTATATATGCTCACCTGCTTTACTATTTTGTCATTTTCAATAAAAATGTAGTCTTGGGCAGGGTTAGGGAATACTTTCGCACTTACTGTTTGGTAATTACCTGCACTTAAGCCCGGAGTGTAGAAGTCTTCAAATTCGGAATCTAAAAATGCCAATCTCTCATTAATAAATGTTTTAATCCGGCTTATTTCTTCGGTATATGAAGTAGCCCAAGGTTTGGTTTCAACTACCTCGGTATAATTATTTTCTAATGTTCCCCATTTTTTAAAATGCCGCTCTTTAGCTACATCAACAAGGTTAGTAACCGAATCAATATAATTGTACAGGTATGTTTTATTGAAAATAGTACTTCGCAGTTCTTTATATCGATAGTACACTTGGTTTGAAAATATGGGGTCGTTCAACAGTTGTATTATCCATAAATCGGGAGCAGGGTTCATACTGCTGTAAACACCCGAAGCCCAGCCCGAGCCATTGTTAAATGAAACATATCGCCATGCCCAGTCAAAGTCCCATACCGGACCGGAGTATATAAGGCCACCGTTACTGTCTTTCATTTTGTAGTAATACTTGCTCTTTTTGTATGCATCAATATTTCTGCAAAGTTCATTTATAAGGTAATAATCAATAAATGAGCGGGTATTAATATATGGTGCATATCCGAGAACGGGGTCGGCAAAATTTTCTCCAAACAGAGCCGATTCAAAAGCATCAATATAATTTTCCAGATATTGCTTCTGAACATCAACCAGTTCATCGGCTCTAGGGTCGTGATATATAAAGTTCACATCGTTAATCAAATAGCTTCGTGATATTTTGCTTGTCCAATAATCATTTTCGGTTGTTTCGTCTACTTTAAAAATATAACCTCCGGTTAGTTCATCGCCTGCAATGTCGGTCTCTTTCAGGTTCGATATGTCGACACGCCCTTTGTCGCGCTTTATTTTTTCAGCAAAGATATAAAGCCCCATATATTCATCGTTCAGCATTACCTCGCAATGCTTGGTGCGTGATGCATAGTGTCCCATTTTGTTAAACAGGTGAAGTGTAAGTGTATTTCTCAAAAGCGAGTTATCGCCAAAATTCGATATCAGAATCCAATCGTTTTCTTTAGGCATGTCCCACATAGGTACATTAAGGTTTTGTTCCAAATTGTCGCGGGTTTCTATTGCAAAAGGCTTTTGTGGAAATTCGGCCGATGAGTTGCCCCGTATCTCAATACCAATATTTCCATTGTAAATATTTGCCGTATCCGATTGTTTATTAAGTGTTCCGTTGTCAATTATTTTTAACGAAGCCTTTATTTTAGGGTCGTCATAATCTTCGTGCCAAGGAATAGTTGCGCCACCTTCGGTTTCAATAATAACAATAGGTAAGTTCGTAGAATCAAGTTTTACCTCTATTATTTCAAGCCAGGCCGGAGATGCGCCATATTGTATTGTTGCGGTTTTTATGCCCACAACAAAATCGGCAATCATACTCAAATCGTTCGATGAATTACTTCTGTTATGAACCTGAACTGCCAATACATTTGTACCGGATACTAAAATTGAAGAAAGAAAATCTTTGTTAATTTTAAAATATTCACGCTTGCCACCCTGATAAAGCAATGCTTCTCTGCTTGAACTTGCTAATTCATTATATGCCGGAGGAGTTCCTGCCAATCCGCTGCGGGCTATTTCAATTCCGTTCAGATATGCTACAAAAGCGTCATCATAGTCGATACATAAATATGCCGATTCTATGTCAGATAATTGTGTTAAGCTAAATTCACGACGACAGTATAGTGATAATTCCTGATTAACAATTGTTGCATCGTCATTATCGCCAAAGCCCAAACCACCTGAACCTTGTGACCAACTACTTGCATCAAATCCATTTGCGCTCCAATTTGCCGGAGGCTCCGATACTCCCTCAAAATACTTCCATTGGTCTGAATAATTTACTAATATTTCCCAATGGTCAACTTGTGAAAAAGTTGTACATATTGATAAGAATGATATTACAATTAAGGAGAATGATTTTTTCATAATTTTATATTCGAGTTGTTATATTCAAACTTAAAAATTAATGCTTGAAAATAATGTTTTAACCCATTACAAAAACTATACAATCTGAAATATTGGTATTGTTTTACAATAAACTAAATAAAAAACAGGTAAATAAACTTTACTAGCTTTGCAGTAAAAATATTTTCAAAAATGAGCAGAGGAAGAAGCAATCGTTCGGGAAAAAATCAGGGACAACGACCAAATCAACGCCCGGCAACTATGCGAACACGAATAGGTTCGGGTAACGAAACAGAGGTAACACTCAGTTTGTTGAAAGAGCTTTTACACTCACGAAACGAAAGCGAACAATACTTTGCAAAGCAAAAACTAAAAGCTTACGAAAATGCTCTGATATTAAAGTCCGGAGTTCGTGTAAAACGTAAAGGCGAAGCAAAAACTCAACCACCCGAAAAAGGCGATACAATAACTGTCAGGTACACCGGAGCCCGCCCCGATGGTAAATTCTTCGATTCAGGAAATATTACATTTATAGTAGGCAAAGGAGAGGTAATACAGGCTTGGGACGAAGCTTTTTTACATATTAACGAAGGGCAGGATGCAACAATATTCTGTCCGTCGGCTACTGCTTACGGCAAACGGGGAGCCGGAAAATTGATTCCTCCGCATACAACTCTTATTTTTGATGTAACCCTGCTGAAGATATCTAGACTTAGAAAACAGTAATACGGGCTTACCGGGACAAGCAAATAAATAATTGGATTGTACAATTTGTATAATCTAATGGCGTTTTGTATTTTTGTATAAGGCATTTAATAATATGAATATAAAAATACAAGAGAATAAAACAGGGAATTGGATTGAAGCTTCAATTATTGATGGAACTAACATTCAGCTACCAAATATTCAAATGGATTGGAGATTCAATTTTGCAAAACACTCAAAAGAAAAATACGCTTACTCTTTTGCATTAGTAACCAAACTAAATCCGGATACAATACAAGGGTGTTTGATATACAAAATGCAGAATAATGAAGAACCGTATATGGCATATTTAGAAATTGCCCCTTATAATAGAGGTATAGAAAAGGAATTTCTTGATATTGCAGGTTATTTAATTGCATATGCATGCAGATTAAGCTTTAAGTTAGGAAAAAATTATTTTAAAGGTTGGTTAGCATTTGATGTCTTAGAAGAAAAGAAGGAGGATGAATTAAAGTTAATGACCATATATTCATCAAAGTATGGGGCTAAAAGATTTGGTAAAACAACAATGATTATTGAGCCAGTAAAAGGTGAAGAACTAATAAGAGAATACTTAAAGTAAGTTTAAAATTATATGTCATGAAAACAAAAAATACAAATACCGAGATTACTAATAATGATATATGGAATAATAATAAAGCACAAAAACTCAGAGACCATATATTATCAGAATCTAAAAAGCAATCGGCAGAAAGATTATTAAGAAATGAATTATTGTCAATTCAGTATAAAATCGAAGATTATATTGACAATGAAGATATTGATACAGAAATGAAGATTCTTGATTTTGTAAAACTTTACCTTAATTCATTTAATATTACAAAAAAGAAACTTGCATCTGCTTTTGAAATGAAAGACTCTAACCTTCATAAATATTTAAAAGGAGAAAGAAAATTAAATCCGGATATAGTTTTCAAGTTGAGCTCATTTTCTCATACAAAACCTGAATTATGGTACTTTATACAAGCAAAAAATGAATTACTAAAACTTAAGAAAGAAAAGAATAATTTGAATCAATATAAAAAATACAGTTATGAAAATATTATGGAACTATAAAACATAAATTAAATTGTATAAAAAACATTGAACAAGACAATAGATAAAATACAGTTTAAAGGAGGCTTACCCCTTGAATTTGAAATAATTGATGTTTCAAAAACCTATGCCTTAAAAAAGGGGATGATGGCAAAGCCTCACAGGGCTCAGTTCTATCACATTCTTTGGATTGATAAAGGAAAAGGTACTCACTTTGTTGATTTCAACCCTATTGAATATACCGATAATTCAATAATATTTATACCATGCAACAGTGTTAATAAATTTGACTCAGAGGGTATATATACCGGCAAAGCAATTCTGTTTACCGATTCATTTTTTTGTAAAAACAGTAATGACCATAAATATTTAAACTCCAGTATTTTATTCAGTGATTTGTATCCGCCGGCAGTAATTAAACACTGTTTGGGCGAATGTGAGTTAAGTACATTAATGAATGCAATGGAAACTGAATTTATTCGTGAAGCAGATAATGCCCAATATCAGATATTGCATAATATGCTTCATATATTTTTATTACAGGCTGAACGCGAAATGCGAAAGCAAGGGTTTCTGGAATTAAAAACCGGCACAAACCTCGATTATTTACTGGTATTTAAAGAATTACTTACGAAGAATTTCAGAACTGAAAAAACGGTAAGTAAATATGCTTCAGATATAAATATTACCGAAAAACAATTGCATAAAGCTACTACTACCTTGCTTGATAAAACCCCGAAGCAGTTAATTGATGAGCAGATAATACTTGAAGCAAAACGGTTGCTTGTACACAGTAATCAATCAATTAAGGAAATAGCCTACGAACTGGGTTACGATGAACCTACCAATTTTATAAAATACTTCCGTAAACATAACGGCTGTACACCTTCTGAGTTTAGAGAAAGTTATTAGTCGGCAGTCGGCAGTATCCGGTAGGCAGCCTCTATAAGATGGGGTCATTGCGAGGGTATTCCCCGAAGCAATATATTTAATTATAAAAGCGGAAGAAAACTATCCGCAAAGGTTTAACCCGCTTTATTCATTAGGTTTTCAAAACAAGTATTAATAGTTCGGGTTTAATTTTCCAATTCTCAGATTTTCAGATTTTCACATTTTATTCTCGCTATTTTAACCTCTACATCCCTATCGTTCTTGAGACTGCCTACTGCCCACTGAGGGCTGCTTACTGCTGAATAAGGCCTAAATTTACCATCCAAGGGAGCAAACTTACCTTTCCCACCTTTTGCATTTGAGCGACCTTTGTCATGTAACAATTTTAAATAAGAACAAGGTCAAAAATTAAACTAATGAGAACACTGAATTTAATTATTGCATTAGCTGTAGCATTAACAGCTTGCAGTAAAGAGAATGCAAATGAATCAACAACAAAAAATGATGAAAAAATGGAAGTATCGAACAAACAAAAAGTATCAGAGCTATTAAAGAGTATTGAAACAGGAGCTCAGGAACCTGCAGGTTATATTAACCCTGCGAAGTATATTCAACACAATCAGGGAGTGGCCGATGGTATTCAGGGTTTTGGAGCTGTATTGGGTCAATTGGCAGAAGCAGCGGCTCACAATCCTGAACTTGCCCCTAAATCGAATACAGTACGAATATTTGCCGATGGCGATTATATTATAGCTCACACCGAATACAACTTTTTCGGACCTAAAATTGGGTTTGACATTTTCCGGTTCGAGAACGGGCTTATTGTTGAACACTGGGATAACTTACAGGAAACTGTTACCAATACTGCCTCGGGGCGTAGCATGACCGACGGCCCTGCTGAGGTGAAAGATTTGGATAAAACCGAAGCCAACAAAACACTGGTTAAGAATATGATTAACGATATATTCTTTGGCGCAGCACCCGAAAATATTACTAATTATATCTCTCTTGACCAGTATAACCAACATAATCCATATGTAAAAGACGGGTTGGCAGCTTTCGGTGAAGCTATGGAAGAGATGGCAAAAGCCGGTATGCCTATGATTTTTGAAAAGAACCATGCAGTATTTGGCGAAGGTAACTTTGTACTAAGTGTTACTGAAGGTATATTTATGAATGAGAAAGTTTCTTTCTATGACCTGTTCAGAATTGAAAATGGTAAAATTGTTGAGCACTGGGATACTATTGAAAAAATAACTCCGGAGTCAGAAGCTAAGAATAGCAACGGAAAGTTTAATTTTTAATTCTGTGTTATCTGCCGTCCTCTTAATAAAACAATAAAGTTCTGTCAGGTTTCCAAAACCTGACAGAACTAAAAAAATAGCCGGAAACCCAAATCGTTTTATCTTATCTTCCATTTTGCAACAATTCAATTGCATGGTTTTAACCCGCTTTATCGTTAGTTTGTCTTTGGATGATGGTGTCCAAAAAGTCTGATAATATCTAATAGAGTTAGATATTTGAGATAAGTCTCGAATAGGTATACAAAAAAGGGCTATCAAATACTTTTTGGACAGCCCCTGCAAAAGCCTTTATTCACAAGGGAAATATCTTTACCCCCTCTCACTCCCTATTTTCACAACCTCTTTCATTTTCTCCATTACATGGTCGTAACCTTTACCTTTCACGTGTGGTAAAATACAATCGCTGCAATTCTTAATATTCTTTGTGTATTTCAAATTGCCCCCGCATTTATCTTTTAACATATAAAGCGGGCAAAAGCAAAACAAACAGTTAAACTCATCGGGATTATTTGTTTTATGGCACGGGAAATATTCGCAATTGCGGTTTTGTACAAACTTATAGTTCTCGGTTTCGGGGAGTTTTATCATGTTGTTTATTCAATGTTTAACTGCAAAGTAAGCAAATGATTATAAATTATATCATTAAATGAACACTTGTATCTTAAAACCTATAACCTGTAACCTGCAACCTACATCCATTCAAACGCACTCCTGTACGCCTCTATTTCATTTATATAGTCGAGGTAACTTCCGTAAAATGAATCGTTTCCTATGGTTGCACTATCGCCGAAAACTACAATTTTCCGCTTTGCACGGGTAAGAGCAACGTTCATACGGCGGGTATCCGACAAAAAGCCTATCTCGCCCTTATCGTTGGAACGCACAAGGCTTATATAAACTATATCGCGTTCCTGCCCCTGAAACGAGTCGATGGTTTTAATCTGAAAACGGTCAGCTATTTCATGTTCTTTCAGGTCACTGTTCTCAAAAGCGTTTTGCAAATATTCAACCTGCGCCTTATACGGCGAAATAATTCCGATACTTTCAACCTCATCGGAGATACCCTGATTATACAAGTTTGAAATATAGTTTGTCAAATGTTTTATAAGCAAATCGGCCTCTTCGGGGTTAAAGGCACTCTTGGTTTCGGGATTGTGTTGCTCAACAAATCCGGTTCCTGCTGTGTCAACAAATTCAACCGGCGTATCACCTGTAAACATTGTTCTGTCCGCAACCGATTCATGTGCCACTAAAGCATTATTATAAAATGCTTTACTGCTGAATTTCATTATCGCCTCATTCATACGGTACTGAACCGAAAGCATTACATCGGCATTGTTTCTCGATATGGCTTTTTCAAACAGTGTAACATCAAGACCTTCCTTAGCAGCATCAAAACTTTTAATAGTTGGCGGCAACTGACAGTGGTCGCCTGCAAATACAACCCTGTTTGCCTTAATTACAGGCAGCCAGCTTGCCGGTTCCAAGCCTTGTGCCGCTTCGTCGATAAACACGGTTGAGAAAAAACGGCTGCGCAAAATATCGTTCGAAGCCCCCACCAAAGTACAGGCTATTACCCGCGAGCTATCAATTATGTCGTCTTTTATATATCGGGAAAGTACATCGGCCTCTTTACGCAAGCGGTCGGCTTCGGCAAATAACATTTTACGTTGCTCGCGTTCGGTTTTCCCAAAATGCCGTTTGTACTTATGAGCCATACGGCGGTATTCATCGGCACTTCGACGAAGCGATTTAAGCTCCTTGTACCTGCTGTGGTTCAGTATTTTACTATCAATAGTATTATCCATTACAGCCTTAGTAACCCTTGCCGGATGCCCTATGCGTGCTACATTAACACCATAATCGCTAAGCCGCTCTACAATAAGGTCAACAGCGGCATTGCTTGGTGCACAAACCAGTACCTGTGTTTCGGTTCGGAGCAAAGCCACAATACTTTCAATCAGGGTAGTGGTTTTTCCGGTTCCGGGCGGCCCATGAATAATCGCTACATCATTTGCGGCAAGCACGTATTGTAAAGCTTTATTCTGACTTTCGTTCAAATGCGGTATTGCAATATCGGGCAATTCATTGAACCGTGCATTATCGGTTCCGAGTATAATTCTGATTAATTCATTGAGTCGCTCGTTCTCGCCCGACATTATATATTTTAATCCTTTCTCCATTTCGGAGTATGAATTTTCATCGAACAAAAGCTGAACGCCCAGTCTGTTGCCGTAAGTCCAGTCAGGAATCTCGTCGCAATTCAGAGTTATAAGCATATCGTGTTCATTAACCTGATTCACTACTCCGTTAACAGCTCCGTATTCATCGTCGAGCAAATCGGAATTGAAAAAGCTTATTATTTTACCCGACTGAAACAGATGATTGTAGTTATGTTCACGATGCCTTACTACCTTTACCATTATACGCTCTGCAGCATTGTATTGTGTTTTTTCAATTGCCACCGGATACCAACATACACCGCTTTTACGCCTTTCGGTAAGCGAAGTGCTTTGTATCCGCTCATTGTATTGTTTCAGGTCTTCGGCTTTCTCTTTCTGCAGCAGAACTTTTAAATTTTCCAGTTCTGCTTTTATTTGTTGATTCATTGTTTTTGAAATAGGATGTAAAGGTATGTTTAAATTTATCAAATTATGAGCAAGGTTTAATTTGTAGAGATTATTCCGCATTACACTATATCCTCTTTATTCATCTTCTCCCTTGCCCATTCGCCCAAATGCTTAAAAAACGGAATCAACTCTTTTCCTGTTTCGGATAAAGAGTATTCAACCTTGGGCGGAACTTCAGGGTACACTTTTCGAATTATTAAATTATCCTCCTCAAGTTCCCTTAAAGTTTGAGTAAGCATTTTTGAGGTTATGTTGTCAATCTTCTTTTTTATTTCGCCATAGCGCAACACATTATCGGCTTTAAAAATGTACCAAAGTATTCTTGCTTTGTGCTTTCCGCCTATTCTTCTGAAAGCATAATCTAATGCACAAGCCGGTGCTCCTGAATCTTTTTTTGCCATTTCTTTAAAAATTTTTATAGTTGTAACTATCAAATAATCAATAAAAGTATCTTTTTAGTAACTACATACCTAAAAAGTATGTACTTGATGTAAAGATACATATAGTTTATTTTTGTGGCACGAAGTATTTTAATGCGAAGATTTGGAAAGGTTAAGGCTGAAAGCCTGAAATGTAAAAGCACAGGGTAAGCCCTGTGATAAATTAACAAAATAGTATAAAGCCTGAAAGGCTGACCTGTTCTGAGATGGTTTTACAGGTAGCTCTTTCGGAGCTAAAATGAATTTGCTGCAATTCCGTAGGGTTAAAACCCTACGATTTCATAGACAAGCCTTTCAGGCTATATTGAATTATAAATTAGAATTATTCGGGAGAGGACTCCAAATCACACCTCGAATATGCTGGGAAAAAAGTAAAAATTATAAAACTATGGACGCAATAGAAATGATTAAAGAACGCCGTAGCGTTCGCAAATTCAAAAACGAGAAAGTAAGCCGTGAAACTATGAAGGAAATAATAGAATTAAGCCGCTGGGCTCCTTCGTGGGGAAATTTTCAGGTTGCCCGATACACATTAGTCGATAACGATGATATAATAAAGCAAATTGGAGAAAAAGCTGTTCACGGATTCGGGTATAATATTAAAACTTTGCAAAATGCCCAAAGTGTAGCAGTATTAAGCTTTGTAAAAGGTAAAAGCGGCAAATTGTATGCCGATGATTATGCAACATCGAAAGGTAGTGTGTGGGAAGTTTTTGATGCAGGTATAGCTTGTCAGACATTCTGTTTAGCAGCTCATGCCAAAGGGATTGGAACTTGTATATTCGGAGTAATTGACGATAAAACCATTTCTGAGATAGTGAACTTACCCGAAGAAGAAACCGTTGCCGCTTTAATAGTTTACGGATACGAAGAAGGTGAGCATGCCGCCCCAACACCGAGAATGGAAGTAGAGGAGATAGCAAGGTTTGTATAGGGAGTGAAACGTTTAACGTAATAAAAAAGCACCTATCTTTGAATAACGCGATAATTATGTAAACTACAATTAAAAAAGGAGCTTCAAAGGAGGAGATTAAGTCAATCTTCTCAAAGATGTTTAAATGCAAAGAAACATCAAAAGGTTTCGATGTTTTTAAATTTTATGGCACAGTTAAGTTTGAAGATAGTGCTTTAGAAATTCAAAAGCGTTTGCGTAATGGCTGGGAATAGTATTTTATGAAAGTTGAAAAACTTATTGAATAAAAAATAGTGACCGATTAACTCAGCCACCATTTTTATATAAATTCCCTTATCCTTAGTTTGAAATTACGCGAGTTTTATCTTCCGATAAATGCCCTTCGAAAATACTGTTACCATTTCTCATAGCGCAGAAATCACCACACATAGTACAGCTGTCTTCAAGAGCCGGCATACGCGATGCTCTTATCTCTGAAGCTTGCTTTGGGAACAGAAGCTGTTTGTTCAGGTCGTCCCATCGCATTTCGCGTCGGTTAATAGCTACTTGCTTTTGTTTTTCTTTAGCATGAGGATACTTAACTATATCGCCGCAGGCTACAGCCAAACGTGTGGCACGTACCCCCTCACGAACGTCCTGAACATTAGGTAATGCAAGGTGCTCGGCCGGAGTAATATAGCAAACAAGGTCAGCACCATAACGTGCCGATTGTGATGCACCAATTGCTGCAGTAATGTGGTCGTAACCGGCACCGTTATCAAGTGGAATAGGGCCAAGAACATAGTAAGGAGCATTTCCGCTCATTGCTTTTTCTAATTTGATATTAGCCTCAATTTCATCTAATGGAATATGGCCGGGGCCTTCAACCATCATCTGACAACCCAGCTTCCTCCCTATTTCGGCCAATTCGCAGTTGGTAATCATTTCTGCCATTTGAGCCCTGTCGTGGCTATCCCATAATGCCGCCGAACGCAAACCATTACCCAGCGAAAGTACAGCATCATATTTTTTCATTAATCCACACACACGGTCAAACTGCTCATAAAGAGGATTTTCTCTGTTATTCTTTTCCATCCATGAAGCAAGAAAAGTACCACCCTTTGATGCCAGTCCTCCATATCGGTAACCTTGTTTTTTCAAACGCTCAATAGAGTATTGGTTAATACCGCAGTGAATAGCCATAAAGCTTATACCATCGGCAAGTTGTCGTTCAATTATTTCAAACAGATACTCAGGATCAAGTTTGTCGGGAGAACCGTATTTGATAGCAGCTTCGTGAAATGCCTGATACAAAGGAACGGTACCAACTGCCAGATTTGTTGCCGACAATATTTCACAACGTATTTCGTCAATATTACCACTTGCCGAAAGCTCCATAAGTGTATCTGCACCTTCCTCTTCGGCCGCTCTTGCTTTCTCTTTTTCAAGCTCTATGCTACATATATCCGACGATGTGCCGATAGATGCATTTACTTTAGTTGATAATCCTGTACCAATACCTGAAACTATCTGATTCTTTCGTGTAGTATTGTTTGGTATAACTATTTCGCCTTTAGCAACAAGTTCACATATCTCTTTTGAACATTTATTCTCTTTGTCTGCTACGGCTTTCATCTCTTTGGTTACTATGCCTTGTCCGGCACTTTCTAATTGTGTTAACATAATTTTTTTTTGATTTTTTAAATTAATTCTACTCGTTCTTAATAATTATTCTCTACAAAAATTATGTCCCTTAGTAATAGTTTCCCAACATCGTATCAACTTTTAAAAATTAAACATACACACATCGCCATATTGCTATAGCACAACATGTTACCGACATAGTTAGTATATACAAATACACTAATTATGCCTCTGATTCACATAATTAAAAAGTCAAATGGAGTTATTTACGAACTCATTTAGCCTTTATTCCCGAAAGCATTATTATAATATAATGTTAAGGCAGGTCTTCCGGCTCTCCCAATTTTCATTACCTTCCCATTCCTCTTACATGAACAGTGGTGTGAGTTATGAAAACTTAACGTAAATAATTACGTCATTGGGATTACGGCTGCGGGTACAGCTCCCGAATTAAACGGGATTCCCTATTAAGGTATTCTCTGTTGTGAAAATATCCACCTTCGCCACAAATGTAATTTTATTTTTTTTATAATGTAAAAACAAACTACTATATATTTTGTAAACTCATATATAAACAGTAATGTTGAATAAACAAAAACCAAACAATATGTATATAAGATTTATAATAAGCGTATTAGTACTTATAGCTATCATTATTCTGAATAACTTTTTAAAAACAAACCAGTACTTTGAATACGAAATTACCAATACTATTTATCATATTTTAACTATTGCAATATCATCATGGGTTCTAATTGAAATTGTTAAAATATTTAAACGGCGGTTACTCCGCAAATACGATATATCTGATGAAGATAACCTTAAATCGAGAAAGCTGCATACCCAAATAAATATATTGGAGAAAGTAATTATATCAATCATCATAATTACTTCCATAGGTCTGATACTCATTTCAATAGAGAGCATAAGGAAAATTGGCGTAGGGCTATTTGCCTCGGCAGGTGTGGTTGGTATTATTATCGGACTATCGGCACAAAAAATATTCGGTGCTCTGTTGGCAGGGGTACAAATAGCTATTACTCAGCCTTTCAGAGTAGACGATGCTGTTGTTGTTGAGAACGAATGGGGATGGATAGAGGAAATAAACCTTACATATGTGGTAGTACGATTGTGGGATAAGCGTCGTTTGGTTTTACCTGCAACGTACTTCCTCGAAAAGCCTTTTCAGAACTGGACACGCACTACCGCCGATATTATAGGCTCAGTTTTTCTTTATACCGATTACACAATCTCGTTCGATGCTCTAAGAACAGAATTAACCCGAATACTCGAAAACTGCGACTTATGGGATAAAAAAGTTAATGTACTGCAAGTAACCGACTCTAAAGCAAGTTCTGTGGAAATAAGAATACTGGTTAGTGCCAAAAATTCTCCCACGGCATGGGATTTACGTGTACACGTACGTGAAAAAATGATTGAATTTATTCAGCAAAATTATCCTGAGAGTTTGCCCAAAACCCGTGTCATGATTCACGAATCGGACTATCCAGAGTATCTTCATTCGCACAATTAGTTTTAACCCGCATTATTCATTAGGTTTTCAAGATTATCATTAATCAATTATTAATCAGCACCTTTCTAATGCAACGCATTAGAGCGGGCTGAACCCAGATGGTTAATTGATGTTTTCCATTAACCATCTGTATTGTTTCTATTTACCCTCATTATTTCAATTCTATTGCATAGTTCGGGTTTAATAAATCTTTATACCTTTGCATCGATGAATAAAAACGGACTACGTAAAAATAACAATACACTTTACTTCAAAAAATGGAGCAGAAAAGCGTATGCTATATTTGCATCATTGGGTGTTGCGGTTATAATTGGTCAATTATCGACCGACGTAGCTCAATGGCTTTCAGAAGTAAATGGTCAGACTAATATTCAGGATGAGCAATATTTAAAAATATCAGATGGAAATGACGAAGAAAATGACGAGGAACAACTTCAGGTTGAGGTATTAGCCGTTGCTGCAACATCTGCCGATGGTTGTGAAACTTTTGTAAATATACAATTAGAAAAAAAAGCCGTTAAATACATAGTATTTAACGGCTTTTTTTATAAATAGATTTTTTGATGATTGAGAGAGAATGCTTCAAAGAGCTGGAGTAATCATACAAAAGTGCGTTGGGGTGCACAAAAGAGCGGAATTTTGATACGACTGAGCCGAACGTAAAGTTAAATCAAGGTATCTGATGATAAATCTAACTTGAATTCGGCTTATTATTTGAAAGTAGTTAGTTAAGTATTGAAATTCGGTTTTGTGCTTGACTTTTTTGCTTCGTTTTTGGGTTAAGCCAAAAATGAAGAGAATAAAATAAAAAACAAACAAAATATGATACAACAAATTAAAAACAAAATCCTCGCAGGAGGAACAATAACCGAAGCTGAAGCTTTGAGTTTATTAAAAACTGAAAACAAAGAAGAACTCTACAATGCAGCCGACGAAGTGCGCCAAAAATTCAAAGGCGATAAATTCGATATGTGTAGTATAATGAATGCAAAGTCGGGCAAATGTTCGCAAGATTGTAAATGGTGTTCGCAATCGGTATTTCATAAAACAAATATTGAGGAGTACGAACTGGTTGACCTAAAGGAAGCTGAAAAAATGGCGAAAGAGAATGCCGCAAAAGGGGTACACAAATTTTCACTTGTAACAAGTGGCAAAGCCATTTCAAATTCAAACCTCGATAAGCTTTGCGGTGTTTACAGAAATATACAAAAGTCAACACCAATTCACCTATGTGCATCAATGGGTTTGCTTACAAAAGAGCAACTTCAAAAACTAAAAAACTCAGGTGTAAAACATTATCACTGTAATATTGAAACAGCTCCCTCGCATTTCGGCAAACTTGTAACCACACATACTATTGAGCAAAAAGTAGAAACAATAAAAGCTGCTCAGGAAATTGGTATGGGAGTTTGCTCGGGCGGAATTATCGGAATGGGAGAAACCCCCGAACAAAGAATTGAGATGGCATTTTTTCTGAAAAAGTTAGATATTATATCTATCCCGATAAATATTCTTATGCCGGTTGAAGGTACAAAAATGGAAGGTATGCCAAAACTCAGCGATGAAGAAATACTTACAACATTTGCACTGTTCCGCCTCATAAACCCTACGGCAAATATCCGTTTGGCAGGAGGCCGAAGCCTTATTCAGCATATTCAGGACAAAGCATTAAAAGCCGGAGTAAGTGCAGCACTGGTAGGCGACTATTTAACAACAGTTGGAACAAACATAACCGAGGATAAAGAAACATTTGAAAAAGCGGGTTTTTGCTGTAAATAGAAATGCGGAAAACACGGATTGAAAATTGAGTAAGAAACATAAAATCGGTGCGCTGGGGTGCACAAAAAAGCAGAATTTTGATACAACTAAGCCGAACGATAAGTTAAATATTTGCACTAATGATTCATCTAACTTGAATTCGGATGATTATTTGAAAGTAGGTAGATAAGTATTGAAATTCGGTTTTGTGCTTGACTTTTTTGCTTCGTTTTTGGGTCAAGCCAAAAATGAAGGATTAAAAGAAAGTGCAAGGAAACTAAGAGAATTAACATTTTAATAAATATGAGCCTATATTGAGCAGATTACCTTTGGTGAGCTTCACTTCGTTTCGGTTGCTTTGCTATCGCTCGCAATGACTTTTAATTATATGAACACAGAACAATTACTTACTATCGACAAAACCCACATATGGCACCCCTATACGTCAATGACAAACCCATTGACGGTATATCCGGTTCACAGGGCTGAAGGATGTACTATTTACCTTACCAACGGCAATGAACTTACCGATGGTATGTCGTCGTGGTGGGCAGCAGTTCACGGATATAATCATCCTGTTTTGAACAAGGCGGTTGAGGAGCAGATTACGAAAATGGCACACATAATGTTCGGTGGACTTACTCATGAACCGGCAGTATTATTGTCCGAAAAACTTGTTCAATTAACACCCGAAGGCTTAACAAAAGTATTTTACAGCGATTCAGGCTCCGTTGCAGTTGAAGTAGCTATGAAAATGGCTTTGCAATACTGGTCATCGAAAGGAGAGAAAACAAAAGCTAAATTCGCAACCATCAGAAACGGTTATCATGGTGACACTTGGCACGCCATGTCGGTTTGCGACCCCGATACCGGAATGCACCATATATTCAACCGAAGCTTACCTATACACTATTTTGTGCCGCAACCACAAATTCGGTTTGGAGAAGAGTGGAATTGCGAAGATATCCGTCCAATGGCGGAACTGTTAGAGCAAAAACACAATGAAATAGCAGCCGTAATACTTGAACCTATTGTTCAGGGAGCAGGCGGAATGTGGTTCTATTCGCCTCAATACTTAACCGAACTAAAAACACTCTGTGCCCAACACAACATACTGCTTATTGCCGACGAAATAGCAACAGGCTTCGGGCGCAGTGGTGAACTCTTTGCCTGCAACTATGCCAATATTACCCCCGATATTATGTGCTTAGGTAAGGCCATAACAGGCGGTTACATGAGCTTTGCAGCAACATTAACAACCGATAGTATTGCTGAAGCAATAAGCTCGGGCGAGGCCGGAGTATTTATGCACGGCCCTACATTTATGGCTAATCCGCTGGCGTGCGCTGTTGCAAATGCAAGTATCGATTTACTTTTGCAAAGCAACTGGCAGGCGAGAATCAAAAATATTGAAAGCAAGTTAAACTCAAATTTAAAGGCTTGCGCCAACATGAGCGGGGTTGCCGATGTAAGAGTGCTTGGAGCTATTGGTGTAGTGGAACTGAAAAAACCTGTAAATATGGCAGTAATACAAAAAATGTTTGTAGACCGCGGTGTTTGGGTTCGCCCTTTCGGAAAGCTTGTGTATCTGATGCCTCCGTTTGTTATTAGCAATGAAGAGCTTGATAAACTGTGTACAGCAGTTGTTGAAGTGATAGGTCAGATTTAATAATGTGAAAATTTGGGAATGTACTGCGTTTTACCCCTACCCCCCCCTTAAGAAAAATATAGTAATTTCATTATATTAAATATATAGTTGGCAGATGAAACATAAGGTATTTATATCAAGCGTACAAACCGAATTCGCAAACGAGCGTAAGCTATTAGCAGATTATTTTCGAAATGATGCTCTTTTGCAATTATTTTTCGACCCTTTTATTTTTGAAGAAGTGCCTGCTAATACTCAAAGTGCAGAAAATGTATATTTAAGTGAAGTAAAAATTTCGACAGTGTATATAGGCTTGTTAGGTGAAAATTATGGTTCAGAAGACTATGAAGGTATTTCTCCCACAGAAAGAGAATACAACAAAGCAAAACAGGAAAACATACAACGTTGGATTTTTATTAAGGATACACCTCAAAGAGATATTAAAGAACAAGTTTTTATAAGCAAAATTGAAAAGGATGTTTCCCGCAAAAAGTTTTTTGATTTTGAAGAACTTAAAGATGCTGTTTACCGTTCTTCTGTTTTATATTTGAGACAATGTGGTTTTATTGACAGTCATGATTTTGATGATAGTTTGCATTCAGAAGCTTCTGTTTCTGACACAGACCATGAATTGATAACAGAGTTTGTAACAATAGCTCGGAATAAACGTAATTTCCCATTAAAAGAGACCGATTCTGTAGAGAAAGTTTTAAAATCGCTGAAAATGTTGCGAAACAATAAGCTAACAAATAGTGCTCTGTTGGTCTTTAATAAAAATCCTCAACAATTTTTCCCATCAGCAACAATTAAATGTGCTTATTTCCATGGTGTGAAAATTCAAAAGCCTATACCCGATTATAAGGAATATGGAGGAACGGTGTTTTCAATGGCAGAAAGTGCAGTTGATTTTGTGTTATCAAAAATCAGCCTTACAACAGGAACACGCGATAAAAGCAATAGGGTAGATACTGTTTATGAAATACCTAGAAGAGCTATTGCTGAAGCTATTATTAATGCAGTTGCTCATCGTAACTATCTGAGTAATTCAAGCATACAAGTTTCGGTGTTTAAAGATAGAATTGAAGTTTTAAATTCAGGTAATCTTCCGGCTGAGCTGAGTTTGGAAAACTTAAAAAAACCGCATAATTCATATCCGCATAACCCGATTTTAGCCGATGCCCTGTTCTTAACAGGAGATATTGAAAGGTATGGAACAGGAACCTTAGATATATATGAATTAACAGAAGAACAACATTTGAAGGAACCTACATTTTCCATTGATAATGGTTTCAAAGTGACATTATGGCGTCCATCGGCAAATAATGATACCATACATGATACCATACATGATACCATACATGATGAAGATGGTTTTATAGAAGTTACAAACTTATCGAACAGGCTTGTTCTTGCTTTAAATAATGATATGAATAGAAATGAGATAATGGAAATTCTGGAATTAAAGAATAGAGCTCATTTTGTTTCAGAATATCTGAAACCCGCCTTATTAGCACAATTAATAGAAATGACTATCCCAGATAAGCCTAAAAGCAAAAATCAAAAATATCGGCTTACAATAACAGGAAAAAAATTACAAGAAAAGCTTAAAGTTAAACAATGAACTATTCAGAACAACTAAACAAAATATCATCACACGGTCTACGGCGTGAACTTCGTGCTATACAGCCATTGCCAAACGGATATTGCATATATAAGGGGCAAAAAATGGTGAACCTGTCATCGAACGATTATCTGGGGCTGGCAACCGATGAAAATCTGAAAAAAGAGTTCAATGAATTGCTTATGCAAAATACTGACTGGATGCAGTTTGGCAGTTCATCATCACGTTTGCTTACCGGAAATACCGGGTTATACGATAAAACCGAAGCACTGATTAAAAACTGGTATGGTGCAGAATCGGCTCTGTTTTTCAATAGCGGATACCATGCCAACACAGGAATATTAGCAGCTTTATCCGACAAAGGCGATTTAATATTATCCGATAAACTTTGCCATGCCAGCATTATCGACGGAATACGATTGAGCAATGCAGACCATATTCGCTACAAGCATTCAGATGTAAATCACATTGAATCGATACTTGAAAAAAAGCGTACAAACTACAACAGGGTATTTATTGTATCAGAATCAATATTCAGTATGGATGGCGATGAAGCAGACCTTAGAAAATTGGTAGAACTGAAACAAAAATACGATGCTATACTTTATGTAGATGAAGCCCACGCAGTAGGTGCGGTAGGCAATAACGGTCTGGGGTTGTGCGAAGTTCAGAATGTGGTGCATGATATTGATATACTTGTAGGTACCATGGGTAAGGCTATGGCATCGGTTGGAGCGTATGCAGTATTTGGCGAACAGCTTAGGCAAATGCTTATAAATAAAGCCCGCACACTGATTTTTACCACCGCACTGCCAAATATAAATATGGCTTGGACAGCATTCGTTATTGAAAAAATGCCTTATTTTGTAGAGCAAAGGCAAAAACTGGCACAATTATCAAAGTCAGCAAAACAAAATATTAATATAGAGAACAGTTTTCAAGGATTCATAATACCACATATTGTGGGAGAAAACGAAGTAGCTGTAAAATTATCGGAACATTTGCAAAAGCAAGGATTTTTAGTTTTCCCAATTCGCCCGCCTACCGTTCCCCAGGGAACAGCAAGGCTTAGAATTTCGCTTACGGCTAATATTAAGAAAAGCAGCCTAAACGATTTT
Organism: Bacteroidota bacterium; assembly: GCA_003250355.1. Classification (GTDB taxonomy): domain Bacteria; phylum Bacteroidota; class Bacteroidia; order Bacteroidales; family SZUA-534; genus SZUA-534. Next base: position 215,945 of record QKGS01000067.1, read on the forward strand.
TTTAAAATATTAAAACAATAAAACAATTTATACAGTGCAAATACTCATATCTCACTACTCATATCTCACTACTCATATCTCACTACTCATATCTAAAAAATGAAACACAAATTTTTATATAAAAACAATTCAAATTCGGCTATACTGTTTTTCAATGGTTGGGGGTGCGACGAAAAACCTTTCTCATTCATACAGTCGGGCTCAAGCGACGTGCTAATGATGTATGACTACTCCGCATTGGATATAAGCAGAGAACTAATAAGCGAGATTAAAAGTTACAAATATTTGTATGTAGCCGCATGGTCGTTTGGAGTATGGGTAGCACAGTACTTTGCCGAGAAGCATGAACTAAACATATCAAAAGCAGTAGCTTATAACGGAACACTAAACCCCATTCATACATCGGAGGGGATACCTGAGGTTATTGCGCAACTAACTCTCGATAAGCTTACCGATGTTTCGTTACAAAAATTTCAAAAGCGGATGGTTGGTGAAGCAAACTGGAGTAAAATAGAACAAAATTTACCCAAAAGAGATTTAGAGAATATCCGTTCTGAGTTGCAATCACTATATGGTTTTTTTAATACTAATCCCCTTGAAGGGAATATTTTTAACAAAGTAGTTTGTAGCAAAAACGATGTTATTTTTTCAATTCAGAATCAGAAAAATTTCTGGCGCGGAAAAACTGACATAACCGAAGTAAATGAACCCCATTTTTGCTTTTACCGATACAAAAAATGGTATGAATTAGCAGTGTAATTTGTTTTATTTATACACTTGATGTTAACAAAATGATATCGAAAAATTTATTAAAACAACGGTTTTGTAGTGCTAGTTCCACTTACAACAAGCACGCTGTAATTCAGTCTAAAATGGCTGTAGAGCTGGTTGAAATAGCAAATTGCATATTGCCCCTAAAAAGCAAAAATATTCTGGAATTAGGCTGCGGAACAGGTTTGCTAACAACTGAAATACTTAAAATATTTTCACCCGCCAATTATTACATAAACGATATTGTTCCTGATATACAGGAATATATAACACCAATTACTACTCATTATAAAAATACCGATTTCAATTATATCTTCGGGGATATTGAATATCTGAATTTTCCTGACAATCAGAATATTATTTGGTCAGGTGCTACTATTCAGTGGGTTCAGGATTTAGAAACATTTTTTATGAAAATGAATAGATTGTTAACCAATAACGGCTATTTGGCACTCTCAACGTTCGGACCCGATAATTACAAAGAGATAAAATCAATAACCACGCAGGGAATAGAATATCTTTCAATGCCGGAGTTGTTAAAAAAAGCAATGCCATGGTTTGAAGTTATAAAAGCAAAAGAAACAACCGAGGAATTACTTTTCAATTCCCCTGTTGAAGTTCTTAAACATATGCGTTTAACAGGTGTTAATGCAATATCGGAAAGCAGTTGGACAAAAAGAGACCTCAATAAATTTTGCAAAAGCTATGAAAACTTCATGCAAAACAATAAATACATACTTACCTATAATCCATACTACATAGTTTTAAAGAAAAAAGAGACATTTTAAACTTTTCAACTAAATTTGCAGCAGCAAAAAAATAATTTAACATGAGAGCATACAGAAGCCCAATGTTTGGGAATATACCACCGGTTATTAAAAATTTACTGTTAATTAATATTGTACTATTCGGAGCCGAATTTGTATTACGCGGTATGGGAATTGACCTTACCCGTTTATTGGCATTACACAATATTCAATCGGGATATTTTAAGCCGTTTCAATTTGTTACACATATGTTCATGCATGGCAATTTAACACATATTTTTTTCAATATGTTTGCCCTGTATATGTTTGGCCGAATGCTTGAAATGGTATGGGGGCCCAAACGCTTTCTAATATACTATTTTGTTACAGGATTAGGTGCTGCGGCTCTGCATAGCTTGGTTAACTACATTAGCCTGAAAGGAATACACACCGACCTTACAGCATTGGTTAACACACCATCACCCGATTTGTTTTTGGCATTCGTTAGAGAATACCTTCCCAATGCTTCGCCCGAAATAAATGAACTTATAAACTCATACAGCGAGTTCCCGAACAACTCAGCTATACAAGCAAATGTTATAGCCATAGCCGACAAAATATTCCAGCTTCACTTAAATACTCCCACTGTTGGAGCATCAGGTGCGGTATTTGGCGTACTGCTGGCATTCGGTATGCTATTCCCTAATACACAGCTTATGCTACTATTCCCTCCTATTCCTATTAAGGCCAAATACTTTGTTATAGGATACGGAGCTATTGAGCTTTTTGCTGTGGTAATGCCTCGCTCCGGCGATAATGTGGCTCACTTTGCCCATCTTGGCGGTATGATTTTCGGTTATATCCTTATTAAATACTGGAATAGCAAAGGAATAGGCAATTATCAACATTTTTAAAATATTTAAAAATATGAACTCATACAGCAATAGTATAATTGACGAACTAAAGCATACTTTCAAACAAGGCAGTATGCTAACACGCCTTATATATATAAATTTAATAGTTTTTTTGGCCGTAAAACTGGTTGACATAGTACTCTTCCTGTTTTCAATAGGTGGTGAAAACCTACTTGTGCACTGGCTTGCAGTACCTGCCGAACCTACGCAACTATTATTTAAACCGTGGACAATACTGTCGTATATGTTTCTTCACCAGGGATTTATACATATACTGTTTAATATGCTTTGGCTTTTTTGGTTTGGAAAAATATTTTTAGAATACCTAACCGGAAAACAACTACTCAATGTATATCTACTAGGTGGAATATCGGGTGCTGTATTATATATAATAGCATTCAATGCTTTTCCTGCATTCAATGAGTCGCTCCAATTCTCTATTGCTTTGGGGGCTAGCGCATCGGTATTGGCAATAGTAGTATCAACTGCAACCTATGTACCCAATTATACTCTGCATCTAATGTTTATAGGACCTGTAAAAATTAAATACATTGCTCTGGTTTCGGTACTGCTCGACCTGGTATTCCTTATGGATGGCAATGCCGGCGGACATATAGCTCATATAGGAGGTGCTATATTCGGCTATTATTATGCAACTCAATTCAAAAAAGGGAAAGATGTATCGAAAGGTTTTGGTAAGGTTGTCGATAGTTTTTCAACAGCATTTAAACCTAAATCGAAATTGAAAGTTACTCACAAACGCAAAGAAACCGACATGGAATACAACACACGCCGAGCCGATGAACAAAAAGATATTGACGCTATACTTGAAAAAATTGCACGCTCAGGATATCAAAGTTTAACAAATAAAGAGAAAGATATGCTTTTTCGTCAGAGTAGAAAAAACTAAATTAGCGCACCTTTTTAACCACAGCTAATGATACGAAAACTTATACGACACGGCGTTTTTATCTTGAATATTGCAGCAGCTTTCATGTTGGCAATATCATTGCTTACCCCTTATATTGCACCGGGCAGGCTCTCTATTTTCCCCATTTTAGGTCTTGGGTTTCCTGTTCTGCTTATTATCAATATACTGTTTGTTTGCTATTGGATAGTATTCAAATCGAAACGAATACTATTATCTCTTATCATTATTGCTTTCATAACAGGAAAGTCATTTATTGAGAAAAAAACCATTCGAAATAATGAGGAAACCTCTCAAAAAAGCCATGTAGGCAATTTCAAACTGCTAACTTACAACGTACGTACATTCAATGTTTATAAACGTAGTAACGATGAATTTATTCCTGAAAAAATATTCGATATGCTTAGAAGCGAAAACCCCGACTTTGCTTTTTTTCAGGAATACTACAACAACCCTGTGCAATATCCAATGCACGATTCTCTTATGAGATTTCAGAAATTCAAATACCACCATATAACCTATTTCGATACTAAAAGAAAAATCAATTACGGTATTGCAACATACAGCAAATACCCCATTATACGAAAAGAGAATATAACATTCGACGGAACAAGCAATATGTTCCTTTGTACCGATATTCTGTTTCATGGCGACACCATTCGATTGCTAAACTGCCACTTGCAGAGCACTCGCCTGTCGGCAAAAGACCGCGAAATGATTCAAAAACTGAGCGACATTCAGGAAAAAGCATCGCAAGAAGCAGTAAAAGGGTTACTCTACCGGCTAAGTACAGCCTTTCAAAAAAGAGTGCAACAAGCCGAAGCTTTAGCCGAACATATTGAAGATTCACCATACCCGGTTATTTGTGGCGGTGATATGAACGACACCCCCAATAGCTATACTTACCAAATAATTAATTCACTCCTTACCGATTCATTCAGAAGCAAAGGACGGTTACTTGGTTACACATACAAAGAACTGTTTTTCCCACTCAGAATAGATTATATATTCTATTCAAACCGATTGCGTTGTAACAGCATTAATACAATAAGTGTAAAATACTCTGACCACGAACCACTTATTGGCGAATACACATTACTTGAAAAGTAATATTTACTATCTTTCAAAATAAAATAATGAATTCAAAAGTAAAATATATAATTGGAGCCATTGGTGTTATTCTGTTGGTTTTTGGCTTATGGTTTTTCAGGTCTATTGTTGCATACATATTCATTTCCGGAGCTATCTCTATTCTAGGACAACCCATAGTACGCCTGCTTAGAAAAATAAAAATAGGAAAACGCTCTGTACCCAATGCTCTTATTGCTACTATTACACTGGTAGTTATATGGATGATAATATTTACATTCTTCCGATTCTTTATTCCACTTATATATACCGAAGCTTACGAATTGTCAAACATTAATACCGATGTTCTGTATGAAAAAATTGAAGAGCCGCTCGATAATTTACGATACACCCTTAAAAGCACCGGATACTTTCAAGACGAAGCCACTTTTGAAGACTATTTTACCGAAAAAGCCAACAGAATTTTAAGTGTAAACTACATAACCAATATTGCTTCAAATATTACATCAATGCTGGGCAATTTGGTAATTGCTTTTTTTGCTATATCATTTATTACATTCTTTTTTCTTAAAGACTCTTCACTGTTTGGTGCCGGTATTATGCTTTTTGTGCCCGACAAATATCTAAACGAGGCACAGCATGTAATGGATTCTATTCGCCGACTACTTACACGCTATCTGGTTGGTATTTTCATAGAGGTAATATGTGTTATGACCCTTATTACAACCGGGCTATGGCTAATAGGCATAGGCTTAAACCATGCTCTTATATGCGGACTGTTTGCAGGTATCTTAAACGTAATTCCATATGTAGGCCCATGGATTGGAGCTATTTTTGGCGTTGCTATTAGCTTTGCTACAAACCTCGACCTGGCTTTTCAAACCGAACTGTTACCACTTTTGTTTTACACCGTACTTGTTTTTCTAATAACACAAACTATTGACAACGTACTATTTCAACCACTTATATATTCAAGTAGTGTTAATGCTCATCCGTTAGAAATATTTATAGTAATAATGATGGCAGCCAGCCTTGCCGGAATTACAGGTATGATACTTGCCATTCCCAGCTATACGGTATTGCGCGTTGTATCGAAAGAATTTTTCAGCGGTTTTAAAATTGTAAAAAAGCTTACACAGAATATCTGATACGTGTTATGTATAATTTGGATTTATATTTTTTCAGGTTCATTTTTTTTATATGTTTGTAATTACAATGTTGTAGTTAGTACATAACCATAGCTCTTTCAGGGAAATGAAAATAAATATCACAAAAAAATATCGAATCATAATAGCAGCCTTTATGCTATTATTTTCATCTCAAATATTGTTTTCACAAACCCCTTGTACTAATGGTACCAAAGCCGATTTTATTACCGATAGCGTTTATTATTCATCGTATTCACGAATGTTTACCGATATTTCAACTCCGGCATCGTCAATAGTTAAGCGAATATGGTACTTTGGCAACAACGATTCACTTTATACCGACACTACCGCAATACTGTATAAATACAAAAAAGAAGGTACATATACCGTTACTTTAAAAGTAATAGACAAAACAGGTTGTAGCGACACTGCCTCTACTACGTTTACCATAAGCGATATGTTTATAGTTCCTAATGTTTTTACACCCAACAACGATAATATTAACGACCTGTTTATAGTACGTTCAAATGGTGAAAATAAATTTTCGATAACCATATACAGCCGCTGGGGCAAGCAAGTATTTTTCCGTGAAGGTCAACAACAAATAGTTTGGGACGGCAAACTGCCCAATGGAAAGTTAGTTCCGGTAGCTACATACTACTACATAATATCGGTCGATGATTCCGACAAAGCTTATGAACCTGAAAAAGGATTTGTTTCTGTATTTTATTAGCCCCCGTTTAATATTACTTCTTATTATTTTTAAATTTGCATCAAAAGTAAGTCAGAATTTATTGTTCTGAGTCAATAATATTTTGCAAAAGCTCGAAATTTAAAAAGCAAAAAATGATAAATAAGGTTAGCAAAGTTCTTAGGTCAACTAAAGAGAAATACAAATTTACAATATTACTACCAAGCTGGAATAACCTTGAATATCTGAAACTTTGCGTTGAGAGTATTTTACAAAACTCTTGCTACGAGTTACAAATAATTGTAATAATAAACGAAGGTTCCGACGGCACAAAAGAATGGATTGATTCGCAAAACAATATCGATTATTTATATGCCACTGAAAATATTGGAATTTGCTATGCACTAAACCTATGTCGATCACTTATAAAGTCAGACTATATTATATATATGAACGATGATATGTATGCTTTACCCGACTGGGACAAGGAGCTTGCAAACGAAATAGAAAAAGTGGGAACAAAAGCATTTATGCTATCGAGTACCATGATTGAACCATACGAAACCGGTAACAACTGCGTTATAGTTAAAGATTATGGTACCGATATTTCAAATTTCAAAAAAAATGAACTCTTAAACGATTTCCACTCTTTTGAAAAAGGCGATTGGAGTGGAAGCACATGGCCACCAAATGTTGTTCATATCGATATGTGGGATGCCGTGGGCGGCATGAGCATAGAGTTTCACCCCGGAATGGGTTCTGACCCCGATTTGTCGAGAAAACTTTACGAAAGCGGAGTGCGTTTGTTTAAAGGGGTGGGCAAAAGCAGAGTATATCACTTTGGTTCAAAGTCGACAGGAAGAGTGAAAAAAAATAACGGGCGAAAATTATTTTTACAAAAATGGGGTATTACACCTCGTGAATTTTGCGACTCATATATTAAAAGAGGCAAACCATATTCGGTTATTTTACATGAACCAAAACTATCGACCGGCTCAAAAATAATTAATAAATTAAAATTAATATTTGGCTAGTATAGTGTATTGATAATTACTGTAAATGAGTATTATAAATTGGTATAAAAAGCAAAACATATTTGGAGGCAAAATTCATTTTTTTGTCCTAATATTTATTGCTATATCGCTACCTCTGTCACCTTATATTCTAAGCATGACCCAAATATGGCTTGCTATGAACTATCTGCTCGAAGGCAAATACATTGATAAATTGAAACAAATAGGTAATAACAAAATACTGTGGGCATTTTTGCTTTTCCCCGCCATACATTTGTTGGGTTTAATCAATACATCAAACTTTGACTGGGCCGGACACGACCTTTTAATAAAACTCCCCGCTCTGTCGTTTCCTATAATACTGGCCACTACTACACCATTATCAAAAAAACGTTTACATATAGTTATGTGGTTTTTCGTGGCCGCTTGTTTTTCGGGAACTGTTATTAGTATGTTTGTAAAAGCAGGATACATACCTTCAGTATCTAACGACCACAGAGGCATTTCAATATTTATATCTCATATTCGCTTTTCGCTAATGATAGTACTGGCTCTGTTTTTTATTATTACGAATCTTATCAAAAATTTTAAAACTCTTCCTATTAGAACCATTTTTATATCATTTATACTAATTATCTGGTTCTTATACTTCTTGGGCATTCTTCAGGTTATGGTTAGCTGGGTTATTCTTGTAATACTAATCACTTACATAATCATTCACTTGTTGAATAAAATAAAAAATAACATAACTAAGTTTCTATCACTAACAACAATAGCCATAATACCTTTTCTTATTTTCTTATATATACTTAATGTTTACAATAACTTTAAAGTTACCGATACCGACATAAGCAAACTACCTGCCCATACCATTAATGGCAATGAATACAGCACCTATATTCCCACTTCTGCAATTGAAAATGGCAATTATACATTTTCACTAATGTGCGACAAAGAGCTTGAAACAGAGTGGAATAAAAGAAGCAACATACCATATTCCGGAACTTTATCAACTGGGCATAGCTTAAAATATACTTTGATTCGTTTTCTCACCTCAAAAGGATTCAGTAAAGATAGTGTTGGCATTTCAATGCTAACGAACAATGAAATAAGTGCTATTGAAAACAATACTCCCAATTGCATATATCTTGAAAAATCGCCGGTATATGTAAGAATATATGAAGTAATATGGGAAATAAACGCATATATATCAACCGACAATGCCAGCGGAATGTCAGCACCTATGCGAATAGAATTTTTGAAAGCCGGGTATTATTTACTGAAAGAAAACCTAATTTGGGGAACCGGCACAGGCGATATCAAAGATGAATACAATAAAGTTTACGATAAAATTGATAGTAATCTTGAAAATACTTATAGGCTTAGAGCACACAATCAATACCTTACATTCTTCATAACATTTGGTTTAATAGGTGGCATTATGCTAATAATATCAATGACTGCACCATACTTTATGGTTCGTAAAAAATCAATGGCCTTAACCTGCTTTTTTATAATTATAATTATAAGTATGATTAGTGAAGATACACTGGAAACTCAAGCCGGAATTACTTTCTACAGTTTGTTCTATCCTCTTTTAGTTTATAACAACAAAAATTTGTCATAATGGTAAAAATATCTGCTGTAATAATTACTTATAATGAGGAAAAAGACATTGCCCGTGCAATAGAATCGGTTAATGGAATTGCCGACGAAGTTCTTGTTGTTGACTCATTCTCGACCGACAAAACACAAGAGATATGTGAAAGTATGGGTGCTAAATTTATTCAAAATAAATTTGAAGGACATATACAGCAAAAAAACTTTGCCGCATTGCAAGCTAAATACGACTATGTATTATCGCTCGATGCCGACGAAGCTCTCGATAATACCTTGCGTAAAAATATTCTAAACGCAAAAAATAATTTCAATGCCGATGGTTATAAATTTAACCGCCTTACAAACTACTGTGGCAAATGGATTAAACATTGCGGCTGGTATCCCGATACCAAACTTCGATTATGGGACAGACGTAAAGGAGAATGGGGTGGCGACAATCCTCACGACAAATACATAATGAATGAAGGTTCGATTATTAAACACCTGAAAGGCAATATACTGCATTATTCATATCATACTATTCATCAACACATTGCTCAGGCTAATAAGTTCTCAAATATTGGAGCATTATCATCGTTTAATAAAGGGAGAAAAATGAGCCTTGTGAAAATAGTAGTTTTCCCCTTTTGGAAATTTCTAAATATTTACCTTTTCAGGGGCGGCTTCCTCGATGGCTATTACGGTTTTATTATTTGTATGATAAGTACACACGAATCATTTCTAAAATATGTAAAGCTACGTGAATTAAACAAAGGCAAAAAGTTGGAATAAACTATATCAACTCACCCTTCCCTTCACGTATTATTTCTATTTCATCGCCCGTACAATCAACCACTGTCGAGGCTGTATTGTCACCATATCCTCCATCAATAACAATATCTACAAGGTTTTCGTATTTTTCATAAATTAGTTCCGGGTCGGTTGTGTATTCCAGTATATCATCTTCATCGTGTATTGATGTAGAAAGAATAGGACACCCCAGTTCTTTAACTATTTCTCGTATTATGTTATTATCAGGAACTCTAACCCCAACAGTCTTTTTACGTTGTTTAGTTACTTTAGGTACATTATTACCGGCTTCCAAAATAAAAGTAAAAGGGCCGGGCAAATTTCTTTTCATTAGTTTAAACACATCGTTAGACAAAGGCTTAACATACTCCGATATGTTTGAAATATCGTAGCATATAAATGAAAACTGTGCTTTTTCAAGTTTTATACCTCGTAGCTTAGCAACCTGTTCTACAGCCTTGGGCTTATCAATTGCACAGCCCATACCATATACAGTATCGGTAGGATAAATAATAACCCCTCCATTCTTTAACACCTCAACAACCCGCTTTATCTCTTTCTGATTCGGATTATCCTCATATATTTTAACTAACATAATGTTTGATTTTTCTGGCTGTTAATACTTAATCATTATTTCTATTAAGATTTTACCCCCTATATTTAAAAAGGTTACAATTATACATTTAAAGGTTGAAATAAACATATTTTTATATGAGCAAGTATATCACTATTTACAAATAATTCATTTGTAGAGACCGCCCATTTACATTATATTTGCATTTTGTGTATAAACTTACCTACACTTACAATTAACGAATTTATAATAATGGATTATAATACATCAAGAGAGAAGCTACACCTTCCTGAATATGGAAGAAATATTCAAAAAATGGTTAACCACATTAGGTCTGTTAACGATAAGGAAGAACGCAATAACCTTGCACAGGCCTTAATTCAAATAATGGGAAACATGAATCCGCATTTGCGCGACGTTGCCGATTTTCAACACAAACTATGGGATCACCTAGCCATAATTTCAAATTTTGACCTTGATGTAGACTCTCCTTTTGCACCTCCAAGTAAAGAAGATATATATCAGAAACCTGAATCACTACCATATAAAAATGCACGAGAAGTAAAATTCAAGCACTATGGTAGAGTATTGCAAGATATGATTCGCAAAGCTATTGAACTTGAAGCCGGCGAAGAAAAAGATTACCTTATTGAGGTTATTTGTAACCAAATGAAAAAATCATACATTCTATGGAATAGAGATACTATTACCGATGAAATAGTTTTTGCCGATTTTGAAACACTATCGGCCGGTCAATTGCAAATTCCTGAAGGTTTAAAACTTAGGGAACAGCGTGATTTGGTTCAGCAAAAAACAACTAGTACCACAAGGCAGCAAAAACAAAACCCCAGACAACAACTGCAAAAAAACAGAAAAAGAAAGTAAAACTTATCAATACAAAAAAAGTGCCGGCAAATATGCCGGCCTTGTTGTTTCTATTGCATTAAGCATTATTTAAGAATATTATGGAACTATATAATACAGCTCAGAAGAAGGTGTCGTAACATTGGTAAATATTTTATTGCCGGTAATTTAAAATATAAGCAATCAATAAGTTTCATTATATATTTCAGCCATTATTTTTATCCCTTTGCAAATATCTTCAGGTTCACAACACGAAAAGTTGAGGCGTAATGTATTTACATCATTTTTATTAATATAAAATGGAACTCCCGGAATAAATGCAACATTACGTTTCAATGCCTTTTCAAAAAAACGAATAGAAGAGAAACCCTCAGGCATAGTTGCCCAAGTAAACATTCCTCCTTTAGAGCGAGTGTATTTTACCTCTTCCCCAAAATATTTATCAATACACTCAAACATAACCATGGCCTGTTTTTTATAAGCTGTGGTAACCTTTTGTAAATGTTCTGCAATATTGTTGTTCTTTAAAAAATCGATAACTACACATTGAGAGAATACATTAGTATGCAAGTCGGCTGCCTGTTTAGCAGTTTCGAGTTTATTAATTATTTCATTATTTGCTATAATCCAACCTATTCGAAACCCCGGAACTATCATTTTTGAAAACGACCCAAGTAAAATTGTATTATCAGGAGCGTATGTGTAAATATTTGGTGGCAAATTATCTTCAAAACTTATTTTACCGTAAGGGTCGTCTTCTATTATTAACGAATCTGTTTTTTTTGCATAGCTTGCAATTTCCTTTCTTTTCTCATTCGAGTATGTAACACCACTTGGATTTTGAAAGTTAGATATAAGGTAAGTGAACTTACTGTTACATATAGCTTCTTTCCATTTTTCAATATTTATACCGTCATAGTTAAGTTCAATAGGCTTAAATACCGGATTGTACATTGAAAAAGCCTGTATAGCTCCTAAATACGAAGGTTCTTCAATAATAATCTTATCGGCAGGGTTAATAAAAACTTTGCCAATAAGGTCAAGAGCCTGTTGCGAACCGGTGGTAATAAGTATGTTCTCAACAGGAATATTAATTCCTTGTGAATTGTAAAAACTCGAAATTATTTCTCTTAACTCGGGCAATCCAAAGCTGAGACTGTATTGTAATGCTGTATTTGGGTTGCTGTGTAATACACGGGCAGCAGACCGGGCTAGGGCTTGTGCAGGAAAGTATTTTTTATTAGGTAAGCCACCAGCAAACGAAATTATTTCTTTGTTGGTTGCCGACTTCAATATGTCGCGAATAAACGACCTTGGAACCTGATTAATTCGTTCCGAAAACTTTGCTTCAATACAGCTTTTCTGTGTCATAATTATTAAATATTTAAGTTATTAAAAGCTAAAAAGCCCCTTGAATTGTATATCAAGGGGCTTTTTAGTTTGCTTATTGAATGTATACATCAATATCCCCTCAGCTTCCTGTTAAGTAGTAGTGCTAATAGTAATGCTGCTGAAAGGATATTTGTATTGTTAATGATCATTCTGTTTATATGGTTTTGAAAAATCTGCAAAAAAATACCCCGACTCGGTAAACCGGTCGGGGTACAATATTTTAAATTATACATAGCTACACCGGTACATCATCTGTTGACTAACAGAAGGGCAAGGGCTAGTGCGTTATGTAATGTTGTTTTTGTCATTTGTTTGCAAATGTATGATTATTTCATAATAAAACTATGCATTAATCATACTTTTATTAAAAAATTGAATCTTAATCAAGTACTCCAAATACCCGCTCATTAAGCTCTTGTACAGGCCTTGCATTATTTACAGGCATAGCACCGCTCAATGCTTTAATTTGCTCTGCAGAAGCTTCCATACATTTTCTGCGAACAAACCAATTAACCCCTTCAGTACATGGCGGAGTTGTTAATGAACCTTCGTATATATAAAACTCATCGGTTGTTTTAAATATATTTCCCGGGCATATTTCTGAAGTAATAATGCTTTTATTACCCTCAGTTGTAGGCATATTTGCAATTATCCCTTTTAAAAACTCATTCTCTTTACCTTTTTTGAAAAATACTCCAATAACAGATATTTCTCCTTCATCAGAAACGTGAACAAAGTGTACTTCCGATGGCATTGGTTCTCCATCGATAGTATGTTCACTAGGGCAGTGAAAGTGAAATTGTTTAAGTGTAAACACCTTTCCGTTTACCTCAAGCTTGTTACTGTCGGAAGCAAAGTTTACTTGTACCGAATGACCATTGTTAATAAACTCAAGACCTGTAAAGCATTTGTATGAACTTTTAATTTTCACATCGGTTGATATTGCAAGGCTCGATGTTAAATCTATCGGCGACTGACGCTCTCCATTACATGTTGAGTATGCCGGGCAAAGGTTGGCCCAGTTTTCGGGTCCACTCTCTCCTTCGTAGGCCCAATGGGCATTCTCCACAGCATGAGCCGAATCGTCATGAGCTGCATTTAGTTCTGCATGAGTATTTTCATGGTCGGCAGGGTGGCTCTTTTTTCCAGTCGAATTGCATGAAAAAAACGTAATGGTTATAACACTAAGTAAGATTAAATTTAATGTTTTCATAAAAATATAATTTTGTTAAACTTTAGTTTCTAATAAAAGTAAAATGAAAAATTGGGTTGACTAATTTAATATATTAGTTTATAGAACATATAATATTGGTGTATATTTTTTAAATGCCTATAAACAACTGTATTACAGCTAACTATATTTGCTTGTGAACTCGAAATATCATTTTGTAAATGTATTTAAGTAATAAAATCATATATAACCATGCAGAAATTGCATTAAGTTAAAAACGAGCATTAACACTACATACTTTTTTAAAGCTTTTAATCGTCCCTTTAGTATCAAATACTTCAATATAAATTACATATATCCCAATAGGTACTTTGGTATTATTATCGGTTAATCCATCCCAAGTCCATATTCCATTTTGAGCAAGTAGCTCATTTTCAGCGATAGACTTTATTTTATATCCATTTTTGTTGAAAATACTTACATTACCAACTAATCCGGGATTGTTGAAAGTGTAGAATATTTTTAAAATATCGTCGTAGCCATCGTTATCGGGCGAGAAATTTTTGGGTTCTAAATGGATTTCATCGTTAGATTGTAAATCATACTCTTTATACATAGAATTAATGTAAGTGGGTGTAGCCCAACCCGAATACGATGATGCACTATGCCAGTTTCCTTTGTCGTTAGTTGGGAGCAAAGGGCTAATTCGTTCCAGGCTTACCCCTTTGGTTTCGGATAACAGTTTAAAGTGCATTTTTTCGCAGTATGTAAATTCATCAATTATATTATTTACAGAATCAAGCAGTACAATTGACCCGCCGGTGTTGGGTAGCGAAGGTATTTTAGCTTCAATTACAGCAAATTTATTATCAACATTGTAGCACCCTGTAACCATATTTATATCACTGCAAACTACAACATAGCTTTGTGGCATTAACAAATAACCATCGGCCGATATTTCATACTTAGTTTTTAATAAGCCCAAATCATCATACGACGATAAATACAATTTATTGAGGTTAAAAGCTTTATTGGTTGGGTTATACAGCTCCACAAAGTCGGTACAATTCGGTAAGGGGTCAAAAAGCAGTTCATTTATTAAAATATCATTTACCGAAAATAATTTTGGTATCATAAATGAGGCTTCGTTTTTATCAATCACATTCCCGCTAATATCGGTTGTATTTGCATTTGCCGTAAGGGTATATTCCTTATTTTGTTCAAATGCAAAGCTAAAAACAAGTATTGCATAACTGTAATCGGGTTGTTGCCAATTAACTGAAATAGGAATATCTCTATCATTTATTTTAAAATGTGGAGGTGCTTTGAAATTCATTGTTTTATCGAAATATACTTTCACTGAATTATCGGAAATAGGAACAATTTTCACAATATTGGGGCGGTCAGCATCTTGATTATCAGTATATATACTATTTATTTGCCCCGGTGTGCCACCTTTAATGTCGTTGCAGCCTTTCCAATTTTTATTGTTACAAGTATTTTTATAGTCAATGCGTTCTAAACTATAACCTCCATCGGCTTTCAACTCTTCACTTATCCAGCTGTTTTTGTATTTAGTATAATATATAGGCAAAGTATCGGCATTATAAATAGTTATTGAGCCGGATTCTGACAGTGCCGGCATTAATGGTATTCCTATGCATTTGCCGTAAGGCGAAAGGGCGGAGGTATCGTTTCTATCACATATGATTATATATTCATGTGCTTTAATTACAGTGCTGTCAATTGGTTTAAATGATGTGCCGTAATTGAAAATCCACCCTTTAGTACAAATATCGAAATCGGTTCGGTTATAAAGCTCAACATATTCAGCATCGGGCAGGCCATAGTCGGCACTTGGTTTTGCCATAATTTCGTTTATCACAATATCGCCATAAGTGGCACTTAAGTTAAATGTAAAGCTTGTTCGCAAATTATTGGCAGCGTTACCTTCATTGTCGTGAAGTTTATTTATAGATATATTATATGTTCCTGTATTCAGTGGCGAAGTAGCAATAATAAAACTTTCACTGGTTAATCCCGCAGTGATATTTTCAATAGCAATACTATTGCCATACTCATTTGTTATTGTAATATTAGCTGCATTTAATTCATGTGATGAAATATTTTCTGAAAATTTCAATTCAATTGCATTTTGAGACAATGCCTTTGAATGCAAAAGTACAGGAGCCTGGTCAACCTGAAAAAATAATTCCGGAATAAATGTTAGCTTGCCGGCCCTCGATGCTGTTTGGTGTTTGAATACCAAACCGTGATAGTTCAAGGAGTAGTAAGTTGCATCAATTTTCGTGTTTGAATATTCTAATGAACTAAAAATATAGCCTTCGTTCCAGCCAATTTGCCACAGCCCATTATTGGAACGGGTTATTTCAATTGCACAAGCTGTGTTTTCGTTCCAATCTAACTTCGATTGTAACAGCAGTATTTTATTGCTGTTTGCATCAATTCGCCAAAGCGAAAGGGTATCTGAAATACCACTCATGTTAACTCCGGCAGCATACCCGTAAATATTGTCGCTTGTTAAGTTTTTGTCCGAAGCCATAAGGTAATACCAAAAACAATTTGACGCCGATGGGTCGAAATCGGCCGTTTCAATTATAAAATGCCAGGCTGTTTTACCTTTGCCAAATGTATTGGCGGTATCATAATGCTGTGAAATGTAGCTTATTCCTGTTATATCTGAAATATTGTGCTTTATGGCTATTTTGCTGTTAATTGTAATTGTATCCCAATTATTAGTGTTTATCCAATTGGTTAGTCCGGCAGCTTTTAACTTAGGGATATAAACCGGATATGCTCCAATAATAGTTTTACTAAATGGTTTAAGAGTGCTGCTATTAGCTGTAATGGAAAAAGTATCGGCAACCGAATAGCTGAATCCATATTGACTATATACTCCTGAATTAAACTTATTGAATTTGCTCGTAGGTTGTGAAAAAGTTCCTTTATCAAAATCGGCAGTTATTGAAATATTGGAATTGTAATCGGTATCAATAGTACCTAGCGAATCGGTTGCACATAGATTAATTGAAAAAAGCGAATCTGTGAATACTATATCACTAATACCGGAGTCGGTAATTTTTGTGGCATTTATATCAATATTACTTGCACCACCATAAAGTTTAACCTCATCGATTCTAAATATACCATTCCCCGATGAGGCTCTGCTTCCATTAAGCCTGCCATATATTTTTATTTCAGCTTGTGCAAAATTATTATATCCCTGTAATGGTATTTCTACATTTATTACACTGTCTTTAATAATAATACTATATGCAGAGTCATTATTAATTGCAACTGTTACAAATTCAGGACCCGATGCTGTTGCATACATCTGAAACGAAAGCTTATTCAACGCAATATTGTAGCCTGTTAAAGCATTTACCGTGAAGGAGAAATACTTTGAGTTTATAAGGTCTCCTGACCCCCATCCGCCACTCTCTTCAATGTACGGTTCATTAGTAAAATAGGTTCCGGTTGTAATATTAGTTCCAATAGTTCCGGCCGAAAGTGAGAAAGTACCGGCAATAATAAGTGAATCAGAAAATGAAGCTTCAATGTATGGTTGGTTATTGAAATTATACTCTGTAAGTAATTGAGAATATGACAATAAGCAGCATAATAATGCTATTACAGTGAAAAACGCATTTTTTTTCATTTTTTGGGTTAAAATCTTAATAAAAGAGACTAATTTTGAAGTCGTTAAGTTAGATAAACTTTATCTATTGAAAAATTAATTTTTTTAAAACAAAATTGTAAAATGAAGATTGCAGTTGTTGGAGCCAGCGGCGCTGTTGGCCAGGAGTTTTTAAGTATTCTTGCGGAACGTAGGCTTCCCGAATTTGAGTTGGTATTATTCGGTTCTGCCCGTAGTGCAGGTCGTGAGTACAATTTTAAGGGTAAAAAACTAGTAGTAAAGGAGCTTAAACACAACGACGATTTTAAAGATATTGATATTGCACTTGTATCGGCAGGAGGAAGCACATCATTGGAATTTGCAGAAACTATTACCAAACATGGAGCTGTTATGATTGATAACTCAAGTGCTTTTCGTATGGATACCGACGTTCCTTTGGTTGTACCTGAGGTAAATGCTGAGCAGGCATTTAACCGTCCGCGTAATATTATTGCAAACCCTAACTGTACTACTATTCAAATGGTAGTTGCCCTTAAAGCATTGGAAGGTATTTCGCATATTAAAAGAGTACATGTTTCGAGCTATCAGTCGGCATCGGGTGCAGGAGCCAGCGGAATGGCTGAGCTTGAAAAACAGGTTGAAGAATTTGTTGCAAATAAAAACCTAACTGTTGAGGCTTTTAAGCATCAAATTTTATTTAATGTTATCCCTCATATCGACGTATTTACCGATAATGGTTATACAAAAGAGGAGATGAAAATGTACAAAGAGACTAAAAAAATAATGGACTCCGATATTGAAGTTAGTGCTACCTGCGTGCGTGTACCTGTAATGCGTGCACACTCTGAATCGGTTTGGTGTGAAACCGAAAAACCTGTTTCGCCCGAAGAGTTCCGCAAAGCTTGTGAAGCTACTAAAGGTATTACTGTAATTGATAAGCCTGAAGATTTACAATATCCTATGCCATTGCACATTGCAGGAAAAGACGATGTGTATGTAGGTCGTATTCGTAAAGATTTGGCTAATCCTAACGGTATTACTTTCTGGTGTGTTAGCGACCAAATTCGTAAGGGTGCGGCTCTTAATGCAGTTCAAATTGCTGAGTACTTAATTGAAAAAGGTTTATAATTAACCTTTTTGAAAATATCATTGTTAGAACCACTTCCTTTTTGGGAGTGGTTTTTTTGTTTTGAATAATACCTAACCATGAAAAAAAAGAGCATGAAAATTTTTTTTATGTTGGCTCAAGAAGCTTCTGCCACTGACTAACACTTATATTCCTGATATAAAATTACTTAGATTTACACTCCTGTCAAGATTCATTTTTTTTCGTAATCTGTGATGGCTCATATGTACACTCGAAGCCGATATACCCAACAAATGAGCCATCTCTTTTGCCGAAAAGTTGAGTTTTATAAGGGCGCAATGTTTCAAGTCGGTAGAAGTAAGTTCAGGATATTTTTCGCTCAATTGTTTGTAAAAATTTTGGTTAACCGATATGAACCGCTTGTTAAATTCATCCCAATAATTGCTGCGATTGCTTTTTGAACTGTCAATAATGCTCCTCTTTTTGGAGCTGTCTTTAATATTATCGTTAATAAACTTAATAAGCTCCGACATCGCCTTCTCTTTTTCAACAAATTGAAGTGTGTATGAGGTTAACTCTTTGTTTTTTTCTCTCAACACTTTACTGCTGATTTCCTGCTTTATTTTATGTCGTTTACGTTGAGCAAGGTTTTGAATAAGTAGAATTACAACTATTAGTACCGAAATAAATATTGAAGCAAACATGATTACTTTAGTTAAATATTTTTCTTTTTCAAGTAGTTCCTTGTCTTTTTGGGCAATTTCAATATTCTTACTGGTCAACTCCTCTCTATTCTTATTTTTAATCTCAAGTAACTCACTGTTTTTAATGCTCTTAGAACCAAAAATACTGTCATTCAAAACTTTTGACCGGTACAAATAATCATATGCAGCTTTATAATCGTTGTTAAATTTATAAATATCAGATAGTTTGTACATAAAATCAGCTTCCAAAACCTTATGGGCATTGTATTTTGAAATAGCATCAAGTCCTTTTTTATAATATAAGGTAGCTTCGGTAAATTTTTCCTGCCATGCTTTAGCATCGCCCATTAAATTGTAAAGAATAACCAAATACCCCTTATTGTTTGTATAGTAAGTTGACTCGTGATTATTGATATTCTCAAAATCGATTATAATTTCATACAGTAATACTTCGGCTTTTTTATACTCTCCATTTATAAAATAGATATTTGCAAGCTCGGTGCTAAGAAATCCTTTCCCAATTTTATCCTGATTAATGCGCTCTGAATACATAAAGCATGTGTCGAGATATTTTTTCGACCTGTCGGTATCTTTAATCTGGTTGTACAGCATTACCAAATTAAAATACCTCGATATTAATTCCTGCCCACGCTCTTTGCTACCATCATATAGTTCTTTGCTTATATTTAACGATTTATGCAAAAAACTCTCAGACTCAGTATGCTGCCCAAAAATAAAATATAGCATCCCAATATTTTCATAAACCCGATTAAGCACTTTGGGGTTATTTAGCTCTTCGGCAATAGTTAGTACCTGCCATGCGTAATCATACGATTTACTAAAATTCAGGTGCATACGGTATATTTCTGAAATAGTGCGCAAGCATTCTGTAAGCATGATACTGTCATGCATTTCAGTATTTGCCATTACACATTTATTAAGCAAATATATCGCTTGTTCAGGGTCGGTCAACGATACTTCAACTGCACGTTTATACATACTCTTTACGTCATCAGTTGAAAAACTAAGCGATGAACAAACAATTGGACTACTAAAAAGTATACTCAGTGTACAAAGCAAAGCTATCCTATTTATCATTTCGAGTATTGTATATATATAATTAACACATCAGTTTCCAATGTAAAGTACACGAACTACAAAATGTAAATATATAAATTAATATTAATTTGAATATATTTATCAACTATATATTTGATTATATGTATGTTAAATCTATAAATTCATATCTTGAATTATTCATTTATGTATATATAATAATATCCAACCAAATACTGTTGTAAATAAATTGTATATCACTATTATGTAATTGTAAATATTGTGTGAGGATTATTTTGTGTATATAATATATACTCAATATATATTTGGATTTCCGTAATAACTTTTATCCGGGGGGAGGGAGTTACAACGAAATATCAAAAGCTGATTTTTAGAATTTAAACTAATTCTGGAGCTATTACTAACTAATTATTTATTAAAATGAGAATTATCAAAACATTTTCAATTGTTTTATTCTCCTTAATTGCTTTTTTGTTAAATGCACAAGGAGACGTTTATGTGAACATGAATATGGTTCACTGGGTCGATACCGTGTCTGATTTTGGTAGAGACCGTCATTTAGTACTACATGCCGACCCAACCGAAGACGATTGGCAGAACGAAGGCGACAAAATGGATTATTTGGTCAATGACCTTGATGCATATTTTGGTCGCGACAACGGTTACGCATCATGGTATTGCAGTCAAACACCTCAAGACCCTAAAAAACCAAACTGGTTCGATTACGAATGGATGAAACAAACCGGAGGTCCTGCTGCAAAAAACAATTATGCACAACTTGCAAAAAGAACTCAGGGGCATCAGTTCGATAAAAAAGGGCATATGATAATGGGAACTAACCCACAACCACTATATCCTTCTCTGGGTACCGATGCAAAGTTGGGTTGGCAACCTTTAACAACCGAAACATCGGCACAATGGCAGGGTGAATATCTGGCTAATTATTTTAGCAAAGGCGATGGAGATGCAGGTATGCCTATTCCTGAATACTGGGAAGTAGTAAATGAAATAGATATGGTTATGAACCTTCATGCATCGTATCTTATTACAAGCTATGAAACTATATGGCGATACCACAACCAGGCAGCAAAGGCTATAAAAGAAAAGCTTGGCAATAAAGCACCTAAGGTAGGTGGTATGACATGGGGAATGCACGACTTTCACCGTGGCGATGGTGTTACAAACAGAGCTTTAGGAGTTGAATCAGATAAAACTGCAGGATACTCATGGAGCGCATATGAAGATATGTATCTTTCTAACCTTAAAAGAAACAACTATACTCAGGATGATTGGTATCAGTGGGATTGCTATTGGCAAGGGTTCCTTGAGAAATGTGGCGATTATATGGATTATCATTCAATTCATATATATGACTGGCCTGAATATGAACAAACTACGCCTACTATCAGAGTAGGAGGTCATACCGAAGCAATGCTTGATATGTTAGAGTGGTATGATATAAAAATGGCAGGAAATCCCTCACCAAAAGAGGTTGTAGTTTCTGAATATGGTGCAGTAGCAGGCGAGTATAATGCAGGTTTATTTGGCAAGGATTCTCGCCGAAGAGATTGGGAAAACCTAAAGCCTTTTAACTCAATGTTAATGCAGTTTCTTGAGCGCCCGAATACAATACGTTTAACCTCACAGTTTACCCCCGTTATTGCACATTGGGGCGACGGACTAATTACAGCCGGAGTACGATATCCATACAAAATGCTCGACGATGAAGACAAAGACGGAGAATACGACTGGACAGAATTCATTAAATTCTATGAACTATGGAGCGATGTTAACGGTACTCGCATAGAAACAAAATCGACAGATGTTGATGTACAAGTTGACGCTTATGTTGATGGGAATCATTTGTATTTGATTCTGAACAATATGCTGGAGAAAACAAAAACTCTGAATATGCATTATTATGAAGATGATAATATTGAAGTTCAGAGTGTTTCAGTTAAAGACCTTTGGCTCGACGAATCAATTGGCAAAGGGCTACCAACTCTTACTCGATATGTTGTAAGTAACCTTCCAGGACAAATTACTTTGAAACCCGACGCTACCATGATACTCGATATAGAATTTGCAAGTGCTGTATCGTTGGATAAAACGTGTCGTGAGTACAAACTTATGGGTGAACGTTTGAATAATACTACCGATACTACCGATGCCGGAACTCAAAAATTTACCATAAATACTAAGCAAAACCCGGTTCAGGCAATGAAAATATCGAATGTTCCTTCCTTTTCGGGTTCCGATGAAGTTACACTCAGAATTACCGGTTCATTCTACAACGATGCCAACAACCAAATAAATACTTTGGGAGTATCAGTAAACGGTAATGCTTTAAATCCAAGTAAATTTTTCCGTGGTGAAATGAAAGCTAAACACAATCTATGTTTAACAACTATTGAGGTTGATGTTCCATTGGCTTATCTGAAAACAGGCGACAACAATATTTCTGTTTCATACGGCAATACAGCAGGTTTTGCTTGTTGTCAGTTACAATACTGGAAATACAGCGATGCTCCGGGAAGGGGCAACGACAATATAGCCGTAACAGGAATTACCGTTCCTTCGGTTCTGTCAATGCAAGTGGGTGAGCAAAAGTCTATTAATGCAGTTATTGCTCCTGCAAATGCCAGTAACAAAACTATTACTTGGGCATCGGACAACGGAGCCGTAGAGGTTGATAAGTACGGTTTAATAACAGCAAAAAGCACAGGTTCAGCAACTATTACTGCAACTTGCGGAGGTAATAGCAATCAATGTATAGTTACTGTTAACGACTTTACTCCAAAAGCTGCAACAGGCGTTTCATTTGCCGAGTCGCCGGTTTTAAATTTAGGACATAACGAATTTTACCGTTTAACTCCGGTTATTTCACCTAATAATGCCGATATTCAATCTATTACATGGACATCGTCGAACGAAGATGTCGTGCTTGTATACAACAACGGAACTATTAATGGTATAGAAATAGGGGGCTCAGCTTCGGTAACTGTTTCGGTTAAAGACAAATCGGGTAATACGCACCAAGCAAGTATTTTGGTAAATGTTGGTGTGGCAGGCAATGAATACATTAGTTGTGCCGGAATTGAAGATACCGTTTCTGCAGGTACCGAATTTGGTTTTACTGTTACTGTTAATACACTCACAACTCGTGATATTAAACTTGAACTAACTCAGGGTTCTACCATATTAGGTACAGGAACAGCTTCGGTTGTAAAAAATGGTATGTCAAGAGTTGCCGTTAGTGTTGAAACAGGCGCAATCCCCGATGAAGGTAATTATACCGTTAAAGGATATTTGCTTGATGGAGCTAATGTAATTTCACTATATGAAGAGCCTCTATTTGTTCAAAAATTACTACCCGACAGCATTTCTGTAAAAGATTGGTTGTGGGAGATTCAAAAAAATGGCGGAACACTTCAAATACAAGCAACAGTATATCCCGAAGATGCCTTTAACAAAACTATTTTATGGTCGTCAAGCGATAATTCAAAGGCTACTGTCGATGCAAACGGATTAGTAACCGGAGGTTCAACAACAGGCTTGGTTACTATTACTGCTACAACTCAGTCGGGTGGAATTACAAAAGAAATTGTTATTGATGTAAAAGATAATCTTGTAGTAACGGCAACAAACATTTCTCTGCCAAATGTAATAAATGTTTTCCCTGGTACAACTCACGAAGTAATGGTACAATATAATCCGTCATGGGCTACCGATAAAGATATTACCTGGAATGTAGGAAACACAGGTATTGTAAACTTCACCTCGGGAAATACAATGACTGTATCAGGTGCCGATGGAACCTCAACAACTATTTCAGGTACATATAACTCTAATACAAGCCTTACTGTTTCTGCTACTGTAAAAGTAAGCAACAAAATTATAATTGAAGCTGAAGGATTTGTAACCACAGGAGGCTCATATAACGACGATGCTGATGGAGGAACAAATGTAACAGGTGCAGGAGCAAACAGATACACAACCGGAGGTAAAGGTGCAATTAACTTTATAAATTCAGGCGACTGGATGACATATCCAACATATATACCTGTTACCGGTATGTATAATATCTCATTCTATGCCGGAACAGCAGCCGATATTACCGATGGTGTAATTAGCTTTAAAGTTGATGGCGAAGCTCTTGGCAATGTAACAGTTAAAAACGGAGGGTGGGACAATTTCCAACTGGTTACCATAAACAATGTATACATTGAAAAAGGAGCACAAACCATTACACTTGAGGCAGTTGGCGGGTCTCTTTACCAGTGGAATCTTGAGCATTTTGAACTAGAAATGGCAGGCCCTGTAAATGTAACAAGTGTAAAAGTAACACCTGAAGAGTGGAAGCTTGTTGCAGCCGGAACTAAGAAGTTAACAGCAACAGTATTACCGGAAAGTGCAACAAACCAAACAATAACTTGGAGTTCCGATGCTACGGGAGTAGCTACCGTTGATCCTTCAACAGGTGTGGTTACTGCTGTTGGAACAGGTACTGCAAATATTATTGCAACTACCGATGATGGTTCTTTCAAAGATACTTGTCTAGTAACTGTACAGTCACAAATATTAGTTGAAAGTATTGAAGTTACTCCAAATCAAATACAATTATCGGCCGGAAACAGCCGACAACTTTCGGTTATAGTATATCCTGAGTATGCTGTTAACAAAACTCTCTCATTTACATCGAACAATACCGATACTGCTACTGTAAGTACAACAGGTTTGGTAACAGGAGTTGGTAATGGTAAAACTACCATTACAATTGCAACAACCGATGGTAGCGGCATAACAAAAGATGTAGAAATAATAGTAGCTCCGGTTGCTGTTCAGAGTGTTGCTGTTTCGCCTGCTACCGTAGCTGTAAATGTAGGTAGTACAGTTGCCTTAAATGCTATAATATCGCCAAGCAATGCAAGCAATAAAAATGTAACTTGGAGTTCCAATGCCGAAGGTATTGCTTCTGTTAGTCAAACAGGTGTAGTGCGAGGCGAAAGTGCAGGAAACGCTACCATAACAGTTACTACACAAGATGGAGCAAAACTGGCTACTTGTACTGTTACAGTATCCACAGGTGTTTCGGCAGATGAAAATAGCTTCAATAATTTAATTGTTTATCCTAACCCTGCATTCGATGTATTGAATATATCGGGCTTAGTTAACGGAAAATATACAATTAGAATTTTCAATATGATAGGTGCAAATGTTATTACAAATGAAATTGAAACAAATAACGAATATGCAGTCTCAGTAGATAACCTTCAAGCCGGTATTTATATGCTGGTTATTGAGAGCGAAACCGGCGTAAAAACCGTACGCTTTCAAAAGGGTATTTAATTAATAGTAATAGTTTTTTTAGAGCCGCAGCAATGTGGCTCTTTTTGTTTTTACAATAGTGAAATAAGTTGACTATAAGCTGGTTGTTTTGTAATTTTGTATTTATGAAAACTTCAGAAAATAAAAATATAGTTAGTGAGCCAGTTGTAAGTTATGGTGTTTCGCAACCAACTGATATTACCGATATCTCAATGCTAGATATGAGTAAGGTTTACACCTATGCTAATTATTTGACATGGAGGTTTAAGGAGCGTATTGAGATAATAAAAGGGAAGATATTTAAAATGTCGCCTGCTCCGGCAAGAAAGCATCAGGATATATCAGCAAAACTCTTTGTAAAAATAGGAAGTTACCTTGAAAACAAATCATGTAAGTATTATTCCGCTCCGTTTGATGTTCGTTTTCCAAACGGGAATAATGATAACGACCCGTTTACCGTAGTGCAACCTGATATATGCATAGTTTGCGACCATTCAAAACTTGACGATAAAGGTTGTAACGGAGCTCCTGACTTTATTGTTGAAATTCTTTCGCCTTCAACAGCAGCAAAAGATATTCAGGATAAATTTGAACTCTACGAAGAGAATGGAGTAAAAGAGTATTGGATTGTAGACCCTGAGAATAAAATATTGGATATTTTTACATTAAAATCAGGCAAATATGTACTTGTGAGTAAGTATAATGAAGAGCAAAATGTTAGTCCGGTTTTATTTCCTGACCTTATTATTGAGTTAGGTAAAATATTTAATCAATAATGTAGCAATGAATTGCAACATCTAAATTTTCAGCAAATATACCATATATTAAACCATAACTATGCATTAGAATTGAAAACCTTAGTGTTAATATCTAATGTGGCAATGTATATTTAGCCTCAAAAAACTGCTGAAATCGAGCTATATTTTTGTCTTCAAATAATTTTTTATAATTATCTTCGGTCATAATGTAAGTTCGGTAAGCATCGGAGTCAATATTTTCAAATACTTCGCCTGAAATAATAACCGACTCGTAATAATTCGACACCATTTTGGCATTTTTAAACGGAGTAACTTTTATTACATTGTACGAAGCAGAAAGCATCTCGGTAGTTACATCAAAAGTGAGAAAGTCGTAATAATCGAGGTTAAAGTTACGCAAGTCGTAAGCAATTAAGTTTTCGTCGGCTTTTTGGTTATTTACAACTATAACGTAACAGTGTGGAGCATTGGGGTTGTAGTTATACATAGATATATCGAACGAGTCGGCAAGTTGAATATTGTCAATATCGCCTCCAAATTCTTTTTTAAGTTCCTCTATCTTAGCAAGATTAACCACACGGAATTCACGGTCAAGAGCAAATAATACTTCGTTGGCATATTCGGCCTCATCGGTTCCCTTATATTTTTCAATATAATCAGTTAAAATACTTTTAAATGTTACTGTGTCGGCAGAACGACCACGGCAAAGGGTGTGTAGCAGTTCAAATTTTGGCATAAGCTTACTTTCGCTAAACTCGTTATTTACGTAAGTGTAGTTGGTTTCTACTTCGGCACAGTTCTCATTTATAAAGTACTGGTAAGTAGCCTTATACATAAAGTTGAGTTTGTTAGCCATGGCATCGAGGGTTTTATAATACTCAGGGTTAAGCAGTATTTTGGCATAATCACTCTCAGGATATTCGGCTATTATTTTGTTTTTAAATTCGTTAGCTTTAGGTGTGTTTTTTTCAAGAGTATACATTTTGAACATACTGTAATATACCATTAGCCTTTTTTCAGTATTGGGGAAACGTGAAAGTAGAATATTATAAGTTTCAATACTTTTAGGTTCGTCGGCAAATTTTTCGAAATAAATAGTTGCAAGATTATAGTATGCTTGTTCTATTTTATTATTAGATTCTGTAATAGCCGAATCGGTTACAGGAAGGTCTACCATGTAAAACTCACGTGTTTTGTTGTTGAGCTTTAATTTAGTACTGTCGGTGGTTCCGTCCTGTTCTTCGTCCGACAATTCCCAGTTAACTTCGGTTTTGTTTTTACGTCGCCAGTTATCTTCATTTTTACGATCGCCCCATTGTGATTTAAAATCGGCGGCACCCATACTAATCATTGCAGGGTTGTAAAAATACCATTTTCCCCCCGATGAGTTTTCATACTGCGAAGCTTGTTGCCGGTTGTATGCCATATCGCGTAAACGCTGAGCTTCGAGTTCTTTTTTGAGGTTTTCTTCGGCAACAACCTGTTTTATAATATTATCAATAAATGTGTTTCTGTCCTGAACCGACATGGTTGCTACACGTTGCAAGCTATCTTCGGTAGCAATAGTTCGTAGGTTTAGAACCAGTTTGTTAAGATTGTCGGTTTTTCGTTTTATATCCTTATAATCGGGGTGTTCGCTATCGAGATATGTAATGGTACTGTCGTAGTACATATTGGCATTTTCATAATCGGGGCGAGCAAAGTATATGTCGGCTACGGCCAAATAAGAGATTGATTTCTGGTATGTATTTTCTTTGCTAACTTTGGTCGATGTTTTATATAGTTCAATAGCTTCTTTTTCATTTCCATTGAGATAAGCTATTTTTGCAAGAGCGTAATATATTTGGTCTTGATAGTCGATATTTTTATCGTCTTTGAGCATTTTATAAAGCTGACGTTCCAGTTCTTTACTGTCGCCTGTTGATGCATTGAAAATAGAGGCTCTGTTTATTTTTGCATTGAAGGCCATTTCGTATTCGGGCTTGGCATTTATAACCATACCGTATGTTTCGTAAGCATGGTTGTTCATTTCTGCCTCCTGATACAGTTGGGCCAGCAAATACTGATATCGAGTGCGTTTCTTTTTGTTCTTTGTGGCCGGAATAGTTCTATCAAGATATGGAATAGCATCGGCATATCTACCCTGACGAATAAGTATGTCGGCATAGGTTACTTCAATATCGGCTGTTAACGAATATGGAACTTTTTCTTTATCGGCTTGTAGTTTGCTTAGAAAATCCATAGCCTTATCGTACTTTCCCATTTCGGTATATGTGCGTGCCAGCCATAGGTAGGCTTCATATTTGGCAGGAATATCGCCATACTGTTTTATAATAAAACTGAAAGTTTCTATTGCAGGAAAATATTCGCCTTTTATAAGGTTTGCTTTACCTATAAGCAGGTATGCATCATCAATCCAGGCAACAAATTCATTTTTATTTTGAAATTCTTTTTGTTTGGCATTGAGTTTTTTGCCTGCTTTTTTCTTAGGCTTTTTTGTTATTGAATGTTTACGAACACACTTTGCCCCTTTTTCAATAGCTCTGTTCATATCGGAGTAAACAGCCCGTGCCGCTTCTTTATTGCTATATTTAAACACAGGCAGTACAAGCGAATAATTATCTTTATACGAAGCGTCAATTTTTTTCATGCCTGTTTTGTAAGCATCTACTCCGTTGTAGTATACATTGAAATATGCAGTTGTATTGTGGTACTGGCGGTTTACAAAAGTGTTCTTTTCTGTTTTACATCCTGTAAGTGGAAATACTATAACAGTAAAAACTATGAGGAATATTTTAATTAAAGATTTCAAAAATTTTTTGTTTTATTTTTTAAACTGACAAATGGCAAAAATATTTTATTTTTTGATATTCTTTTCTGCTTCAATGGTTATTTTGTTAAGAAACTCGCTTAAAAGCTTTGTTTGATAATAGTTTGAGAAGTTTTCAATATTATTGGGTTTGTTATTTAATATACCATCTTCAAACTCGGCATACTTATTTTGGATAAAGAGTTTTAGATTATCATAATCAGTATAATTAAAAGTACTTCCTGCATTACATTCACTCACAATTTTTGCAGCATCGCTTTCAACAGGACCAAGACAAAGAATAGTTTTATTGGCGCGGAGCAATTCAAAAAGTTTTCCGGGGATTCTACCCATTACATTTTTAGCTTTATTGAGAGGCAACAGAAGTATATTGCTGTTTAATGTTAGTAGTAATGCTTGTTCTCTCGAAATTTTTCCAAGATTATTGAAATTATCATTGAGGTTTAGTTTATTTATTTTATCAATTATTGAATAATCGACCAAACCAGCAAAGCTGATTCTTAGTTTTTTCGCAAAATCGGGATTGTTAATTTTAATATCAGCAATAACCTGAAGCAATGTGTCGGGGCTTCGGTCAATACCTAATTGTCCTGCATGAACAATGGTAAAAAACTCATTGATTTTTGGTTCCATATTTTTGAAATCGTCTTCGTCGTAACCATAGTAAATTGGGCTTACATTTTTTGCTCCAATACTTTCAAGGTCATTGGCCCACGAAGGACTTGCAATGGTAATTTTATTGGCAATTCGGAATACCTTTTGTTCCATTCTGCGGTGTCGCCAATCGGCTATTTTTGAAATAGGGAACATTTCATAATAGTCGACCTGAGTCCAGGGGTCTTGAAAGTCGGCGAGCCACGGAATATTGTACTTTTGGGCAAGTTTACAGGCAATAACTGTATTGGTATGTGGAGGCCCGTCGGAAAATATTGCATCTATTTTATTTTCTTTCAGATATTTCGATAAGAATTTAACCGATGGTTTTATCCACAAGCAGCGGGCATCGGGGATAAAGAAGTTTGCTCTAATCCACATTGCCAATTTGTCGGTAATGCTACGTTTACGATCTCTTACATATACAGGGTTTTGTGAGTCGGAATTACTTCTTCCCGATACTTTTTTAAACAAATTGAAAGGTTCTAGTATTGGTTGCTTCAAAATAGTAATACCGGCGGGAATGTCTTTCTCGTTTGAGTAGTCGAGATAGTCGTACTGAGCATTTGCCGGGGTGTAAATAACAGGCTCCCAACCAAAACAGTGCAGGTATTTTGCGATTTTCAAACAGCGCAACACGCTAATACCTCCCGACGGAGGCCAGTGATATGTAACAATAAGAACCTTTTTACTCATTATTTTTCAATAACTATTTTGCCTGTGCAGTAAGAATATTTTTATACTCGTCCATATTGTTGAGTATTCTGATACCCTCTGTAATAGCAGGGTCGTCGTTGAGCATACTTTGAGCTCTGCCTGTTTGAAAATAATAACGGCTGGTTATTTCTTCAACCAAAAGCGACGATATTTCATCTTTAAATGTTTGAAGGTCTTTTTGTTTGTCGTGAGCAAGTAGTTTTCTTAACTCATCAATTTCGCCGTTAAGGCGGTTTGCATATTTTTCTTCTTTTATAGTTTTTTCTAAATTATCGAGTACATTTTGACATTTCATGGTATAATCGTATTCTTTATCGGCAAGGAATTCAATAAATTCATTGTACATATTGTCGGTAATTTTGAATTTATCGGCCGGTTCTATTGAGTCGTATCGGAACTGGAACTCGGTAGCAAAGTCGAAAATAAGGTTTTTGGTGTAAAGGCTAACTGCAATGTTGCTTAGAACAGGTGACTCAACTTTAATATCGGGTTCAATACCGCCACCATCGTAAACAGAGCGGCCGGCTTTGGTTTTAAATTCTGAGATAAGAGAGTCGGGTACACGCCCTACGCTGCCATCTTCGTTGCGGTTTGAGTAATCGAGAGCTTGAATACAGCGACCGCTTGGGGTGTAATATTTTGCAGTGGTAAGTTTTAATTTGGTATTGTAGCTTAGGTCGCGTGTGGTTTGTACAAGTCCTTTTCCAAAAGTACGAGTACCAACAATTACACCACGGTCAAGGTCTTGCATTACCCCCGAAACAATTTCTGAAGCAGAAGCAGAACCGCTATTGGTTAAAATTACAAGTGGAATATTTAGGTCGAGAGGGTCGTTCATAGCATTGTACGACATATTCCATTGTTGAATTTTACCTTTGGTATTAACAATAACTTGGTCTTTAGGTACAAATAGGTTCGATATTGCAACGGCTTCGTTTAACAAACCACCGGGGTTGCCTCTGAGGTCAAACACCAATGATTTCATTCCGTGGTTATTTTGCAGCTCTTTAAAAGCATCTTTTACTTCCTGACTACAAGCTTCGGTAAAGCTTGAAAGTCTTATGTAACCTATGGTTTCGTTGAGCATACCGTAGTAAGGAACACTGTTTATTTTTATTTTTTCGCGAATAACAGTTACTTCCAACAGTTCGGGTTTGCCTAAACGTTCAATGCTTAATTTTATTTCGGTTCCGGGTTCACCTTTCAGTAGTTCGCTTATTTGCTCGGTGTTTTTACTTTTAGCCGATTTGCCGTTTACTTTCACAATTTTATCGCCAGCCTTTAAGCCTGCTTTATGTGCAGGAAACCCTTCGTATGGTTCGGCTATAATTACATACTCGTTGCTTCTACGAATAAGAGCACCTATGCCACCATACTTACCTGTGGTCATGAATTTATAGTCTTCCATATCGGATTCGGGAATAAATACAGTATATGGGTCGAGCGATTCGAGCATATTGTCGATACTTGTTTTTACCAGTTCGCCCGGGTCTACTTCATCGACATAAAGCATATTTATTTCACGAAACAGGGTGTGATAAATATCGAGGTTTTTAGCTATTTCAAAGTTTTTGTCGTCAAAGTTTACAAAGCTTATTGCCGATACGGCAGCAATAACTAAAAGAGTAAGCTTTATTTTTTTATTGAACCAATTGGTTTTATTCATTTTGAGTTGTTTTAGCAATTTTTACGAGAGCATGAAAATAATATATTCGGGACTGATTTTTATATTTTTTATTTAAAAATCAGTTCTTTTTAATGATATTTCTTTTAAACGAACCAAAATTTTCTTCATGCGACTTTCCATTTCGCCATATGACACAAAGTCTTTGGCCACATATATAACCATAAATGAGAGGTTAATATTGTATTCCTGAATTTCAGATATAAGAATATGCTTGTTTTTACGAAATGCTTCGCGCATTCTGCGTTTAATCAGGTTTCTGTCAACTGCTTTTTTAAAGTTTCGCTTTGCAACAGAAACGCCAAAGTGATATTCAAATTTGGAACTTTCGTGTTGTATTTCCCAAACTATTTTAAAAGGGTAAATGAGAATAGACTGGTTGATAGAGAACAACCTGGAAATAGTTTTCTGACTTTTAAGTCGTTCTGATTTGCTAATTGTAGCCGGTAGGTTTCCTGAGTTATTCAATGTAATGGGTGGAAAAATGCCCTGTCAAAGACAGGGCAAGGAATTATTTTTTCAATTTTTTGTTAGAGTTTAGAATGAACTGGTCAAGAGCCATTGTCATAGAAGGAGCTTCGGGCATAGGAGCCTGAATATCGAGTCTTAGAGATGCATCTTTTACAGCTTTAGCTGTTGTAGCACCAAAGGCTGCAATGCAAATGTCTTTTTGTTCAAACTTTGGAAAATTCTCAAGTAACGATTTAATACCCGATGGGCTAAAAAAAACTAAAACGTCGTAGTTAACATCGTTTAAGTCCGATAAGTCGCTGGCAACAGTTTTGTAAAGAATAGCAATTTTGTAATTAACTTTCAGTTTGTTAAGAGTGTCGGGAATTTCAGGTTTGTGTTTATCTGATACCGGCACAAAATACTTTTCTCCTTTGTGTTTTTCAAACAATGAAGCTAAGTCGGTGAATTGTCCGTTGCCATAGAAAATTTTACGTTTACGGTATACAATGTATTTTTGAAGATAGAGAGCAATGGCCTCTGAGACACAAAAATATTTCATTGTGTCGGGTACTGTAATTCTCATTTCTTCACAAATGCGGAAGTAGTTATCAACAGATGTTTTACTGGTAAAAACAACAGACGAATAGTCTAAAATGTTGATTCTTTCTTTCCTAAACTCTTTTGTCTCTACTCCTTGAACCTGAATGAATGGTCTGAAGTCAATTTTTAGACCATGTTTTTCAGCTAAATCGAAATAAGGAGACTTTTCAGTAGAGGGTTGAGGTTGCGAAACCAGAATTCTTTTTACTTTCAATTTTCTTAGTTTTTGTTATACATCATAAATATCATTGAGCTACATCAGCTCAGATATTATCTTGAATAATACCGTTACGGGTAGAATTTCAAGTGCACAAAGATACAAAAACAAATAAAAAAGTGAAACTCTATTTCTTATAGAAAATACTATACCCCTTGAAATTCGCATTATGTAAAAGAATATTAATAGTAAAAAGCCAATATTAAAGCCCCAAGGAACTACCTTTAGTGGAACAAAAGGGATAACAGATACAAGCGGGAGTAGGCAAAATGATAATATTTTATTGTATATAAAAACAGTTGAGTTATAGCTTACAAATGAACCTTTGCCAAGGAATAAAAAATCGAGTAGTAGTAGCGAAAAGCTTTTTGTTGCATAAATAATAATACAAATAGTAAATGTGATTAGGTAAAGTATGAATCCTGACTTTTCCCAAATTAGAATATTATTATATATAAGCCATTGTGTTATAAATAGAGGCAGCACTAGAAAAAAAAGTGCATTCATAAAATAGAACACTCTCTTTCGTAACGCATTTGGTTCGTCTTGTATCCGTTTAGCGGTATGGTAATTGTACGAAGCTAAAACTAACGTATTTATAAATTTGCCAAAGCCTACTTTAATCCAACCGAATATAATAAGGCAAAGAATAATAATTCCCAGCATCCATTCAGTACTGGCAAAGCCTTTTTCTTTATCAGTATTTTGGGTAACAGAAACGTCGGTAATGGCTTGGGTTATTTTAATATTTTCGGGTAAATGCTCTTGCTCAGCAACCTTATGTTTAGTAACCCTTATGGATTCCGATTCTTTCAATGGTTCGTATTCGTTGTACCATACCGGCGAATTATAATTATCGGCAGGGAATGAGTATTTTCCCGAAAGGGAGTTAAACACCGGGTGGTCAACCGAGTCGGTTAAAGGTATTATGGCTTCGGTTTTAGGCTGTGGAATTTGTACTTTAGGCTTTTTCAGTTTAGATGAATCAACCCTTATGCTACGAATATCGGATAAACTTATTTTTTGCAATTCAATATTTAGTTCAGGTGTTTCCTGCTTTGCTTTTAATACTGTATCGGTTTGAACTAAGTTACTTAATGTTCGCATTTAATTATTAATATGTGTTTTTACAAAAGCTTGCGCTAAAATATATAATTATTTGAAAAAGGGGAGTTAAATAAGGGGCAAAATATTTATAGGCTCTTACTTATAAACTATGGTATGTTAATATCTTATGTTGATACTGAAAAGCAACAATTGTATATTTGGCGAAACTTAAATATTATGTAATATGCATAGGTATATACTTTTTTTACTCATATTGTTTATTTCGTTTAGTTGTGTTCCAACACGCCAGTTTCAAGAGTTAAAAATGAAGAACAAAGATACTGTTCATGAACGTGATTCGTTGAAAGACCATAACGAATACTTGACTGTACAATACACTGAATGCGAAGCCGAACTTGAGGAGTTACGAAAACGACTCGACAAGCTTGTGAGTGAACAAATGCTTTTAAAAGATTCAGCACGGATATATAAGAAGCAATACAAGGTGTTTAAGACCATGTACGATGATTTGGCAAACGAACGTAATTTGGCTCAATCGGCACAAGATCAGGAGACTATGCAATTACTTGCCGAACTTCAGGTAACTCGTAACGATTTACTTGAGCAGGAAGATGATTTACGAGCTCTTGAAGAATCGCTATTACAAAAGCAACTTGAATTAGAGGAGCGCGATAAGGTTTTGTTAGCTCTTGATGCTTCGCTCAATAAGCAACGCAATGAACTGGAAACAAAATCGAAAAGGGTGATGGAACTTGAAGGGATACTTCAAAGAAAGGATTCGGCAGTGGCAGCACTTAAAAATAAAATTACCGATGCTCTTATTGGTTTTCAGGACAAAGGACTTACTATTGAACAAAAACATGGTAAGGTATATGTAACTATGGACGAGAAACTGCTTTTTAAATCGGGCAGGTGGGATGTTGACCCTAACGGGCAGGCAGCAATTAATAAGCTTGGCAAGGTGCTTGAAGCAAATAAAGATATAAATGTAACAGTAGAGGGGCATACCGATAATGTTCCTATGAACGGTTCGGGCGACATAAAAGATAACTGGGACTTAAGTGTAAAGCGAGCAACATCTATTACTAAAATATTGCTTTCGGGTTCCAATATAGAGCCAATAAGAGTAACTGCATCGGGCAAAGGACCTTATATGCCGGTTGACCCGGCAAATACTCCCGAAGCCAGAGCTAAAAACCGCAGAACAGAGATAATACTTGTTCCAAAACTCGACGAACTGTTTAGAATACTGGAGGCAAATTAATTATTATTTATGAATACCCCGGGTAAATTAATTATTCGGTGTTTTATTTTCAACATATCAAAGTGTGAATGGGTAGCTGTTATAATATGTAGGTTTAAGTATTAGCTTTTGAAGCCTTAAATACAGCAATAGAGGAACTTGCCGACTTTATATCACCGCAAAAGCATGACAACATAAAAAAAATAAGGATTTATTGGCAGCCTCAGTACTTACAATAGCTGTTTCTGCGTTTATAACAGGGATAATTTTTTTTATCTAAAATAACTGAGTTATGGTAAAGCACTTTCGAATTTTTTTTTTAATAACTATTTTAACTGCATTGTGCGGAAACGCATATTCTCAGTTTAATATCCGTCACTATTTTATACAGGGTCATAACGACCTTATGGAGTTAAGGTATTCAAGTGCTATTCAGCGGTTCAATACAATAATACAAATAAAACCCGACTTGCATGAAGCATATTTTTTCAGGGGGTTTGCCAAGTATTCGCTGAACGATTTTTATGGAGCATATACCGATTTTAATAAGGTTATAGAACTAAATCCTTATTTCGCAGAAGGATATCGCTTCAGGGCTATATCAAAATCGGCAATGCAAGATTATCAAGATGCATTGGAAGATTTTAGCAAGGCCATAGAACTCGATTATTCGAATCCCGACAACTATTCGAGCCGGGGTTTTACATATTTAATGATGAAGGAATATAAAAAGGCGATTGCCGATTTTAACAGGGCTTTAATTATTGACCGTGAATTGCCTTACGTATACCTTCAGCGAGGATATGCAAAAATGAGTTTAGACGATTTTCAGGGAGCAGTTAAAGATTTCTCTGAATCGATAAAGTACAATAAATACAGTCCCACAGGGTTTGACAACAGGGCTGTGGCTTTCGCCGAAATGGAGAAGTATACCGAAGCTCTCGAAGATATGAATATAGCCATAAGTATGGATGATAATAATACTATGTATTTTTTTCGCAGAGCGTTGATAAAATATAAGCTTAAAGATTTGAATGGTTCAATGAACGATTATAATACTGTAATAGAACTGGATCCGGAGAATGCTCTTACATATTTTAACAGGGCAATATTGAAAGCAGAGATAGGTGACACAAAAGGAGCTATCGACGATTATTCGACTGCTGCTGAATTGAATCCGGGCAATATTTTGCCATATTTTAACAGGGGAGGCATTAAGTACGGACAAGGTGATTATTACGGAGCTATAAACGACTGGAGTCAGGCTATTGAGATATTTCCCGATTTTGCAAAGGCTTATCAGGCACGCTCATCGGCGCGTTATAGTGTTGGCGATATTATAGGAGCAATGGACGATAAGAAATATGCCGAAAAACTTATTGAAGAGTATCAGAACAGCAATATAGGTGATAGCAATATGGCTGAGTTTGTTGATACTACATATAATTTCAATAAGTTCATAGAGTTCGATTCCGACTTTTACCGAGCCAATGTCGATGATGGTCGGGTACAAAACCGCCGAATAGTTATTGACCTGAAACCAATATTGGTAGTAACCAGCAAAACAAGTGACCTGCCTGAACCTAAGTTTACCTTCTTTCTTCAAAGTATTGACAATATAAATCGCTCTAATACAATGAATGAAAAGTTCACTGTGTCGGACAGATTATCTGATATTGAGACAGATACTGTTCGAATGCGCCTTAATGAAACAGAAATGGCAAAAATGAAAAACCCGTTTGAACCTTTATTATATTTCTATCAGGGTATGCTTAACAGTATGATACAAAACTACAACCAATCAATAAAAGCGTATACATCGGCAATAAATATAGACCCTAATTTTGAACTGGCTTATTTTAACAGAGCCAACACCCGTTATATGATGATAGAGTACATAAATTCGATGGAAGATTATTCACAAATATTAACGGTTGACGGTAAGGTAACTGCTCAAAAAAAGGATAACCATACTAATGTTATATACGATGAGTATAACGATGTAATAGTGGACCTTAATAAAGCAATAGAGCTAAATCCCAAGTTTGGTTTTGCATATTATAACCGCGCTAATGTAAAGTGTATGCTTAAAGATTATACCGGAGCCATAGCCGATTATACAAAGAGTATAGAAACCGGCCCTGAAACACCTGAGGCATACTACAACCGGGGGCTTACCCTTATATATTTGCAAGATACAGAAAAAGGGTGTTTAGATATGGGAAAGGCAGGCGAACTCGGAATTATTGAGGCTTACCCGGTGATAAAAAAATATTGTATTGAAGAGAAGAAAGAGTAAGGTGTTGTTTGCCTTTGGCAATAAAACTACACAAGCTTTTCATTTTACTGAATATATATAACTTTTGCCAATTAAAAAACTTATCGCTTAAGTTTTTCAAACCGTGTAAATATGTACATTTGCGTCATAATTTTATACTTTAAAAAATGATAATAGACAGTATTGCAAACAGCAGCTTGTACAATGGTGTACACCCTCTGTTCAATGAGGCTTTCGAGTGGTTAAAAACTACCGATTTGAAAACAATAGAGAATGGAAAATACCCAATTAAAGGCGACGACCTTATTGCAGCCGTTTTTGAACATGAAGGTAAAACAACCGATGAGGCAGTTATAGAAACCCACACAAAGTTTATTGATATTCAATATGTTATTTCAGGCGAAGAGTTAATGGGTTATACCCTTTTTACAAACCAAAAACATACCGGCGAAAAACCTGAATCAGATTGCTTGTTCTACAAGGAAGAGATGAGTTATGTAAAAGTAACCGAAGGTATGTTTGCAGTATTCTTCCCACAAGATATGCACCAGCCAACAGTTTTATCGAAACCGGGCAATAATAAGAAAGTTGTTATAAAAGTTAAGATATAAAAAAAAGCGGCTAAGCCGCTTTTTTTATATCTTATTTTCGTTATCGGTCAAGTTTATTTTTCTAATATTTTTGGCTATTTCTATCCTGTTTACAATTGACTCAATCAATATATCATAAAGCTTATCTTTCAAAACAACATCCTCTACATCGGCATCAATATTGGGATTGTCATTTACCTCAACTACATACACTTTGTTGTTAACCATTTTTAAATCTACCCCGTACAGTCCGTCTCCAATTAACGATGCTGCTTTTTGAGCTACCTTTAATACATTTTCCGGTACTTCTTCTACGGCAACAGCTTCATGCTTACCGACAATTTCTCCCTCGCTTCCGCTCCAGTCGTATATTTGCCAATGATTTTTTGTCATATAATATTTGCAGGCAAATATAGGCTTGTTATCGAGCACCCCTATACGCCAGTCATATTCCGAATACAAAAACTCCTGACAAATAACCATATCAGACTTTTTAAAAAGCTTAGTGAGTTCCTCTTTAGCCTCTTCTTTATTGTCAACTTTTATAACCCCCAATGAAAATGCACTATCGGGCTGCTTCAGAACAATCGGATAAGTAAAACCATCAAGCTGTTTTACATTGAAAAGGTTTTTAGTCAGCGATATTGTTTTTGGTGTACTAATTTTATTCTTTCGGAATAATTCGTTCTGATATATCTTATTGGAACATCGCAGTATAGACCATGGGTCGTCAATAACTACAAGCCCTTCAGCGTATGCAAATCTCGATATCTCGTAAGTATGATGACTCACATTTGTTGTTTCGCGTATAAATAGAGCATCAAACTCATGTATTTTATTAATATCAGATTTGGTAATTAACTCAAGGTAAATATTCTTTCTTGCAGCGGCATTTTTTAACTTCTCTAATGCTTCAGAATCAGAAGGCGGGTTCTCCTCATTTGGATTAACCAAAACTGCAACATCGTACTTATAGTTTTTTAGTTTTGGGAAGTTATGTCGTTTTTTATTGAAATAGTTAGCTGCAAACTCATACATTAACTCCTTTTCCTGGTCAACAATATTTTTAAATGATATAACTTTTATATTCTTTATAAGCCATTTTTCATTTTTTACAAAAGTTACCCTAAATAATGGGGCTTCAAATATTTGGTACAGCTTTTTTGCCAGAGAATTGTATTTTTTATCGGGAGTTTGCCCAAAGTATACATTAAGCGAAAATGAAGTAGCAACAGTCTTATTCAGAAGATTGTTTATAAGTTCATCAACATCGTAAGCAACCGATTGTATTACGTTTATAATACGAAAGTCGCGAATAGTTGATATATCGGGAATTACACGCTGTCCGCGAGCCGATGCCAATAATGAAACATAGTAGCCGTAACTTTGATATTTATATGAACTGCAAAGGTTAAATATCCTGAAATCAGAATTATTCTGATATTCAGTATTATTAATATATTCCTTTACTGTAATAATTTTTGCATTTACATCGTGTCGTTCCCAGTTAAAAGGTTGGTCTATTACAATAACATTTTTACTTAAAGCACTGTTTGTAATTTTCATTTCCATTTTTACGGCATCTTCACCGGTACTATAATAATCAATAAGCATTTTTATTTGCCTAAAGCCGTTGTATAAATACCACTGAACTAATTTTTGATTCCGTGCACTTGCCTCAAGGCTAAGGGTTTGAAAATTATTGTCGAGTGCCAGTTGTTTAATATAATCGAGTATTTTACCTCCAATACCTTTACCCTGATATTCGGTTATTACACCTATTGAGTATATTCTTAAAGTATTTTTATAACGAAACAAAACAGCTGAACCTATTTGTATATTATTGTTTTCAACAATTAATACTTGCTGAAATGTACTTGTTAGCGCTTTCTTTATATTAACCTTTGAATTTTGCTGGTATGCAGGAAATACATTCTTTTCCAAATACGATAAAAAATCAAGGTCGCTCTCTTTTGCCTGGCGTATGTTTATATTCATGTATTAGTTTTATATCATAAAACAGATAAGGAATTACAAGCCAATAATTCCTAACAACTTCATTTTAAAATAATTAACAATTGCAATTAATTGCAGCCAAATTTAATTTTTTTATGCGGTAATTATAAGCTTTAAGTATATCTTTTTATTAAAAAAAGAACATCGTTTATTATAATTGATAAAAATGAAAGAGGATGACCAATTTGGACACCCTCTCTATATAGCCGGTAAACGGCTTTGGTTGTTTGTTGTTGTTAAGTTCTATATTGCGCTTCCTCCACGCTCTCCTGTTCTAATACGGATACACTCTTCCATATTGGTAATAAATATTTTACCGTCGCCTACCGCACCATTAATACCTTCGCCTGTTGTTCGTGCCGCTTTAATAATAGTATCAACTGTAATATCGGCAAACTCATCGTTTACTGCTATTTCAACTTTAATTTTTGGTATTAGGTTGGGAACCACTTTTTTACCACGGTAAAACTCCTCACGCTTTTGCTGACCATGACCCGATACGTGACCTACTGTTATTCTAACTATTCCCGCTTCTATTAATGCTTCGCGAACCTGATCGAGCTGAGCTTCTCTTATTATTGCTGTTATTAATTTCATTGTTGTATTTTTTTGAATTTTTACATAAAGTAACCAAATAATAATTTACAAAATATTTGTACTACCCCATTTAATATTAGTTAGGATTATTCATACCGTAACCTCTCTCACCATGATACGATTGGTCTAAACCAGCCATTTCATCATCGGGAGCTGAACGGAATCCTAATAATTTATCTACAACCCATGTTAAAATTAGTGTTACAGCTCCTGCATATACTATTGTAACTATTACCGCAAATATCTGAGCCCACAATTGAGAACCAAGAGTTGCCTCCGGATTATTTGCCCACCATGAATCTCTAATAAAGAATGTTAAGAAAATTGCACCTACAATACCACCTACACCATGCAGTCCGAATGCATCTAAAGTATCATCATACCCCAACTTATCTTTAAGCATAATAGCATAGTAGCAAATTACAGAAGCAATTGCGCCTAACGCCATGGCACCTAGAGGCTGAACAACACCTGCCGCAGGAGTAACAGCAACTAAACCCGCAAGTATACCCGACACAAATCCTAATGCCGGTGCCTTTCCTGTATGTAACCCTTCTACTATCATCCATACAACTGCTCCTGCTGCTGCCGCCGCCTGAGTAGCAACTAGTGCTTGTGCTGTTGACAAACCCGAGGAAACACTACTTCCGGCATTAAAGCCAAACCAGCCTACCCATAACAATCCGGCTCCTAACATTACCAAAACCATATTGTTTGGTCTTGAGCCCGATTTTGGGAAACCGCGTCGTGCTCCTAAATATAATGCAGCTACCAATCCGCTTACCCCTGCGGTAATATGTACAACAGTACCACCGGCAAAGTCAATCGCTCCATCTTTAAACAAGAAACCGTCAGAATGCCAAACCCAGTGACAAACCGGATTATATACTAATACTCCCCAAAGAGCTATAAATAAACAATATGCTTTAAAGCGAACTCGTTCGGCAAATGCTCCTGCTATTAACGCCGGCGTTATTATAGCAAATTTGCCCTGAAACATAGCAAACACATACTCCGGTATACCACCCGAAATTGTTTCGTCAATACCTTTTAAGAAAAAGTAATTGGTATCCCAACCAAACCATCCTCCTAAAACGTTGCCTCCAAAACTCATTGAATAACCCACTGCTACCCAAAGTACTGTCATAATACCCATAGCTACAAAACTATGCATCATTGTTCCCAATACGTTTTTCGATTTTACTAATCCTGCATAGAATATTGCAAGACCCGGCACCATGAGCAACACTAATGCCGTTGATGTTAACATCCAGGCGGTTGTTCCGCCATCAATTTCAACTGCCTCGGAAGCAAACGCACCCAGCGATGCTACCAATGCTAAAATTAGCACAGATACTTTCTTCATAATTTGTTGTATGTTTAGTTCAGGTAAAAATACAGATTAGGCAGAATACCCCCTGCTTTTTGTACCCCATTATTAATATTTGCTCAATATTACGATGCAAACATATAAACTTTTGGGGTTACTTCAAAATTTTTTTGCTTTTTTTACATTGCTCACCCTAAAAACGAATACCCCAATTAAAGAAAGTGCATTTTTTAGCAAATACACCCTCTATTTTTTACTCGCGCTCATAATTTTAAATCGAACTATATATATAAACAATCCGATAACACTCCGTAAGATCTAAATCATTTTTCAAAGGAAAATAAAAAAAGGGAAGCTCATAATATTTGAACTCCCCTTTTAATTATAGTTTTTAGCACTTACTCCAATTTCAACGGATTCGATACTTTCTGCTTTGTTAATGCAATATTTATAACATCGCCTATTGTATCAACATAGTGAAATTTCAAACCTTTCACGTATTCAGGTTTAATATCTTCAACGTCTTTTTGGTTTTGACTACTTAGTATTATCTCTTTAATATCGGCTCTTTTGGCAGCAAGTATTTTTTCTCTTATCCCTCCTACCGGCAATACTTTCCCGCGCAGAGTTATCTCACCCGTCATTGCTATGCTCTTCTTAACCTTACACTGAGTAAAAGCCGATGCTAACGATGTAACCATTGTAATACCTGCCGATGGCCCATCTTTTGGAATAGCTCCTTCGGGAACATGAATATGAATATTCCAATTATCAAATATCTCAGGCTTAATACTCAACTCAGCCGCTCTTGATTTTATTATTTCTACTGCTATTACAGCCGACTCTTTCATAACCTCTCCAAGATTACCGGTTATAGTTAATCGCCCTTTCCCTTTGCTCAAACTGGTTTCTATATATAATATATCACCCCCAACTGCTGTCCAGGCTAAGCCGGTTACTACACCTGCAAATTCATTGCCGGCATACATTTCTTTACTGTATAAAGGTTTGCCCAAAAGCTCGGCTAAATGCTCAACCAACACAACACTATCAACACTTTCGTTAAATGCTACCCTCTTTGCCAATCTGCGTGCTACCTGAGCCACTCTCTTATCGAGTTCACGCACACCCGACTCTCTGGTGTAACCAACAACTATACGCTCTAAAGTCTCTTTAGGAAAACTAAAACTACCTGCTTCGAGGCCGTGATTTTTTAGCTGCTTAGGTAACAAATGCCTCTCTGCAATTTGAACTTTCTCTTCAAGAATATATCCGCTTACATCTATCATTTCCATACGGTCGCGCAATGGTGGCGATATAGTACCAATAGTATTTGCCGTAGCAATAAACATTACCTTTGAAAGGTCGTAATCAATATCGAGATAATTATCGTGAAAAGATTCATTCTGCTCCGGGTCTAGCACTTCCAACAATGCCGAAGCTGGGTCGCCACGAAAGTCTTTCGATATTTTATCAATTTCATCTAATATAAATACGGGATTAGAAGTTCCTGCCTTTTTCATATTTTGTATTATGCGTCCGGGCATTGCTCCAACGTATGTTTTTCGGTGTCCTCTAATCTCTGCCTCATCGTGCAACCCTCCCAGCGACATACGCACATATTTTCTGCCGAGTGCTTCTGCTACCGATTTTCCTAACGATGTTTTCCCAACTCCCGGAGGGCCGTAAAGACACAAAATGGGTGATTTCAAATCGCCTTTTAGCTTTAATACTGCCAAATGCTCAAGTATTCTGTCTTTTACTTTCTCTAATCCAAAATGATCGCGGTCTAGTATTTCATTTGCCAGTTCCATATCGAACAGGTCTTCGCTATACTCGCTCCAAGGTAAATCGAGCAAAGTTTGTAAATAATTAAGCTGAACCGAGTATTCACCTGTTGCCGGATTTAACCTATATAACTTATCG
This sequence comes from Bacteroidota bacterium, assembly GCA_003250355.1. Classification (GTDB taxonomy): domain Bacteria; phylum Bacteroidota; class Bacteroidia; order Bacteroidales; family SZUA-534; genus SZUA-534. The sequence goes on from QKGS01000067.1 coordinate 260,470, forward strand.
GTCTCCTTTTCAAACATCTTGGCAACTTCTTCATTCCACTTTTTCGATTTTGCCTTCTCTTTTAATTCTTCTATGTCCTTTTCAACCGGATTGCCGCCAAGCTCATTTTGTATAGTCTTAATTTGCTGATTGAGCAAATACTCTTTCTGCTGATTATCAAGTTCGGCTTTTACTTTTTTCTGAATATCGTTTTTTAATTCCAACATTTGAAGCTCTGTTGACAAAAGCTCTAATAGTTTTACGCTGCGTGCATATAATTCGCTTTCTTCAAGCAATAACTGCTTAGCCTTTACATTTATTTCGCTATTGGCACAAATAAAATTTACTAAGTACAACGGAGTGTGAATATTCTTTAATGCAAATACGGCTTCGTTAGGAATGTTCGGTGAAAGTTTTACAATTTTAATTGCCATATCTTTCACAGAGCTTACTATTGCTTCAAATTCTCTTTCCTTTTCAAAATCGGGCATTAAATCCTTAAGTCCGGTTACATATGCGTTAAAATATGGATCGGTTGTCAAATATTCTGATATATGAAAACGCTTTTTACCTTGAATAATTACTGTGGTCGAATTGTCAGGCATTTCTAATACTTTCAATATTACAGCGGCAGTTCCATAATTATTTAAGTCGGCAGTTGTTGGCTCCTCAATAGCCGCATCTTTTTGCGCTACGGCACCTATTAAACCACCTTTAGCCTGAGCATCTTTTATTAATCGTAATGATTTTTCCCTTCCTACATTAATAGGTATTACTACCCCCGGAAATACAACCATGTTGCGCAATGGCAATATTGGCAACAAATCGGGAATATCGTATTTCGATATTCCATCGGGGTCTTCGTCGGTTATTACAGGAAAAAAATCGGAATGGTCGCCTCTCTCTTCACTCGAAAATATGCTATCTAAGTCAAAATCGTCTTCTAAATTCATAAATACTTCGTATATGTCAACCTGTCACTTTAATAATATTATTTATATATGTATGATGTATTTCAATTGCTGTGCCAAAAACAACAAAACCGGAAAAATCCGGTTTTGTTCAATAATATTTTGAAACTAAATGTTTAATATCCTTTTCTATATTGAGCTGTTAAATTAAATATACTCTCAAGTATCTCTTTCTCAATATCGTCGAATTCAACACCTCGCCGCTCCATAACCAACTGACAGGTTTCATATACCTTTTTTAGCTTATATTCAATAAAACCTTGCGCTCCACCCCATGAGAATGATGGAACAAAATTCCTTGGAAAACCGCTTCCAAAAATATTTGAAGCAACACCTACAACAGTACCGGTGTTGAACATTGTGTTAATACCGCATTTTGCATGGTCGCCCATTACAAGACCACAAAATTGCAATCCTGTTTTTATAAAACTACCCTTCGGATAGTTCCATACCCTTACCTCTGAGTAGTTATTTTTTAAGTTTGAGTTATTAGAATCGGCACCGAAATTGCACCATTCACCAATTACTGCATTTCCAAGAAACCCGTCGTGTCCTTTATTAGAATACGCCTGCATAACAACATTATTAAGCTCACCACCGGCTCTACAGTGAGGGCCAAGGGTTGTTGGACCATATATTTTTGTCCCCATTTTTACTACAGCTCCGCTACAAATGGCAAAAGGTCCGCGAATAGCACTATTCTCCATTATTTCGGCGTGCTTACCTATAAATATTGGCCCATGTGTTGTATTTAATGTGCAACGTTCAACTTTTGCCCCGGGTTCCATAAATATATCGCCATCACCAATTACATGATTCGACTTACTTAACGGCTGCGACTTACGACCTTTAGTTAAAAGCTTAAAATCGTGCTCTATTGCCTCTCCGTTAAGCCTGAATATATCCCACGGATACGACACTTTTTGGCAATCTGATATTATTTGAGAACAATTGCTGTCTAAACATTTATCGGGCACAAATGACTTAACCCCTTCCCTATTAGTACGATATGCACAAATAATGTCTTCATATTTTAAAACCTGCCCTTCTTCAAGGTTATCAATTTCTGATAACAACTCACCGGTAGGAATTAACGAACCATTTATAAAAACATTATTCTCTCCAACTTCCATTGGATATTTCTTACTCAAATAGTCTCTGGTATAATACGAACATTCTTTTTTAAGATACTTCTCCCACTTTTGTTTTAAAGTAAGTATACCTAAACGTAACTCTGCTACCGGCCGCGTGAAAGTTAAAGGTAGCATATTGTCCCATGTGGAATCGTCAAATAATATATAGTTCATAAGGCTTGTCTTTTTTATTTACACAGCGACAAAATAAAAATTAAACATTTCTTGTGCAAGATTAACAGTTGTTTTTAGAAACTATTTTTTATTTCTATTATATTTCATTATATTGCTTATGTAAAAATTAAATTTCTTGTCAATTCTAAAGAAAACCTTTCGGAGTCGCCAACCGAAAGGTTTTTTTATATATACATATTTACGGTTTGCGAATTAATAAAAAAAGTTACTTTTGCGTGCTGTAAATTAAATCTATATTATGAGTAAAGTAGTAATATCAAGTTTCGACGAACTTAAAGCATTAGAAGGACAAGAATTAGGAGCTTCAGATTGGCATCAGATTACACAAGGACAAATTAACCAATTTGCCGATGCTACACTTGACCACCAATGGATACACATTGATGTTGAAAAAGCTAAAGCAGAATCTCCATTTAAAAATACCATTGCACACGGATATCTTACAATTTCACTCCTTCCTTACTTGTGGGATCAGATTGTTGATGTACAAAATCTGAAAATGCAGGTTAACTACGGTATTGAAAAACTACGTTTTAATCAGGCTGTATTGGTTGACAGTAAAGTACGTCTTGTTGCTAAGGTGGCCAGCTGTATTGACTTGCGCGGAGTAACAAAAGCTCAAATGAGCATTCGTCTTGAAATAGACGGACAACGAAAACCTGCTTACGATGGTGAGATTGTTTTCTTGTATCATTTCAATAAATAATATTTACAATAACATATTTTCCTAAACCGTGCTTTTTAAAGTGCGGTTTTTTTTGCTATTGAATAAAAGCTCACTTTTTGCTATATTTATAAGTAAACAAACTTAAATAATTTAGCCATGGATAATATTGAGTGCGTTATATGGGATACCATAACCGAAAGTGCAAAAACCCGCTTTAACTATACTGCATTAAGCAAAAAACTAAATGCAAAAAAAGAGAGTATAATCGAAAGTATTATTCTAATTATTGTAACCGATTTTGCATCAGGAACTGCTAAAAAACAAATTGTTACTAAATTGATTCAAAAAGCTTTACAAAATAATCTTATTTGGGAAGAATTTGAAATAATTCATTTTGTTGATGATGCTGAAAAATTATTTGATATTGAAATTCACACAGCCAATGTTGTAAATGAAATGATTAAAGAACATAAAGACCTAAATGAAGTATTAAGCACAGTAAATAATATGGTTTACTGATAAAAAAAGGTGGTGTCCCAAAAGTATGAACACCACCTTTTATTTGTATACCTATTCAAGACTTGTCTCAAATGTCTAACTCTGCGAGATATAATCAGACTTTTTAGGCAGTCTCTTTTGTATATTCTATTAATTAAATCTTCCCTCACCACACATTCTTATATATTTCTCAATTTCAGGAAAATCGAATGGCTTTTTTAAATAATGAACTATCATTTTAGTATCTAGTGCTTCCTGTATATCATCGTTTATATTAAATGCCGTAAGTATAAAATAACTAATATCGGAATACTTTTCTCTAGCTTTCTTTATAAACTCTAACCCATTCATTTCGGGCATTTTAAAATCACTTATTACCACTATAATTCCGGTAACATCTCTGAGCATATCAAGACCTTCCATTCCCGACTCTGCTATGAAAACATTGAACTTTCTGGAAAAACCCGCTTTAAATAACATTAAATTGTCAACATTATCGTCAACATATAATACATTTATATCATTGCTCATGGTAAATCAATTTTAAAACATTTTATAAAGATAACAAATTGTCAAAAAAGAAAATATCTATTTTGACAAAAAAAGAAAGCCGAAACAAACGCTTCGGCTTTTATGGTTAAGTATTTGTAAAAATACTATTTATACTCATCCCAGCTCTTTATCTCTAAATCATCAACCGATAATTTACAGAACGATGTAATAAATGCACTTGCAAGGCGAGCATTTGTTACCAATGGAATATTGTAATCAACTGCACTACGACGAATGGTATAGTCGTTAGCAAGTTCATTCGATGTTAAATCTTTTGGAATATTTACAACCAAATCAATTTTCTTATCTCTCATATAGTCAAGAACATTTGGCTCCTTTTTCTCATCGGGCCAATGAAGCATTGTCGATTCTACGCCATTACGCGCTAAAAACTCCGATGTTCCTTTTGTTGCATACAGATTGTAACCTTTTTCTACCAAAAGCTTTGAAGCCTCAAGCAATTCAACTTTTGAACGGGTTGGCCCTGTACTTAACATTATGTTTTTCTTTGGTATTTTGTATCCTACCGATAACATTGACTTAAGAATAGCTTCATAATAGCTGTCTCCGATACAACCAACCTCTCCGGTACTCGACATATCGACACCTAAAACAGGGTCAGCTTTTGCTAAACGCGAGAAACTAAATTGAGGTGCTTTAACTCCAATATATTCAAGGTCAAATGTCGATTTATCGAGTTTCTCAACATCTTCGCCTAGCATAACACGTGTTGCCATTTCAATAAGGTTGTACTTAAGAACTTTTGATACAAACGGAAAACTACGCGAAGCACGTAAATTACACTCAATAACTTTAATATCGTTATCCTTAGCCAGTAACTGCATATTGAAAGGGCCTGTAATATTAAGTTCCTTAGCAATTGCTCGGCTTATTTTCTTAATTCTTCGTACTGTTTCGAAATATATTTTCTGAGGAGGGAATACAATAGTTGCATCACCTGAGTGAACCCCTGCAAACTCTACGTGTTCCGAAATAGCATAACCAATCATTTCACCGTTATTTGCAACAGCATCAATCTCTATCTCTTTTGCTTGCTCAATAAATTCAGAAACTACTACGGGGTGTTGCTTCGATACTTTAGCTGCAAGAGTTAAGAAATGCTCCATCTCTTCCTTGTTCGATACTACGTTCATTGCAGCACCTGAGAGTACGTAACTTGGACGTATAAGAACAGGGAATCCTACCTTGTCAACAAAAGCATAAATATCGTCTATGCTTGTAAGCTCACTCCAACGGGGTTGGTCTATGCCAAGCTTATCGAGCATACTTGAAAATTTGTTTCTATCCTCGGCTCGGTCAATTGAAAGAGGCGATGTTCCAAGAATATTCACATTTTGCTTATGCATACGTAAAGCTAAGTTGTTAGGTATCTGACCTCCGGTTGATACTATAACACCTTTAGGTTGCTCTAAATCGTAAACATCGAGTACTCGCTCCATTGTTAGTTCATCGAAATAGAGTCGGTCGCAGGTATCGTAATCGGTACTTACTGTTTCAGGGTTATAGTTAATCATTATAGAACGTAACCCCTTTTTACTAATGGTTTGAAGTGCATTTACCCCACACCAGTCGAACTCTACACTCGACCCAATGCGATAAGCTCCTGAACCAAGTACAATTACTGACTTATCATCATGTTGAAACTCTATATCGTGAGCCGAGCCTGAATAAGTCATGTACAAATAGTTGGTTTGTGCAGGATATTCAGCTGCAAGAGTATCTATTTGCTTTACATAAGGTACAAGTCCTTTCGACTTGCGATATTCACGAAAAGCTAACATATCTGGTTCTATTTCACTTGATGCGCTCCCTTTAATTGCTCGTGCTATTTGAAAGTCGGAAAACCCAAACACTTTAGCTTGTTTTAATAAATCGAAAGGTGTACTATCGAATGTATCGTATTTAGCAAGTTCTTTGTCTAAGTTGTTTATTCCTTCAAGCTTATGTAGGAACCACTTATCAATTCTTGTTAATTCATGTATTTTATCAATGCTGTATCCTGCTTCAAGGGCAAGCTGGATAGCAAAAATTCGCATATCGGTAGGTTTTGCCAACTCTTCGTCAACCGAATCGAAGTTTATTTCGTGATTACCAACAAAACCGTGCATTCCCTGCCCTATCATACGAAGTCCTTTTTGTATAGCCTCCTCAAAATTACGTCCGATAGCCATTACCTCACCTACCGACTTCATTGAACTACCAATTTGCTTCGATACTCCTTCGAACTTACCTAAATCCCAACGAGGTATTTTACAAACTACATAGTCAAGAGCAGGCTCAAAAAATGCTGATGTTGTCTTAGTTACAGAGTTTTTAAGTTCGTGTAACCCATAACCTAAACCTAGCTTTGCGGCAACAAATGCTAATGGATAACCTGTTGCTTTTGAAGCTAATGCCGACGAACGCGATAAACGGGCATTAACCTCAATTACACGATAATCTTCAGAATAAGGGTCTAAAGCGTACTGAACGTTACACTCCCCCACAATTCCAATATGGCGAATAATTCTAATGGCCAACTCACGCAGCTTATGGTATTCTGAATTTGAAAGTGTTTGCGATGGTGCAACTACGATACTCTCACCTGTGTGAATTCCAAGCGGGTCGAAGTTTTCCATATTACAAACAGTAATACAGTTATCGTATTTGTCGCGAACAACTTCGTATTCAACTTCTTTCCAACCCTTTAACGATTCCTCAACAAGAACCTGAGGTGAAAATGAGAATGCATTTTTACAAAGAGTTTCTAATTCTTCATCGTTCTTACAGAATCCTGAACCTAAACCTCCAAGTGCATATGCGGCTCTAATAATAACCGGATAACCTATTTTCTTAACTGCCACAAATGCCTCTTCCATATTATTGGCAGCAATACTACGTGCAGTACTTACATTTATTTGATTAAGCTTTTGTACAAATAAGTCGCGGTCTTCGGTATCTTTAATAGCCTGAACCGGAGTACCCATTACCTTAATGTTGTATTTTTTCAAAATACCTTTATCTTCCAAGTCGATACCACAGTTAAGAGCTGTTTGTCCACCAAATGCAAGCAGAATTCCTTGTGGGCTTTCCTTTTGAATAACTTTTTCAACAAATTCAGCTGTAACAGGTAAGAAATAAACCTTATCGGCAATATTGTCCGATGTTTGAACAGTTGCAATATTTGGGTTAATAAGAACAGTTTCAACACCCTCTTCGCGAAGAGCTTTTAATGCCTGAGAGCCTGAATAATCGAACTCACCTGCTTCTCCAATTTTTAGGGCTCCTGACCCTAAAACAATTACTTTTTTTACTTCCTGGTTCATATCCTGTTACTTATTTTCTTTAATCAAATTGATAAAATGCTCGAATAAAAATGCTGTATCAGTAGGGCCTCCCGAAGCTTCAGGGTGAAACTGAGTAGCAAAGAATGGTTTTGTTTTATGCTTAATACCTTCACAAGTATTATCGTTAAGGTTTAAGAAATATGGTTCCCATTCTCCTTTAAGTTTATTGTGGTCTACCGCATATCCGTGGTTTTGCGATGTAATATAACACCGGCTGGTTGTAACATCCATAACCGGCTGATTATGACTACGGTGTCCATATTTAAGCTTATATGTTTCAGCTCCTGCCGCAATGCCCAATAACTGGCTACCTAAACAAATTCCAAACACAGGTTTTTCTCCTTTAAGCGCTTCACCTATTTGGTCTGAAGCCACTTTACAAATTGAAGGGTCACCCGGGCCGTTACTTATAAATAAGCCGTCGTATTCCTCTTTGGAATAATCGTAATTCCAAGGTACTCTAATGACAGTAGTATCATATTTTAGTAAACAACGGATAATATTGTGCTTTACTCCACAATCAACCATCATTATTTTAAGGCTTCCGTTTCCGTAAACTTTTTTCTCTTTAACACTTACCTGATCTACCAAATTATCTTTGTTAGGATCATACCACTCTACGTCGTTATCAATAATTATTTTACCTAGCATTGAGCCCGACTCTCTCAGTATTTTTGTAAGCTCGCGGGTGTCTATTCCAAAAATACCCGGCACCTTGCTCTTAATAAGCCAATCGCTTAAACTTCCCTCTGCATTCCAGTGGCTATACTCATATGAATAGTCAGATATTATAAGACCTGTAATGTGCATCTGATCAGATTCATAATACTTATACATATCGTGTTCTACTTCTGTTTTTGGAACCCCATAATTACCTATAAGTGGATAGGTAGACACTAATATCTGTCCTTTGTAAGAAGGGTCGGTAAGACTCTCAGGATAGCCTGTCATAGCTGTATTAAAAACTACTTCTCCTGCTACTGAACCTTCGTATCCGAACGACCAACCTGAAAATTCTTTACCATTTTCCAGAACCAATCTGGCGCTACGAGCATTTGTCATTTATCTAAGTATTTATTTCAATTTATTTTCCAATTCAGGGAACTTTTCAATAAGCTCCTTTTTAACATCGCTATGCGAAAATTTTTCGCGTATTACAAAAAATATAGTATCATCGCCGGCAATTGTTCCTGCCAACGATTTCAATTTTCTCGAATCAATTGCTGCCGATATAGTGCTTGAGAATGCAGGTATTGTTTTTATAACACCCATATTAGCCGATAACTCCACTGATATTAACCCGTTTAAAATATTGCTTGACCCTGAAAAGTCAGACATTGATGCTGAAACCGAACTATTAGGCAAAACATACTGATAAGTGCCGTCGGTAGAGGGTACTTTTGCTATTTTCAACTTTTTTAAATCTCGGGAAAGGGTTGCTTGTGTAACTGCAAAACCTTGGGAAAGTAGAGTTTTGAGCAGCTGTTCTTGCGAGGTAACCTGCTCATTCTGAATGATGTCTGAAATATGCGCTAACCGCTGATTTTTACTCTCCATCCAATGCGCTTTAATGAATTTTTCATTCATTCAGGATGCAAAACTACACAAATAATTAATGCTTACAAAATGATTTTTAAAGATTCAGAGTAAAAATGACAATTACCAACCCATTCCGTCATCTTCGGGTGCATTTGGGTCGGGTTTATGTTTTTCTTTTAGGTCGTCGATATATTGCTTTGCTCTATCTTGCTCTGTATTTTTAAATAAGGTTAAAAACCGTTTTATTGGGTTAGGTTCATATGTTTCCTCTAAATACCTAATTGCTGTTTTCCCATTTACATCGGCAATTGTAATACTACGCATAAGCTGCTTGCCATGTGGGTCAAATATTATTCTTACATAGTCTTTTTCCGATAATCGTTGAACCATCCAAAGAACGGTGTCACCATCTTTGAAATGTTCAACCCAAGCTTCTTGTCCATCTATTGAAGGGTGTTGAATTATTGTATCAATATCGGTTCGCCAAGCTGATTCTTCATAATGATTAGCAATATCAGCAAGAATAAAAAAATACATTTTATCAATAATATCCATCTCTGTTACCATTCTGTTCTTAGGTATTATCAGACCTACTAACAAAGGCAGCAGCAATACTATTATTACTACTAATATGATTCTTTTTTTACCCATCTTGCTATTCACTTATATTTGACAATTATACAATGGACTTCTATAAAATTACAAAAAATATGTTACAGTATAAACCATAACTCTTTGAAATAATAATGTTTATGTGTTTTTTTTACAAATGCCCATATTATTATGACAGAATATCACAAACAATAAATGTCAATATTTATTTTAAGTTATACAAAATAAAAATGGGACTTCTGCCCCATTAAATTTATGTGTTTATATACAATAATTACTTATTAATAAGATTTCTAAGTTTTACAAATATTTGATCTGCTCCTGTTAACAGTTCTTTTCTAATGCTTCTGTAATAAGCTGCACTATTATCATCAGGATGATTAATTTTTGAAATCAGCTTATTCCTTAATGCAACTGCCTCTTCAACAAGAGCAATAACTGCATCTTTGTTTTCAGGGTGTAATGACATATATGTATTACAATCAGATATTACTTCAAATGCAAGATAATTTACTTCATTTTTAATATCACGTATTTTAGCCATAATTCAATATTTTAGTTGTTCACGAATATAAAATATTATTCTTAAATAAATTATACATTTGCCATAAAAAAGAGCAATATGATTATTATAAAAATAACAAAGCAGATTCCTAATGCTATAACTCTTCTGAATGTATTAGCAGGTTGTTTTTCAATAGTATTTGCATTTGATGGAAGTATATACACTGCGGGTATTTTAATATTTGCAGCAGCTGTTTTTGACTTTGCCGATGGCCTTACTGCCAGATTACTAAATGCATATTCTGAGTTGGGCAAGCAGCTCGATTCACTAGCCGATGCAATAAGCTTCGGGGTAGCTCCTTCTGTAATTGGCTTCTTGCTATTAAAAAACGCAATGAATATTAATACCTACTATGCATTGCTTCCATTGCAACAAAAAACTTTACTTACAATACCATTTATTATGGCACTATTTTCGGTACTACGCCTTGCTAAATTTAATATTGACAGCAGGCAAACCGACTCTTTTATTGGCTTACCAACTCCGGCAAATGCTATAATGTGGGCTTCGTTTCCTATTGCAATTACACTTAATGCCGAAAACTTAATTTTTAAAGTATTATTGTTGCCTCAAACAATAATAGGTCTATCTGTTTTAATGTCGGTATTGTTGGTTTCAAACATATCATTATTTTCATTGAAGTTTAAATCATTGTCATTTACACAAAATAAAATTCGCTATATATTTTTAGCTCTTTGCATAATTTCATTCATTGTGTTCAAATTTTACAGTATTCCTGTAATCTTATTATTGTATATTATTCTTTCACTTTTTTCTGTAAAAAAGACTAACCTAATTTTATGAATTAGTGCATTTTTTCCTTTATCAGAATAAATATTACCGGCAAATATTTTAAATATATTTAGCAAATAAATTTTTATATTTAAGCTTTACACCTATAAAGAATTATTATGCCTATAATCCGTTCAATAGTAAACTGGGGTACGCTAAAGCGAATGAACGACATAGATCTTTTTCGCAAGTATCCGGCTGATATTCAAAGAGAAACACTTCATCACCTTATTGAAAAAGCTACTGATACCGAATGGGGATTTAAACATAATTTCGGTTCAATACGTTCTGTTACCGATTTTAAAAATAATGTCCCTTTGCAACATTACGAGGATATAAAACCTTATGTAGACAGGCTTAGAGAGGGTGAAAAAAACCTATTGTGGCCGGGAGAGATAAAGTGGTTTGCAAAATCGTCGGGAACAACAGGTAATAAGAGCAAATTTATTCCGGTTAGTAAAGAAGCACTGGAATTATGCCATTTTCAGGGAGGTAAAGATGTAATGTACTTTTATCACCACAATAGCCCTGAAACAAAATTACTTAAAGGCAAAGGTTTAATTATTGGCGGAAGCCACCAGATAAATAATTTCAGCAACGAGTCGTATTTTGGTGATTTATCTGCCATACTAATTGAAAATATGCCTTTCTATGCTTCAATTTTACGAACTCCAAAAGCATCAATTGCGTTGCTCGACAATTGGGAAGAGAAGCTGGAAAAAATGGCAAATGCTACCATTAAAGATAATGTAACAAGTATTTCAGGTGTTCCGTCGTGGACAATGGTTTTGCTAAACAAAATACTTGACATAACCGGCAAAACCAATATAATGGATGTATGGCCTAACCTTGAATTGTTTATTCACGGTGGCGTAAGTTTTACTCCTTACCGAAATCAATTCAAGCGAATGATAGACAATGCAAATATGCAGTATATGGAAACATATAATGCTTCAGAGGGGTTCTTTGGAGTTCAGGATAATCCTAATGATAATAGTATGATGTTTCTGCTTGATTTGGGAATATTCTATGAATTTATACCTGCTGCTGAAGTATTTAACAACAAACCAACAGTACTGAGCATTGACGAAGTTGAAACAAACAAAAACTATGCAGTAGTAATTTCAACCAATTCCGGTTTGTGGCGGTACATAATTGGCGATACTGTTAAATTTACAAGTAAGTACCCGCACAAATTTGTGATAACAGGAAGGACAAAACATTTTATAAATGCATTTGGAGAGGAACTAATAGTTGATAATGCAGACAAGGCATTAAAAATTGCATGTAGGAAAACCAATGCCGAAGTATTTGAATATACTGCGGCTCCTGTTTATATGGATATTGACAAGAAAGGTGCGCATGAATGGCTAATAGAATTTGAAAAAAAACCAACCAACCTCGACTATTTTATATATGTATTCGACGAAGCTCTTAAATCGGTTAACTCCGACTATGAAGCAAAACGCTTTAATAGCTATACGCTTGGAATGCCGATAATTCACTGCTTAGAAAAAGGCACTTTTCACAAGTGGCTGCAAAAAAAAGGCAAACTTGGCGGTCAACATAAAGTACCCCGACTTAGCAATAACAGGGAATATGTTGATGAAATATTAAGCGAAATAAAAATTAAAGTTTAAGCCTCTTTATATATAAATATTGTTGCTTATTTTATTGAACATTTCCAATTAATAGTTGTATCACTCTTTTAAACTCATTTTTTACTTTTGTAAAGTGATAGCGATACAACATATACTAAATTTCCTAACTACTTTAACACCTAGTAAAGTTTATAACAGCTTAATACTAAGACTGAGCTATTGGCTTTCTGTTATATTAAAAAAGCATATACATTGGGGTAAACCTGAGTATCTGTCGATAGAGCCGAGTAACTTTTGCAATCTGAGTTGTTCTATGTGCCCTTTAGGTACTGAAAATAAAAAGAGTACTAAACAATTTATATCACCGGAACTATACAAAAGCATAATAAGCCACACTCACAAATGGCTTGTCAATGTTCAGTTATATTTTCAAGGCGAACCATTTCTTCACCCTCATTTGCCCGAGCTAATAAAATATACAACCGATAAAAATGTATTTACTACTATATCGACCAACGGGCATTATTTGACAGAGAAAATATGCGATGAAATAATTGATGCAGGACTTAAAATTCTCATTATTTCGGTAGATGGGACTACACAAGAGGTATATGGCAAATACCGCATTGGAGGGAGTATTGCAAAAGTAAAAGATGGTATTAATAATATTGTTAATGCCAAGAAGAAAAAAGGGACAAGTTACCCTGAAGTGGTTATTCAGTTTGTACTATTCAAATTCAACGAACATCAGGTATATGAAATGAAGAGTTTTGTAAAAGAAACCGGTGCTGACAGGCTACAATTGAAAACTGCCCAAATTGATGATGTTAATAATAATTACAATCTAATACCTGAAGAAAAAAAATATAGTAGATACAGTTATTCGGAAGGGCGAATAATTTTAAATCGCCAGGCACGTTTTTACTGTAAGCGAATATGGTTTGGTTCAGTTATAACATCGTATGGCAAGATTGTGCCGTGTTGTTTCGACAAAAACGCTAACCACTCATTGGGCAATGTGTATGAAAAATCAGTAATTGAATTATTTAAAAACAATGCGTCGCGTGAATTCAAAAAAAGAGTATGGGCCTCATATAATGAAATAACTATGTGCCGTAATTGCAGTGAGGGGGTGAAAAATATTATACTAAAATGAAAATATTTCAAATATTTATTAACGCTATTTTTATAAGCTATTTAGAAAAACATTCCTCTGATAAAATAAAATGTAATCAAACCCGAAACCACAAGTTTAAAACCTACTCCGAGTAAAAAACCGAGAAAAGCTCCAAAAGCTGCTTTTAGTGCTTTATCTGAATCTTTCTTTTGTGTCATTTCGCCAACAAAAGCACCTGCAAATGGGCCGAATATTATCCCTAAAGGTCCTAAAAACAAGCCCACAACAAGCCCGATAGTTGCCCCCCACATTCCGGCTTTGCTGCCTCCAAACTTCTTTGTTCCCCAAATAGGAACTACATAATCGATAACAGTTGCAACTACTGCCAATATAGCCATAGTCCAAAGTAAATTAGAACTAAACTCCCCCCACTGCGTATAGCTTAATGCTAACAATCCGAGAAAACTTAAAGGAGGCCCGGGTATTACAGGTAGTACACAACCTATTAGCCCTATTATTATTAGTACAATTCCAACTGTTAGGAGTAATATATCCATTATTTATATTGGTTAAAACTAAATGAGCACTAAAATATATAACACCTAAAAATACCAGATTACTTTCTGACTTTATTCCACAACACCGCTCCTGCTATTGCAGGTAAACCCAAATTTATTATCCATAACAATAACGATGCTACTGCTACCTGCGTTACATTATTGGTAAACAAAGATAATACCATAATAGAAATCGACCCTCGAACCGGATATTCAAATAAAGTAATAACAGGTAAAAAAAGCATAATCCCATATATAGTAAATACTGATATATATGCATTAAAAAAACTAATATCAACACCAACCATTATTAATATTAAATAGAATTGAGTAGAAAATACAATATATCGGAACAAGCTTATTACCAATACATAAGACAATACTTTATTGGTATATCTTTTTGTAAAAAATAAAAATTGTCGTATACGTTTGTTTTTGAATACATTGTTACTTCGCTTAGCTACAAACCAGTAAAGCATTATACATACCAATAGTGACGATAAAGCAACAATTAAGCCCATTTTGTTAAATATCCACTTTTTAGGTAAATTGTTACTTATATTTAAAATAACAGCCCCCCCAATAATACCAAACAATATAGTACATACTATTTGAGCGATATTGCCTATCCAGGTAGCAAGAACACCTTTCCCTCTCTTACCCGGCGACAACATAAGAATACGGCCTGCAAAATCACCCGATCGGTTTGGAGTAAACATTGCAACAGCAAGCCCCGACAGTACAGCAAAAACAGCTGCTTTAAAGCCAATATTTTCAATAGGATTAACAAGAAGTTGCCATTTATAACTCTCTGCAAACCAATTTACAGGCATTAGTATAAAAGCTACAATAAACAAAAACACATTATTAGTGTTTGATAATAAAACAGGTATTTCACAACCCGACAAATGATTATGAATTTGCCAAATAATGTATATAACCCCAACTATTGAGAGTAACATTTTAAACAGTTGGAATACTTTCGGATTAATATTATTCAGTATTTTTTTCATTGTTTGTCACAAAAATAACAATTGCTTAAACAGAAGCACCCAAAGTTGTAATTAAAAACTATAAATTTGCGTCGAAAATAGTGAGGAATGACAAAAGTTAGAGCAAAAAAACATCTTGGGCAGCATTTTTTAACCGATCTGAAAGCTGCACAGCGAATAGCAGAAAGCTTAACCACCGATGCACCCAATACCATTTTGGAAATAGGCCCCGGAATGGGGGTTTTAACACAGTTTCTTCTGCAAAATGAAAGATATAACGTTTCAGTTGTTGAAATTGATACCGAATCGGTTACTTATTTAAAAGAGCATTATCCTCAGCTAGAGGGCAAAATTATAGAAGGTGATTTTTTAAAACTTGACCTTACAAAATACTTTCAGGAGCCTTTTACAATTATTGGTAATTTCCCTTATAATATTTCTAGTCAAATACTATTTAAAGTTCTTGAACATATCGATTTAGTACCTCAGTTTGCAGGAATGTTTCAGAAGGAAGTTGCACAGAGAATTGCGTCAGGACCCGGAACTAAAGATTATGGTATATTAAGTGTTCTTTTGCAAGCATATTACAATATAGAATACCTGTTTACAGTTAATGAGGGGGCATTTAACCCCCCACCCAAAGTAAAATCGGGGGTTATAAGGCTTATGCGGAATGAGCGAACGGAACTGCCTTGCGATGCCAAACTATTTAAGCAGGTAGTAAAAATGGGTTTCAACCAACGCCGAAAAACACTTTCAAATAGCTTAAAAGGTATGCTTGGCGACATAAAACCCGAAGGTGAAATATTTCGAAAAAGACCTGAACAATTGTCGGTTGAAGAGTTTTTTGACCTCACTATTATTATTGAAAACATTAAAAACAACGCATAAAAGACTTTTGCAATGCGCTTTGAATTAACCAAAGAATACCTTGAAGAATTAATATCTTCAATTGAAAATAACGATGTTGCGCAGGTAAAAAAGTATGTAAATGACCTTCACCCTGCCGATATTGCGGAAATATTCGATGAAATAGACATTGAACACGCAAAGTTCATATACTTACAACTCGATGAAGAGGCCAGTGCCGATGTAATGATAGAACTTGAAGAGGATATTCGTGAGCAATTCCTTCAAGTACTACCTGCCAAGGAAATAGCATCGGTACTCGATAATCTTGATTCTGACGATGCTGCCGACGTAATACAAGAACTTTCCGAAAGCAAAAAAGAAGAGGTATTCATGCATTTGCCCGATGTGGAGCAAGCAGGCGACATAGCCGACCTTCTTAACTATGCCGAAAATTCGGCCGGAGGTCTGATGGCTACCGAACTTGTTAGTATAAACGAAAACCTCACAGTAACAGAGTGTATTAATGAAATAAGAAAACAGGCAGAAGAACTCGACGAAATATTTTTTGTTTATGTTGTTGATAATGACGAGATACTTCAAGGGACTCTTCCATTAAAAAAACTCTTAATTACAAATGGAGAAACCAAAATAAAAAACATTTGTGATAGTGGAGTAATTGCCGTAAAAACCAATACAAAATCAGACGAAGTTGCAAATATTATGGAGAAATACGACATAGTTGCACTTCCGGTAGTTGATAGCATAGGTCGGTTAAAAGGTAGAATTACCATTGATGATATTGTTGATGTAATTCGAGAGGAAGCCGAAAAAGATTATCAAATGATTTCGGGTATTAGTGGTGATGTAGAATCGGGTGACTCTATTGTTCATCAAACAAAAGCAAGAATACCATGGCTGGTAATAGGTCTGTTTGGTGGCATATTTGGTGCTTTAGTAATTGGCGGATTCCAAACGCAGCTAGGAAATTTCCCCAAACTAGCCATGTTTATTCCTTTAATTGCAGGAATGGGTGGAAACGTAGGTATTCAATCAAGTTCTATAATTGTTCAGGGTTTAGCAAACAATACCTTAGGCTTTGAATCAACTTTCCAAAAGCTTTTAAAAGAACTTTCAATAGCATTGATTAATGGCCTTATTTGCAGTGGATTACTTATGGCTGTTTCAATTTTTTTCACTCATTCATTCCGTTTTACACTAACTGCTAGTGTTTCATTACTATCAGTTATTATATTTGCATCATTATTTGGAACTTTTGTCCCACTAAGTCTAAATAAATTTAAAATTGATCCGGCTCTGGCAACCGGACCTTTTATTACAACAACAAATGACATAATCGGTATGTTAATTTACTTTGGAATGGGAAAATTATTAATGGGAATTTAAAATTAATTTCAATGAATGAAACAATAATAAACACAGCTGTTGTCGCAGCATTTTTAGCATTTGCTATTTCAATAATAAATGCAATAAGAGTAACAAGGGTGAAAAAACGTTGCGAAGTTGACCTTACAAACCAACGTGAAGATATGCAGGTAAACTGGGATAATGTGAAAAGTAGTTTCGGTAACGATATTAGAAATATTAGAAAAGATATAGGCCGACTTAACAAGCAGAATAATTCGACCCCGCCTCAAAGAAGGCAAAATGACAAAACTACTGTAAAGCAAGAACAGCAAACTGAGAGCAACAACAACTCCGACAACTCGAAAACAGAACAGGGAGAACAAAAAAACCAAAACCAACGCAGACCGAACAATAACCGCTCTCGCAATTACAAGCCTAGAAGAAAACCTGTAAATAAAACAGAAAAAGAGTCTGTATCGGAAAAAACTGAGTAAATAATATTATACAAAATATACAAAGGGCTGTTTCAAAAGTTTGAGACAGCCCTTATTTATTTGGAATATTAAACACTTAAAACGACATAGTATATTAACGTTCAATGTAAGAAATACTCAATGAATTGATATTATGACTTTTGTAATTATCATTATTTAGTATCAAGTATCAAGATATGTGTAGTTTTTTACTTTATACTTTGTACTTAATACTTGATACTAAAATCACATTAGGGTGAAAATGATAAATAATCAGTAGAATGCTTCCGCTTTAACCATATGGTCAAATTAAATAGTCAAATCATTTGGTTAATAAAAATTATCTTTGTAATTTTACATTAACCATTTGGTTAAAACAAACAGTTAAATTAATGGAAGAAAAAGAGATACATACAGAAGAGAAGATACTAAATGCCGCCAGAGAGGTATTTATAGAAAAAGGTATGGCAGGTGCCAGAATGCAAGAAATAGCCGACAAAGCCGGTATTAACAAATCATTGCTTCACTACTATTTCAGATCGAAAGAGAAGCTGTTTTCATTTATTTTTTCAAAGCTTATAGGAAAAATAGGAAGCCGTATTGGAGAACTAATGGAAGAAAGTGTTAGTATAGAAGAAAAACTCAAAGGCTTTGTCGATATGTATATCGACTTATTACTAAACAATCCATATTTACCCAATTTTATTTTTAATGAAATAACCCGAAATCCCGATGGTTTGCTACAAAATTTTCATTCTGCCAATATTAACCCTCGTGAATATATGGAGCCACTTCAAAAGCAACTTTCAAAAGAAGGCTACACCATATTACCTCACGATTTTATAATAAATATTTTATCGATGGTAATATTTCCGGTTGCAGCTCGACCAATAATTGAACGATTAGTTTTTGAAGGTAATAAAGATGAATACAAACAATATATACTCTCGCGAAAAGAGTCGATTGTAAAATATGTAATGGGAGCTATGGAAGTGTACAAACAAAAGTAGATATTATGGTTAACTGGAAGCAAATAGTTGAATACCGCAAACACCGATTGTTAAAAACAACATATATAATGTTGCGTTTTACCCTAAATAAAAGAGTGCTGATAATAGTTGCATTATCAGCAATTATACTCTCATGTTTGTCGGCTAGTTCGCAGCAGGTTGTAACACTAAAAATGTGCCATGAAAGTGCCGATTCATTGTATCCAATAGTATTTCAGAAACAAAAGCTTACACAAATAAATGAACTTGCACTACAAAATTTACAAGCAAAGTATTTGCCCGAAATAGGGCTTAGTGCAAAAGCTACTTACCAAAGTAAAGTTACAGAAATGCCCCTGGCAATGCCCGGAGTATCGCCCCCGGTTGTTCCTCACGAACAGTTTTCGGCCACTATTGATATAAGCCAGATAATATATGACGGCGGTACAATAAAAGCAGCAAAACAGGTGTCGGAAATGCAAACCCAAAACAACACTCAACAGGTGAATGTAAATATGTATAAGTTGAAAGAACAAATAAACAATATTTACTTTCTGGTACTTGCCCTTCAAGAAAATGAAAAGATTCTGGAACTCATAAAAGAGACAATCAATGAACGCAAGACTGTATTAAAAGCGGCTGTTGATAATGGAATACTCAATATATCGGAACTGGACAATCTGAATGCCGAGCTATTAAAAATTGATCAGCAAAAAATAGAATTATCAATTCAAATAGAACAAGCCACTTTTGCGCTTAAAGAACTTTCGTGTATAAATAATATTGATGCAATGAAACTGGATTTACCAAATATTGCTACTTCAGCAAATTACGACATACGCAGGCCTGAAAACGAGCTATTTACAACCAATATATCTTTGCTTAGTGCAAATGCTGAAATAATAAAATCGGAACGTATGCCCAAAGTGGTTGCATTTGGTTCAGGGGGGGTAGGTTATCCTGGGTTAAATATGTTTAGCGAAACCATGGAGCCGTATCTTATAGT
The DNA here is from genome assembly GCA_003250355.1 of Bacteroidota bacterium. Classification (GTDB taxonomy): domain Bacteria; phylum Bacteroidota; class Bacteroidia; order Bacteroidales; family SZUA-534; genus SZUA-534. Next base: position 280,272 of record QKGS01000067.1, read on the forward strand.
TGGAGCCCAGGTAAAATGGACTATCGCCGATTGGAAACAAACAAGCCGACAACAAGAACAGCTAAGTATACAAAAAGCATCAATATATGATAGTGAAAACGCTTTCAACAAACAACTGCAGATAGAGATAAATGAAGCTATACTGAAGCAGACTCAACTTGAACAACTAATAGAAAAAGACAAGCAAATAATTGAATTACGCAACAGAATTTCGAAAAATTCTGCTGCACAATTGGAAAACGGCACCATAACATCGGCCGATTACATACATAATTTAAACGAAGAGAAACAGGCTTCAATTAATATGGAAACACATAAAATACAATTGGAGCAGGCAAAACTAAACAGGATTTATTTGTCGGGCAAACCTATTTTCGAATAACTAAGTATTGAATAATAAACTACACTAACATGAGAACATTAACTATATTGATAACTACACTACTACTAACAGCGTGTTCCCAAAATGTAAGTAATACTGATGTCTATGGAAACTTTGAGGCAGTAGAAACAATAGTGTCGGCCGAAATGGCCGGAAAAATTATTGAACTAAATATTACAGAAGGTGATGTTCTTAAAGCAGACAATTATGTTGGTATGATAGATACAATATTGTACCCATTACAAAAAAACGAAATAGCGGCTAACAAAACAAAACTTAAAGCGAACCTTGCCAATATTGATGCGCAGACGAAAGTACTAGAACAGCAAAAAGCAAATATGCTCAATGACCTTGAGCGAATTAGCAAAATGAAAGAATCGGGAGCCGCCACCCAAAAGCAATTCGACGACATAACCGGAGCAATAAACGTTATTGATGCACAAATATTAGCTTCTCGAAGTCAAAAAGCTGCATTGGCCAGTGAAATAAACGTAATAGAATCGAAAGAAGCTATTGTTAACGAACAATTGAAAAAATGCAAAATTATAAATCCGAAAGCCGGTACTGTAATAGAAAAATATTCAGAACAGGGCGAAGTTACTGCACCAGGCAAGCCTATATATAAAATAGCCGACCTTGATAATATTATTTTGCGCGCCTATGTGTCGGGAGCTCAGTTACACGAAATAAAAATAGGCAGTGTATGCAAAGTACTAATAGATTCGGGTAAAAAAGAGTATCAAGAATTTGCCGGGAGAATAATATGGATAGCGGATAAAGCAGAATTTACCCCAAAAATAATACAAACAAAAGAAGAGCGGGTAAGTATGGTATATGCCATAAAAATTGAAGTAAAAAATAACGGCTCGCTGAAAATTGGAATGCCCGGAGAAGCACTCTTTTTGAAGTAAAAAATGAGAATATCGAACGCAGAATATTGAAAACTAAGAAGTACGAAATACTTCACAAATAACAAATGATAACAGTTTCAAACATATCGAAACAATACGAATCAGTAAAGGCTCTTACCAACATTTCATTTTCGATTAACGATAATGAAATATTTGGACTAATAGGCCCCGATGGTGCAGGCAAAACTACATTTATGCGCCTGCTAACCACCATGCTCCTACCCGACAATGGCTTAATTGAAGCAAATGGGTTCAACACGGTTAGTGATTATAAGAAAGTAAGGAATATAATTGGCTATATGCCGGGACGATTCTCGCTTTATCAGGATTTAACAGTTGAAGAAAACCTAAACTTTTTTGCATCAGTATTCAATACTACAATTGAACAAAACTATGATCTTATTGCAAATATATACAAACAAATAGAACCATTCAAAAACCGTGTAGCCGGAAAATTATCGGGAGGAATGAAACAAAAACTGGCTCTTTCGTGTGCTCTTATTCACAAACCCGAAATACTTGTACTCGACGAACCTACAACAGGTGTTGATGCTGTATCGCGTATGGAATTTTGGCAAATGTTAAAACGACTGAAAATGAAAGGGATAACCATAATTGTATCGACACCATATATGGATGAAGCAAGCCTTTGCGACAGGGTAGCACTGATTCAAAATGGCCAAATATTAAAAATTGATACCCCTGAAAATATTATTAAAAGTTATCCGAAATATTTAATTGCTGTTAATGCAAAAAATAAGTACAAACTAATACATGACCTTCGTAAATATAAAAATAGTTCATCGGTATTTGCATTTGGCAGTTCAGTACACGTAACATTTAAGAATAACAATACTGATATAGATGAACTAAAAAATTTCCTAATTAGTGAAGGGAATGTTGAAATTGATATTAATATAGCACAACCCGATATTGAAGACTGTTTTATGGAACTTATGAAAGCAGAGAAAAACGAATAATGAAATGTGAGAATGTGAGAATTTGTAGATTTAACAATAAATAAACCGTCTTATTCAACAGGTAATGAATATAATAACAGTAAAGAACCTTGTAAAAAAATTCGGTAGTTTCACTGCCAACGACAATCTGAATTTTGAAGTCAGAAAGGGAGAAATATTTGGTTTTTTGGGAGCTAATGGAGCAGGCAAAACTACAGCTATTAGAATACTTTGCGGTTTATCGACCCCAACATCGGGTGAAATTAGTGTTGCCGGTTACAATGTATATACGCAAACCGAAGAACTGAAGAAAAACATAGGCTACATGAGTCAGAAATTCTCGCTTTACGAAGACCTTACTATTTATGAAAATATAGAACTATATGGTGGTATATATGGCTTAGGACTAAAAAAAATAAAACACCGCACAACAGAACTGCTATCCAATTTGAAAATGTATGAACTTAAAGATACGCTAATTGGAAAATTACCATTGGGATGGAAACAAAAACTGGCATTTTCAGTAGCTATGTTACACGAACCTGCCATAGTATTTCTCGATGAACCAACAGGTGGTGTTGACCCGGTTACACGCCGTCAGTTTTGGGATTTGATATATGAAGCATCGAACAGCGGGGTAACAATATTTGTAACCACACACTACATGGACGAAGCCGAATATTGCGACCGCGTTACAATTATGAACAACGGTATAATAGAAGCTTTGGATACTCCTAATAATCTTAAAGAAAAATATAGTGCTAAAAATATGAACGAAGTATTTATAAAAATAGCACGCCCCAATATTACCCATTAAACAATGAAAAAATTTCTGTCATTCATAAAAAAAGAATTCCTACACATATTTCGCGATGTGCGAACTCTGATTATAATATTCGGTATACCGATAGCAGAAATACTCATATTCGGGTTTGCAATAAATACCGACATAAAAGATGCACGAATAGCAATACTCGACCTTTCAAAAGATGCAACAACACAACAAATAACCAATAAATTACTATCATCAGGTTATTTTATGTTAGAAACACACTTACAAACAAGTGACCAAATAGAAGAAATATTCCGTGCCGGGAGAGTTAAAGAAGTTATAGTATTTGAACAAAACTTTGCAAAAAGACTCGAAGCCGAAGGCAAAGCCGACATTCAACTTATACTCGATGCATCGGAACCTAATACAGCCAACATACTACAAGGCTACACATCAAACATTATTTACACTTATGTAAATGAGCTAAATAACCTTTTGCCTCAGAATATAGTAATAAACTCAACTGTTCGAATGCAATACAACCCCGGCATGAAAAGTGTATTCATGTTTGTGCCCGGCACTATGGCTATTATATTAATTCTAATATCGGCCCTTATGACATCGGTAACTATAACACGTGAAAAGGAGCTGGGCACTATGGAAGTATTACTTGTATCGCCACTGCACCCTACACATATTATATTGGGTAAAGTAACACCGTATTTGGTTCTTTCGTTTATAAATGTGATTTCTATATTGGGGCTGGCATACTTTGTATTTGGCTTACCAATAAAAGGGAACCTTTTTCTGTTAATTGCAGAGTGCTTGCTGTTTATTTTTCTGTCGTTATCGCTAGGGATACTAATATCAACTGTTAGTAAAACTATGCAACAGGCTATGTTAATATCAATGATTGGTCTTATGATGCCAAGTATGTTGCTGTCGGGTTTTATATTCCCTGTCGAAAATATGCCTGATATTCTTTATTACATAAGCTTTGCAATGCCTCCCCGATGGTTTATTGAAATAGTTAAAGACATAATGATAAAAGGGAGCGGGCTACAAATGGTTTGGGAAGAGACGCTTATACTTATTGGAATGACACTATTCTTTATTGCAATGAGTATAAGAAAATTTAAAATAAGACTATGATAATGTACGAACTCAAAATACGGAACTCATAAGTAAAGATGTGAGAATATGGAAATGAGGTAATTTTAGAATTATAGTATGAAAACACTAATATTTTTAATCAGAAAAGAATTTCGGCAAATAAAGAGGAATAAAGTATTGCTCCCTATAATATTTATAATGCCAATATTGCAACTGCTAATATTAGTTCATGCTACAACATTTCAAATACGTAACGTTAACATAGGTGTGGTAGATAACGATAAAAGTACAACCTCGCTCAACCTGATAAATACCCTTGGGGCTTCGGAATTTTTTTCCATAACAGCATTTCCGGCTCATATTTCAGAAGCTGAGAGTATGCTGGCTAAAAGCCAAATAGATATGATTATGGTTATTCCGCAAAACTTTGGCAGTAATTTGGTTCGAGAAAAACAAGCCGACATTCAATTTATACCCAATGCCATAAATGTCAATTTTGCTACACTTGCATACTCATATGCTACTATGGTATTACGCAGTTTCAACATACGCATTATTACTGAAACCACACCGACAATAATGCCTGTACAACACAAAGTAGTAAATATAATTCCACGATACTATTTCAACTCCGAAATGAATTATAAATGGTATATGTTTCCGGGTATAATGGTTATTCTTATAACTATGATCGGTTTGTTTTTATCGGGTTTGAATTTGGTAAGAGAGAAAGAAATTGGCACCAGCGAACAACTAAATGTAACCCCCATAAAAAAACACCACTTTATTTTAGCCAAGCTAATACCATTCTTAATTATTGGTTTACTTGAACTTACGCTTGCCACTGTGTTAGGAATTTTAGTTTACAACGTCCCATTTGAAGGAAATTTTTTAGTATTGGTAGGGTTTACTTTTATTTATCTGTTTGTAGTATTAGGTATTGGATTATTAATATCGACAATGGCAAACACTCAACAACAAATGATGTTTGTAGCGTTCTTTGTAGTAATAATTTTTATACTGCTAAGCGGAATATTTACACCTGCTGAAAGTATGCCAAACTGGGTTCAGAAACTTAATGTAATAAACCCTATTGCGTATTTTATGAAGGTTATTCGTATGGTTATGCTAAAAGGTTCAGGAATTAACAATCTTATACATGAACTTATATCAATGACTATATACGCAATAATTGTATTATCGCTGGCAACCTTTCGATACAGAAAGACATCATAAATGAGACGAATAAAATATTATAGGACATAAAATTAAAACCCCTTAGTCATGAGCAACGATTTATCACTTTACAAAATATTTCGCAAAATGGGCGTTGAGCGAAATGAAATAAGCTTAAATACCAGCCTGAGCAAAGATTTATGCTTCGATAATTTTGACATGAACATATTCTTATTCTTTTTAGAATCGAGATTCGACATAAACATAAACGAAGAAGATGTTCCAAAACTGCAAACAGTTGGTAAAACACTTGAATTTGTTAAGAATAGACAAAAATAATTACCATCTTTTTTTAGAATAAAAACCTACAACAGCCGAATAGGCTACAATAAATGCGTGAATGAGTTCAAAGTAGGGGGATAAACTTAGTAAGTTCACCGATTTAAACAGATTGGCAGATTGTTTTAAAAAATGCCAATCTGTTGCTGTTTTAACCCCTAATATAACAAGCACCGGTATGTAAAAAACTATTTTGAAAGGTATTGCCAAAATACCACATACCAAAAGCAAATTAACCGCCAAAACAACAGCACCGGTAAATTTAGTATCATTATCGTAGTATCCTTTTGCTTTCGAAGCCCACCGTGCTTTTCGCCTTACATACTCCTTAAAGGTTTTACTGCTTTGTGTTTCAACAACAGTTTCCTCCGATTTTATAAAATGTATGTCATTGTTATATTTCTTTTTCATAGCATGAAGCAGAAATACATCATCGCCCGATAAATATTTTAAATTGTAAGGATCCTCAAATTCGTTAAAAGCACTTTTGGAAAATGCCATATTGGCTCCATTACACATAATAGCATGATTAATGCCAATAGCCCCAGCCCCGGATGTTACGTAGCTTAACAGCTCCATTTGCTGAAACTTTTGAAATATAGAATCGGCATTTCGGTATTTAACCCCACCTGCCAACAACTTAGGCGAATACTCTGTAAAATAAGCTGCAATATGCATAAGCCAATGCTCATGGTGAGTACAATCGGCATCGGTTGTAACTATTATATCGCCCTTTGCCTCACTAATAGCTTGAAGTAATGCCTGTTTTTTACCTCTTTCGGTAGCATTTATTAACTGCACTCTCATATACTTTTCAGCATATTTACTTGCTATATGAACTGAATTATCGGTTGAATGGTCGTTTATAGCAATAATTTCAACTAACCCGGTTTGTATTTTTTGATTAACAATACTCCTTAAACAATTATCCAATACCGATTCCTCGTTATGAAATGGTACTATTACCGTTATTTTTAAATTAAATACCGACTTGCCAGGCTTAAATAACTCAATACTGTTCCAACCATTAGAAAACCATAGAATCAATGCCCCGTATAGTATAAGAAATACTATTGTCATAAGCCAGTACCACTGAAAAAAGCTCATATAAAATGCTTTAAAATATTTGAAGCAATATTATAAATTATTAAGTGATAAATAATGTGTTTACTGAAGCTAAAAAAATAAAAATCATTGGTGTCCGGTTTATTTTTTGAATCATTTTTAAACTACACTATTAAACTATTAGTGTAAATAAACTATAGTTTAATCACTATTCCGTTTTTTGTCAAAACTTATAAACCAAAATATGACGTAAACCAACTTATACTATAAGAGTAGTATTTACTCTAAAAAATTCTTGCCCTGATTTGTATTAACTATAATATTTGTAATATTGCTTGTATATAATAAAAAACTAACTAAACACAACTACTTGTATGACTAACGATTTACTGCGTGAACAGGTTTTAGAAATAGTAAATAACCAAATAGAAGCTAACGAGCCTAAAGAGACAAAGGAAGTATTTACAAAGCTTATTGAAAAGGGGCTGAGTTATAATGAGTCAATTGAACTTATAGGACAGTGTGTGGCTTTTGAAATATTCAATGCCACAAAAAGCGGCAAAGGCTATAACAGTGAACGCTATATAAAAAAATTAAAAAGCTTGTATTAATTTGTCCCTACTTATTACTAAAGTTAAACCCCGGAGCTTTATAATCTTCGGGCAGGTAATCTTTTGGGACAGCCATAGCGTTACCATCGCGTGCTGCACGGTAATGGGGTGAAAGTATCTCAATACCTGCTTCATTAAAGCCATCCTGAATATTCTGGTGTAGCTCACTATATATCTGCGGTTGCTTATCGGGTTCGTTAGTGTGCGCATTGAGCTGATACGAAACATAAAAATCGTCGAGACTTGTTTGCAATACAAACGGAGCTATTTCAAGATTCAGATTCCCGGTAATTTTAGCAGCATTAATCAGAATCTGATGTACTTGTCGCCATGGCACATCGTAGCCTATGGTTACTGTTGTATGTACAACCAACCCCCCTTGAATTTTTGAATTACTGTAATTTATTACATTCGACGATAGAATATTGGAATTAGGAATAGTTATAAACTCTTTTTTTGGGGTTCTTATTCTTGTAACAAAAGGGGTTTTTTCAACAACATTGCCAACCACTTCGCCTATTTTAATACGGTCGCCCAACTTAAAAGGTCGCATATAAGTTATTACAAGTCCGGCTACAATATTTCCAATAATTGACGATGAGCCAAGAGAAAAAACTACCCCTATAAATACCGATACACCTTTAAAAACAGCAGAATCGGAACCTGGCAGATATGGAAATATTACTATAAACATAAATGCCAGAATAAGTAGCTTAACAATATTATAGGTTGGTTTTGCCCAATCGGGATAAAAGCCCGGTAATTTGTAGTTTTCAGCTTCTATTTCGGAAGTTATATAACGCAAAAGCTTTAATATATAACGGGTTATAAATACAATAACCGCTATTGTAATTAGTTTAGGCAAGTAACTTACCAATGCCGACAGTATTGAATTAACAGGGGTAGTAATATAACCAAATAACACTTCGGCTAGTCGTTGTGTTAAAGGGAATATTAAAAACAAAATGGGTATGGAAATATAAAGCAACACTGCAATAACAACATAACGAACCAGTTTTAATAGAAATATAATTACTGAAGCTTGTTTATCGGCATCGAGTATTTCGTGTTTTTTAAATTTAACTCCGGTAAACCACTCCCCTCGTTTACTGAGTATAAGTTTGTTTACTTTATATTTAAAGAAACGGTTTATGAGAATAATCAGTGCTATTTGAACTATTACTACAAGTAGTGCAAGACCTATTTCTTTAAATACTTTATAAAAGCTGCGGTCGCTTTTGTATTTAGCAATATCGGTAGTTATAGCAGCCTTATACCTGACTGCAATATCATTTTTGGGAGTATTGAACCACATTTCATCGAGTTCGGTAATACTTATTACAACCTTGTCTTTAAAATATATTTCATACGTAGGGCCGTTATTAACTATTGCAAGAGTATCGGTTTTTAATATAAAACTTCGATACACTTCATTAAGTCTTTTAGTAATTATATCGGCACGTTCCTGAGCCGATATTGAACCTATTTTTGTATACACAACAAACAGTGTATCTTTATGAATTATAATAGGATAACCTACCGCCTTGCTTTTCAGCAGAATTACCTCATTGGCCAGTTTTGCTTTTCTAATGGAATCGTTTCTTTTTATGGTGTTCAGCTCCCGCTCAAGCGATGCCCGTTTTGAACGTTCATAGCTTTTTAATTCTTCCATTTGCTTTAAAATAACAGCCCTGTTTATAGAGTCGGACATTTCAATAGAATCGGATTTTAAAATAAGTTCTACTGCTTTATCGGCAATTTGCGAATTTGCGGTATCTGTTACTACTTGCAAAGTATCGGGTTGGCAGTACGCATTTAGTGTTATAAATGTTAACACAAATAGCAACAGGCTGTTTTTAAGTTTCATACATTAATAATCTTATATAAATATCAATTCCCGGCAGTTATATTAATATGCTCATTACTATAGTTTTTAACCTCAACAATATTTGCCGGAAGGTAAATATTGTTCTTACCTAAAGCTTCAATAAGTGAAATCATTATTTTCGACTTTATTACCAAATGGAATGCTTTCGATTTAGCCTCAAAGGTATCAATCCAGTATAAAATATTAATATTAACAGTACTTGCTGCCAACTCGTTCACTACAACTACAGGTTTTTTATCGCCTTGTAATACTTCACTAAAATTGGAAAGTGTAGTGTTAATAATATTAATTGCCATAGTTAAATTGGTAGTATAATCAACTCCAACAGTGAACTCATATCGCAAATAACCGTCGATAGTATAATTGAATAATGGAGCTTTTAATATTTGAGAATTGGGAATAAATACATCTTTACCATCGAGTGTTTTTATAACACTGTCACGCATATTTAATTCATTCACGTAACCTGTTATTCCCCCTATCTCTATTAAATCGCCTATTTTGAAAGGACTTTTAAAGGCCATTAAAATACCCGACAGGAAGTTTTCGCCAATATCTTTGAACGCAAAACCAATAATAAAAGTAGTTATTCCTGCTCCTGCCATTATATGTTTTGCAATACTGCTAAGCCCAATTATATTCAAAAAAAACACTAACCCTGTTATGGTTATAGTTAATGCTATAATTTTACCTATAAAAACAGCCAACAACGGATTTTTTGTTTTGGGTTTAATTCTGGTTGTTACTGTTCTTTTTATTATCCATGAAATAAATATAAATGTTAAAAACACTACTATTCCTATGCTTAATGCAGGAATCATAGAGAGTAACTTGCTGTATATGTGAATTAATTCGTTCATTTATATGTTTTTTTTCACTTAGGCAATTTAAGCATTCATTTGTAATAAAATCACCTATTTAATTATATATTAGCTTATAAATAATTGCTTAAAAACAACATTATAATAAGAATGACTATCCGTAATATATTGCTAATACTTCTGCTTTTTAATTATTGGACCTCTAGCTGTCAGGAATTGGAGTTCGACGAGTTTGAATTTGTAAACATAGAGTCGAATAAAACAGAATATATATATGCAACAACAACTAATGAATTGTTGGTTTTAAATTTAAAAGGAGAAGTTTTACGCAGATACAGCAATATGCAGTATGGCCCGCTAAGCTCTATTGATGTTTCAGACCCATTGAAGCTTTTGCTTTTTTACAAAGAGAGCAATATGGTAATTATGCTAAATAAACAATTGGCTGAAATAAACAGTCCGGTAATTATTGACGATATAGCCGAATATGAAGCAAAACTGGTATGTAGGTCAAATAAAGGTGGTTTTTGGATATACGACGAGTTATCGCAATCAGTAATTTATATAAATGCCGGACGAATTACTGAACTACAATCACAATCTATAAATTCGTTAACTGATGCAAAAGAGCCTTTGTATATTTTTGAGAGCGACAGCAAAGTATTATTAACTATGGAGAACGGTTCTACCTTAGTTTTCGATGCATTTGCAACATATTTAAACAAATTATACATAACTGTTTTGTCAAATGTAATATCGCAAAATAATACAATACAGTTTTGGGATGGTATATGCTATACCAACTACAATTTTTTGTCAAAGAGTATTGAACCTATTTGCAACACAGAGTATAATAAAGCAGTAAAAGTAAATAGCAAATGGGTTTTACTTAAAAATAAGAAGATATATATTGCAGATTCTTTAAAGACCGATTAAATTTGCACTCTCTTATTTAATAAAATGGATGCAAGAACAATAATATGGGATTTTAACGGCACCCTTTTAAACGATGTAGATATATGTGTAGAGTCTGTAAACCATATTCTTACAAAGCGTAACCTCCCTGAAATAGATATATCAACATATTTGGAACGCTTTTCGTTTCCCGTAGTGGATTTTTACAAAACACTTGGATTTGACTTTAGCCAAGAACCATTTGAAAAGTCGGCATTTGAATATATTAGTTATTATAAAAAAGAGAACTACAGAGCAAAATTATTTCCGGAAATTATAGGCTTACTAAAACTTGCAAAAGAGAGAGGCTATAAGCAGACAGTTCTTTCGGCAATGGAAGAAGAGTCGTTGAAAAAAATGCTGTCGGATTTGGGAATAATAGAATACTTCGATTATGTAGCCGGTATTGATAATCATTTGGCTGCGGGCAAAATAGAACGTGGCATACGAATGATTACTGAGAACAGTATAAATAAACACAATGCCATATTAATAGGCGACACTATTCACGACGCAGAGGTTGCTGAAGAGCTTGGTATTAAAAGCATACTGGTAGCAAAGGGGCACTACTCAAAAAAGCGGTTAAGTATTAATAACAATACTGTACTAAACAACCACTCAGAATTGACTAACATATTAAATTCGCAAAACTAATTTTCACTTTAAATGACAACTACAACACTGGTAGCAACCATAGCTGCCACACTCACCACCGCAGCATTTTTGCCTCAGGCTGTACAAACTATTAAAACTAAAAAAGTTGACGGTTTGTCACTTGGTATGTATATAGTATTTTCAACCGGAGTGTTATTTTGGTTTATTTACGGATTAATAGTTATGGAATGGCCTATAATAATAGCAAACTTAATAACCTTTGGCTTTAATATTACCATATTACGGTATGTAATTAAATACCGGATAAAATAAATTACTGATATCGTACCAGTAGCATTGTTTGTTATTGATTTACAAACACTTAATTCCGCCGGGTATATTCACGAAACAATTTGCAAAGGAATTGGTGTAGAAGTTTTTAACTATATTGGTAAAAGTTGC
>QKGS01000095.1 GCA_003250355.1 Bacteroidota bacterium
AACCCTTATTGATAAGGGGAGGGATAGAGGAATCGAGACGAAAAGTTTGCCGATAACAAGACGCATGGTTTGGGAAGCCTACAAGAAAGTACGGAGCAACAAAGGAGCAGCCGGAATAGACCAAGAGACTTTGGATATGTATAAAGAACGCTTAAGCGATAACTTATATATTCTCTGGAATCGGTTAAGCTCAGGAAGCTATTTTCCACCTCCGGTACTTGAAGTGGAAATTCCCAAAGATGATGGAAGAAAACGAAAACTGGGCATCCCGACCGTAAATGACCGGATTGCACAGCAAGTAGTTAAAACCTACTTAGAACCCCGCTTCGAAGCGGAGTTTTCACCACATTCTTATGGTTACCGTCCAAACAAAGATGCACATCAGGCATTAGAATCGGTACGGATGAACGTACGCGATTATTGGTGGGTAATTGATATGGACATAACCGGATTTTTCGACAATATGTCGCATCAATTGCTGATGAAAGCAGTTGACAAGCACGTTGAAGAAAAGTGGGCTAAAATGTACATTGCAAGATGGCTTGAAGCTCCAATAGAGGATTGTGATGGGAACAAACGTTATCGAAATGGAACAGGGACACCACAGGGAGGAGTAATCAGCCCGTTGTTGGCAAACCTGTTTTTACATTATGCTTTGGACAAATGGTTGGAATTGAATTATCCGAGTTTAAAGTTTGTGCGATATGCCGATGATGCAATTGTACACTGTCATACTTTAAAACAGGCGGAACATTTGTTATCAGCCATTAAACGTCGGGTGCGGGAATGTGGTTTAGAAGTGAACGAAAAGAAGAGTAAGATAGCCTATTGTAAAAAGGCAGGCAGAAAAGCTTCCTATAAAACAGTAAGTTTCGATTTTCTTGGATACGCATTTCAACCACGTCCAACCGGAAGCAAGTCAGGGCGAATGTTTTTAGGTTTCGATTGTGCTATCAGTACAAAGAGTAGGAAGAAGATTACGGAAGTATTTCGTGATTCGAGATTTCATAAATGGACGCTTAGTGATATTACACGCATAGCAGATGAATTTAACTCTAAAATACAAGGTTGGATAAACTACTATGGGCGTTTTAGGAAATACAGTTTAATGAAAGTTTTCCGTATTTTTCATCGTCGGTTAATGCTATGGGCAGTTAATCGGTATAAACGCTTTAATGGAAGCATGCGTAAAGCCGGTAGATGGCTTTATGAATTGTCAAGACAACAAACAGATTTGTTTGTACATTGGCAGCATGGTTTTCATGGAGCATAAAGCTTTGTATAACAGGAGCCGTATGATGCGAGAGTATCACGTACGGTTCTGTGAGAGGCTTAGGGTGAAATTCCCTTTGCCTACTCGACCCAGAAAGAACCAAACGACCAAAGTTCTCTGAATAAACAGCAGTGCAACTTGAAGGGAATTTATTTTGTTTTTTCCCCCACGCGCCGCTACTTGAAGCGACAGTGCAAATTAGGAGCAGCCACCGCACAAACAGCACATTTGCAAATCGCACAAGCTAAGACACAACCCAAATTTGCAAAAGAGCTGTTTTTCCAGAGCTCAACTACATTACAATATTGTAATCCGGTTTATAAAATTACCTTCTGATAAAGCCTTATATTTGAAAAATGAGAGTTTTATTAATTGAAGATGACATAACCATAGCATCGTTTATACAAAAAGGACTGTGTAATGAAGGTTTTCAGGTTGTACACACGGCCGATGGAAAGTCAGGTTATGAATTAGCCCAAAGTAATCCGTTTGATATTGCTGTTGTAGATGTTATGTTGCCTCAATTAGATGGACTGTCTATTATAAAACAGTTGAGAGAAAAAAATAATCATTTGCCGGTTTTAGTTTTAAGTGCCAAAGGGAAAATTGAAGACCGTGTTGAAGGTCTGAATATAGGAGCCGACGATTATTTAGTAAAACCTTTTGCTTTTCCCGAACTACTTGCCCGAATAAATACAATCCTTAAGCGATGTGATAAACCTAAGGAAATTATGCAATACGAAGGTGTTTCTTTGAATATACTCAACCGAAAAGTATTGAGAAATGATATAAATATTAATCTTCAGCCACTGGAATTTGACCTACTAAAATATCTGATGGAGAATCAGGGACATATTGTTTCTCGTAGTATGATAATGGAGAAGGTATGGGATTTTAACTTTGACCCTCAAACAAATGTTGTTGATGTTCGAATATGCAGGTTGAGAGAAAAACTTGACAAAGGGTTTGATGTGAAGTTAATTCATACAATTAAAGGTGTAGGCTATGTTTTGGAAAAAAAATAGAATTACAAAAACACTTGTCTTTAAGTTAACCTTTCAGTACTTAGCATTATACCTTGTGCTTAATATTGTTTTAGCTTTTATAATATACAGTGAAATAAAAGCATTTCAAGAAAATAGAATTGACAAACAATTACTTGCAAACATTAAATCAGTTAAAACAGCTATTTTAAATAGTTCACAAGGCTTTAACTATAAATTTTGTGAGTTATCAGCTGCAGAGGGTGCTGATAATAGCTTGTATATTTTAACAGACTCATTGCATGAAATAATTCAAACATCATATATAAATCCTTGGGGAGATATAGAGAATGTAATAAGTAATACTCCTAAACTGCCAGTTGTTGAATATGTTTCTCCCTTAAATATTGAATATGTTAAACCGTGGTCTCACAATAACACAATCATTGTTCCCACATTGCTATACAAGGAATATTGGGATAAAAACTTTATTATATGCAAAACAGTATTTGTTGAAAAACTAAATACTAAGGCACGGATTGGTTACATGTATTTTCCTAATGGCAATATCCTAATCTCGGGTCTTTCTTTAAAAGATAATTTTGCATTGCTTAAACAAGTGCGCAAAAAGGTTTTTATTTTTTTACTTCTTTCTATATGTTTTGGCTCTTTGATTGGTATTTATATTTCAAGAAAATCAATGAGAGATGTAGTCAGAATAACTAACGCAGTAAATAAAATCCAAAAGAGAAATCTTTCCATACGGGTAGATGAAAACAATAATAGTGTGGAAATAAACAATTTGGCTTTAGCATTTAATGATATGCTAAACAGAATAGAAATACTTATAAAAGAGCAACAACAGTTAACCGACGATATTGCCCACGACCTTAGAAGCCCGCTAACCGGTATCAGGGGATTTGCAGAAACAGGTTTAACAAATAGCATGACAGACAATAACTATTTATTTTCAAATATTATTTCAGAAAGCGACAGATTAACAAATATGGTTAATAGTACATTGGAAATATCAGAAATAGAATCAGGTGTATATAAAAACGCATTTGAGAACGTTGATATAAATAAATTGCTGTGCAATGCCGTTGACTTGTTAACACCCTTAGCTGAGCAAAAAGAAGTAGCGTTAACGAATAATATACTTTCGGAATCTGTAATTATAAATGCAAATAAGCAAATGATTCAAAGGGCTGTTTCAAATATTATTGACAATGCAATTAAGTTCACAACTGTAGGCGGAATTGTAAAAGTATCATCTATCATTGAGAATGAAAATATAAACATCATTATTGAGGATAGTGGAATAGGTATTCAGCAGAAAGACCTTGACAAAATTTTCGAAAAGTTTTATAAGGCCGATAAAAGCAGAAATACATCAGGAAATGGTTTAGGACTTAGCATTGCAAAAGCATACATTGCATATAATAAAGGCTCTATTCGTATTCGGAGTATTATAAATAAAGGCTCAATCTTCACTATTACGCTACCAATAACAGAATAATTCCTCAACATTACCAACTTGTAATATTCCTGCAATCTGCTTGAAATACTAGTATTATAATTTGGCTTCAAATAATTAATTATGAATAAAGCAGTCTTAATAATTCAGGTAGCATTAAGCCTTATTATTATAAACAAAATTAACGCACAGTCTCAGTCATTTATTCAAAGTGCTGAATTAGGTAATAACAGTTATAATTGTGCTGTTGCAGATTTTAACAACGACTATTTACCCGATATTTATTTAGTAAATTTTAACACTGCCGATAAGTTATGGACACAAAATACCGATGGTACATTCTCAGAAAATAGTCAGCAAATAGGAAACTCAGTAAAATTCAACAGGTCTATAGGTGTTGCTGATTTAAACGGAGATAATTATCCCGATTTGTTTATTCCCAACGATGCAAACTGGAACTCTGTCTCTGTTTCAGATGGATTACCAAACGAAGTCTGGTTCAATGATGGAACGGGTAAATTTACCGATAGCCACCAGCAGTTAGGTAATTCTGCTTCAAATGATGTAGCACTTGGTGATATTGATAATGATGGTGATATTGATGCTGTTGTTGCAAATTACCACAATACAAATTTGAACAGCCCTGTTTACCAAAGTAATTTAATCTGGTTAAATGATGGAAATGGAAACTTTACTGTGTCAAGTGCAGATATTGGTATTGGTAGTAATCAGGTAAAACTAATTGATATTGATAAGGATGATGATTTAGATATAATCCTGTCATCGCAAGGTACTGATAAAGGAACTACGTTATATCTGAACAACGGAACGGGCGGATTCTCAAAAACAAGCAATACAATAAAAAGTTGTAGTTCATTTGATACAGGCGATATTGATAACGATGGACATATTGATTTGATTTTAACAAACGCCGTAAGAAATAGCAGTTCTCCGGTTGAGTTATGGTTCAATGATGGAGATGAAAATTTTACTCTTAGCACAACTTTAAGCGACAATATTAATGGTTCGGACATAAAGCTTACAGATATAGACAATGACAATGATTTGGACATTGTTGCAACAAACGGGATATGGACATCGAAAATGCCAAAGATTTGGATTAACCAAGGAGGTTTGCAACAGGGTATTGTTGGAGAGTTTTTGTTATCTGATATTGATTTGGGCAATTTTCAAATGGGGAAAATTTCGGTAGCTGATATAAATAACGACAATACTAATGATTTAGTAATCTCAAATTATTCAGCCACTAGTAAGGTTTTTTTTTATCAAAATATTAGCTCAATAGTTGACAGTCAAATAAATACAAACTTGATTCTATATCCTACCGTTGCAAATGAATGTGTTGAATTGAAAGGCGAAATCAATGGAGATAACAACTTTACAATAGTCGGGATAACGGGAGAAATATTAAAAAATGGCATATTAAAGTCGCAAAATTTCAATGTTTCTGATTTGCCTTCCGGAGAATATTTGTTGCTCATAAAAGGAGATAGAGAAAACGTACTAAAATTCATTAAAAACTAAATTATGTTACGATATACTTTTATTATTACAGTTCTTAATATGATTATTAACATCGCTT
>QKGS01000074.1 GCA_003250355.1 Bacteroidota bacterium
TGTAGATTTTCTACTTGCCGATAATATTGCCCTTGGGTTTCAACTTGGGTTAATGAATGGTAGTATTGATGAAATGGATGTAAATGGGAAGAAATTAGAGTTAGACGAACCAGAAAGTTCACTAACAATTGATGGTCTTATTGGCTTAAAAATTTATTTGTAGAGTAAACTCCATTCTAAATAACAGATCGCCTTTATGTAATAATCATTATAGCATGAAGGCCATCTGCATAAGGTCTATAGGTCATCAATTCCCAATAGCCCTTCGCCGTAGCAACTGAGTCATGTAAATCATGCGGGGCATAAGCCTCTGGTCTGTTTTTCCAAGCCTTTAAACCTCGAAGATTTTCCTCATTAATCGTTGCGTTTTGTTATCAATTTCTGTGGTTATATGTGCTAAACCTTCGAGGTTTGAGAAGCAAAAAAAAACGATATTAGTACTTTAAATGATTTAACTATCTTTAGGTGGCAAAAAATGGCAACGGCCATCACTTCATCTTTGGTCTCATTAACATGAATGGCCGTGTGTACTACCCACAATTGGCTCGTTTCTTAAGTCCCGACCCACAGCTACAAGCTCCTGGTAATGCCCTTAATTACAATAGGTATACCTATTGTATGAATAACCCGATGATGTATACGGATCCGAGTGGAGAGATAATCCTAACTATTGCGGCTGCTATTTTTTGTCCGCCTTTATTACCTGTAGCAATTGCTGCAGATATCAGTGGAATGATGAATGCATATCAGCACAAAGATCAAATTTCAGATGGTTTTAGCCAAGGCGTTGGTAATGGTATTTGGAAATCGTTTGCATATTATGGGGTAGGTGCAGGTGAAGCTGCAGCAACATATTACGGAGGACCTGTAGGCGGATTGGCTGCCAGTTATATTTCTCCTGCCTTAAATGGCTTAATTGATGATGGACAAATTTCATCAGATGAATATAATCTAGGGCAAATTACGACAAATGCAATTGTTGGAATGGGAGTTTCTTCTTTGGGTGTTGGTGATTTTATGGGAGATAAGGCTTCATCAATTTTTTCGAATACACTTGCGAAAGAATTGACTTCTAATATTATTAGTAGTAATGTCGATGGTTTACTTCACAGTGGTTTACAAGGAATGTGGACAGAAGGTAATTTGAATGGCTTTTCTGATTATTTTAGTAAGGGAGGTTATATTGGAGCTACGGCAAGTGGTGTTAGTGGAGCAATACTTAATACGTATGATCCTAAGACCATTGAAATTAATAAATATAAAGACCGTGCAAAAAATTATTTGAAAGAGAATAATACGCTTACCGGAATGCGAGCAGAAATGAGATATGCAAATAGGTTTGATATTTGGCAAGCAAAACAGTCTGTTTTGTATAGATCAAAAATGCGTAATGCATTTAGCATGGAGAAATTATATCCTAATTTAATCCCATCCCCATCTCCTTATAGATATACAACGCCTGTAACTCCAAACTATACACCTAGAAATATTCAATTACAACTTAATTTAGATATTAACTAGTATATTATGAGAAATGAAATATTTGAGTCCTTCACAAAGTTTACTAACTCTGCATTGTTTATGCCTACAATGGTAGGCGTTCTTATTGCTATTTTAGTTATTGTAAAAATTGCAAATAAAGGAGATGTAAAAGAACGGAATAAATTTTATGATTCTGCAGAATACACTCTAGGAACTGTAACGAAGAAGCAAATTGAAGGACCACTTGGTAAACAGTACGTAATGTATGTTGAATATGAGTACTATGTGAACTCTATAAAGTACATAGGTAAGGATAGTAAATCTCATTTAGACTCAAAAAAGTCAAGTAGGGAGTTTAATGCAAAAAGGAAGAAAGGGAAATTTGCAGTTGCATATAACTCTCAAAATCCTCAAGAATCACTAATAAGACTGGATTACCCTGTTAATAGTGAAGCGGACGTTAAGAATATTTTTAAATGAGAGAACAAAAGTCTCGGAATTTCCGAGGCTTTTGTTTTGCTTTCTATTTTACTTTTCTTAGTTTTCTAATCTTTGAAGCTCTTCGGCTAGCGTGAATAATACCAAGAATAACAATTTCGGAGGCTTTAATTTTGTAAATGATTAGCCAACTCATACATACCGCTTTGCGGTACATTTTGGTTTTAGTCGGAATTTCTTCGCATTCCCGAAATGCTAAAGGATTTAGCTCAATACGATCGATAGTCTCAAATATCTTATCACCGACACGAATAGCATTTAATGGTTGGTGTTTAATGTAGGCAATGTAACCTGTAATATCATCAATGTTTTGGAGAGCATTTTCAGTTATTCTTAACGAATAAGCTTTTGGAGTTTTTTCTTTTGTGCTGCCCATCGTTGTTTTGCTTCTGTTATACTTACGGTTGGTGAATCTTCGGCGTACTCAACCCATTTTCTAAAATCTTCTTTACTTATAGGTTCTCCGGGTAAAGCATACGAGTTCAAATCAGGCTCTTTTACAATCCGAATTAAATGCTTATGCTCTAGGGCTTGTAGAGCCTTTAAAGAGTTGTTATTTGTAAGTTCTATTGTTACTGTTTGCATAAGATTGTTTTTTACATTGAGTAAGCTTGCCTTGCTTTGGCATCCCTTAAAAAAGTATCGATTACGAAATAAAGCTTTGATTTTGTATCGGAATCAAGCTTTTCAATATCTTCTAAGCGTTTAATATCATTTTGGTTGTACTTTGCAAAAGCACTTTTACCTAGAAGATAATCCACAGTTACCCCGAATACATCGGCTATTTTTTGAGCCATCTCAATAGACGGAGCATTTTCATTACGTTCGTACTTCCCAATAATGTCCCTCGAAGCATTAACGGCTTTTGCAAGGTCAGATTGAGACCACTTTTTTTGCTTTCGCAACTCTGTTATTTTACTTCCAATGTTTAACATATATCACAAAAGTATAGTGTTTATTAATATTTAACGCAAATATAGTGAATAAAGTTCTACAAATAAAGAAAGAATTATTTTGTTTACGCCATTATTCATGTATTGGATATACCATTCTATCTAATATGTGGTGATACTTATGATGATGAGTATGTAACATATCCAAGCCTATTGCCGAGTAGTTTATTTGAAATTGTTCAAAACAAGCAATCAACTTTGTGGCAATTGAAGCAAAATTCAATGGATATTGGTTTTGAAGAGATATTAAATGATAAATACTTTTATGGCAACTTAGTTGAAGGATTCGAAAGAAACGTACAAGCATTTTTAACTGTCAAACGAAAAATTGATCAAGAGAATATTTATTGATATTTATACTATAAATATTAAATGTATTTTATAAAAGCACGAGCAATTAACTGCACCCCAAATGTTATGTCTAACTTTTGGGGTGCGGTTCAAAACCGGGGCTTTTTTAATCTATCATTTTTAAAAGTTCTTGGAGTTCTTTATCTGAAATATTATCCTTTTCGGACTTGTCAAACACGGTAAGCAAATAAACATGTTCACGCACTGCAATAATATGGGTAATAGCTCTTGCGCCGCCAGATTTACCTTTGCCTTTAGATTTTATGGCAACTCTGATTTTATAACAATCATTGCCTAATGCAGTACCTTGTGTTGGGTCAACTTCCAAAGAATCGAACAGTTCGGAAAGTTCGGTTTTAAAAGACTTGAATTTACGGGCAAGCCGTTTGGCTTGCCTGTCGAAATACGGAATGGTTTTTATTCTATAACTCATTTAACAAGTCTTTAGCATCACGGGCTTTCAATTTACCTTGTTTTACAAGGTTCATTTCTTCAACA
>QKGS01000102.1 GCA_003250355.1 Bacteroidota bacterium
CTACACCAAATTAAAACCAAACGGTACTACGAAAAATACCTGAACCACGGTAAACAAATATATTTTGTGGGTATGCACTTTAGCAGTGAGGATAAAAATGTGGTGAGTATGGTGTGGGAGAGGTTTGAGAATAGGGAAATTTGAGAGTTGTTTCATACTAATTCTAATCATTTATTTGCAATTATTATTCCCAAAACTATATTTGCACAAAAATCGGACACATTATTTATTATAATTAAACCCATTTCCTTATATAATTTAAAGAAGTATGCCTAGAAATACCATTGATATTTTACATAATAAACTATTTGCACAGATAACACTTTCTTTATTATGGATAATAATGTTTGCAATAACCAACCCTCTCTCAAATTTCCCACTTAATGACGATTGGGTACATGCAAAAAGTGTTGAATTTTTATTACAGCATGGAGAATTTAAGTTACTCGATTTTTGTGGGTCTACAATAATATTTCAAGTGCTTTGGGGTAGTTTGTTTTGTATTTTTGGATTCTCTTTTACTGCATTACGTATTTCCATTATGGTTTTAGGTCTTATTGGCTTGCTTACTTTTTATAAAATAACACTTACTGTCGCAAAAAATAAAGAAATAAGCTTTTTCTCAACTTTGTTGATGGCAATAAACCCTTTATATTTTTCACTTTCCGGAACATTCATGCTTGATGTTTCTTTTACATCATTAACCCTATTATCATTATATTTCTACATTAAAACCATTCACTACAAAAAGCCTAAACATTTCTTGTTTGCATCTATTTTTTCAATTTTTGCAACCCTAACACGACAAATCGGATTAATTCTACCGTTTTGTTTTATATTTCCATTCATTATTAAACGTGATATTAAGATAAAATCATTGCTATATTCAATATCAGCATTTATTTTAGTTTTTACTACTTACAAATTGTATTTAATATTTCTAAAAAACAACCATATTCTCCCTTCATATTTTAGCGGCAGTAATGTAATACTAAACAATTTGTTAAATAAAAATATCTACGAAATATTTATAACAACATGGGGATATGCATTGTTATATATTGGTTTTTTCACTCTTCCTATTTCAATAATTATAATAAATAAAGAGATTAATTTAAAATTTGGCATATTAATAGCAATCTCTATTTTACTATTTATAATAAGTTCAATTACTAACCGGTTACCATTAGGAAACATTTTGAATAATTTCTATTTAGGGCCAACTACCTTAACCGATACATTTATTATTGGAATAAATGAACAACACAAAATACACTATCTGATTTTTGATTTTATTAAACTATATGGAATATTAGGAGTTATATTACTCTTCATTAACATAACTCAAAAATTCAATTATTTAAAGTTTCAAAAAGAGTATGCAAATATGAAAATACACCTGACTTTAATCTTATATATTTCAATATACCTTTGCTTTATTATACTAGCTAATTCTTTCTTTGAGAGATATTTAATCCCAGTTTTCTTTATTGCAACTCTAGCTATATTGCCAACATTTGATTTAAAACCAAAAAAATGTCAACTATATTTATTTACATTATTGGCATTGCCAATATTTGCGTTTTCTTTATTAGGACATCACGATTACATAGCCTTAAACAAAGCCCGATGGGAAGCTACCGATTATTTAACTAAAGAACTTAATGTAACCCCCGATAAAATTGATGGAGGATATGAATTTAACGGTTGGCATAAATACTCAAAAGATTTTATTGATTATTCCGGAAATACTGAGTGGTGGAGTAAAGATGAGAAATATATAATTACAAATGGTTATTTACCCGGAACAAAAATAATAAAAGAGTTTCCATATTATAGCTGGATATCTCTAAAAGAGCAATCTATTAAAATAGCCGAAAAGTATTCTCTAATTAATTATCCAATTGCTCCATATATAATATGCGATGCTGAAGTGATATCTCCCAATAAAGAATTTTTATTATCAAATGACAATAGATTTATAATTGGACTGTACAATAACATGAGTTCAGAAGTATCAAAATCGGGCAATTATTCTATAAAACTCTCAGAATTAGAAAGCACACAGAAATTAGAATTCAACAATATCAGAAAAGGTGACTATATAGCTACCTTATTTTGGTGTCAAGCGGACTCACTTAATATTACACTCGATATTTATATTGACAAGTGGATATATAAGAGCATTAAACCTAAAGTGTTAGACAGCTCCAATAATTGGAATCTTATTGCCTATGAATCATACTTCAACGCAGATATTCAACAAGGAATTAAATTAAATATCAATAACAAAAATAACAGCCCTATTTATATTGATGATATAAGAATATTCAAAGATGGCATAAATAAATAAAGGTTTGCTAATTATCAACTAACTCACACTTCAAATACTAAACATTAAACTGAAATTCAGTATGTTCCAATGTAAGATTCGGATTATAAAATGGATCCCTTTCTATTAAGCTATTCCACTTACTTTTAAAATAACTGCCTTCTTGCTGCGACTGTCTGAATGACTCCTTTGACATAGCCGGGTGTCCGCGTGAAATTGATTCATAGTGAATCAACTCTACTTGCGGCAAATAAATATTATAGTACCCTTTGCTGTATAGTTTTAAACAAAAATCAACATCATTATATTCTATTGCAAGCTTTTCATCGAAACCGCCAACTTCATCAAATTTATTTTTTGATACCATTAAACATGCTGCCGTTACTGCACTATAATTTGTTACCAAATTATTGTTATGATAATACCCCGGATGATTCCCGTCGCTACCTACAAATGCATGCCCTACTATACCATTTATACCAAGCACAACACCTACATGCTGAATACATGAATTAGGATAGTACAATTTTACTCCAACCGCACCTGCATTATTTAATTGTGCATATGAAATCATTTTTTCTATCCAATTAGCATTAATAACCTCAGTATCATTGTTTAATAATAATAAATATTCTCCATTACTTTGCAAAGCTCCAAAATTCTGTATTGCCGAATAATTAAACTTATCAGCATATTTTTCAACCCTGAATATTGAACCAAATCTTTGCTCATATTCCTTAAAAAGATTGAATGTTTCAGCTTGATTACTATTATTATCAATTACCAATACCTCGAAATTGGTATACTCTGTTTTTTCAAAAATCGACCGCAAGCATTTCTCCAATACCTCAGGTTTATCTTTTGTTGGAATTATTATACTTACTTTTGGGGTATCTGCAACTTTTATATCTACAATATAATTTCCACTAGCCGGTTTATAATAATTAACTTCTGCCTCATATCCAAGTTCACTAATGTGTTCTTTTACAGCAATAACACCGGCTTTGAAAGCCCACTGTTTCGACTCAGGATTATATGATGTGCTGTTATTATGAACCCTCCAATGATAAAGAACCTCAGGTATATGTTCAATTTTTGTTGTCTTGTTTGTTGCTCTTAAAAGCAAATCGTGATCCTGAGCCCCCTCAAAGCCAACTCTGAATCCACCCACTTGGTCAAATAAACTCCGTTTTATTGTAAACAAATGATTTACATAGTTCCTGCTCAATAATGTATGAGGACTCCATTGTGGTTTAAAATATGGATCAAACCTATCCCCTTTATCGTTTATTTTATCTTCATCGGAATATATAATATCGGCATTGGTTTCTATGCATTTTTTAGCAACAAAATACAAAGCATCATTTGCAAGCATATCATCCTGATCGAGAAAGCTTAAATAATATCCACTCGACATTTCAACAGCATTATTCATGTTTAATGAAATATTACCATTTTCGGTTCTATAATGAACTTTTATTTTTGAATTATTGGCCGATATTTCTTGTAATATTAATATAGTTTCTTCATTACTGCCATCATCGCTAATACATAACTCCCAATTAGTATAAACTTGCTCTAAAACCGAATTGACAGCTTTAATTAAATGCTCCTTGTCCGGATTATAAACAGGCATAATAACTGATATCAGAGGAGTAATTGCCCAACTTTCAATCTCGGCTTTCAATACTGATAAATCCGGCTTCTGAGTGTTATATTTTTTTAGCCATTTTGAATACAATGGCGACAATCCTTTTTTTCCAGAACAATACCTCAATACTACTCGAAATATTTTATAAAATATGCGCCAAATTCTCTTAATACCTTTTCTGGAAAAAACAAAATTTACCAATTGAAACAAAGTAATTGTATCTGATTCCTTTATTCCTGATGGTTTTAATTCTCGTTCTATTTTTCGCAATATTATATGTAGCCTTTCTCTCACTTTCTTTCCCTGATTACTATTTTTTTTACTTGCCCCAACATTAGTTCAAACACTTCCCTATTGAATAGTACCTGAAATAATACGAAAACAATCAATGTAATTATAATTCCTCCTGCTAATTGTAAATATGAATTATCAACTTTCATTACAAATGCAATTCCCAAACATACCGATATTATAGCTCCCATAAACAAATGTTTCAACTCAATTATTTGTTTTAAAAAACCATAACCAATTTTTGCAGCACCCAACATACATGATAAGTAGTACGACACTCCTATTATTACTAATTCTCCAATAACAATATATACCAATCCTAACTTATAAGTAATTAACAAATTTAATACTCGCATTATAAGCTTTATTACTATGAGCCTAAAAATAGTTTTACTCTGCCCTATAGATATAATATACTGATTATTAATAGCCTCGATAGGTACAAAAACACCCATTATACAAAACAATTGTAATAATCCTACCATAGGCAACCACTTATCGGTCAACAATAGCAATACAAAAGGTTTGGCAACTACAAAAAAAGGAAGAACTACAAATAAAACAGCAAGAAGTGACTGTTGATTAAATTTTTTTAAAGCTTTTATTTGTTGACCCGAATCATTATTGATTTTTGCAAATACAGGAAAAGCAACATTAACAAATGGAATAGTAAACTGAAATGCCGATAAGCGCTGATATTGCTGTGCTCGTGTAAAATACCCCAACTCGGCAGGCGAATAAAATTTTCCGGTAACCATAGTTACCATACTCTCTTGCAATTTTCCCAATATTGAAGATATTACCAACCAACCTCCAAACGAAAACATACTACGCAACGACTTAAATGAAAAATCACGAAACGGTATCGGCTTACGACCAATCCACAGCAACAATGAGAACAATAACTTATTTATCACTGTATAAAAAACCAATGCCCAAACACCATAATCAGCATAAGCCATATACATTGAGATAGCTCCCGATATCACAGTAGAAATCAGCATATATAATGTTCGTTTCTTGAAATCAATTGCCTTTATTATTTCAGCTAAACGTATTATAGCAAATGAATCAATTATAACTACCACTGACATTACTCGTATTAATGTTGTAAGTTCTGGCTGATTGTAAAATTTTGAAATTGATGGAGCTATTATCCAAAAAATAAGATATAAAACAAATCCAAAAAAAACATTGAAATAGTAAACTGAAGCTTTATCTTTTTTTGTTACATTTTGCTTCTGAATATAAGCTTGACTAAAACCTCCCTGCATGATTTCGTTAGCAAATTCAAAAAATATTGTTACCATTCCTACAAGTCCAAAATCGGAAGGCATAAGCAACCGTGCCAGTATTATACCAAATATGAATTTTACTATCGTTAACCCAAACTGCTCAATAGTCGACCATAACACGCCGCTAATCGTTTGAGCTTTTAATTCCTTATTCATTAACTAATAATTATAATACGTGCACTATGAGTATAAACTTGCGGATCTGAAATAACTAAATTGCTGCATATTTTTTCTTTCATTATGATCAATATAACTCTTACTCACCATCACCTCACAAATTCCTGCCGCAATATTACTCACATCATCTTTATTTACAAAATATGCTGCATTATTATACACCTCTCTGAATACCGGAATATCGGAAATTACACAAGGACACTCAAAACTCATTGCCTCCAATATCGGAATTCCAAAACCTTCGTAATGAGGTGTATATACAAATACCTTTGCATATTTATATAACGATGCCAACTTATTGTCGTCGGGGTTTTCAAATACTATTATTCTGTTATTCAAATGCTCTGAAATACCCGATTCATTAAAAATATTTTTATTAAACCCTCCTGCTATCACAAGTTTTAACTCCTTATTATCAATCAGGTTAAATGCTTTAATTATGTTATCAATATTCTTTCTGGGCTCAATACTGCCTACTGTAAGTATATAGTTGCCTAAACCTGGATTGTCAAACTCCTTATTCACATCAAAATCAGATGGCAATGCATTGTATACAACCGTTATTTTATCGCTATCAATACCGTAATACTTAATAATTTCACTTTTTGAAAATTCGCTTACTGTAAATATTCTACTTGATTTTTTACAAATACGTGGTATCAAAAACTTATAAAACCTAACCATATTGTTCGAAAACCACGCCGGATTGTGTTCAAAAGCCAGGTCGTGAACCGTTACTACTTTATTGCAATACAGTAACGGTGCTGTGTTACATAAGTTAATCAAAAGCGGATTCCCCTTTAGCGACAAATAAAACGGAAGTGTTATTTGTTCCCATATGTGCCCCCTTAACAAGGGTAAAACTGTTGCCCGAACTTCACTCTTTAAATAACGTGAATTTATGTTTGCCGGTGCAACTAAAACTGTATCAGCTTTTTTTTTTAGCTCTTTACTTATTTCAAAAGCAAAACGCTGAACACCTGTTAGGCGGTGGGTTAAAAAACGGCCGTTAATATATTTCTTATCACTGCGCCCATAACTGAATGCAAAAAAAGAATTGAAAAATGCAAAAAACAATACTCCCGACTGTCGCGAAATAATATTCTCTGTTAGTAACGTAAGTGACGAAAGTATTAAAAAAGCCAAATAGTAATAATCCTTATTAATCACTGCAAGTAATACCCCAACACACAACGAGAAAATAAAACAGAGCAATGCTAATATTCCACCCGACAACCATATTTCCAAATACTGATTATGTGTATTAAACTTATCTTCCAAAGCTTTCTTATGGTTATCGACCAAATATTGTTTTTGCAACTCTGCATCAACATCGCCTAGGCCTACCCCAAAAACAGGATTGTCGGCTATAACTGCAAATGTTGAACTATATATATTTTTCCGAACAATATCGGGGTTTTTGTCATTCGATTCTTTTGTTGTTAGTGCCTTTACCATATTTCCAAAACGATATCGGGTATTTGGCAAAGCTACTATTACCGAAATTATAAATACCACAAAAACAGCCATTGACAGAACTGCTTTTATCTTATTTTTCGACCTTAATATTAATATAACCGGTGCTACAAATAACAATGCCATAATACTCATTTTGGCACTAAGCAACATCATAAATATAAATACCAGGAACATAAACAATATAGCCAGCAATTTCCGAAACATTCTGTATTGTTTCCATTTTTCAATAGATGCATTAAGAATATTAGTGAACGCAAATGCTAAAAACAAACTACTGTATGCCGGATGCAACCATGTAAACTCATCTATTTTATGACGTATTACAACTGCCGGAAGTGTTGTAATTGCTACATCTTTAGCAAAGCCTATTAGTAACAAATACGTAATTACACCAGTAAAAAAAGCTATTAACGAATATGTAAATATGTTTATAACCAGCTTTTTGTGCTTAGGCTGAATAGTTTCAGGGATAAAAAACCACAGTAAAGGAAATAAAAACAAAGGCAACCTGCGAAACAGATGTTCCCCTGCCAATGCTTTATCGGTAGAATACAATACACTTAAAAGGTAAAAAACATAAAGCGACACAAATGCAATAAGTACAACCAACGACTTTCGGGTGTAACGTTTATATCCGACAACAGCAATAACAAGTGCCCCCATGCCCCACAATGTAGCCACCAAGCTTTTACCAAATACCGGTAAAACTGCAAAAAGTGAAACAAGAATTGTAAATATCAGGAAGAAGTTGTAGGAACTAAATACCTTTTTCATTAATGTATTTTTGAGTAAATTCCATCATTTCTTTATCGAACCGTTCCTGGCTGAAGCGCTCGGAGTTTTGCCTTATTTTATCGGCACTAAATGCAGTTTCCATCTGTTCAAATTTTGTTACAGCATCAACTATACTATCTGCCGTTTGCTCTTTGAACAGAATACCAGTTTCGCCATCAACAACTATTTCAAGTGCTCCACCTTCGGCATATGCTATTACCGGTGTGCCACAAGCCTGTGCTTCGGCCATGGTAATACCAAAATCTTCATTGGCAGCAAACATAAATGCTTTGGCATTACGCATATATTCACTATACTGCTCAAAAGGCTGAAACGGTATAAATGTAACATTCGGTGTTGCCATTTCCATAAGTTCCTTTTTATACTTACCCTCTCCGCTTATTATCAGCTTCTTATCGGGCATTTTAGCAAAAGCTTCAACTATTATATCTACTTTTTTGTAACATACCATCCGCGACGATATGAAATAAAAATCTTTTTTGTTTACTTCAACCTGAAACTTATGTATATCAATAGGCGGATAAATAACTACGGCATCTTTATTGTAGTTATTTATAATTCTACTTTGTGTATTCTTAGAGTTTGCTACAAAATAATCGACTGTTTGAGCTGTTTTATAATCGAGGCGACGCAAAAATTTGGCAAACAAAGCCGGAATAATTGAAGTAAAAACAGAACCCCAGCCATTTTCCTGAAAGTACAGCTTTTGTAAATCCCACACATAGCGCATAGGAGTATGACAGTAGCATATATGCAGTTGGTTTTTATTAGTTTTTACGCTATGTGCAAATGCGTGCGAACTCGAAACTACCACATCGAACTCTTTTAAGTCAAATCTGCGAATTGCAAAATATATGAACGGAAAGTATAATCGGAATTTTCTCCTTGCAAAAGGTAAGTTTTGAATAAAAGTAGTTTTAATCTCTTCGCCGTTTACCGCATTTGATATGCTCTTATCATTCAGAAAATTAACAACACAATACAATTTTGCGGTTTTATAAATATTAAGCAATGAAAGGGTTACTTTTTCAGACCCTCCTAATATTTCCAACCACTCGTGGACTACTGCTATCTTTTTGTTAATCACTAATTTATTATTTTTACAAAAGCTATATTTAACTATATACTTTTAATATATATAAAAACATACTATACATATTACAGATATGACAATTCTATAATAATTGTGCGAAAATACAAAAATATATATAGTAATGAAATGAAATTAAAACTTACTATAAAAAGATATTGACTTTAACTTTTTCTCTATTTAATTCCTTACAAAAGGTTTTTTTATATTTTTGCCGCATGATAATAAACTTTCATTTGCGAAAGCAAACAAGTTTAAAACGATAAGAAATTTAAATGTTACTTTATTAAGTATCAAAACAAACTGTTATGGCTTATAATTTATTAAAAGGGAAAAAAGGTATCATTTTTGGTGCACTTAACGAAAATTCTATTGCATGGAAAGTAGCTGAAAGAGCTCACGAAGAGGGAGCAGTATTCACGCTAACCAACACTCCTATTGCGCTGCGCATGGGCGAACTCGATGAATTAGGTAAAAAATGCAACGCAGAAATAATACCTGCCGATGCAACCAGTGTCGATGATATTAAAGTTGTTATTGAAAAATCGATGGAGGTGCTTGGCGGAAAAGTTGATTTCATACTACACTCTATTGGTATGTCACCTAATGTTCGTAAAGGTTTATCGTACGATAAATTAAACTACAAAAACCTTGAAAAAACATTGGATATTTCAGCTATTTCATTCCACAAAATATTGCAGGTAGCTCGTGAAATGGACGCAATTAACGAATGGGGTTCGGTTGTAGCATTATCGTACGTTGCTGCTCAACGTGTATTTTACGGCTACAACGATATGGCCGATGCTAAATCGTTGCTTGAATCAATAGCACGTAGCTTTGGCTACATTTACGGGCGCGACAAAAAGGTGCGTGTAAATACTATTTCGCAATCGCCAACTATTACTACTGCCGGTAGCGGTGTAAAAGGTTTCGATAAGCTTGTTGACTTCTCAGAGCGCACATCGCCTCTTGGTAATGCCGACGCTCTTGAGTGTGCCGATTATTGTATTACTCTATTCAGCGACTTAACACGAAAAGTTACTATGCAAAACCTTTATAACGATGGTGGCTTCTCAAGTATGGGAATGAGCTACCGCGCTATGATGCAATATGAAAAAGGATTTGACGAAAAACCAACTGAATGGTAAAAATAAAAAAAGCAGCCTGCAGGCTGCTTTTTTTATTTCTGTTTATTAGTCAATTCTGTAAGCTACACCGGCTCCTATCATACCCCCTACTTGTCGCGGATACACAGTTTCAAACTGATTAATTCCTTCTACAATTGGATTTAACTTAGCTAAATCGGAGCCATATACATAAACATTGAGTTTATTTTCCATAAAATATTTATCGACCCGTACATTGAGTATTACACGATTATCAATTTTACCACCAAGCAGATAGTTTTCAACATTGTCGCCATAAAGTGGGTCGAAACGCTGATTTTCGTAACTGTAATTCGGAGTAACTGTACCAAACTTATAAAAGTGTGCTGTTGAATAAACACCTGATAATGTGAATTTCCAATCGCTATTAAATGAATAATATATTTTGCCTCGTACAATATGCTCAGGTATTTGTGGATATTCATCATCAACAAGTTTTTTACTGCTTTCAGAAAGTGTAGTTATATCAAAGTCATTGTTAGCCTGATATTCAAGCGTATACTTTAACCACGAGTGCGACACCTCTAACATAAGGTCTTTTGTGGCAAAATATTTCAATACCGACTCAAGCCCCATATTAGTACCTTTAAAATAATTTCCATAATAATATGTTTCCATATTCTCACCCTGATAAACTCTTGATGGGGTAATTCCCATACTCGAAGGAGAATTTCCTACACCATCGGTCATAATACTATAAAAGAAATTAGTCTCAAATTTCAGCTTATCCATAATTTGAGTTCTCAACCCAAGTTCAAAATTCTGAAATGAAGTAGGCTTGGTTTTAGGCCCGTTAGTACCTGTAACATTGAAATGACCGGGAAAGGCTGTAGCTTCACCTGTAATTTGAGCATTTGTTGTTGCATCAATCGTTGCTTGTTGGCTTGCTACATAAGCCTGAGCCATAGCATCGGCGGTAGTGGCATCGGCTCCCCCGGCAGTTGCTGCCTGATATGCTCCCTGATAAAATTGATATGTTACAAGCGGCAATGCTGAGTTATAAAACACTTCGGGCGAAGGTGCTCTGAATAACGTAAGCTCTACATTGGTTTGGTTATATCCGGGAGTAGTGTACGACTGGGTAAAACCTCCCCATACTGTAAATTCCTTAACCGGCGACACCGATACCTTAGCCATGGGCGACAAGTAATATTTGCTGTCTATTAAATCGTAATTCTCGGCTTTCAACCCCAAGTAAAAATTGAGCTTTTCATCTAACAGCGATATCTTATCTTGTATAAACAAACCGGTAAGTCCGTAACTCTTTTTAGGATTTATATAGTTAATTGCAGCTTTTTCATTATTGTTATGAATATTAAAATTCACCGAACGGTAATTAGCACCAACAGATATAAAATTGTACGGAAGCTCAATATTATCCTGAATTTCAAAATCGATAATATTGTTTTTTGCATTAAAACCACCTGCAACTGCATAATCGGAATTATCGATATTAGCCGAAACTCGTGCAAAAATATTATGCTTTTCGCTAAATGAATATTCTGTTTTAAGATTTCCCACAATCCTTGTTTTTTGCTGCTTTTTTAAAAATACAGAATCGGGTGCATATAAGCGGGTATCAACATCACCCGAAGCATTTGGAACCAATGTAATTGACGATTGGTCGGTTAAAAACACCTGACTGTATTTTTGTGTAGTAAAAGAGCTGAAATTAAGCGAAGAACTAACTGTTAAATCATCGGTAGCATTATATTTCAAATTATAACCTAATGCATTCGACAGGTAACTGTTATCATTACCATTAAAACGGTTGTTAATAGTTACATACGTGTTCCTGTCTACATTTGATTGAACCTGCGATGTTGTATTTTCAAATACATCTAATTGTTTAAAACCTGAGAATGAATTTATCTTTCCATAAACAGTAGCACTAATTTTATCAGACCTAAGCGGAGTTGCAATAACATTGGCAGTTACTTGGCCGGGATTTGCATAATCGGCCGATGCAATAATTTTTTTCTGCTTTTCGCCGGTTTTTGTGAAAATACTAATAACCCCGGTAGCTGAATTTGCGCCATAAATAGTACCACCAGAACCTTTAATAACCTCAATCCTGTCAATTTGCTCAAGCGGAATATCAAAATTTTCAAAATCAAAGCTCATAAACAGGTTGTCGAGCAACGGAGTACCATCTAACAAAACAAGTACCGAGCCTTCGTACGAATTGCGAATAAGGGCATCACTGTTTTTGTAGTCGTTGGCAACAGCCCAAAATCCGGGAACATTATTTCGTAATATATGCATAATATTATCTGACGATGAACGCTGAATATCGTCGGCTGTAATAACATATATTGCCGAAGGAACATCTTGCAAGCGCTCTGCCTTTTTCGATACCGATGTAATTTCCATATTCATTAACTCTTCAAATGACATATTCATAAGGTCATCGGCTGTTTGAGAATTTGCAGTAACTGCACTAAAAAATAATGAAACGTAAATTGTGCTTTTAAATAATTGTATGAACTTCTTCATGCTTTTTTATTTAGTTTATTTTAGTGTAAATTGATTATATACCCTTATAATATTAAGTCTTAGTTTTTACCCCGCTACTAATACGCTTATTTACATTAAAGGTTTTGTAAAAATACATATCCACAATAGCAAAAAAACAAATCTAATATTATAAGTATCTGATTTTACAAATATTAGCACATATTTATCTCTTTTAATTATTTAGCTAATCAATGATTTTAATACACTAAAACTTACTTATCGCTGCACCACCATTTTTTACAAGTACAAAAACACATTACCTGCAAGAACCATTTTTTACTATTTTTGTACAAAACAATGGTTATGCACAAAAGAAAAAAGCTTCCAATAGGCAAACAAACATTCCGTGACATACGTGACCCCAAAGAGAACTACGTATATATTGATAAAACACGTGATGCACTTAATATGATTGAAGACGGTAGCAACTATTACTTCCTTTCACGTCCCCGCCGCTTTGGTAAGTCACTGTTTTTAGATACCCTTTCAGAAATATTTCTTGGTCATAAGCAACACTTCGAAGGGCTGTACATATACGATAAGTACGACTGGGAGCAAAGCTACCCTGTTATTAAAATTGACTTTACAGGGGGTGATTTGTCGAGCAGAGTGTTTATTGAAAATAAAATAACAACTACTCTTAAAGATAATTGCGAATTTAATAATGTGTCATTCAAAGATAGCGTTGAGAATATTGATTTAGGAACAATGCTTGCCTCTCTGATTAAAACCCTATACAAAAAAACCAACCAAAAAGTAGTACTGCTTATTGACGAATACGACAAACCAATAATTGATAATATAACAGATAAGGAGACAGCCCTTGAAGCACGAAATATTCTTCGAGGATTTTATTCCTCGATAAAAGCTTGCGATCAATACCTCCGCTTTGTATTTATGACCGGGGTAAGCAAATTCAGCAAGCTAAACCTGTTCAGCGGGCTCAACAACATTCAAGACATTACTCTTAACGAAAAATACGCTACCATAACCGGTTACACTCATAATGATTTAAAAGAATCGTTTACCGATTATCTCGATGGTATTGATTTAGAAAAGGTAAAACAATGGTACAACGGGTATAATTATTTCGGT